>NZ_JBMKIG010000006.1:0-325097 GCF_049238005.1 Enterobacter cloacae complex sp. IR5459
AGCTGAACAGGAGGGACAGCTGATAGAAACAGAAGCCACTGGAGCACCTCAAAAACACCATCATACACTAAATCAGTAAGTTGGCAGCATCACCGAGCATTCGTAATCACCCTGATTTTGAGACTAAGTATAAAAATAATCCTGATCCACATAACAGAAACTTGGCTTTTGAAAAGATGCTCAAAGAGATTATGTTGCAACGACGTAAGGATGAGCTGGAACTTTATAAGCTGTTCGCAGGAGACTCAGCATTCAAAGCATCCTGGACGCAAAGCATGCAACGAATGATCGGAGAGTAAATAGTAGTGCTATTTTGCTGGAAACAATATCGGATTTGTTTGTAGTGAATTACTCAAGCTGGCCTCGAGTCTGTAGTTTTAATTGTGTAACTGCCCGTTGATGTGTTCATTCCAACAACAAAGACAGGCAATTTATGGACGAAAAAAACTCAGAGTCCTTGCGGTTAAACTGGTTAGAGGTCGCCGATCTCAACCAGTTTTGCCTGATGTTGACGAGTTAACTATATCAGCTCAAACTGTACAGATATTTTTATAAATAATCAGTGGCTGTCAGGTTTGATCTAATTTTGTTATTTATAAAATCTGTGATCTTCTTCCAAGTAATGACATAAAGTGCCAATTCTGGGGCATCCCCCCCAAACAAAACCTCACAACCCATTACTTTTCAATAGATTAAACGAAAAGGCGAGTCCGGCATAGAAAAAATGGTGTAAAACCCTGCTGAACAGAACGATATGGCTGGAGTTAAAATCACGATTTTCCTGGCGGAGGGTTATGCTTATATTATGTATGTTCTCTTTTTTATAGAAGTTATTAATAAAAAAATGGAGGAGAATAGAGACTTAATCTTTTACTTGAATTACTAAATATATCATGAACAATTGTATAAAATAAGTCCCGACGAAGACTAGGTAAAATGAAAGAATGATTGAATGTCTTTTGAGGTAATTCCTGATGCTGATTAAGAATGTAGAAATAAGAACGCCATAACGGCGTCCTTTAAAAATTAACAGGATTTATATTTTTGGTTTTATTAATGATTGTATCAATGGTATAATTAGCCATCCTGTTAGTTGTTTCAGGTAATCAACAACTGTACCATCCGATAATAAATAATGGAGAACAAATAAAATGAGTATTAAAAATATATTTTTGCAAGTTAAAAGTTTATTCAAATTTAAAGCTTTTATTCTGCCACGCATTGCGATTAGCGAACGCTTACGCGTCTCGGTGCTTTGCACTCGCAGTATCGCAATGCGTGGCAGAGCTTAGCATAATTTTTCAAATAAGTCAACATGTTAGTAATAATATCCTAATAAATTCTTGCTTCTTTATCCATAAATATTTTCATATCGCCCTCTAAATAATGTTCTACCTGTGCATTCCTCTTATGGCATTGATTTAAGTTCAAAATTATCTGAACCAATACTGTTTTTGTGAAAAAACTTTTTAACGAAATATGATGGCCTTGATAGACTACCTTTTGCTGACGTAAACACCCTTGAAATCCCCATGGTATAAGGGCTATAATGATTCCACATAGTCTGTCGTATGTCATTTAAGGTTAAGGAGTGCGTATGTCTGTTATAGCACTGGTCCGTCAGCGGATTAATCGCATGAGACGAGGTATACCGTTTTCTATCAGTGGGTTCTACCCGCTGGGAAGTCGCGCATCTGTACAGCAGGCTATGAGTCGTCTGGCAAAAGAAGGCATGATTGTTCGCGTGGATCGAGGATTTTACGCGCGACCGAAACCACTCAAGAATATTCCTTCCATCAAGATCGTAACCAGTGCTGAAAAGGTAGTAGCTGCATGGGCTAAAGAGCGTGGCTATAAAATTACCATTCAGGGGCTGGAAGCTGCTTATCGGCTGGGTATGCAGACGCAAGCTCCGGTTAAGCGTATTTACTGGTCGAATGGTCCAACTAGAGAGTTTAAGGTTGGCAACGAGACTGTGATTGTTCAGCACAAGTCAGAAAGTAAACTGAAGTGGCTGAATCGGCCTGAAGGGGAGTTGTTACGTGGGTTGCTGAGCCTGAGTGGAAAGTATGCCCGTCTGGAAGCAATCAAAAATGCTTTTAGCCGTCTTAATATCTCTTCCCGGGAAACTCGCGCGGCCATTGCTAAGAAATTGGTGAGTGAACCCGCTCTTCAGGGATGGCGTACTCAGCTTGAACTCTTTCGGCAGGCTATCTGATGAGCGGCATCTTTGAATTCTATAAAACTGAAGAAGGCCGGGACCAACTTCAGGAAATATTCACTTATGCTGCACAGAAGCACCCATTGAGTCTGGGGGCGAGTTTTCTGGAAAAGGATCTCTGGGTTACAGAGATCCTACGTCTTTTGTTTGATGAAGGATTTCTTCGTCCATACTCAGTCGCTTTTAAAGGTGGAACCTCATTAAGCAAGTGCTGGAATGTGATTGAGCGCTTTTCTGAAGATATCGATTTATCGATTCACTGGGCGGAACTTGCTGGTCATTCAGAAGAACAGGAACAAGAAGCCTGGAAAGCAAATACCCGTAGTCGAAGCCAGAATCAACGCTTTCGTGACCAACAGCAAGCAAGACTAGAAGAATGGACCGCGGAGTTAGTGGTAAAACTCAATCAGCGTTTCCAGTCTTATGGTATTTCCGGCCTGGAGGCTCGTTTAGAGGCGGAAAGTAGGGGAGAAAAGGTCGATATATTCTTTCCTCGTGTTCACGCTGATGCTGCGGCTTACCAGCGAGATCATATCTTATTGGAGTTCGGTGGTCGCAATCGGGGAAAGCCGACGGATACAATAACGGTAAGCAGTTATTTATCCGAAATAAAAGAGCTGGGTGAGCTGGAGTTGCCATCTGCAACAGTCCAGGCATATAACCCAGGTTATATTCTCTGGGAAAAAATTACCGCACTGCATCAGTTTTGTACCCAGGAAAAAGAGCTAAATGCAGAACGTCTATCCCGCCACTGGTACGATGTTGATTGCCTGTTACAGCATCAGTTTGCCGATCTTTATGATACAAAAGAAGCAATGCATAACGTGATTGAAATGAAGCAGCAGCGCTGGCCCTTTGCTGGTGTTGATTATACGTTGGTTGCAAAAGGTGAGCTATGTCTGGTCCCGGAAGATTCGGGGCGCCTTGCTGCTATCGCTGAAGATCATCGAATTGCTATTGAGGGCGGAATGTTTTTTAAGGAGCCTGACGGGTTTGATAAAATCATTGAACGTCTTCAGCAGGTTCAGGATGAATTTAATTGTGCGATGAAAAAAGATAATGGAATCTGATACGCTTAATTGCTAATTCTGTGATCTTCTTCCAAGTAATGAAATACAGTGCCCATTCTGGGGGCAAATCCTCAAAATAAATCCTCACAACCCATTAATTTTCAATAAATTAAAAGAAAAGGCGAGTCCGGCCTTCGCACTCATCCTCTAAACACCTCCCTACGATGCCACTCCACATATCCCTCCTTTGGATAGTTCCCTTTCACCACCGGCAGCGCAATTTGCTTTTCTGCAAAATCCCAGAACAACCGCCCAACAATCCCATTCCCATTCACCGCCTCAGACACGAGCACCCGCATACTCTCATCCAGTCAAATTGATCCCTTATCAAACGCCTTATGATGAATTGCACACAACGTCAGTCCGTTCGGGATCTCACATGGTCCGCCAAACTGCTTCCACATGATATGCGCGGCTTCAAGTCCAACAGAGGCGTTATCATGTCGCATGTTAAACCCGCAGATTGCACACTCATAGTTATAAGCTCGCAGCACCTGCTGGCGGAACAGCGGATCGCGAACCTTACGGATCTGCTGGATATCAAAACCCATCTCATCCGCGAGCTCTTCCTGAATGCTTTCAGGAAAGTGCGCTTCAAGGATCTGCTGCGCCAGCGAGCCGATCAGGTTTTTGTTCTTACCCAGTAGCGCAAAGTGTTCTTCATCAAACCCGCCTGCGACGTTATGTTCCACAAGTTCTTTAACGGGCGGTTGCTTACTGCCATTGGTCGAACAGAACTCAGTATTCTTCAGATCCCAAAATCTATCCCCTTTGAGCCGCCAGAAAGGCATATTCGGGTAATGAGCCTTTATCTGTGGACCTAAGCGTTCTACCAGACTAAGCAGCTTTTCGTGGAGCTCGGTTCCGTAATCAAACAGTCACGTATGCCCCTGCTGATAGTTCGCCAGAACATACAGAAGCAAAAAGGGCTTATGCGGCGCTCGCTATTCGCCTTTGCGCCAGATGGTGATGTCGGCAATTGCCTGTTCGAGAGTTTTGCTGGAAGCCATCGCGTTACGGAAGAAGGTAAATAATTGCGATGATGCTCGCAAAACCCGGACCAATCAACCCACAATCAACAAAAACATGACCTTACCGCACATAACACTATTTCCTGAATCCCCCTCGCAAATTCCAAATTTCCCCCAACCCAAACCGCTGTATCTATATTCAGCACGTTATAATGAGCACCAGAAATTACGCCGTACGGCAAAGGAAGTATCAAGGAATATTTAAAGAGAGAACTCGCGATATGAAGGTGCTGCAACACCCCCATACCGCTAACCACAAACAACTATGAAGGAGTTGAAAATGGCTGCGACGAATTTTAAGCCAGAGTTTACTATTTGCAAAACAGAATCAGACGCTTTCACCGGCATGATTGAAAACCGCGAGCTGGTACGCAAAAACAGCGCCCGCCGTCTGCACGGCAACCAGCCCAACGCGGCGCCCGTCCATCCCCGCGCGGAAACGCCGCAGGACAGTGCCGCCTGCTGCGAACTGTATGCGCGCATAGATATGAAATACCTTCTTCTGGGCGGCGAGTGGTTAACCCGTGCGGGCTTTATCGACGGCATGCCCGTAAAAATCCGCGCCATGAAAGACTGCATTGTGATTACGCCGCAGCATACAAGAGAATTATGGGGATGCCTGGAAGGTATGAGCGTGGTGAATATCAATAAGCAGAAAGTCGCGCAGTGGCTGAAGACCTTTCCGGGGGCGTTGAATGATACAGGTGATGTTCCGGTGATTAAGCGTGGGAGTGGGAAGGCTGTTTAAACTCAAACTAACGAGTGCGGGCATGTGAGCACATGCCGCACTACGCAAAATGTCACTCAATCATGATGTATTTGTTCTCTAACAGCCTTAACCAGTACAGCATGGAGTTCGCCAACGGTTAAATCGCGTATCACAGGTTCGGGAATGCCTCGTAACCTGCGAATCAAGCGGCATAAACCAAAGTAATCTATGCCCTCGGTGCTAAAAAGAAACTCGTTTTCAGCGAGGGAAAAAATTTTCTCATAACCATCTTCTTCAGTGACGAGCGTAACGCCAAACGCTTCCTCGCAGTCTTCAATCAGGGCATCGCCATCCATGCCGCATATATCGAGGTCGGCTTCGATTAGGGTGTTCTCATCAATGCGCTTGCGATGATGTCCCGAGGACTGACGTACAACCTCAATGACCTGCGAAAGAGTGGGGTACATTATGTTGGATTCCGTGGGTGAAGAAATGACGTAGACATTGATTAATAGACCGAATTAGCGTCTGGGACTTATTATTGAAGGTACAAAGAAAATCAAAACAATCCACGCAAACATCCCAATGATTTTTAACGGCCAGGGTTCGAATACATCAAAGCACACAATTGCTCCTATAACTAATAGTGGTCCTCCCAATAATTGCAGTATTCCTTCTAAGATAGATAACTTATGAGGCAATACACGATTCAGTAAAACGGCCATGAAATGTGCGCATCCTAAAGTGATGATTATAGCTATAGTGCATTCTTTCCAGTTATCAGTGACGCCCACGCATATGAGGCATAACACAATTACAAAAACACAAAGTAACGTATTCAGCATGGAAATAATAAACTTACTCATAGCAGTTGCCGTGGCGTTTAAAATATTAAGAGTCTATAAATATAGCGCTCTTAACAGAATAACAAACGACAATGGCTAATAATGCATTTCAGATTTTATTGCGCCTTGTTAATTTACGTAATAATCGAGTTAGCGGCTTCATGCCCATCCCACGCACTCCACCGCTAAACCTAACTTAACTAAATACCGGCACCCCCAGCCCAACCTTCACCTCCCTCAACGTCGCCTGCGTCACCCCCTGCGCCCGTTCCGTCCCGCGCTTCAGCATCGCCATCAGCTCTCCCTTGTCCTGCATATACATCGCCCTCCGCTCCCGCATCGGCGCAATCAGCTCCTGCAAACACCCCTCCAGCTCGTTCTTGCACGCCCGGTCACCCAGCCCGCCCGCCTGATAGTGCGCCTTCATCGCCGCCACTTTCTCCTTGTCCGGGTGAAACGCGTCGAGATAGGTAAACACCACGTTCCCCTCAATTTGCCCCGGGTCGCTCACCTTCAGGTGGTTCGGGTCGGTGTACATGGCGCTGACCGCGCGGTGAATGGTCTCTTCGCTGGCCGAAAGGTGCAGCGTGTTGCCCAGCGATTTCGACATCTTGGCGCTGCCGTCGATGCCGGGCAGGCGGCTGGTGTCGCTCAGCATCGCCTTGCAGTGGCGCAGCACCGGGGCGGGCAGCAGGCTGTTCATCTTGTGGACGATCTCGTTGGTCTGCTCAATCATCGGCAGCTGGTCGTCGCCGACGGGCACGCACTCGGCCTTGAACGCGGTGATGTCCGCCGCCTGACTGATGGGGTAGGCCATAAACCCGACCGGCAGCGAGCGGGCGAAGCCTTTCTGCGCAATCTCGTTCTTCACCGTCGGGTTACGCTCCACGCGGGCGACGGTGACGATGTTCATATACAGCATCGTCAGCTCGGCGAGGGCGGGCAGGGCGGACTGCAGGCAGATCGTGGTCAGATTCGGGTCGATGCCGGCGGCGAGGTAGTCGGCCAGCACTTCGGGGATGTTGTCGCGAATTTTCTGCGGGTTGCTGCCGTTGTCGGTCAGACCCTGCAGGTCGGCAATCAGCACAAACTGGCTGTGCGTCTGCTGGAGCGCCACGCGCTGGCGCAGCGATCCGACGAAGTGGCCAAGGTGCAGCGGGCCGGTTGGGCGGTCGCCGGTGAGGATAGTTGGTGCGTTCATAAAGACTCCTTAACGTTGTAATGCCGAAAGGGGTCTTAGATGTGAGAAAGCCGCCTTTCGGCGGCTATCTGAAAATGGGGAAAACTACTCCGTGCCGCCTTTAAGAAGGCAGCCACCAGCGGTTTACGGTGAGGACGGCGTGGTTTATGTTCATCTCTTTACCGTACCACGTCCGGCGCGAAAAACAAAAGGGCACGTCATGCTGCAATCACTCAACCACCTGACCCTCGCGGTCAGCGACCTGCAAAAAAGCGTCACCTTCTGGC
The DNA here is from genome assembly GCF_049238005.1 of Enterobacter cloacae complex sp. IR5459. Classification (NCBI taxonomy): domain Bacteria; kingdom Pseudomonadati; phylum Pseudomonadota; class Gammaproteobacteria; order Enterobacterales; family Enterobacteriaceae; genus Enterobacter; species Enterobacter cloacae complex sp. IR5459. The sequence continues at coordinate 7,344 of NZ_JBMKIG010000006.1, forward strand.
ACGAGCTGCTGGGGCTGACGCTGCACGCCCGCTGGAATACCGGGGCCTATCTCACCTGCGGCGATCTGTGGGTCTGCCTGTCGTACGACGAGGCGCGCCGGTACGTGCCGCCGCAGGAGAGCGACTATACCCACTACGCGTTTACCGTGGCGGAAGCGGATTTTGAACCGTTCTCGCAAAGGCTTGAGCAGGCGGGCGTCACCGTCTGGAAGCAGAACAAAAGCGAGGGGGCATCGTTCTATTTTCTCGACCCGGACGGGCACAAGCTGGAGCTGCACGTCGGCAGCCTCGCCGCGCGGCTGGCGGCGTGTCGCGAGAAGCCCTACGCGGGCATGGTGTTTACCTCAGACGAGGCTTGAGGCGCGCACCTTCAGCCTGCCCGCCAGCGTCACGTGCGTGGCGGCATCTTCCTGATTGCACAGGTACTCCACCGCCAGCCGTCCCAGCTCGCTGTAAGGCAACTGGATGCTGGTCAGCGGCGGGGTGAGCTGCTCGGAAATCTTCTGGTCGTCGTAGCCCGCCAGCAGCATGTCCTGCGGGATACGCACGCCATTCACCGCCAGCGCCTGGTAGCAGCCAATCGCCAGCCAGTCGCTGGCGCAGAAGATGGCGTCCGGGCGCTCGGCCAGTTCCAGCAGCGAAGCTGTCGCGGTGAAGGACTCGCTGAACTGCCAGTTGGTCTGGCGCACCAGGCCGTCGTCACACGCGAGTCCGGCCTGCTGTAATGCCGCCTGGTAGCCCGCCAGACGCTGGCGCGAGGCCTCCATCCAGCTCTCGCCGGTGATGTGGGCGATGCGCGTGGCCCCGCAGGCGATGAGGTGTTTAGTCACCTGGAAGGCGTTGGCATAGTCGTCCGGAATAAACGACGGCAGCAGCGGCGAGCCGGGATCGCGCTGGTTGAGCAGCACCAGCGGGATGCGGGTGCAGTCCTGGAAGGCCGTCATGTCCACCAGCGTGGTGACCGGAGACGCGAGAATAATCCCGATGCAGTTGCGCTTCTCCAGCTGGCGGATGATGTTCAGCGCCAGCTCGATGTCGTCGCCGTAGTCGTAGACGGTGAGCAGGGTCTCGTTACGCCACGCGGCTTCCCGCGCCTGGCTGATGGCGTCGATAAACGGGTCGAAGCTCTGCAGCGAGCTGACCAGCAGGGCGATCTCTTCCTGGTTGCGCGGAGCGTGAACGGCGGGGAGGCGGTCGTAGCCGAGCTCGGTGGCAACGCCAATCACCCGCTGGCGGGTGTCGTCGCTGAGCTTGATGTTGCGGGACTGGTTAAGCACCAGCGATACCGTCGCCTGCGACACCCCTGCCGCCCGCGCAATATCGTTCATCGTCACTTTCGTTTTTCGCTTCATCCGTCCTCTCCCTTTCGCGAATTCGCATCATACCCTAACCGCACGCTTCCGCGCCGTCGATCACGTTTCTCAATCATCGAAGCGTGAACTTTGTGAGGGACATCGCTTTTCTAAACGCCGTGATTTGCGCATTTATCCTGCAACTAATATTTATTAGCTAAATATTATCAGTAAGAGGACGCGTAATGAAAGAGCAGTGGAGCAGGGAGCAGGCACAGGCGTGGTATCAGCAGAAGGGCTGGCTGTGCGGGTTTAACTATCTGCCGTCGACGGCGGTGAACTGGACCGATATCTGGCAGGCAGAGACCTTTGATGCCAGCACCATCGAGCGCGAGCTGGGCTGGGCGGCGGACGCGGGCTATAACACCCTGCGCATCAACCTGCCGTTTATCGTCTGGGAGCACGACCGCGACGGGCTGATGGCGCGCATCGACCGCTTTTTGACGATTGCCGACAGTCACGGCTTCAGCACCATGCTGACCCTGATGGACGACTGCGGCTTCTCCGGCGACGAGCCGTACCTCGGCCCGCAAAAGCCGCCGGTGCCGGGCAAGCACAACAGCCAGGCGGCGGCGAGCCCGGGGCGCGACAAGGTTTGCAATCCGGACTGCTGGGCAGACATTGAACGCTATATCCGCGACGTTGTCCGCCAGTTCCGCGACGATAAGCGCGTGCTGCTGTGGGATCTCTATAACGAGCCGGGCAACCGAGGCATTTTCGCGACGGGCACGCAGGAGGTGCAGTACGACGCGAAGCTGGAGACCTGCGCCCACGCGCTGATGAAGCTCGCATTCCAGTGGGTGCGTGAAGAAGATCCGACCCAGCCGCTCACCGTCTGCGCGTGGCGTCTGCCGCCGGAAGAGGAGGGCGAGACGTTCTTTCAGCATCCGCTGGACCAGACCGCGCTGGCGCTCTCGGACGTGGTGAGCTATCACGCCTACACCAATACCGGGCGCATGACGGCGATTATCCAGCAACTTCAGGCGCTGGGCCGCCCAATCTTCTGCACCGAATGGCTGGCGCGTCACGTGGGCGGCACCATCGAAGAGCAGCTCCCGCTGATGTACATGGCAAAGGTCGCGCCGTATCAGTGGGGGCTGGTGCGCGGTAAAACTCAGACCTGGCTGCCGTGGCCGGTGGTGATGAAGGAGTCCACGGACTACTGCCGCCTCTGGTTCCACGACGTGTTCGAGGAGAACGGTATCCCGTTTTCACGCGCTGAAATTGCGCTGATGCAGAAACTGCGCAAAATCGCCCCGGATCCGCAGGGCTAATAATAACGACCCGGCGCGCTGTCGCCGGGCAACCAGGTACGCACTATGGCAACGACAATGAAAATACCGTCTCGCGAGTTATGGTCCTACTTTGGCTATGGTTTAGGTCAGTGTTTTAGCTTTGGTTTAGTGGGTTCGTTTATTAACTATTTTTACACCGACGTGCTGGGGATCTCGGCGCTGGCGGCGAGCACCATCTTCCTGATTGCCCGCGCGTGGGACGCGGTTCACGATCCGCTGTTTGCCAGCATTATGGACACCATTAACAGCCGGTTCGGCAAGTTTCGCCACTTTTTGCTGATCGCGCCGCTGCTGATCACCGGCGTCACGCTGCTGTCGTTCTATAAAATCGAAGCGGACATGACCACCAAAATCCTCTACGCCGGGGTGACGTATATCCTGTGGGGGACGCTGTACGCCATCTCCGATATCCCGTTCTGGTCGATGTCGTCGGTGATGACCAACGACTCCGGCCAGCGCACCCGCGCGGTGACGGCGGCGATGCTCGGGGTGAACGCCGGGATCGCTTGCGCCAACATCTTCTTCCCGAAGCTGGCGGCGTTCTTCGCCCAGTACAGCAACGATAAAGGCTACTTTATGGCGGCGCTGGTGATGATGCTGGTGGGCCTGCCGCTGATGCTCAACGGCTTTATGCAGATCAAAGAGCGCGTGCCGCCGAGCCCGGAAAAGGTGACCATCCGCGACACCTTCCACAACCTGCGCCAGAACAAGCCGCTGTTTATCGTCCTGCTGTCGTTCTTTTTCTGCGTGTTCCACAACGTGGCGGGCGGGCTGTATATCTACTTCTTTATCAATAATCTGGGCGACGGCAGCCTGCAGATGGCGATTGGCGTGATGGGGATTGTGGCGGCGGTGCTGTGCCTGGTCGCCCCGATGCTGACGCGCCGGATGCAGAAGCGGAAGCTGTTTATGATCCTCTGCGGGCTGGACGTGGCGGTGCGCGTGGTGATGTGGTTTGTCGGTTATCAGCAGGTGACGATGCTGTTCATTCTGCTTGGCCTGAGCACGCTGTTCGTGATGATGACCAACATCCTCACCTCGTCGATGATTGCCGACACCATCGAGTACGCGGAGTACCACACTAACAAGCGCTGCGCGGCGATCACTTTCTCCGGGCAGACCTTTACCGGCAAGATGTCGGTGGCGGTGGGCGGCGGGTTAATCGGCGTGTTTCTGACGATGATTGGCTACGTGCCGCAGGCGCAGGCCCAGAGCGATAGCGTGCTGGCGGGGCTGTTCTTCGGCATTTGTTTGTTACCGGCGATAGGCTCGCTGATCCGAATGGGGTTTATGTCGCGCTTTACCTTTACCGAAGAGAAGCATGCGGAGATTTGTCGGCTGCTGGCGGAGCGTCGGCATCATGTAGAAAATAGCCGTGCAGAGAATGAGCGGCTGGAGCGTCCGGCTCCGGCGAACTAAGAGAAATGGGCGCCTGTCATGCAGGCGTCCACTTCAGAACTTAATTCACGTCAGTTATCCCACAGCAATCACGCGCTAATTTCAATAATTGCTGAGTCATTGTGGCGGCATCTGCTGCTAAATCTACGGTGGCAAAGTGGATTTTATGCCCCTGTACCTCAACGAATTCGTAGAGCATTACATCGACGGCTGGATGAAGTAATAATCCAGCTGAACGGAGAGATAATGGATCTGTTCGGTTCTCCTGCGTTCGCAGATAGGTATAAATCTGGTAGATATAACCGCTGCGCAAGCTCTTATCGCGATACCAGCCTTTAGTCAGAATGTTATTAAATTTGGTGTCGATGATGACGCGCTGTGCAGGTTGCTTGTGCTCAAGAATAATGTCCGAGTTCATGGTTGGGAAAATACTTTCGCTCCCTGCACTTTGAGACGTTAATCCCCATTTCAACTCTTTTCCGGCAGCGACTGTCCAGTCTTTTTTGGGAAGATGGAAGTGATAGAAACCCGCCATACTTTTCTCGAACAGCTTGCGCATCCAGTAAGGGTCATCAGACGGCGTTGGCAACAGTTTTTGCCCCGCAGTTTGGGTTGGTAGCCATAATTCAAATGCCAGCTTCGCGGCATCGACCATGGCTTTATCCGCCGCATCGTGGCGGCCAAAGCGTGTGATTGACGGCAGTTCACCTTTACTGGGCATACCCCCCTCAATACCACGACGACGCAAATTGATTGCCATTGCGCGACATTGCGCAGCCAGCGGGCCGTTGCTGAGCAGCGGAACAAGGTGCTCTAACGCAGAGCGAACATAGCGATTTCGTGGTGTGTCCAGCGTCATTTCCTGAAACTGGCAGGCTACCTGTGCCCGCTCAAGCAATTGTCGACTGGTTGTGCGCAGAACATCAATGCGTCCCCTTACCCTGTTAAGCGTGGCGCGGCGAGTTTGGTATCCCATACTTAAATGCCTTAACAGCCGCTGCTCCACTTCGTGAAGCAGGATCCTGGCCACCAGCGCCGGGATCTCCTCCGGGTTGTTTTCAGCGGCAACCATGCTGCGCCCGTGGTGGCGAAACAGACTGGAGGCGTACAGCATCAATAGCCAGATATTCCGCAAAGGAATACGCGATACAGCTGCCCGAGCCTGCGTATCGTCACGTTTAGCAAGATCGGTCATACGCTGAGAAGTTCCTTTCTGGAATCCTGGACTTTCTCCGGCGCATCAAACCAGTATTCGGCAAGTAAAGGGCAGATTTCGGTTTCGACAACCTGCTCGTACCAGGCCATCCCGTCGTCAATTTTCAACCCCGCAGGTGGGGTAACATAGCTATGCCCGATACAAAATTGAGGTCCCAGGGCCGCATCCTTGGACAATTTTTCATTTAACGCGGTTAATTTGGATTCGATAAGGGCTAATGTTTCCAGGCTCACATTAAACCGTTGGTTAACCCATTTTTTCCACGCGTCGTTAAACTCGGGCTTTAGATCAATAAACGCAAAGCGGCGCCGTAATGCCAGGTCTAGCAGAGCAAGCGAGCGGTCAGCGATATTCATCGTCCCGATGATATACAGGTTTTCAGGAATGTAGGTTTTTTCATCCATATCAGATCGATATGAGAGCTCAAGCGCCTCGTTCGGCGTACGTTTATCCGCCTCCATCAGCGTCAGCGTTTCGCCAAAAATTTGCGCAGGATTGCCCCGGTTAATCTCCTCAATAATGACCACGTACTTAGTTGTCGGATCGTTTACTGCTTTGTCGATTGCATGGAGAAAAGGCCCGTCTACCAGTGCTAAACGTCCTTCATTGTTAGGACGCCAGCCTCGAATAAAGTCTTCGTAGGAGAGGGTAGGGTGGAACTGCACCGCGCTGATGCGCTTAGAGGTTTCCTCGCCCATCAGACAATACGCCAGACGGCGCGCAAGCCAGGTTTTACCGGTTCCCGGCGGGCCTTGAAGGATCAGGTTTTTTTTGGCCTGTAACCGCTGAAGGATGAATTGGATTTTTTCCTCTTCTAAAAAGCAGCCCTCATCGATCAAATTGCTTATCGTGTAAGGCTTGTGGGGGATTTCCGCGGGCACGTTCTCTTCAACCGTTTCCTCGGTGATGCTCTGCAATTCACCTTTATCGAAGTTGAGGTATTCATAATTGCCGGGGGTCTGAAACTCCAGTTCATCATCGTCACGTAGTTTTTGCAGATAATATGAAATGGATGATTCAATAGTATTGTTATTGGGATAATCCGCCTTAATCTCATCCAGATAGGCCTCTTTTAACTCCCTCAAAGAGAAAAAGGGGCTGTCTTTTCGTAGGCACAGCACCTTGATCTTATTGAGCAAATACGCTTTCCATGTCAGCCGCTCGACTTCATCATTTGACTGTTGCAAATCGATATTCCATGCCGCCAGAGAGAGTTCAGGGAAGGAGTGAACCGGATAGTTTGGCTGGGTAAAAGCCTTTTTGAGCGCCAGGGCTACGGTCTGATAGTTGTGTCCGCTACAGCGCCCTTTGGCACCTTTTTTAATGATTTTAATGTTCAGGACTTTCTGGATGTAGTACTGAGACTGGCTATCCAGCGTAGGGTAGAACCAGGGGCGTAGCCAGTACAATCCCATTGTCAGGTTCCAGCCCACATTGCGCACGTTAGATGCGGCGTCATAAGAAAAGAGGAAGTCAGCGGGATCGGCGTTTGGGGTGTCGGCGAAGGAGATTGCCTGAGAAAACATTTCCCACAGCGTATCGATGTCTTCAGGCTTACGTGATTTCTCATAGCCAAAGAACCATGATTTCTGATTGTTCAGTAGCGGAATACCGTCGAACGATTCAGGAACCTTTTCGCGTACGCCTATCAGTTTTGCCAGGCTGGCTGCGATATTTCTTCGGTTGGTAACGGTAAGCGAGCGATTAAACAAGCCCATAGTGGTGAAAGGACAAATGTCTTTCAAAGGATGGGGGACGCCATTAGCGGGCTTGTCCTGTAGGTGTGACATACTACCAATCTCAGCAGCAATGCGGTGAATACCCGCCACCAACTCCTCTCTTCGATTTCGCCAGGTCAGTAGCTGAGAGGCAAAAGCCTGATAAAAGTCTGCCCATTCGAATCTGACGTCTTGCTCAACTGCGTCCATATGCTCTCCAGTAAAATTACAGGCTTCAGTAACCTGGCGAATGAATTTTACGGGATTGTAAGCCTGAGTGAATAACTACCTAAAACAGTGATCTATAAGGGCATGCCGGATCAACATGCCCCTGGACGACATTACAGCGCCTTCACAAACGCCAGCAGATCTTCGTTGAGCAGATCCTGGTGGGTCAGCGCGAAGCCGTGCGGCGCGTTGTCGTACACCTTCAGCGTGGCGTTTTTGATCATCTCTGCCGCCAGCTTGCCGGTCGTTTCAAACGGCACGATCTGGTCGTTGCTGCCGTGGATCACCAGCGTCGGCACGTCGATTTTCGCCATATCCGGGCGGAAGTCGGTTTCGCCGAACGCGGTCACGCAGTCGATGGTGCCCTTCAGGGACGCCAACAGGGCGATGTTCAGCGTCTGGGTCAGGGCACCGGCGGAAACGGTCTGCCCGGCATTGATACCGTAGAACGGGGTGGCGAAGTCGCTGATGAACTGGGCGCGATCTTTACGCAGCCCGTCGCGAATGCCGTCGAACACGCTCTGATCCACCCCTTCCGGGTAGCTATCGGATTTGCCGAAAATGGGCGTGACCGCGCCCAGCAGGGCAAGACCGGCAACGCGTTCGCTGCCGTAGTTGTTGATGTAGCGCGTCACGTCGCCGCCGCCCATGGAGAAGCCCACCAGCGTCACGTCGCGCAGATCCAGCGTGGTGATCAGGTCGTTAATGTCGGACGCAAAGGTATCGTAGTCGTAGCCGTTCCACGGCTGATCCGAGCGGCCAAAGCCGCGACGGTCAAAGGCGATGGCGCGAAAGCCGCGCTCGGCCAGGTAGTTCAGCTGGCTGTCCCACATGTCGCCGTCCAGCGGCCAGCCGTGGCTGAAGAGAACCGGTTTGCCCGCGCCGCAGTCTTTGTAGTAAATCTGCGTGCCGTCTTTTGCCTTAAACGTTGCCATAGTGTGTTCCTGTGCAGGTGATGGTTGTGGTTATACCGGCGCGACCAGGTAGCGAATAGCCGGTGATGTTGTGCCCTGATGAAAAGCCAGAACGCGGCTCTGCAGCAGGAGGTCATTCATGGTGTGGCGTTCCTGCTGGCGCAGATGCTCAATCCACGAGCCCATCAGGAAGGTCTCGATAAACAGGCCGGGGCGCTCGATATCCTCGTACACCGCCCAGCTCATCGCCCCGGCGCGGCGTCGCACCCGGCGCAGCTCGTGCACCGCCTGCAAAAACGCTTTCGCGTTGTGCGGGTCAATGATGTACTCGTGCGAGACCAGCACCGGGCCGCGCTCGTTCGGCAGGTCGATCTCCTCGCCGTCCAGCGGCTGGCCGCTCAGGTCGAGGTTTAAATCAGGATCTTTCTCCAGCTTCCAGCGGAACACGGTGGCGCTTGCCAGCACCATCCCCAGCGTGGCGACCACCAGCGAGGTCGGGGTGCCGAACTGAGAGGCAATCTGCCCCCAGATGGCGCTGCCTGCGGTCATCGAGCCGAAGAACACCGTCAGGTAGACCGCCAGTGCGCGGGCCTTAACCCAGCGGGCGGCGCTGCGCTGCGCGCCGAGGTTCAGCGTCGAGAGCACCGCAATCCACGCGAAGCCGGTGAAGAACTCAAACAGGTTGAGCAGCCAGACGTGGCGCACGAACGCCAGCGCCAGCATGGTGAGGGCAAACGTCAGGCTGGCGGCCACCATCAGCCGGTCGGCGTTCAGCCGCTGGCGCAGGCGAGGCAGCAGAATGGCCCCGGCAATCGCCCCCAGGCCAATGCAGGCCAGCATTACGCCGTAGCCCGCCGGGCCTAAGCCCAGCTCGCGGCGCGCCACCAGCGGCAGCAGGGCCCAACCCGCGCTGCCGAAAACGAAGAAGGCCACGGTACGCACCAGCACGTTGCGCAGCACCGGCGCGGCGTGCACGTAGCGAATGCCGGAGCGCACCGCCGAGAAGAAGTGCTCTGGTGGCAAACGCTGCACGGATGGCGCCGGACGCCAGCGCCACAGCACCCACGCTACGCCGACCACGGAGAGCGCGTTCAGGGCAAACACCATCCACGGTCCGGCAAGCGACAGCAGAAAACCGCCCAGCGCAGGGCCAATTGCCCGGCTGATGTTCACCCCGAGCGAGTTAAGCGCCACGGCGGAACCCAGCTCGGGCTTGCTCACCAGATCGGGCACAATCGCCTGGAACGGCGGCGAGCTCATCGCCGCGCCCACGCTCAGCAGGAACGTCGCCAACAGCAGAACGGTAGGGGTGACGTGTCCGGTGAAGGAGAGCACCGTCAGCCCGGCGGCGGCGATGAACACCCACAGCTGGGAGAAGAGCAGGTATTTACGTCGGTCAACGATGTCCGCCATCACCCCGGACGGCAGGGCGAAGAGGAACATCGGCAGGCTGCTCGCCGCCTGCACCAGCGCGATATCCAGCGGATCGGCGCTGAGCGTCAGCATGCTCCAGTTGATGCCGACGTCGCTCATCCATGAGCCGACGTTAGAGACCACCGTGGCGATCCACAGCATGCGGAACACCGGCTGGCTCAGCGGCTGCCAGGGTGAAACCGTCGGTGCGGGCGTCGTCTCGACGTGTGCGTCGCGAACGTCGTTAACCTGGGTCATGCGAACCTCTCCGCTGCCTTACGCTGCAGCCGCCACTGGCCCGGCCCGGTGAGGGCAAGGGTGGTGAAGATAATCAGCAGCAGCCAGCCAAACTGCCCTTCGGCAATCGACCAGTTCGGGTGGACCGCCAGCATCGCCACCAGCAGCACGGCGATAATCGGCAGGCACGCCAGGCGGGTGTACACGCCCGCAATGATAAACAGCGGGCAGATCACCTCGGCGACAATCGCCGGGATCAGGCTGGCGTAAGGTCCGAAGCCGAACGGATCTTCAATGCGCGTCAGCTCTTCGCTGAAGTGCAGCACCTTCGGCAGGCCGTGGACGTACAGCAGCAGCAGGCTGCCGGTCAGGCGCAGAAAGAACAGCCCCGGATCGATCCGGGGCGAAGCGTCATTTTGTTTCATCAGAATGCAAAGCAGCTGCAACCCAGCGCCCCCCAGAAAGCGTTATCGTCGGATACCGGCATCGCTGACGTGCGGGCGAAGTCATGCTGGTGGCTGTGAACCCCGCACGGGCCGCTACAGTGGTGAGCCACACTGATACCCACGCGTGCGGCCTGCGGCGGCGCGCTGCGGTAGTGGCCCGGCACCTTGACCACCGGGGACCACTCGGGCAGGACCGGAATGGCCGGCGGCGCGAGCGGGCCAAAGGTGCCTGCGGCATAGACGATATCGCCGTTCACCACGGTGAGGACGGACTCGATGCCCTTGATCTCCTCCTCCGGCACGCGGAAGTAATCTTTGCTGAGCACCGCCAGGTCGGCGAGCTGGCCGACCTTGATCTGCCCCTTCTGGTTCTGCTCGCTGGAGAACCACGCGCTGCCCTGGGTCCAGAGCATCAGGGCGGTATCGCGATCCAGGCGGGCGCTGTGGTCGTACATCAGCATCCCGCCGACGGTGCGGCCGGAGACCAGCCAGTAGAGCGCGGTCCACGGGTTGTAGCTCGCCACGCGGGTGGCGTCCGTCCCTAAGCCCACCGGCACGCCGGTCTCGAGCATTTTCGCTACCGGCGGCGTGTGGCGGGTGGCTTCGATGCCGTAGCGCTCGGCAAAGTATTCGCCCTGGAAGGCCATGCGGTGCTGGACGGCAATGCCGCCGCCCAGTTCTTTGATGCGGTCGATGTTGGCCTGGGTAACGGTTTCCGCATGGTCGAAGAACCAGTGCAGGCCGTTGAACGGAATGTCGCGGTTCACCTTCTCGAAGACGTCCAGCATGCGGCTGATGGATTCGTTGTAGGTGGCGTGCAGGCGGAACGGCCAGCGGTGCTCCACCAGATGGCGCACCACGCGCTCCAGCTCGTCCTCCATGCCCGGCGCGAGGTCCGGGCGCGGCTCGAGGAAGTCTTCAAAATCGGCGGCGGAGAAGACCAGCATCTCGCCCGCGCCGTTGTGGCGGAAGAAATCGCTGCCCTGGCCCGGCGTGAGCATGTCGGTCCATTTTTCAAAGTCTTCCAGCTCGTGGCCCGGACGCTGGGTAAACAGGTTGTAGGCGATGCGGATGGTCATCTGCTTTTTCTCGTGCAGCTCGGCGATCACCTCGTAATCTTCCGGGTAGTTCTGGAAGCCGCCGCCCGCGTCGATGGCGCTGGTCAGCCCCAGACGGTTCAGCTCGCGCATGAACTGGCGGGTGGAGTTCACCTGCTGCTCCAGCGGCAGCTTCGGCCCTTTGGCCAGCGTGGCGTAGAGGATCATGGCGTTCGGACGGGCAATCAGCATCCCGGTCGGGTTGCCGTTGGCGTCGCGCTGGATCTCCCCGCCCGGCGGGTTTGGCGTCTCTTTGGTGTAGCCGACCACCTTCAGCGCGGCGCGGTTGAGCAGAGCGCGGTCGTACAGGTGCAGAATGAAGACCGGGGTATCCGGCGCGGCGTCGTTAATCTCGTCCAGCGTCGGCATGCGGCGCTCGGCAAACTGGAACTCGCTCCAGCCGCCCACCACGCGCACCCACTGGGGCGACGGCGTGCGCAGGGCCTGCTCTTTCAGCATCCGCAGGGCGTCGGCGAGCGACGGCACGCCTTCCCAGCGCAGCTCGAGGTTGTAGTTCAGCCCGCCGCGGATCAGGTGCAGGTGCGAGTCGTTCAGGCCGGGGATGGCGGTGTGGCCTTTTAAGTCGACCACCTTAGTGCCGTCGCAGTGGTGTTGCATCACCTCGGCGACGGTACCCACTTCCAGAAATTTTCCGTCGCGCACGGCAACGGCTTCCGCGACGGGGTTCTCGCGATCGACGGTGTGAAACTGGCCGTTAACCAGAATGAGATCGGCTTTACCGAGGGTAACCATAACTGCTCCTGACTGAGAGGGGAATGGTCAGGATTATGGGAACCGGTTTCGGCAAAGATCCAGTTATACAATAGGATAGGTATACCAAAGTATAACTATACCTAAGGTTAACTATACGAAGAGATAATTACACCACAGCGCTGTGGGTCATAGGATGAACGCGATTTTATCGGCGTGCTGTTCGCGGCGATTTTAACCTTTAACCTCACTGGATAATCTTATGACCACTTCTAAGCTCGAAGTCTTAACCCCTGCCAACTGTCAGATCATCTTCATCGACCACCAGCCGCAGATGGCGTTCGGCGTGCAGTCTATTGACCGCCAGGTGCTGAAAAATAACACCGTGGCGCTGGCGAAAGCGGCTAAGGTGTTCAACATCCCAGCCATCATCACCACCGTTGAGACTGAAAGCTTCTCCGGCAATACCTATCCGGAACTGCTGGACGTGTTCCCGGGCCAGGACATTCTGGAGCGTACCTCCATGAACTCCTGGGACGACCAGAAAGTGCGTGACGCGCTGAAGGCCAACGGCAAGAAGAAAGTGGTTGTCGCCGGTCTGTGGACCGAAGTGTGCAACAACAGCTTTGCCCTGTGCGCGATGCTGGAAGGCGACTACGAAATTTATATGGTGGCAGACGCCTCCGGCGGCACCTCCAAAGAAGCCCACGACTTCGCGATGCAGCGCATGATCCAGGCGGGCGTGATCCCGGTGACCTGGCAGCAGGTGATGCTGGAGTGGCAGCGTGACTGGGCGCGCAAAGAGACCTACACCGCGGTGATGGATATCGTGCGCGAGCACTCCGGCGCGTACGGCATGGGCGTGGATTACGCCTACACCATGGTGCACAAAGCGCCGTCTCGCCAGAAGAGCGAGCACCGCACCTTAGCGCCGGTCCCGGCTCGCTAAGTCCCGTCGGCGGGCTGGTCCCTCATCCGGCTCGCCGCGCCTTTTTCTCTGGAGTTCTCAATGAGTACAGGGTTGATATCCCTTGCGGCAGGCGTGTTGATTGGCCTGATGTATGCCGTGCTGAAGGTGCGCTCCCCCGCGCCGCCCGCGCTGGCGCTGATTGGCCTGCTGGGGATGCTGGCAGGTGAACAGGCGATGCGTCATCTTTTATCCCGCGATAATCCGGCTGCCGTGCAGGTGACGGTTCCCCACGTTCAGCACCCGACCGGAGCGTCATCATGAAGGCCTGGATTATTTCGCTGGTGTGCGGGGCCGCGGCTGGGGTACTTTACGCCCTGCTCGACGTACATTCCCCGGCGCCGCCGGTCGTCGCGCTGCTAGGCCTGTTCGGCATGCTGGTGGGTGAACAGCTGATCCCCATCGGACGGCGTCTGGTGAGCCGCGAACCGCTGACCCTGGCCTGGTTTCGTCATGAATGCGTACCGAAAATCAGCGGTACTGCGCCCCCCGCGCCCGCGAAGGAAAGCCGCGACGCGTAACGATTTGTTTGAGGAAAGACAGCATGACGCTGCCGTGGCGCATTGCCATCATTGATGACGAACGCTCTGTTCGCAGCGGGCTCAGTAACCTGCTGCAATCGGAAGGGTATGCTACCGATACCTTCGATTCGGCAGAGGTGTTCTTGAGCCACCCTCTCGCCCTGTCCGGCGCGTCGCTGGTGATCGCCGACATCAAGCTGCGCGGCATGAACGGCATCGAGCTGTTTGAGAAGCTGCGGTTGCTGGCCATGCCGCCACCGCCAATACTCTTTATCTCCGGCCATGCTGATGAAAATATGCAGCGGTATGCACTCAGTCTGGGCGCCGCTGCATTTTTGCGTAAGCCGATTAACATCGATATTCTGCTGGATCATATTCAGCGGGAGCTGACCCGCCGACAATAAGGATCGCGGATGAACGAACATACGTCGCCTGCATTTTGGCCCGCCCGGGGTAGTCTCCATGAAGGGCGGGCTTTTGTTCTGAAAGAGGATGTCATTTTTACCGTGCTGGCGCAGGAGGGCGGCATCTCCTGGATGAACGGGCGGCATCCCCAGTCCGGCGGTTCGTTTATTATTGCCACCGCGGTCAGCGATGAAGAAGAGGAGCGGGCAACGCGGCTGCTGAAAAACGAGTTTGCCCTGCGCGATCGCCTTCATGACGGCTGGGCTATCCGGCCCGTCGCTTCAACCCAGTACCGCGGACGTTTTGCGCTGGTCTACGCGCCGTTCTGCTTTGAACTGCTGGCGTGCCGGGCAGGTAAGGCGATTTCCGGGATCGCCCGCTTTATCGAGATGGCGATCCGCATCTGCGGTCCCCTGCGCCAGATGCATCAGCACAACCTGATCCACGGCGATATCAAACCCGGGGCGATCTTCGTTCATCACGACGCCACCTGCCGTCTGTGCAGCTTCGGTCTTTCCTGCGGCACCTCCGACGCCTTCTCCCAGTCCCGGCTTGCCGCGTCTGGCGGCACGCCCGCCTACATGTCACCGGAACACACCACGCGTACCCGGCGCGCCGTTGACAGCCGGAGCGATCTCTACAGTCTGGGGATCGTGCTTTATGAACTTCTGACCGGGCGATTGCCGTTTGAACTGAGCGCTGATGACCAGACCAACTGGGCGCATTATCACATTGCCTCTGAACCGCTTGCGCCGGGTCGGGTGCGCCCGGACGTACCCGGCATGTTGTCGACCATTATCCTTAAGCTGCTGGAGAAGAATCCGGAGAATCGCTATCAGACCGTCGACGGGCTGATTGCCGACCTCAGGCGCTGCCAGGCGACGCTGACCGTTGAAGGCGAAATTGTCGACTTTATTCCCGGCCAGCAGGATCGCTCTCCGGCGATCCATCTGGCCGATTCGCTTTTCTCTGCGCATCCGCAGGCCAGCGACGTCATCGCCGCGTTTGAGCGGGTCAGCCAGAGCGGTGCGCCGGAACTGGTGACGATTGGGGGACCTTCGGGGATCGGCAAATCTTCCGTGATCGCCACCACGCTGAAATCGCTGCAACAGCGCAAGGTGCTGCTGGCGGTGGGCAAGGTCGATCAATATTCTCCCACGCTGCCCTACGGCGTGCTGAGTTCGGCGTTTCGGACGCTCACGCTGCACCTGCTCGGGCTGCCAGCCGGGGAGGTGGCGACGTGGAAAATCCGTCTGTCGCGCGCGCTGGAAGGCTTCGAGGAGTTGGCCGTCAGCCTGGTGCCGGAGCTGAATTTACTCCTTGAGAACAAACCGCGTTTCTCCGCGGATACCTTTTCCATCGACGCGCGGGCGCGCTTCGGCCATATGGTGCTGGCGCTGGTGAAAACTTTCGCCACCCAGGGCGCGCCGCTGGTGCTGCTGCTGGATGATGTGCAGTGGATCGACGCCGCCAGCCTGCGAACGCTCGATCACCTGCTGCGCGCCTGCGGCGCCATCCCGCTGCTGGTGGTGGTGGCGCACCGCGATCTCAGTTCGCTTTCTGATCCCACCTTGCAGACCGCGCTGGCGAGCCTGCCGGAGGCGGCGCAATACGCCACGACGATTGTGCCGCAGCCGCTGTCGGTGAAGGCCGTGGCGCGCTGGCTCGGGGGAATTTTTCATGCCCGCAGTACGGGCACCGCCGATCTTGCCACGCTGATCCATGAAAAAACCGGTGGCAACCCGCTGTTTGTGCAGGAATTTTTCCGCCGCATCGTCGATGACGGACTGGTGGTGCACAACAAATATCAGGGGAAATGGCATTACGATCTCCAGGCCATCCGCGCCCGGCACTACACCGAAAACGTGGTGACGCTGGTACTTGAACAGCTCAAGGAGATGCCCGACGAGACGCGCCGCCTGCTGGGCAGCATCGCCTGCCTCGGCTGCACGGGCGAGCTGGAGATGCTGTGCCGCGTGGTGGGGCGGTCGGCGGCGGAAATCCGCTACGCGCTTCACCCGGCGGTTACTGCTCAGCTGATTGTGCTGACGGAGAAAGAGTACACTTTTACTCACGATCGGGTGCAGGAAGCCGCCTTTGCCCTGCTGGATGAGGGCGAGAAAAGCCATCTGCACCTGACCACCGCCAGCCTGCTGGCGGATGCCGCACGGCAGACGGCGGGCAACGAACTGCTGTTCCGCGCGGTTCACCACGTCAGCGCAGCGCTGGACTGCATCCAGCCTGCACCCCAGCGGCAGCGATTCCGGGAGCTGAGCCTTCAGGCCGCGCGGCGTGCGAAGCGTACCGGCGATTACCTTTCCGCCTTAAGCTATATCCAGACCGCCAGAGCGTTGGGGAATGCGGGCCCGGTCTCGGACTTTATGCTGGATATCGAAGAGGCGGGCTGTGAGTTTGCGCTCGGGCACCTGGAGCGTACGCGTGCGCTGTGCGATGCGATCCTCGGTTCACCGGGCGGGCTGACGGAGAAAGCGCTGGCCGCCAACCTGCTGGCGGAAGTGTATATGCGCCAGTCGGAGATCCGCCTGGCGCTGGAGGCGTCGTTATGTTGGCTGGGCGTGTTCGGGATCCAGATCAGCCGCTACCCGGAAAATGCCGAATGTGACGAGGCCTGGCAGCAGTTCTGTCAACGCACCGCCGACGCGCCGCTGAACCCGTTTTCTCAGCTTAAGCTGATGGAGAACGCAGAGACCGAAGCGGTGATGAACCTGCTTTACAGCGCCAGTATTTTCGCCAGCTTTACCTGCCCGCGCCTGCACTTTTTACTCCTGTGCCGGATGATGCACCTCACGCTCGATCACGGCATCACCGGCGCCTCCACCACGGCGATGGCCTGGTTTGGCGTGCTGATTGGTCACCGCTACGCCGAATACCGTCTCGGATTTGAGTACGGCACGCTGGCTCGTGAGCTGGTGAACCGCCACGGCTATGATGCCTATGAAGCCAAAACTCTGCTGCCGCTCGATCAGCTCAGCGTCTGGACCCAGCCGCTGTCGTACACTATCGAGTGCGCAAAGGCCTGCTTTACCTCGGCGGTGACCCACGGCGACATGACGATGGCCTGTTTCGCGGCCTGTCATCAGATCATTAACTTCCTCTCCCGGGGCGATCATCTGGATGGCGTGCTGACCAGCATCGATCGCGGTCTGGCCTTTGTGCGCAAAACGGATTACCAGGACATTGAAACCGTTCTGCACATTCAGCGCCGCTACGTGGAGTTTTTACGCACGCCGGTGACGGGCCCATGGAGCGCCGCCCAGGCGCTGCCTGACGATCTGCTGCCCGCGCCGCCGGAGCAGGCGCCCGAGCAGACCTCGACTATGCTGTTCTGGTACTGGCTCTATCGCGGGATGGCGCACTTTTCCTGCGGCGAATACGCCGACGCACAGGCGGATTTAGAGAGGGCGGGCTGGTATGCGTGGTCCGCGCCGGGTCATATTCATCTGCTGGATTACCATTTTTACAGCGCGCTGGCGCTCTCCCGCCAGCTCACGCCGGAGACCTTCTCGGCGGATTATCGCCGCAGTATTCATCACCATTACGACAAAATTGCCCTCTGGGCGCGGATCAATTCGGGCACGTTTGCCGATAAAGAAGCGCTGATTTACGCCGAAATCGTCCGTCTGGACGGCATGAACAGCATCGCGCTGGAGCAGTATGAAAAAGCGGTGCGGCTCTCGCGGGAGGGCGGCTTTAACCCGATCAATGCCCTGGCGCACGAGCTGGCAGGGCGTTTCTCGCTGGCCTGCGGCTACCCGACCGCCTCCGACGCCCATTTCCGCGGCGCGATTGCCGCCTGGGGGCGCGCCGGGGCGCAGGCCAAGGTGCGCCAGCTGGAGCAGGATTTCCCGCATCTGCTGGCCTCCGGGCAGAGCCGCGCGTATGACACGGCGGCCTTCGCCCAGAACGAGGTGATCCGCGATTTACAGAGCGTCATCAAAGCCTCACGCGCCTTGTCCGAAGAAATTAACCTCGAGCGTTTAATTGAAAACCTGATGACGCTGCTGCTTGAACGGGCCGGGGCGCAGCGTGGCCTGCTGCTGCGCGTTAGCGATAATCACATCCCGGAGATCGAGGCCAGTGCCTGGACCAGTACCGACGGGGTGCGGGTACGCATCCTGAAGGCGTCACCGATGGCGACGGACATGCCGCTGTCGGTGCTGGCCGCAGTGATCCGCACCGGGCAGGAGATCCGCACCGGCAAACCGGAGGAGTTCCACCCGTTCAGCCAGGATCCGTATCTGGTGACGTCCGGCGCCGCCGTGATGTGTGTCCCGATGTTCAAACAGGCGCGGCTGGTGGGGGTGCTGTATCTGGAAAACCGCCTGATGCCGGAAGTGTTTACCGCCGAACATTCGCGCGTGGTCAGCCTGCTGGGCGCGCAGGCGGCGGTTTCGCTGGAGACGGCGCGGCTTTACGCCGAGCTGCTGGCGGAAAACATCCAGCGCCGACGGGTGGAGAAAGAGCTGCGCGCCAGCCAGACCTCACTGATGCTGGGCGAGCAGATCAGCCATACCGGCAGTTGGCGCTGGGAGCTGGTGCAGGATCTGATGTTTATGTCTGAAGAGTACGCCCGTATCCTTGGCCTGCCGGAGCAGCAAAAGATGATCTCAATGGCGGAGTTTTTAACCTTCGTGCATGAGGACGATTATGGCCGGATCAGCACCCTCGTTAACCAGAGCGTGCGCGACGGGCTGTCGATGCGCGCGGAGTTTCGCATTATCCGCACCGACGGCTCCGTTCGCTACATCCTCGGGATTGGCGATCCGGTCGGCGTCGGCAGCGAAGTGAATGAGTATTACGGCATCATTACCGACATCACCAGCCAGCGGGCGGCGGAAGATGCGATGCGGGTGGCGCAGGCGGATCTGGCGCGAGTCTCACGGGCCACCACCGTCGGGCAACTGACCTCCTCGATCGCGCACGAGATCAACCAGCCGCTGATGTCGATTGTCTCGAACGCCGGCGCGAGCCTGCGCTGGCTCAACCGCGATCCGGCGCGGCTGGACAAAGTGCGCGAGGGGCTGGAGGAGATCGCCGCCGAGGGCGAGCGGGCAGGGGAGATCATTCGCAGCATTCAGTCTCTGACGCGCAAACAGGACCCCACGTTTACGCGTATTGATCTGCACTTCCTGATCCACCACATCATTATGCTTTCACGCAGCGAACTTGAGCTGCGACACATAAGCGTTGATTATCTTCTGAACGCTGACGACAGCTTTATCATCGGCGACAGCGTGCAGATCCAGCAGGTGCTGCTTAACCTGGTGATGAATGCGATGGAAGCGATGGCGGAAGTGACGGATCGCCCGTGCAGCATCACGATCTCCACCGCGAACTGCGGCGAGGGGAAGGTGATCTTTGAGATCGCCGATACCGGCAGCGGCATTGAGCCGGAGCTCACCGAGCGGATCTTTGACTCGTTCTATTCGACCAAAGCGCAGGGAATGGGGATGGGGCTGACCATCAGCGCCAGCATCATTGAACGGCACCGGGGGAAACTGAGCGCGCGCCGCAGAGAGCCGTACGGCACGGTATTTACCTTCGCGTTGCCGCTTGCCGGACAGGAGGAGTAACGGTTATTCCACTGGTTGATGTTTGGTCAGGCGCTCGACGGCCCTGACCAGTTCGGCCACGGAGCGGACCTGCATTTTCTCCATTACCCGGCGGCGGTGCACTTTCACCGTGATCTCACTGACGCCCAGCTCGGCGGCGATCTGCTTGTTGAGCTTGCCGCTGATGGCCAGCTCAAGCACCTCATGCTCGCGCGGCGTGAGGGACATGTGGCGCTGCTTCAGGGCGTAGTGCTCTTTGACGCGGGCGGCGTTGTGCTGTGCCAGTCTGAGCGCGGATTCGATGGAGCCGATGAGCGCGCTGGATTCAACGGGCTTAGTGAGAAATTCGTAGGCTCCGCCTTTGATCGCCCGGACGGACATAGGGATGGTGCCGTGACCGGTGAGAAAGATGATCGGTATTTCCCGCCCGCTGGCTTTCAGCGCATCTGCGACATCAAATCCGGTTATCGTGGGCATCTGCATATCGAGGATCACGCAGGAGGGCAGATCCTCAAAGGGATGGCTGAGAAAGGCTTCTGCTGAGGAAAAGCCAAGGGCGTGCATATCCGCGGATTCCAGCAGCCTGACAACGGACTGTCTGACTGTGTCATCGTCATCAACCACATAAACAATGTGTTCCATTCACCGCCCCGGTGTGTGATCAGTAAATCATCGACAATAAAATAGCGCCTTTTTGAACGTAAGCGACTGTTTGCTATCCTCATTCATACTAACACATTAATTATTATTATCATTTACCAATATGAAGATGATATGAAAGTGTAATAAAAATGTGGCGAATTAGTTAGGAGTGGAGCGCTGTTTTTAGTGACCTTTCCGGGGGCGGAGCCAGCGCACGACACGCGATGTTTTGTGTGAGGACGCCGACGGGTAAAACAGGCTACACTCTGATTTTGAGCGCGACAAGCTGAGGACATAACGATGCACTACACACTGAAAAGCAGTGACGATAAAGAAAAAGCGGAAGGAACAAACGGCGCGGGCGCTCTACAGCAAAAACTGCTGGAATCCCGTTCGATTGTCATCTCCGGTGAAATCAACCAGGAGCTGGCTCAGAAAGTCATCACTCAGATGATCCTGCTGCAAAGCGTCAGTAACGATCCGATCAAGCTGTACATCAACAGCCAGGGCGGCCATGTGGAAGCGGGTGATACCATCCACGACTTCATTAAGTTTATCCGTCCGGAAGTACACGTTATTGGCACCGGCTGGGTGGCAAGCGCCGGGATCACCATCTTCCTGGCGGCGAAAAAAGAGCACCGCTACTCGCTGCCAAATACCCGCTTTATGATCCACCAGCCGCTGGGCGGCGTGCGCGGTCAGGCAACGGATATTGAGATCGAAGCGCGGGAGATCATCCGCATGCTGGAACGTGTGAACAAGCTGATTGCCGACGCCACCGGCCAGCCGCTGGAGAAAGTGAAGAAAGACACCGACCGTAACTTCTGGATGTCACCGGCGGAAGCGCTGGACTACGGCATCGTGGGCAAACTGATCACCCATTATGACGAGCTGAACCTGGATTAAGTTTTAGCCTGCGTGTGCGTCGGGTGACGGCTTCGCCTTACCCGACCTACACGCGCTCGATTGACCCATGACAAGTTCCCCCTCTGCTTTCTTACCTATAATCGCGCCTGTTTACCCTCTCACTGGTGCTAACCATGGCGTATCAACTGAACCTGAACTGGCCGGAATTTCTTGAAAAATACTGGCAAAAACAACCCGTTGTACTGAAAAATGCCTTCCCGAATTTTGTCGACCCCATTACCCCTGATGAGCTGGCGGGTCTGGCGATGGAGCCGGAAGTCGATAGCCGCCTGGTAAGCCACGCTAACGGCAAGTGGCAGGCGAGCAATGGCCCGTTTGAGCATTTCGATAACCTCGGTGAAACCGGCTGGTCCCTGCTGGCGCAGGCGGTGAACCACTGGCATATGCCCGCCGCAGAGCTGGTGCGTCCGTTCCGCGTCCTGCCGGACTGGCGTCTCGATGACCTGATGATCTCCTTTTCTGTCCCGGGCGGCGGCGTTGGGCCGCATATCGATCAGTACGATGTGTTTATCATCCAGGGGATGGGCAGCCGCCGCTGGCGCGTGGGTGAAAAGCTGCCGATGCGTCAGTTCTGCCCGCATCCGGCTCTGCTACATGTCGATCCTTTTGAGCCGATCATCGACGAAGATCTGGCGCCGGGCGATATCCTCTACATTCCGCCTGGATTCCCGCATGACGGCTTCACCCATGAAACCGCGCTCAACTACTCTGTCGGTTTTCGCGGGCCGAACGGTCGCGATTTGATCAGCAGCTTTGCCGACTATGCGCTGGAGAACGATCTGGGCGGCGAACACTACAGCGATCCGGATCTGACCTGCCGCGAACACCCGGGCCGCGTGGAGCAGTACGAGCTTGATCGCATTCGCGAGATGATGATCGACATGATTAGCAAGCCGGATGATTTCACGAAATGGTTTGGCAGCTTCGTCTCCACGCCACGTCACGAGCTGGATATTGCCGCCGCCGAGCCACCGTATTCCGCAGAAGAGGTGCTGGACGCGCTTCAGGGCGGCGAAACGCTGTCGCGCCTGAGCGGCCTGCGCGTGCTGAACGTTAACGGCAGCTTCTTTATCAACAGTGAACAGCTGGAAACGGCGGATGTGAACGGGGCAGACGCGCTGTGCCGCTACACCCAGCTCGGCCAGGCCGAGCTGGGTGACGCACTGAATAATCCGGCGTTTGTGGACGAACTCACCGGGCTGATTAACCAGGGGTACTGGTACTTCGACGAGTAACATGAGGCGGCGTTTAGTCAGCCTAAACGCCGCTACGTTCAAACCAGCATATTACACGCCTTCCAGTAGTTCAAAAGCCGCTCGTCGTCGCGCTCTTTCTCCGCTTTGATTTTCATCGCCTGGGCGAGATTCTCTCGCGATAACTCATGGCCTTTTTGCACGATGTCTAAAACCGCTTCACCAAGAGCCAGCGAAATTTCTGTCCGATTGTTGCGAATCGTCATAAATACCTCCTCGTTGGTTGCGATAAGTTAATTATGAACGGGAAATAATCAGTCGGTAATAATTCATCTCATTCTTATTTTTTCATTTCGGCGTTAAGTAGAATGAATATTCGGTTCTGTCAATGATGTTTCAAAATGCTAATAGGGCGTTTAAGCCTTAATTTATGCGCTACAGTTAATTTCGTGCAACAGGCAAATAACCGAAACAGGAGAATAATTATGGTAGATAAAAGCGCAATTAAGGATCACACTCAGGTTGTCGCCAGCTGCGGAACGCACGTCGGGGTTGTGGACCATCTTGATGGTGAGCGTATCAAGCTTGCGAAGAGCGATCCGGAATCGGGCGGCAAGCACCATTTTATTCCTCTCGGCTGGGTTGATAAAGTCGAAGATAATAAAGTTGTCCTGACCAAAAACCATAAAGAGGTTTTTGCTGAGTGGCAGGAAGCATAAATATATCTCTCGCAAGGAAATATATGCCTTCGCTCCGGCTTCGTCCGGAGCGTAATAGTGTCTGCGCCCGGTGATTGCTGCCATTGCAAATGGATGGTACTGTTTTGCCTGTCCTTTCCCGATGCAGGCCCCGAATGATGCTCCAGAGTGAAAATAAATCAGCGAAACGCATATTTTTTGTTGAAGATTTTCAGGTATTCGGCGAGCGCTATGGCATCGACTACCGTTTCCCCCAGTTAAAAGAGGCGCAGGTCAGCGGTAGCCCCGTGTTGCAGGGGAATGTTGAAGAGATGATGCTCTCGTCCGGCATTTCGCTGACCCATTCCGACGTACGTGTATTACAGCCCTATGAAACCACCTCTCGCCACAGCAGCCCGCTCTATATGCTGGTGGTGCTGGAAGGGTGCGTGACGCTCACGCTCAATGGTATCAATTATCCCGTCCGCCCGGGCATGGCGTTCAGCTCACGTCTGAGTGAAGATCAGGTAATGAGCGCGCGTCACGATGCCGACAGCACGCTGAAAACGCTCTCGTTTGGCGTGTACCCGCACGATGCCGGACGTGAAGCCTTGCTTGAGTCATTGCTTCTGGAATGGCAAAGCCTGAATGCACCCGCGTTTGTCTGGCAGGTTCCCGAGTTTGTGATGTCAGGTATTCTGCATGCGCAGCGGCAGGGGGTAAGCGTGCTTTCACGCAAGCTGTTGCTTGAGGGGCTGATGTATCAGCTGCTCGGCCATGGCCTCAACCAGCGCCAGCAGCCTTGCCCAAGCCGCCCTGAGCATGCGCGTCTTGAACGCGTGCGGAGCCTGCTGGAACAGTCTCCTGAACGGGATCATACTCTCGCGCAGCTGGCAGCCCTGGCTGCAATGAGCCCAAGCAGCCTGCGCAGCAAGTTCCGTCAGCGCTACGGCTGCACCCTCTTCGATTATCTTCGCGACTGTCGCCTTGCGCTGGCGCGCCGCTATCTGCTGGAAGGCCACAGCGTGCAGCAGGCGGCCTGGATGTGCGGGTATCAGCATGCCACCAACTTCGCCACCGCGTTTCGTCGTCATTACGGGATTTCTCCGGGCGACGTGCGCAAACTCCGCTAACGTAATTTCGCCCATCGCGCGAATGCATCCCGTGCGGTTTAGCATCGCGCATACGTAACCTGGCGGCGCGCATAGCCGTTTGCACTCTCAAAAAGGTAATAATTCTTATTAACAATAAGAAATATCTCTGGAGAGGGTTATGTTTGCTAAATCGCGTCTGGCACTGCTGGTGGGATGGGTTACCGGTAGCGTCGCTTTTCCTTTACTGGCACAGGATGCCCAAAAAACTGACACCGTGGTGGTGACCTCGCAGATGCAGTCTGCGGCCACCAAGCTTGAAACACCGGATATTGAAACCCCGCAGTCGGTCTCTATCGTCACGCGCGAGCAGTTCGAAGAGCAGGGCGCAACCAGCGTACGTCAGGCCGTGAGCTACACGCCGGGGGTCTACAGCAACCAGATCGGGGCGTCAAACCGCTTTGACTACATGGTGCTGCGCGGCTTCTCGGACGGCAGTCTGGACAACGTCTACCTCGACGGCCTGAAGATGATGGGCGACACCAATTCCCACAGCTCGCTGGTGGTTGACCCGTGGTTCCTGGACAGTATCGAAGTCGTGCGCGGTCCGGCCTCCGTGCTCTATGGCCGCTCATCGCCGGGCGGGATTGTGGCGCTCACCTCCCGTAAGCCATCGTTCGATCCTGGCGGGGAGATTAAGCTCTTCGCCGGTAACAATAACCAGCGTGGGGCGATGTTCGACGTGACCGGCCCGGTTGATGATAACGACCGCGTGGCGGTGCGCCTCAGCGGGATGACCCGCTATGCTGATTCCCAGTTCGATCCGCTCAAAGAAGAGCGTTACGCCCTGATGCCGAGCCTGACCTGGCGTATCACCGACAACACCCGTCTGGATCTGATGGCCTACCTGCACCGCGATCCGGAAGGCGGCAGCCACTCCGGCCTGCCATATGAGGGCACCGTTGTACCGCACAGCGGTAAGAAAATCTCCAACACCTTCTTCGAGGGCGAGGACGATTACGACAAGTACGATCGTCGGGAAAACATGGTCGGCTATAACATCGAGCACCTGTTTGACAGCGGCTGGTCTGTGCGCCAGAAGCTGCGCTACCTGCACACCAAAGTCGAGCTGAACCAGGTGTATGCCGCAGGCTGGCTGAATGACACCGAGCTGAATCGCGGCTATTCCGGCTCTGACGAGAAGATGAACGCCATCACCCTGGATAACCAGGTCGACGGCAGCTTCGACACCGGGGAGGTGAACCACCGCGTGCTGATCGGCATGGACTATCAGGACCGCACCAACAACGTCACCGGCTACTACGGCGGCTTCCCGCCGATTGACGCTTTCCATCCTGTTTACGGCGCGAAGCCGGACTACATCACCCAGTACAGCAGGGAAAAACACAAGCTGCGCCAGACCGGCTACTACCTACAGGATCAGATGTCCATTGACCGCTGGCGCCTGACGCTGGGCGGGCGTTACGACCAGGTGAGCGTGTCGAACGTCGACAACTTTAACCACACCCGCAGCGATCTGGATAAAAACAACTTCAGCAGCCGCGCGGCGCTGCTGTATCTGTTTGATAACGGCGTTGCGCCGTACGTCAGTTACTCTACCGCCTTTACGCCGACCAGCTTTGCCGACGAGCAGGGCAATATCCTGGATCCGATGAAGGGCAAGCAGTGGGAAGCGGGCGTAAAGTATGAGCCAGAGGGGATGAACAGCCAGTTCAGCGCCTCGGTGTTCCGCATCAACCAGAAGAACATTGCCACTAAAGAGGAGCCGACCGATCCGTACCGTTCCATTGGTGAAATCGAATCCGAAGGCGTTGAGCTGGAGGCGATTGGTCAGCTGACCGACAGCCTGCGTATGCAGGCGGCGTACACCTACACGGATATTCGCTACAAGAAGAGCAGCCCGGAAGAGGAGGGCAAGCGCGCCGTTTATGCCCCGCGTAACATGGCCAGCGCCTGGCTGAGCTACGCCGTCAAAACCGGCCCGCTGGACGGCCTGACCGTCGGCTCCGGCGTGCGCTATGTCAACGGGATCGCCAGCGATCGCCAGAATACCCATACGCTTCCGTCGTACACGCTGGTGGATATGACCGTGGGGTATGACCTGTCGAAAGTGGGGCTCACGGGCGTGAGCGCGCAGTTGAACGTCAATAACCTGACGGACAGAAGCTACGTCGCGGCCTGTAACTCTCTCTCTTACTGCTACTTCGGTGCAGAACGCAGCATTGTGGGCAGCGTTTCGTGGAAGTTCTGAGTTGTTGATTTTGCCGGGGGGCGGGAGCGGTTTTCTCCCTCTCCCTGTGGGAGAGGGGCGGGGTGAGGGCAAAATGCCGCACTACTCCTCCATCGCAATCACAATCGCTTCACCCATCTTTTTCAATGCCTCGCGATTTTTGTCTGTCGGCGGCAGCGCTACGTTGATCCGCAGGCAGTTGCGGTACTTCCCGGAGGCGGAAAACAGCGACCCGGCCGCGGCCTGGATCTTCAGCCGGCACAGCTGCTTGCTGACGCACACCATATCGACCGTCTCCGGCAGCTCAACCCACAGCAGGAAGCTGCCCTGCGGGCGGGTGACGCATATCTCTGCCGGAAAATACTGCCGCACCCAGCAGGTGTAGGTCTCCATATTCTGCTGATAAATCTGGCGCATACGCCGCACGTGGCGATGGTAATGGCCGTCGCGGATAAACGCCGCCACCGCCATCTGCGTGCCCGGCACGTTAAACCCGCCCGCGGCGTACTTCATGTGCATCACCCGATCGTAATAGCGCCCCGGCACAATCCAGCCGACGCGCAGGCCCGGCGCCACGGTCTTGGTAAACGAACTGCATAACAGCACGCGACCATCAATATCCATAGAATGAATGGTGCGCGGACGCGGATACTCCGCCGCCAGCTCGCCGTAGATATCATCCTCAACAATCACGATATCGTGCCGCTGTGCCAGGGCTAAGACCTGCTTCTTCCGCGCCTCCGGCATGATAAACCCGAGCGGGTTATTGCAGTTTGGCACCAGGATCACCGCCTTGATCGGCCACTGCTCCAGCGCCAGCTCCAACGCTTCGATGCTGATCCCGGTTTCAGGATCGGTGGGAATTTCAATGGCCTTGATGTCAAAGCCGCGCAGCATCTGCATGGTGCCGTGAAACGACGGCGATTCCACCGCCACGATATCCCCCGGTTTGCACACCGAGAGCAGGGCGATCGACAGCGCGCCGTGGCAGCCGTTGGTAATGACAATTTCGTTTGCCGCGACGGTGGAGCCGCCGTCCAGCATCAGGCGGGCGATTTGCTCGCGCAGCTCCAGGCGCCCGTCGAGCACGTCATAGCTCAGCATCTCGCCGGGGTTATGCTGCGCGATGCGGCTCATCTCGCGCCACAGGGGCTTCAGGCTCGGCTGGTTAATATCCGGCGAGCCGCCGCCAAAAGAGATCATCTCTTTGTCGGCGCGGGCGTCCAGCAGCATCATCACCTCATCCCACTGGGTAACGTCCACCGGGCGCTGTACCGGACGGGTCATCGCCGGGACGGGCGGCTGGGCTTTGCGTTTCGAGACGAAATAGCCGGAGCGCGGCTGAGGCGTGATCAGCTGGAGGTTTTCGAGGATCTGGTAGGCCTGCTGTATGGTGCTGATGCTCACGCCGTGCTCCTGGCTCAGCGTGCGTACCGACGGCAGACGTTCGCCGCTGCGATACAGCCCTTGTTCAATGCGTTCCGCCAGGAGGTTGGCCAGATGTTGATAGCGTGTCATGCTGTATCCTTTGTTTTCACCATACAGAGCATTAAACCAGTACAGATGGATGAATAAACCACCATGCAGATACCGTTTTAGTGGATCTGTATGGTAAACAAAAGCAGTTTTTGAATCTGTATTGTACTGGCCGTTTTCCATGATGATAACCCCACTGGCACAGCGAGGAGAGCATCATGGAATTCTACGAGAATCGTTCAAAACGTCCGTTTATCGCGTTTGTCTGGGTAGCGAAAACGCTGCGTAACTGGTATCGCATCAACCGTACCCGCCGTATTCTGAGCCAGATGAGCGACGAGCAGCTCAAGGACGTCGGGTTATCGCGATATGATGTGTGAGCATAGGGTTGCCTGGTGGCGCTACGCTTACCGGGCCTACAGGAGACCGTAGGCCCGGTAAGGCGCAGCCGCCACCCGGCGGTTTTCAGCTCAACAGTTCTAGCGTCTGCCGTTTCGGCCTTTCCAGCAAATCCAGCGCCTCCTGATACGACCGCACGTTGTTATAGCCCATCACCAGCCCGTAGCGTTTTCCTGATCCGTGATACCACGCCGAAAGCGCATTGACCTGCAATTGCTGTTCCTGCCAGCAGCGGGCGATCTCCCGGTCAGCGCTTCCCTTTGCGAGGAACGCGACAATATGCATCCCGCCGTCGTTTTGCTCGGTGAAAAACAGATCGCCATAGACCTCACGCAGGGCGGCAATCATCCAGTCGCGGCGGGTCTGATAGAGCGCGCGCATCTTTTTCAGATGACGGAAAAAATGCCCTTCGTTGAGAAACGCGGTGAGGATCTTTTGCGTCAGCACCGGCTGGCCGCTGGTGAGGATGTCCGCGCTGTCGGTAAACGCGCCGACGGTGCTGGCGGGCATCACCACGTAGCCCATGCGCAGCGATGGCATGATGGTTTTGCTGAAGGTGCCCATAAAGATCACCCTGTCATGCTGGTCGAGGCTTTTCAGCGACGGCAGCACTTTGCGGGTGTAGTGAAATTCGCCGTCATAATCATCTTCGATAATCCACGCCTCGTTTTGTGACGCCCAGTCGAGCAACTGCTGCTTGCGCGGCAGGGAGAGCGTCACCGCCAGCGGGCTCTGGTGAGACGGAGTAACGATGGCGAAGCGGGCATCGTGGTGATTACGCAGCAGGTAGTCCGTATCCATCCCTGCGCGATCGACCGGCACGGTGTGCAGGCGGGGCACAATGCGCTTGAGCAACTGCTGGCCCATAAAGTAGCCTGGATCCTCAAATACCACCTTATCGCTGCGGCTGGCGAGCGTGTCGAGGATCAGGCGCAGGCTGCCGCTGTAGCCGCTGGTGATCATTACCTGTTCCGCAGTGCAGGATAACCCGCGCGAGATATTGAGATAGCGGGCTATCGCCTCGCGCAGCGGATACCAGCCCAGAACGGGCGGGTTGAGCATTTCATCCTGACGCATGGCGCGCGTCGCCTGGCCCGCCAGCAGCAGCCATTTTTTATAGGGGAAGCTGTCGAGCGCGGGAATGCCGGGGCGCAGAAAACCGGCCCGTTCGCGCTGGCTAATCAACGACGCCGGCAGCGTGCCGGTCGCTTGTTCTGTGGGGGCGTTTTGCGCGGGCAGCAGAAGATCCGGATTCACCCGCGTCCCGCGCGCGCCCTGGCTCACCAGATACCCTTCGCCCGTCAGAATGGCATACGCCGTCTCGACGGTTTTGCGCGCCACCTTCAGCTCTTCCGCCAGCACGCGGATGGCAGGTACCCTGTCGCCCGGCTTCAGCACGCCGCGCATGATGTTGTCGCGATAGCGGGAATAAATCTCGTGATAGCCCGGCTTCATGTCCTACCTCATTTCACGATTTTTGTATCTTTTTACTATGTCATGAACGGCGTAGATTTGCTTCATCGCATGACACATGCCGCACAAAAAAGAGGAAAGACAATGAGCACTCGCGTAAATCACCACAAAGCCACACCTGCACTCACCAACGCGCTTTCCGCCCTGAGCATGGAAGTGGCGAAAACCTCTATTGATCCGGCGCTGAAGCACCTGATCGACATTCGCGTGTCGCAGCTGAACGGCTGTACGTTCTGTCTCGATATGCACTCAAAAGAGGCGAAAATTGCCGGCGAGCGCGAGCTGCGCCTGTACCATCTGGCGGCCTGGCGCGAGTCCCCGCTGTTCAGCGCCCGTGAAAAAGCGGCGCTGGCCTTCACCGAAGCGCTGACCCAAATCGGCGTTCACGGCGTGAGCGATGCGCTGTACCGCAGCGTGGCGGAGCACTTCTCCGACGTGGAGATTTCAGAGCTGAACTTCGCCATCGTGGCGATCAACGCCTGGAACCGCCTGGGCATTACCTCCCGCATGGAGCCGGGCTCGCTGGATGCGGCGTACGGGCTGAACAAGGCTAACCTGGAATAATCCCGCGCTCGCGGATCATCGCCACCAGCGCCCGCAACCCCGGCGGGACGTGGCGATGGCCGGGGTAGTACAGGCGCAGCCCGGCAAACGGCTGCGCCCAGTCGTTTAAGACGCTCACCAGCTCCCCGCTTTTCAGTTCGTCCTGAATATAGATTTCCGGTAAAAATCCCACCCCTAACCCCGCTTTTACGGCGCGGATCGAGGCAAAAAGATCGGACGTCGCAAAGCGCGGCGGCACGGCAAGGGCGTACGTTTCCCCCCGACGGGCCAGCTCCCAGCGGTAGATCCCGCCGTGGGCCATACGCATGCCGATCCCCTGATGTGAAAGCAGATCGTCCGGCGTCTCGGGTATGCCGTGACGGGCGAAATAGTCCGGCGTGGCGGTCACCAGCTGGCGGATCTCACCGGTCAGCGGCACGGCGATCATGTCCTGCGGAACGGACTCTTCGAGGCGGATCCCCGCGTCATAACCTTCCGCTACGATGTCGATCATCCTCGCTTCGCTCACCGTTTCCACGCGCATTTTCGGGTAGCGGATCATGAAGTCGATCAGCAGCTGGTCCAGAAACAGGGTGCCGATATGGTTCGGCACGTTCAGACGCAGCGTTCCGGCGGGTTCCCCGGTGTCGCTGTGGATCTCCTCCCCGGCGAGACGGATCTCCTGTAGCGCCGGGCCGATACGCGCCACGTAGCGCTGCCCGGCGTCGGTGAGCGCCACGCTGCGGGTGGTGCGGTTGAAAAGTCGCGTCTCAAGGCGGCTCTCCAGCCCGGCGATGGCGTTGCTGACCGCCGTGGCGGACATCCCCAGTTCCTGCGCCGCGCCGCGAAAGCTGCCGCGCCGCACCACCGCCATCACCACTTCCAGCTCTGTCAGACCTGAACGATGCATAGATTATCCTGAAAATCGAAACAACCCTTGCAGCATAGCGTGGATTATCGCAACGGAGAAGCCGTGACAGACTGGGCTCACACAGCCTGAGGAGGTTTATATGCACACCATCGAACAGATCTTTATTAACGGCGAGTTTGTTACCCCGCACGGTACCGAACGGTTTGATTTGTACAATCCGGCGACGGCGCAGGTCATCGGCCAGGTTCGCCTGGCGGATGAGGTTGACGCTGAACGCGCTATCGCGGCGGCGAAAGCGGCGTTTCCGGCGTGGTCGCAGACCACAAAGCAGGAACGCATCGCCGCGCTGAAGCGCATGCACGCCGCCGTGGCCGCTCGTCACGACGCTCTGCTGGAAGCGGTCATTGAAGACTACGGCGCGCCCGCCTCGCGCTCGGCATGGATGGCAAGCTATCCGGCAGAGGTGATTGCTCAGGCCATCGAGGCGCTGGAGGCATTTGAGTTTGTCACCTCCGCAGGTGCCGCAACGGTGCAGATGACGCCGCTCGGCGTGGCCGGGCTGATTACGCCGTGGAACAGCGATGCGGGGTTTATCTGCGGCAAACTGGCGGCCGCGCTGGCGGCGGGCTGCACGGCGGTCATCAAGCCGAGTGAAATGAGCGCACTGCAAACGCAGATTGTCACCGAAGCGCTGCGCGACGCTGCGCTACCGCCGGGCGTGTTTAACATCGTCACCGGACGGGGTGAGACGGTCGGTGACACAATCAGCCGCCATCCGGACGTCGCGAAAATCTCGTTCACCGGTTCCACGAATACCGGCAAGGCGATCCTGCGCAACGCGGCGGAAAGCTTTAAGCGCGTGACGCTGGAGTTGGGCGGTAAATCACCGACGATCCTGCTGGATGATGTGGATCTGGCGCAGGCGATCCCGCTGGTGATCCAGGCCGGGTTTATGAACAGCGGGCAGGCGTGCGTGGCCGGGACGCGCATTCTGGTGCCTTACTCGCGCAAAGCGGAGATCGAAACCGCGCTGGCGCAGGCCGTGGCGGCGATGAAATCCGGCGACCCGCGCAACAGCACGACAGACGTCGGCCCGATGGTCAGCGAAAAGCAGTGGCTGCGGGTGCAGGGCTATATCCGCAAAGGAATCGAAGAAGGGGCGCGCCTGCTGGCGGGCGGCGAAGGGCGACCGGAAGGCACGCGGGACGGCTGGTTTGTGCGTCCGACGCTGTTTGCCGGCGTGAACAATCGGATGACCATTGCCCGCGACGAGATTTTCGGCCCGGTGCTGTGCGTAATCCCTTATCTGGACGAGGCGGAGGCGATTGCCATTGCCAACGATACCGAGTACGGCCTGAGCGCGATGGTGCTGGGCGGCGATGTGGACCGCGCGCGACGCGTGGCACAGCAGATTGTTTCCGGTCGCGTGCTGGTGAAC
Source organism: Enterobacter cloacae complex sp. IR5459 (assembly GCF_049238005.1). NCBI lineage: Bacteria > Pseudomonadati > Pseudomonadota > Gammaproteobacteria > Enterobacterales > Enterobacteriaceae > Enterobacter > Enterobacter cloacae complex sp. IR5459. The sequence goes on from NZ_JBMKIG010000006.1 coordinate 39,816, forward strand.
ACCCTGGCTCATGAACCGAAAGCGCCGTTTGGCGGGTTTAAGCACTCCGGCGTGGGGCGCGAGATGGGCGAGTGGGGGATCCGCGCGTTTATGGAGCCGAGGTCGGTTCTGGGCTAAAGCTTCGCTCTTTACCGAAGCATTGTGCTTTTCCATCCTGCATTCTCTCCTCAACATCACAGCGGAGAGACCATCATGATCGCAGTCCTTTTCGAAGCCAAAGCCGCGCCTGCCCATCAGGCGCGCTACCTCCAACTTGCCGCAGAGCTTAAGCCTTTGCTGGCCGACATCGACGGCTTTATCGATATCGAACGGTTCCAGAGCCTGACGACCGACGGCAAAATCCTCTCCCTTTCCTGGTGGCGGGATGAAGAGGCCGTCCGCCGCTGGAAGCAGAACGTCTTCCATCAGGCGGCGCAGGCCGAAGGACGGGCGTCGATTTTCTCTTTCTACCGTATTCGCGTGGCGCAGCTGGTGCGGGAATACAGTTCCGAAACCGGAGGGCACGCGGATGTATGACGTTCACGTGATTTTCCGCGACGGGCCCGGCGAGCTGGCGCGCTTTGGACAGCTGTTGGGGCGCAACGGCGTGGGGCTTGAGGGTGGCGGCGTATTCGGTACCGATGCCCATTTCCTGGTGGAGGACGGGGAAAAAGCCCGCCGTGTGCTGCTCGACGCCGGGTTTACCGTGCAGGCGCTGCGAAAGCCGGTGATCAGAAAGCTTAAGCAGGAGCGTCCTGGCGAGCTGGGCGAGATAGCGGCGGCGCTGGCGGCACGCGGCGTGTCTATCCTGACTCAGTACAGTGACCATGCGAATCACCTTATTCTGCTGACGGATGATGATAAGCTGGCCGCTGAGATCACCACACCCTGGGCGACGAATGTTAAAGACGAGCTTACCCTCTGATAACAGCGCGATGCTGGAAAAGGCGATTGCCGCGGTGGCGGCTGCAATGGCCGATCCGTCGCGCGTGAAGATGCTTTGTGCGCTAATGGACGGGCGTGCGTGGACGGCCACTGAACTGAGTGCGGCGGCAGACGTTGCGCCGTCGACCGCCAGCGGGCATCTTGCCCGGCTGGTTGAAGGGCAGCTAATTACCTGCCTGTCGCAAGGGCGGCATCGTTATTATCGTCTTGCCGGGCACGACGTGGCGGCGCTGGTGGAACAGATGATGGGGCTTTCGTGGAGCCGCATTACCCCGCCGGAAACCAGCGCGCCGAAAGCCATGCGTGAAGCCCGGACCTGCTACGACCATCTCGCAGGCGCGGTGGCGGTGCAGATCTATGATTTCATGCAGGCGGAAGGCTGGCTGGAGGCTGACGGTTCCGCATTGACCCTGTATGGTCGGGAGCAGTTCCTGGCGCTCGGTATTCCGTTAAGCGCTCATCCGCGTCGGAAGGCCTGCTGCGCCTGCCTGGACTGGAGCGAGCGGCGGTTTCATCTTGGCGGTGAGGCGGGCGCTGCGCTGCTTATCCACATGGAAAGCAAAGGCTGGATCCAGCGGGTGGCGGGTTATCGGGAGGTGGTGGTGACGGCTTCGGGGAAAAGTGCCGTCAGGAAGCATTTTAGCCGCTAAACGCCGCTGCGGGCTGATGCCCTCACCCCGACCCTCTCCCACAGGGAGAGGGAGAACATCGTTTCTCAATTCCTGCGCTTTAACTTCTCGTTTCTTGATACTTATCCTGATAACTATTATCGTGATGGCGTACTACGAGAGGGCTCCCCATGAGTGAAGAAGATCTGTTTAGCCGCAGGCCGATGGGCATGCGGATGGCGATGATCGTGCGTCAGTGGCGCGCAGTCATCGACGACGCCATTCTCGACACCGGGTTAACCCAGTCGAGCTGGACGGTGATGATGCAGCTTCATCAACTCGGGGATAACGTCTCGGTCAGCGAGCTGGCGGAAGTGCAGGGCATTGAACTGCCTCCCCTAATGCGCACGCTGACACAGCTGGAAAAGCAGGGCTACCTGCTGCGCACCGTCTCGCCGTATGACAAGCGTATCCGGCTGCTGACGCTGACGCCTGAGGGAAAAGCCATTCTTGAAAGGCTCTCTCAGGTGATTGAGACGTTCCAGGCGCGCGTATCGCAAAACATCGCGCCGGAACATATCGATATTTTCAGCGCTACTCTCAATCAAATCGCCTGCAATTTGCGGACAATCCGCGAAGAAGATAATAAGACCGAAAAATAATGACTCCTGAACAAAAGTTTGCCCGCTGGGTAAGGGTGAGTATTGCCTCTTTCCTGCTGATGTTTGTTTACTTTATCGTCGCGGATATCTGGATCCCGCTGACGCCGGACTCCACCGTGATGCGCGTGGTGACCCCGGTGTCTGCCCGCGTCTCCGGGTATGTGGCGGCGGTACATGTCCATAACAATAGCCAGGTTAAGAAAGGCGATCTGCTGTTTGAGCTCGACGCCACGCCGTTTCGCAATAAGGTCGAGGCGGCGCAGATCGCGCTGGAACAGGCGCGTCTGTCTAACGATCAGCTGGATGCGCAGATTGCCGCAGCGCAGGCCAGCCTGAAAACCGCCGTGCTGACCGCGCGTAACGACAAAGTGACATTCGACCGCTACCAGAAACTGAGCACCTTGCAGAACGTATCGCAGGCGGATCTGGATAAGGTCCGTACCACCTGGCAGAGCAGCGAGCAGTCCGTCAGCTCGATCCAGGCGAATATTCATAACCTGCGCATTCAGCGCGGCGAGCGGGATGAGCACCGTAACGTGACGCTGCAAAAATACCGTAACGCGCTGGATGAAGCGGAGCTGAATCTTGGCTGGACGAAGGTCTACGCCGAGGCGGACGGCACGGTCAGTAACCTGCAATTAAGCCCCGGTTTTTACGCCTCATCCGGTTCGGCTGCGCTGGCGCTGGTGAACACCCGGATCGATATCGTGGCGGATTTCCGCGAGAAGAGCCTGCGTCATACCCATCAGGGGACCGACGCTGCCGTGGTGTTTGACGCCTTCCCGGGGCACGTTTTCCGTGCCCACGTTACCAGCAGCGACGCGGGGATCCTCGCCGGACAGGAGGCCGTAAACGGTCAACTTTCTGAACCGGAAACCTCCAACCGCTGGGTGCGTGATGCCCAGCGTATGCGCATTCACGTAGCGCTGGACGAAGCCTTACCGAAGCCGCTGCCGACCGGCGCGCGCGCCACCGTGCAGCTCTACAACAGCGAAGGGCCGTTTGCGCGATTCTTCTCCGGGATGCAAATCCATCTGGTGAGCCTGCTTCACTATGTCTATTAGCACCCTGGCACGGGTATTTACCCCGCACGGCAACATCGTCTATACGGCAAACGACTTTCGCCAGACCCTGCGTATCGTCTTTGCCGGGATGATTGCGCTCAGTATTTCGAGTTTCTACAACACCAGCTACGGCGTGTTTTTTGTGGTCTACCCGATCATGCTTCTCTCGCTGGTACCGGTGTTTAATCGCCACGTGGCGAAGCAGTTTATCTTCAGCGCCTCGCTGAACTGCGTCGAAATGGTGTTGATTATCGGCTATCTGTCGCAGTGGCCGGTCATCATGACGCTGGTGGTGTTTGCCCTGTACGTGATGCGTTTTCGCTTTATGAGTAAGGGGCCGCTGTTCCTGTTCGGCTCGATGGGCGTGGTTTGCCAGAGCGTGATGCTCAACTTTATGAGCTACCCCACCACCAACTGGCACACGCTTTTATTCTCTAACATCGAAGCGAGCGTGATGGCGGTGTGCCTGAGCGCGCTGATGAACTACCTGCTGCCGGACGTGGAGCCGCGTAAGCCGCCGCCGCTGATTGAGAAAGACGACGCCCGCGTGCGCCACGAGTCGCTGCTATCCGGCACCGTGGCGACGCTGATTTTCGTCGTGTTCCAGATTAGCGACTTAAGCGATTCGCTTTCGGCGCTGATGGCGGGGATTTTGATCCTGTTCCCGATGCACTATCGCGGCTCGGTTATCAGCTCCATCTGGCGCGTGGTTGGCGTGGTGCTGGGGTGCCTCTATATCCTTGTCGTCCAGCTTATCCTCTACGATCACAGCAGCCATATGCTGCTGATGATGCCGCTGATTGGCCTTGGTCTGGCGTTTGGCGCGCGTCTGCACGTAATGGAGAAGGTCGGCGCCGGGGTAGGCTTCGCCAGTATCACCACCATCGGCATTATGTTCGGGCAGAACATGCACCCGGACAGCGACCTGGTGTTCAGCGATCTATACCGCATCACCTCCGTTACCTTCGCGCTGGTGGTCACGCTGACGATGGTCTTTGTGGTGCACCTGATCCTGAATCGCTTCGAGGCGACGCGCTACGTTATCGCGCCGCCAGAAGCGGATTAATGCCCCAGCACGGCGGGTAGCTGCGAGAGCAGAAACAGGATCAGGCCAATCGTACCGCCCACCAGGGTACCGTTAACGCGAATGAACTGAAGATCTTTACCGATATTGAGTTCTATCTGACGTGACATGTCTTTGGCATCCCAGCTTTTCACCGTGTCGCTGATATGGCGCGTCAGGAACGCGGCGAAATCCGGCGCCACGCGGTGTGCGGCCTGCTCCAGATGCTCATTCAGCGACGCCCGCAGGCTGGCGTCGTTGGTCAGCGTTTCGCCAAACCACAGCCCGGCGTTGGCGATACGCTGCTTCACGCGGGAATCATCGCTCTGCATGTCATTTTTCAGCCACTGGCGCAGGTCAGCCCACATTTCCCCCAGATAGCGGTTAAAGGCCTCATCATTCTTGAGGTAGTGTTTGATATTCTCGGCTTTCGCCGTCATCTCCGGATCGTTTTTCAGATTGTCGATGAACTTGATCGTGGCGCGGTCAAACGCCTGACGGATCTGGTGCGTACGGTCGTGGCTGATATCGTCCAGCAGCGTGTTCACCGCGTTCGACACCATCTCCGCGCTTTGATCGCCCAGCCACTCGGTGGGCAGCACCATGGCCTTGCGCGGATGCTCGGTCTTAAGCCAGTGAACGATCTGGTCAGCAATAAATTCCCGCGTGCTTTCCCGCTGAATCAGGGTAATCAGGCGGTTTATGATGGCGTCCAGCAGCACCTGGTGACGGTTGTTTTTGGTCATGCTTTCCAGCATGACGGCGCTGGTCTCGGTTAAATCGACCTTGTCGATAGCCTTATGCACCGCGCGTTTGAGCAGGCGCTGGATGCGCCCATCGTCGGTAAGTTCCAGAAAACCGCCCATCACCTGCACCAGATGCTGCCCCACGCGCCGGGCGTTATCGGGCTGGCTGAACCAGGTCCCAATCATCTGTGCGGGCTCGTAGCGACGGATAAGATCGACAAGGGATTGCGTATCGAGAAACTTTTCCTGCACGAACTGGCCGAGATTGTCGCCGATGCGGTCTTTATTGCGCGGGATAATCGCCGTATGGCGCGAGATAAAGGGAATGGGCACCCGGCGGAACAGCGCGACAACGGCAAACCAGTCCGCCAGCGCGCCAACCATCGCCGCCTCGGCAATGGCCTTTACGCCGCGCACCCAGAAGGTTTGCGGCATGAACAGGGTGGTGATAAACGCTGCGACGGCAATCAGCAGCAGCGACAGCGCGAGAAGCTTGGCGCGTTTGAGTTCGGTATGCTTTTCCATGGGTTAAGGATAGAGGATGATGGAGGTAAAATGCAAAATGTGCTATCTGGTGAAGAATTAAAATTCCTCTTTTAACTGACAGATCAGAAGATTTGTTGCATTCTCTTTCTGGTTCGGAGTATTCGTTTCTCATAGCTAATAATAATCTATTTTCTGGGGTATATAAAATGAATTTACTGTATCGTTTTATAAATGGAATAAAAAATAAATCCTTGGATTTATATTTGTTCCTTTTCTTTGCAGGTTGTTTTGTTTTGTTGAAAATAAAAGATCCAGTTCGGGTTTATTTGTCATATGCATTATTTATTGGCCTTTTAGTCATGCTGTATTTAAAAAGGCAGCGTGCCCGGGAAATTATTATTCATTTTATTCGGTTCGAAAGTGGCGATGTTGTAAATAAGTTGGCTGGATGGGCGTCGCTCCTTGCCTGGGGTGCGTTTCTTCTTTTTCCTTTTGCAATAAATATACAGTTTGGTTTTCTTGCAAAAGTACTATTGGTGATGTTCTCCATTTTTATTGTTATTAGCAGCGTTTTAACAATCTTTGTTCTCGAGAAAGATGGCCATGAGAAAGTAAAAAATATACGGGTTATGTTATTTTCATTTATATCAATCTGTTATGTTTTATCTAGTGCGTTCTCGGCAAGTTTATTTCTTCAGTTGAGTAATATGGATTTATCATCCAGTCCATGGCTGGAGTTTACATGGAAGCTCAGTTCATTTTTTGTATTGATATTTTTTATATTACAGTTGACTACTTACGTAATATTCATCGTGACTGCTGATCATGCAAAAGGATATAGACTTTTTACTATTTTGGGTGCTTTAATGCTAACGAGTTTAATCGTATTATTTGTCTCAAGCAGGCCGGATGTAGTAGCATATTATGTTTTAAAATATTCTACTGGCAGTGAATGGCGGAGTGATTTTACATGTGAGAATGAAAAAATATCACGCCCTAACGAGAGATATTTCGGTTATAATACCGATAAGTACACAGCTTACTTTTTCAATCGTAACGGAAAGTGGGGGTTCGATGAGATAACTTGTTTTAAAAACTCGCAAGAGGGGAAAGGATATACTGTAAAAAATGTATCGACAGAAAATATCCCTCATTGGGTGAAATAATTAAAATCACAGTTCCCCCTGTCGGTAAACGAAAGGGGGAAAACGTATAAGAACCCTCCGTATATACCCAACTTTACCTTCATAGTCAGACAGATTGACTACCCTTAATACCCTAAGCGGTAAAACAAGGAGATTCGATATGGCTTACCAGACAGTAAATCCTGCCACGAACCAGCTCATCAAAGAATATCCCTCTCACACTGACGCAGACGTTGAAGCGGCGCTGAAGGCAGCCGATGCGCTCTATCACTCCGACTGGGCGAAAGGTGACATAAGCCAGCGCCTGCCGGTGCTGCATAAGCTGGCGGACCTGATCGACGAACGCGCGGAGGATCTGGCGAAAATCGCCAGTCAGGAGATGGGTAAGCTCATCGAACAAAGCCGCGGTGAAGTGAAGCTATGCGCGCAAATCGCCCGCTACTATGCTGACAACGCGAAGCAGTTCCTGGCCCCGGTGAAGTATGACTCTGAACTCGGGGAAGCATGGGTTGAACATCACCCCATCGGCGTGCTGATGGCCGTCGAACCATGGAACTTCCCATACTATCAGCTGATGCGCGTTCTGGCGCCAAACCTGGCGGCGGGCAACCCGGTGATCGCCAAGCATGCCAGTATCGTGCCGCACTGTGCAGAAACCTTTGCACAGCTGGTACGTGAAGCGGGCGCGCCGGAAGGGGCGTGGACCAACCTGTTTATCTCGTCCGAACAGGTGGCGAACATCATCGCCGACGATCGCGTACAGGGGGCGGCGCTGACCGGTTCAGAAAAAGCGGGTAGCGTGGTTGCGGCACAGGCTGCGAAACATATCAAAAAATCGACCCTTGAACTGGGCGGGAACGACGTCTTCGTGGTGCTGGACGATGCGGATCTGGAGAAAGCCGTGAAGATCGGCGTTAACGCGCGGCTTAATAACGCCGGGCAGGTCTGTACCGCGGCGAAGCGCTTTATCCTGCATGAAAAGATTGCAGACGCCTTCCTGAACAAATTCACCGAGGCGTTTAAGCAGGTGAAGATTGGCGATCCGCTGGACGAAAGTACCACGCTGGGGCCTTTGTCATCCAAAGACGCGCTGGAGACGCTAACTAAACAGGTTAACGAGGCGGTGAAAAACGGCGCGAAGCTGCACCATGGCGGCAAGCCGGTGCAGCGTGACGGGAGCTTCTTTGAGCCGACCATCCTGACGAATATCTCGCGCGATAACCCGGCGTATTTCGAAGAGTTCTTTGGTCCGGTAGCGCAGATTTATGTGGTGAAAAACGACGACGAGGCGGTTGCCCTGGCGAACGACTCCCACTACGGTCTGGGCGGAGCGGTGTTCAGCCAGAACATCGAGCGCGCGAAGAAAATGGCGTCGCGCATTGAGACCGGGATGGTGTACATCAACTGGCTCACCGATACGGCGGCAGAACTGCCGTTCGGCGGCGTAAAACGTTCGGGTTACGGACGCGAGCTGTCGGATCTGGGGATCAAAGAGTTTGTGAACCAGAAGCTGGTGGTGGTGCGTAAGTGACGTAGTAATAAAAAACCTGCCGAAGGGCAGGTTTTTTTATCTATCAGGTGGCTTAGAAGCTCACGCCGCCGCCGAAGTAAGCGCCGTCTACCAGCGTGTGGTTTGGACGACCGTCTTTGCCATCAACGCTCACGTGGCGGTAGCCCACTTTCAGCGTAACCGGTTTGACCGGGGTCCAGCTTACGCCGCCGTTAGCTTCAACGTAGTTCTTCACGCTGTTGTTCAGTCCGTCTGGCGCAACGTAGCCTTCACCGAATACCCTGATGCTGTCGGTCAGGGCAACGTTCACACCGCCGCCGACCGGGAACGCCACGCCGTTATCGCCTTTCTTCGGGCCAACGTAGAGGGCCTTAGCGCCTGCGTTCAGCATTACCGGGCCGACTTCGAAATTGTAGCCTGCGCCCACGCCACCGGTCGTGGTGCCGTCGTCGGTGTTTTTCAGCCAATTACCTTCGGTGTACAGACCGGAGGTTGATTTGCCCATTTCCACATTCAGATTGGTAAAGTTTTTACCCTGCTCAATGCTGCCGCCCATTGCCAGTGCGGAGCCCGATACGGCGGTGAGAGCAGAAAGGATGAGAACGTTAAGCTTTTTCATGCGTGTTTCCTCGTCATCAAATTAATCTGAGGGCACCTTAACAAGGGATGTTTATGACTGCAAATGTGATGGGTATCGCATTTTTATGCTGTTTTTGTTGGGTTTTTTAATCTTAAATGTTGATGAGATGTTTTTATGGCAGATCGTCAATCCTCAATCCATTCGTGTTTAGGGAAAGTTTATATTTTTGGCTAAACGTTTAATGAACGAGGCGAAGAAAGCCGTTTGAGGTGAATTAATTAAGTTTCTAATAATTTCCAAAAGTATTTCGGCTGTCACAGATCAAGACAGAGGTTTACATTTCTGGTGATTGCTATACCTATTTCTTTGCCGATCCGCTGTCTTTTCATGTCATTTTTCTGACACGTTTCTTCATTACGTTGTTGGCTTCACTTACTGGATGCTAACAATATGAAAAGAAAAATTATTCCTGTGCTTATCGGTTGTGCGCTCTCTTTCTCTGGACTGGCTGCGCAGCCTACCGCTGAGCGCTATATCGTCAGCTTCCCTGACGGCTCCCATGTGAAATACAGCGGCGCGTTTACCGATGCGTTCCCGAACGGGCTCCCGGTGGGGATGGGTTCTGGCCTGCTGTTTACGGGCAAGCAGGGCGATGCGCTGACGTTTGCGACCGTGACCGATCGCGGTCCTAACGCGGATTCGCCAAAAATGGGGAAAAACGATGCCAAAATCTTTGTTACCCCGGATTTCGCCCCGCTGCTGATGACGATCCGCGTGCAAAACGGTAAAGCGGAGGCCGTGGACGCGCGACCGCTGCATGACGATAAAGGCGAGATCAACGGCCTGCCACTGCAAAGCGGTGTGATTGGTTCCACCAATGAAGTCGCGCTAAGCGACACCTTAAAAGTACTGAAAGGCGATAACCGCGGGCTGGATACGGAAGGCATCACGCCGGACGGGAAGGGCGGCTACTGGCTGTGCGATGAGTATGGCCCGTTCCTGATTAACGTCGACAGTAAAGGGAAAATCCTCGCGATCCACGGTCCGCAGGCGACGCAAGGGGAGAAGTCCATCGCGGGCGGTCTGCCAAACGTTATCAAATGGCGTCAGGCAAACCGGGGCTTCGAAGGGCTGACCCGCATGCCGGACGGACGCATTATCGCCGCCGTGCAAAGCACGCTGGATATTGACGGGAAGAGCAAAAAACAGGCGCTGTTTACGCGTCTGGTGAGCTTCGATCCGGCGACCGGGAAAACCGCGATGTACGGCTACCCTGTCGACAGCACGGCCTACAGCAAAAACAGCGACGCCAAAATCGGCGACATAGTGGCGCTGGATAACCACACCATCCTGCTGATTGAACAGGGTGAGGATAAAAATGACGCAATGCGTAACTTCATCTACAGGGTGGATCTGAGCAAGGCGAGCGATCTGGCCGCCTTCGACAAGCCGGGCGAATACCCGGAGTTTGACGATGAGAAAACGCTGGCGCAGCGCGGCATTACACTTGCTGAAAAAACGCAGGTGGTCGATCTGCGTGCGCTGGGCTGGCAGCAGGAAAAGGCCGAAGGACTGGCGCTGATTGACAGCAAAACGCTGGCGGTGGCGAACGATAACGACTTTGGCGTGAAGGTGGCGATGCACAACCCGGCCGAGGGCAAGAAGCTCAAGGATTATCGGGTGAACGCGGAAGGCAAGCTGACGCTGGATGATAAACCGGTGGAAACCACGCTCAGCGTGAAGCCGCTGAAGAAGCCGGAGTCCGACAGCGAGCTGTGGATTGTGACGCTGCCGGAGGCGTTGAAATGAGAGCGGATGGTTAATCAACCGTTTTTGGAGTAATGCAGCACTATGCCCATGCGTCTATGGGTATAGTGTTTTTTTTGTATATTATTCAAAAGGTTAGGTGTGAATTTTTTCAAGGCTATCATTTTTTGTATGATTGCTAAACAAATTAGAGAAAGTACTGGGGAAGGCAGCTATTATTTGTTATCTTATGTATTATAAGTATTTTTGAGCTCGATAAATAATGATGAACCCAACCATTCTTAATTTAAACGAAAATATATTGGGCGTGCAAGTAACGAATTTTAATCTCGATGTTGAAGTTCAATATTCAGCAGTTGTTTATGGTGTCGATGAAAATTTTCTAAAGCACTGTGGGATCTCGATGTTATCAATTGTGGAAAAAACTTCGGAAGTTCCATTGCATTTTTTCATTATTACAGATAAAAACAATGAAGTTGAGTTTTCCAGATTGCAGTCTATTATCAAGAATACTCAACATGCACTGACAATTATTATTGTATCTGCTGACGCGCTGGATGTTTTTCCTAAGAATTCAATTTTCCCGGCCTCAATATATTTCCGTCTCCTGGCTCCGTATTTAATTAAAGAATATCGTTATTTTTTATATGTTGATGCCGATATTATAGCGCTGGATAGCATTTATGATCTATTAGAAAACCATAAGCCGATAAATAATATTTGTTGTGCTGTCATGGAGCCGGAGCATCAGACTGCTCTTTCAGAATCTATTAATATGCCTGGTTGCGATTATTTTAATTCTGGCGTTCTTTATGTTGATGCCAGAACGTGGAATGAAAATAAAATATCGCATAAAGTTTTTGAATGCTTACTGGAGCGCGGGGCTGACTTTAAGTATTTTGATCAAGATGCTCTTAATGTTGTCCTGAACGAGAAAATAATGTTTATAGATGGCAAGTATAATTGCCAAATAAAGGCAGGACACAAAAAGGAAGATTTCATGCGTGAACCACCCAATGAAACAGTTTTGTTACATTATGTTGGTAGCGATAAACCATGGCAGTTATGGAATCAACAGCAAATAAGCACCTACTATCGTAAATATAAAAAAATGTCACCCTGGTGTGATGTTGAAGATGTTAGTCCACGTTGTGCGAAAGAACTAAAGAAATGCTATAAAACGCTTAATAATAAGAAACAGTTTATTGAAGCTTTCTGTATGTTTGTTCGTTATCATTTGGCTCGTTTCTTGGAAAAAAGGCAAACTAAACATGTTAAGTCGTGAATACATTAAAAGGTTAAATGTTAACATTATTTTCATTCTTATTGTGTTTACAGTTGGAAGCGATCTTTTTATAGAGGCTTATCCAAGAAAGCTATTTTACATTAGTTGTTATCTTTCTATTTTTGGCCTTCTTTTTTTGGAAAGTTGGAAGGGTTTTCGTCAATGGCTATTGAGTAATAAAATCGCAATAGCATTTTTGTTGAGCATTGTGCTTCTCGGTGCCAGTAAGCTAATTTGGTCAATGATATTTCCATCGACACATTTACAGGATATTAAAGATAATTATTATGCTGGCGGAAAGTTGCTCATCCTGTCAGGAGTAATAGCATTTTATTTGCTTAAATCCGTAAATGTAATTTCAATCCAAAGCTGGAAATTCGCTGCTTGCACTAGCGTTGTTCTAGGTTTATTCACCGTTTGGTTTGGTTACCAGGAGCAAGTGACTGGTATAACCAGAATTAAATTACTAGCCGATGCTGCTACGACTACTGCTTATATAATGGTTGTTCAGTCAGTTCTGTGTTTTTCTCTTATTAAAAAAGCAGTTTCAAATCAGCTTTACCGTACTGTATTTTACATTGCTACATTTTTCATATTCTCTTATTTATTACTGATGACAGAAACCAGAGGCGCTATAGGCACTTTTTTCATTGTCTGCTTCGTCCTGGCATGTTTTGAATTGAGAAATGTAAAGCCTCGTTATTGGTTTTTAGCATTACTGGCAATATCCGTAATTGGTGGAGGTATAGCTTATAAGATGCAAAAGAGAATTGTTGAGGCTTATGATAATATCCAACAATTACAAAAAAATAATGCTAACACATCTTTAGGAGCACGTTTTGTTATGCTTGACGCAGGACAGCACGTAGCGAGTTTATCACTTTTTGGTCAGGATGCAGAACAGCGTTATAATAATGCAAGAGAATATATTGAACAAAACTATAAAAGTGCGGAAGCAGTCAGGGCTATAAAATATCATTTCCATAATGATATAATTGAAAGCTTTAGCTTACAAGGGTTTTTAGGCGTCATTGCTATTATATTGTTTTATGTGTCTGGTTTTTTAGCTTCTTGCGAAAAAAAGAATAAGTTCAATGTTGGGTTGCTGCTTTATATGTCAGCGCTATTTCTTATGGGATTGACAGATGTCCTCTTTATCCAACGAAATACAGCAATGGTAATTGGTGCTTGTGCTGTAATCTTACTTCTCTGCCAGAGAGATGAGAATAAAAAAATCGAAAGTGTGAGACAGTAATTAAATCAGGGCCATTAAAAATTGGCCCTGATGTATCTTATTTCTTCAGCCCCGCAAACGCTGCCCGAATTTCTTCTTCCGGCAGCTGTATTCCAATAAACACCATCACGCTGTGCGGCGTTTCATCGCCCCACGGGCGATCCCAGTCGGCGCTGTACAGGCGCTGCACCCCCTGGAACAGCAGGCGGTTCGGCTCGCCGTCGATCCACAGCATCCCTTTATAGCGCAGCAGCTTGTCGGCAAACGACAGCAGCAGGTTTTCCATCACGCGGGAGACCTCGCTGATGTCTACCGGGTAGTCCAGCTCCACCACAATCGACGCCACGTCGTTTTGCTTGTCGGACATAAAGTGAAAGCGCGGTTTCGCGGTAACGTTCTCTTCCAGCATAAAGCCGTTGGTGTTGAACAGCTGAGCGAGATCGATATCGCCGTGCGTCACCGTATAAATGGGCGCACGCGAGTTGATGCGCGTCAGGCGCTCGCGCAGTTTTTCGCTTTCACCTGCCACGTCGGTTTTGGTCAGCAGGATGCGGTCGGCGTAGCCCACCTGAGACTGGGCGATGGTGAACTGGTTCATCTGCTCGTCGGCGTGTACCGCATCCACCAGAGCGATGACACCGTCCAGCAGGTAGCGCTGGCAGATGATCTCGTGGGAGAAAAAGGTCTGAATAATCGGGCCGGGGTCGGCCATGCCGGTGCACTCGATCACCAGACGGTCGAAGACGATGTCACCGCGATCGCGGCTGTCGAGCAGGTCCAGCAGGGCGTCTTCTAATTCGTTAGAGCGGGTGCAGCAGATGCAGCCGTTGGTCAGGGTTTTGATCTGGGTGGCGCGGTCGCCAATCAGCTGATCGTCAACGGAGACTTCGCCAAATTCGTTTTCGATGACGGCGATTTTGAAGCCGTGCTGCTCGTTCAGAATGTGGCGCAGCAGGGTGGTTTTACCGGCGCCGAGAAAACCGGTCAGCAGGGTAACGGCAATCGGGGTCATGGTTTCTCCTTTAGCAGCAGCGGACGCCGCCTTCTCCACTTCCGCCGTAGCGCGCTTCCTGACGCTCGCGGAAGAATTCAGTGTAAGTCATGTACGGCTTATCCGGATGGTTGGTCTTCATATGCTCAACGTAGTTGTCATAGTCCGGAATGCCAATCAGCATTTTCGCCGCCTGACCGAGGTATTTTTTTGCTTCGCCTAAGTTACCAAACATTGAGGGTTCCAGATAGAAGAAGCCCGGAGGCGCGCAGCGATCCGGGCCTACAGTAACATGCTTAATTAATGGTGTGAGGAGGTCTTCACGCCGCCTTCCGGCACCGGCACGTACGGGGTTTCTTTGTCCGTACGGCCCTCAACGTTACGCACTTTCATCCAGGTTTTGATGCCGTAGAAGATGATGCTGTACACCACCACCAGGAACAGAATGCTCAGACCCGCGTTGGTGTAGTTGTTCACCACGATATGGTTCATGTTGGCAATCTGCTGCGCGGTCAGATCCGCGCCGCCTGCGGCAATCTTCTCTTTGTACTGGTTAGCCATGAAGAAGAAGCCTTCCAGCTGCGGGTTGGTGCTGAACAGTTTCAGACCCAGCGCCCAGGTAGTGCAGAGCAGCAGCCACAGCGCAGGCACCACGGTGACCCAGATGTATTTGGTGCGTTTCATCTTCACCAGGACAACGGTACCCAGCACCAGGGCCACAGCCGCCAGCATCTGGTTAGAGATGCCGAACAGCGGCCACAGGCTCTTAACGCCGCCCAGCGGGTCAACAACGCCCTGATACAGCAGATAACCCCACAGGCCTACGCAGCCCGCGGTACCCAGAACACCGGCGACCAGAGAGTCGGTTTTCTTCAGGAATGGCACGAAGTTACCCAGCAGATCCTGCAACATGAAGCGGCCTGCACGCGTACCGGCATCCAGCGCGGTGAGGATGAACAGCGCTTCAAACAGAATACCGAAGTGGTACCAGAAGCCCATGTCCGCCCACGGCAGCACTTTGTGGAACACGTGTGCGATACCCACCGCCAGCGTTGGCGCGCCACCTGCGCGGTTCAGCACGGACGGTTCGCCGATGTCTTTCGCGGTCTGCATGATCTGCTCAGGCGAAATTACGAAGCCCCAGGAGCTGACGGTCGCCGCCGCGTGTGCGCTGGCGTCTTTCAGCTGCGCCAGGATCAGCGCGGTATTTTCGCCGCCCATCTCATGCAGGTTTGGCATGGTGATGCCGAGACCCGCTGGTGGGGTGTTCATCGCAAAGTACAGACCTGGCTCGATAATCGACGCTGCAACCAGCGCCATGATCGCCACGAAGGACTCCATCAGCATCGCGCCGTAACCGATGAAGCGCGCGTCGGTTTCGTTGGCCATCAGCTTCGGCGTGGTGCCCGAGGCGATCAGCGCGTGGAAGCCAGACACGGCACCGCAGGCGATGGTGATAAACAGGAACGGGAACAGAGCGCCTTTCCACAGCGGACCGGTACCGTCAATGTACTGCGTCACCGCTGGCATTTTCAGCTCAGGATTGATGATCACAATCCCGATTGCCAGCCCGACGATCACGCCGATTTTCAGGAAGGTCGCCAGGTAGTCGCGCGGAGCCAGAATCAGCCACACCGGCAACAGCGCTGAGATGAACGCGTAACCGATCAGCGCGAAGGTGATGGTGGTGTCTTTAAAGGTCAGCGCCGGGCCCCAGTACGGGTCGTGCGCAATCACGCCGCCGAAGTAGATGGAGGCGACCAGCAGCACGATACCGATGACCGACACCTCGCCAACGCGGCCAGGGCGCAGGAAGCGCATGTAGATGCCCATGAACAGCGCAATCGGTACGGTAGAGCAGACGGTGAAGACGCCCCACGGACTTTCGGCCAGCGCTTTCACCACGATCAGCGCCAGCACCGCGAGGATGATGATCATGATCAGGAAGCAGCCAAAGAGGGCGATGGTGCCCGGCACGCGGCCCATCTCTTCTTTGATCATCTCACCCAGCGACGAACCGTTACGGCGCGAGGAGATAAACAGCACCATAAAGTCCTGCACCGCTCCCGCCAGCACCACGCCCGCCAGCAGCCAGAGCGTACCCGGCAGGTAGCCCATCTGCGCGGCCAGTACCGGGCCGACCAGCGGACCCGCGCCTGCAATGGCGGCGAAGTGGTGACCAAACAGCACGTAACGGTTGGTTGGCACGTAGTTCAGGCCGTCATTGTTAATGACCGCCGGGGTGGCACGCGTCGGGTCGAGCTTCATGACCTTCTGCGCGATGTATAAGCTGTAGTAGCGATAAGCCACAAGGTAGACGGAAACCGACGCGACCACGATCCACAGGGCGCTGACGTGTTCGCCCCGGCGTAATGCGACAACCGCCAGACAGAAAGCACCGAGGATCCCGAGTAAGGCCCAGGGCACGTGCTTCAGTAGTTTTTTAGTATCCATAGTAAGACCTGGTTTTTTATGTAAAGAAAAAAGGGTCAGGGTTTGTTGTGAGGAGGTATTGATTAATGCTGGAGCGATCGTGCCAGATCCTCGCGCGTATAAAGCACGGTAAATAGGTGAGTGGTTGAAAGCGATGCGTGAGCGGTCAAAAGCGAGGGTGAGTGGTTAAGGCTCACCCACGGTGGAAGAAAATATGTGATTGAGATCACTGAGAATAATCTACCTCTGCGGGGTTTCGTCGTTCGCTTCAGGGCAGTGCACGCAGCGGCAGGTCTGATACGCAGGCAGCAGCTGATAGCGCCCTTTGCCGTCGTGTTCAATAATCGGGGAAAGCGCCTGCAAATCGCGGTACACCGTGCGTTCGGTAATGCCAAATTTTTGCATCAGATCGCGGCGATTAACGCTTCCGTTGCGGTGCAGGGCAATAATGATGTCAACCAGACGTTCAGCCGAGCGGCTTCGGGGTGAAGGGGCCATAAGACTTTCCAGCGTTAAGGGGGCGCCTGACGACGTCGCCAGCCGCCCCGGAAAATTTATCTTATGGATAGTTAACGGCGCACCTTTGCGGAAACCTTAGCGTTTTTTTGTGCAACGGGATCAAACCGCGGCTTCCATCTCCATCATCACCGGGTGGAAACGGCGTTTGAAGTAGATCAGGCCGTGCCCCTCGCTGCTGAGGATGATGTTCTTAATCTCCACAAGGTAGACCAGATGGGTACCGATGGTTTGCACCTGGGTTATCTCGCCTTCCAGGCTTGCCAGAGCGCCTTTCAGCACCGGCTGCGCCAGCGGTCCTTTCTGCCAGCAGGAGAGAGCAAAGCGCTCCTCCATTGCCATGCCGGTCATCCCGGCAAAGTGGCGGGCCATGATCTCCTGCTCGTGGTTCAGCACGTTGACACACAGTTTGCCGTTGCCCTGGAAGACCGGGTTCATGGCGCTGTTGGCATTGATGCAGACCATGACCGAAGGCGGGGTGTCCGTGACCGAACAGACGGCGGTGGCGGTAATGCCGCAGCGACCCGCATCGCCCTCGGTGGTGACCACATTCACCGCCGCCGACAGGCTGGCCATCGCGTCGCGAAAACGCAGGCGTTCTTCAGATTGCATTGAAACCTCCCGCTGCGTTATTTCAGCAGCTTATCCAGCATGTTGATATCAGTGTTGTTGTGCAGGTGCGGTACGGTCCAGCCGTGCTGGTCGTACTCGGACATGCAGCGGTCAACCATCGCCATCATCTTGTCCATGTTGCCGGAGCTTTGCGCCTGACGCAGGCATTGCAGGCGGATCTCATCCTGGCTACCGGAGTAGTTGATTTCGTACAGCTCGTGACGTCCGCCAAACTCGCTGCCGATGGCATCCCACATCAGTTTCAGAATCTTGATGCGTTCGACATGATCCATCCCGTTGGAGCCGCGCACGTACTTCGCCAGATACTGGTCGATCTGCGGGTTGTTCAGGTCCCGCGCGCTGGACGGCAGGTAGATCAGCCCGGAGGTCACGTTACGTTCGATGATGTTCTTGATCTTCGCATAGGCCATTGGCGCCATCACGCGGTAGGTCTGTAACGCCGCGTGGTCAGGCAGATACGCGCCGTTTACCCACGGCGTGGCTTCGGAGCACATGGAGTCGCTCAGCGCCCAGAACATGTTGCGCCACGCCACCACTTCGCCGAGATCCGCCTGCACGCCGCGGAACTCGAGGGTGCCGGTACACTCCAGCGACTTCTTCAGCAGAGCGGTGATGAAGTCGAGCTTCACTGCCAGACGCACGCAGGCCTGAAGCGGGTACATGCGGGCGAAGCCACCTTCCATCGTCCAGCGACGGCAGCGGTCGAAATCGCGGTAGATCAGCACGTTTTCCCACGGGATCAGCACATGATCCATCACCAGAATGGCGTCGTTCTCGTCAAAACGGCTGGAGAGCGGGTAGTCGTACGGGGAACCGGTCACCCCTGCCACCATCTCGTAAGAGGCGCGGGAGATCAGCTTCACCCCTTCGGCATCCATCGGCGCGACGAACATCAGCGCGAAGTCCGGGTTTTCGCCCATCACCTGCGCAGAGCCGAAGCCGATCATGTTGTAATGGGTCAGGGCGGAGTTGGTGGCCACCACTTTCGCGCCGCTGACGATGATCCCGGCGTCGGTCTCTTTCTCCAGCTTGATGTAAACGTCTTTCACCTCGTCTGCCGGTTTATGGCGGTCGATCGGCGGGTTGACGATGGCGTGGTTAAAGTACAGGCCGGTTTCCTGAATACGTGTGTACCAGTTGCGGGCGTTCTGCTCGAACTGACCGTAGAAGGCAGGGTTCGCCCCCAGCGCGCAGCCGAACGCGGCTTTGTAGTCAGGCGTACGCCCCATCCAGCCGTAGCTCAGGCGCGACCACTCGGCGATGGCGTCACGCTGCTGGCGCAGATCGTCGGCGCTTTTTGCCACGCGGAAGAACTTATGGGTGTAACCGCCGCTGCCGGTGTCCGTGCCCCAGCAGAGGGTATCCTGCATGTCTGGCTTGTGCAGGGCATCGTACATCTGGGCGATGGACGCCGCCGCATTGCGAAATGCCGGGTGGGTAGTGACGTCCTTAACGCGCTCGCCGTAGATATAAATCTCACGGCCATCTTGCAGGCTTTTTAAATACTCTTCACCGGTTAACGGACGTTTGGCATCAGCGCGGAAATCTTCAGGCTTCATAGGGACCTCGTATCGGAAGATGGTTGTTAAATTTATGTTTTGTTTTTGTTGTTTAATTGAAGCGTGAGAGGGGCGGAACGTGAAGGGACGATTGGGACAACGGCAGGTACTTTTCGCGAGAGATCACAGAGTGTGATTTCCCTCACCCTAACCCTCTCCCAGAGGGAGAGGGGACGGTTACTCTCTCTCCCTCTGGGAGAGGGCAGGGGTGAGGGGAACAGGCGACACCGGTACTTTCTGCGCCCGATATGCGCTGGGTGAGCACCCCGTCAGTCGGTTAAAAAAACGGGCGAAATAGGCCGGATCTTTAAAACCCAGCTGCCAGGCAATTTCGCTCACTGTGCTGTCGGAAAACAGCAGCAGGCGTCTGGCTTCCCGCAGCTGGCGGTCGAAGATCAGCCGTTTCGGCGAGCGGTTGGCGAAGCGGCGACAGATATCGGTCAGGCGGGATTCGGTGAGATGCAGTTCGCTGGCGTATTCCGGCACCGTCCAGTGCTCGTGGTAATGAGCATCTGTCAGCTGGTTAAAGCGCTGAAACAGCTTCAGCTCACCGCGCATGCCGCCTGATGCGTGGTCGTCGAGCTTCGCATTGCGCAGCAGCAGGGTAAAAACGGCCTGCGCCAGCAGGACCAGCGTATGCTCGCGACCGGGCAGCTGTTCCGTGGATTCCCGGGCAATCAGCTGCCAGTAGTGCTTCAGCGCCGCCAGCTCGTCAGGCTTGTCGGCAAGCGAAAGGCAGATCCCCGGCAGGCCGAACGCTTCCCGCGTACCGGGGTAGAGCACTTCTAACAGCGGCCAGATGAGATCCTCGCGCACCGTCAGCACGTGGCCGTCGCTGTCGGATTCGGTGATAAACGCATGCGGCACCGACGGCGGCGTCAGCACGAACAGCGGCGCCTGCACCGAGTAACGGTGGTCGTCGAGCTGGAGCTCAATCTGCCCGGTGTCGAGAAAATGCATCTGAAAATACTGGTCGTGGCGGTGCGCCTGCATGTCGCGGCCAAAAAAGGCCGCCATGCGGGCGAACGACTGGTAGTGCACATCGTCGGTGCCCAGACTTTCGTCGTACTCCTTGCTGATATCGATGTTGGTGATGGGGCTCTGACACATAGCGGCTCCTCAGTGGATCTTTTGCGCCGCGATGTCCGGCTCACGCTCCAGGCTTTCCCGGCGCGTCATCGGAATGCGCGTCAGCACCAGCGCGCCCACCACCAGCAGACCTGCCACGAACCACAGTCCCGAGCTGAAGCTGCCGGTCGCGTCGCGCAAAATACCTATCAGCAATGGGCTGACGGCAGACCCGACGTTGCCGATGGCGTTGATCACCGCCAGCGCCACCGCGCGGGATTGCAGGCTAATAACCTGATCCGGCGTGGTCCAGAATATCGCCATGGCGGTAAACGATCCGGTTGAGGCCATGATGATGCCAAGCAGCTGGATCAGACTGTGATCGGTCGCCGAGGCCAGCATCCATCCCGCCGCTGCAAAAAGATACGGCAGGATAGTGTGCTTTTTTCGCTCTTTCAGCCTGTCGGAGCGGCGGCTCCACCAGATCATCCCGAGGATGGTGCAAAACTGCGGGATCGCCGCCAGCAGGCCAATCACGATATTGCTGCTGCCGGTGTTGAAGCTTTGCAGGATCTGCGGCGTCCAGATGTTGATCGCGCTCAGCGTATTCGTCAGGCAGAAGTAGGCCAGCGTGTAGAGCAGCACGGCGGGCGTCAGCACCTCGCGCAGCGTCGATCGCGGCGTGGCGGCATGCGCAATGGCCAGCTCCTGCTCGCGGGCGATCATCGTTTTGAGTGCCTGCTTTTCGTCATCATCCAGCCAGGTGGCCTGATCCGGGGTGTCGTTAAGGTAGAACCAGGTCACCACGCCGAGCACCACCGACGGTAGCCCCTCCAGCAGGAACAGCCACTGCCAGCCCTTAAGGTTCCACAGTCCGTCCATCGCCAGAATGTACCCGGAGAGGATCGAACCGAGCATCATGGTCACCGGCATGGCGATCATAAACAACGCGTTGGCGCGGGCGCGGTGATAGGCCGGGAACCACCAGGTGAGATAGACCAGAATGCCCGGCAGGAAACCGGCTTCGGCAATGCCCACCAGCATGCGCAGGACGTAGAGCGTTTCGGGGCTGGTGGCGAACATGGTGCAGGTAGAGGCGATGCCCCACACCACCATGATCCCGGCGATCCAGCGGCGGGCGCCGATCTTCGCCAGCATGATGTTGCTGGGGATCCCGCACAGCACGTAGGTCACGTAAAAAAGCGTCGCGGCCAGGCCAAACATGGTCGACGTGAGGCCCAGATCTTTGCCCATCGTCAGCCCGGCAAAGCCGATGTTGATGCGATCGAGAAACGAGAAGACAAACAGGATAAAAAGAAACACGATCAAACGACGGAACAGCTTATTAATAACGCGATGTTCAACAGCTTTATTATGCAGGGTTGAGGTCGTCATGTTGCGCTCCACATCGTACGTTTAGTAGACGGATTTATTGTTATCAACTGCTGTGGTGACGTCGGTAAAGCGGGCCGCCAGCGCTTCGGCGCTGCGGGCGAGCAGGGTGGTATCCACGCCGACCGCGACAAACAGCGCGCCGAGTTCAAGATAACGTTTTGCCAGTTGCTCGTTCGCCATCAGGATGCCGGGCGCTTTGCCCGCGCTGAGGATCTGCGCGATCGCCTGCTCTATGGCGGCCTGCACCTCCGGGTGCTGCGGATTACCGGCGAAGCCCATGTCGGCGCTCAGATCCGCAGGACCGATAAACACGCCGTCCACCCCTTCCACGTCCAGGATCTGCGGCAGGTTTTTCAGCGCCTCGCGAGTTTCGATTTGCACCAGCACGCACATGGTGTCGTTAGCCTGATGCAGATACTCCGGGATGCGGTTCCAGCGCGACGCCCGCGCCAGCGCGCTGCCGACGCCGCGAATACCGGCAGGCGGGTAGCGGGTGGCGCTGACAGCCAGACGGGCTTCGTCGGCGTTTTGCACCATCGGCACCAGCAGGGTTTGCGCCCCCACGTCCAGCAGCTGCTTGATCTGCACCGGATCGTTCCACGACGGGCGCACCACCGGCTGGCTGGGATAAGGGGCGATGGCCTGTAGCTGAGTCAGGATGGTTTGCACGCTGTTCGGCGCGTGCTCTCCGTCGATCAGCAGCCAGTCAAAACCGGCCCCGGCCAGTAGCTCAGCGCTGTAGCTGCTGGTCAGCCCCAGCCATAACCCGATTTGCGGACGGCCCGCCTTCAGCGCCGCTTTGAATGCGTTTTGCATGGTCATCTCCTTACACAAAGCGGCAGCTGATGGAGCCCATGTTACCGTAGTCGACGTGGAAGGTGTCGCCTCTGCTGGCGGCAACCGGGCGGGTAAACGAGCCGCCGAGGATGATTTGCCCTGGCTCAAGCTGCACGTCGTATAGCGCGAGTTTGTTCGCCAGCCACGCCACGCCGTTCGCCGGGTGGTTAAGCACGCCTGCGGCGACCCCGGTCTCTTCGATCACGCCGTTGCGGTAAAGCAGGGCGGAGATCCAGCGCAGATCCAGCTCGTCGGGTTTAATCGGGCGGCCGCCGAGGATCACGCCCGCGTTGGCGGCGTTATCGGAGATGGTGTCGAACACCTTGCGCGGGCGCTGGGTTTCCGGGTCAACGTTATGGCAGCGGGCGTCGATCAGCTCCAGGGCGGGGATGATGTAATCCGTGGCGTTGTAGACGTCGAAGATCGTGCAGTTCGGGCCGCGCAGCGGTTTTGCCAGCACGAAGGCCAGCTCCACTTCGATGCGCGGGACGATAAAGCGATCCACGGGGATGTCGCTGCCGTCGTGGAAGAACATATCGTCCAGCAGCGCGCCGTAGTCCGGCTCGCTGATCTGCGAGCTGGCCTGCATCGCTTTGGAGGTAAGGCCGATCTTGTGGCCTTTCAGCACGCGGCCTTCGGCAATTTTCAGGCTCACCCATTCGCGCTGGACGGCGTAGGCGTCTTCAATGGTGATCTCCGGGTACTCCAGCGAGATCGCGCGGATCTGCTCCCGGGATTGTTCCGCCTGATGCAGACGGTGGGCGATCAGGGTATGGGTGTGTTTGTCGAGCATGGCGATATCCTGTTTTTATTTGTTTTCTCCCTCTCCCTGTGGGAGAGGGGACAGACCGTGCGGTGTTATTTAAACAACGCGTGCACGTTGTTTTGCTTGTAATTAAGCGTCGGGTGCAGCTCGTCCAGCTCGAACGACAGCGCCAGATATCGGCCCGCCATTAGCTCTGCGAAGTGCGTTTTGATCAGCGCAAACAGCATTTCACCGACCTCTTCCCGGCTTTCCAGGCTGCGCCCCGCGCCGATCTTCAGCGTCATATGCACAAAGGCGTAATCGTGCTTACCGTCGGCCATCTGCCAGGTATCCAGCCAGTGGGCGCGGCTGCGGATACCGCCGAGCGGGAAGATCCCCGTGGCGGCGAGCGCCTCGTTCACTTTGGCGAACAGACCCGGCAGGTCGGCCTGCTCGCGGATGTTGTTGGTACATTCAGCAATAAAGTGCGGCATAACGACTCCTTAGGCGGGCAGCGGGAAAACGGCGTTGACCTGGCCGGTGCCGGAGCTGGCGAACAGCTCGGTGAGAAACTCCACCTTACCGTCGTATTTGTCCCAGCCGAGCATCCCCAGCAGCATCACCGTGTCGTGCATGTTGCCCTCGCCGTAGCAGTAGTCGGCGTACTCCGGCAGCATGCTGCAAAACTCCTTGAACTGCCCCTCGCGCCACAGCTTCACCACGCGCTCGTCCATCTGGCGATCAAACTCGCGGGTGTAGCTGTTCATCCCTTCCTCCGCGCGCTGGTCGTCGATAAAGCGGTGCGACAGCGAGCCGCTGGCGAGCACCGCCACGGTGCCGTCGTATTTTTCGATGGCGCTGATGATGGCCTCGCCCAGCCTGCGGCTGTCGGCGAAGTCGTGAACCGTGCAGAACGCCGAGATGGAGACCACTTTGAAGTGCTTATCCGCGTTCATGTAGCGCATCGGCACCAGCGTGCCGTACTCCAGCTTGAGGCTCGGGATGTTGTGCGCCTTGGCGCGAACGCCAAGCTTCACCGCTTCGTCGGCAATCAGCTGGCCGAGTTCCGGGTTGCCGTCGTAGTCGTAGGTCATGTCGCGAATAAAATGCGGCAGCTCGTTGCTGGTGTAGACGCCTGAGAAATGGTCCGCGCAGTTGATGTGATACGCGCTGTTCACCAGCCAGTGGGTATCGAAGACGATAATGGTATCCACGCCCAGATCGCGGCAGCGCTTGCTGATCTCTTTATGCCCGTCGATGGCCGACTGGCGGCAGCCGTGGTTTTTGCCCGGCAGTTCAGAGAGATACATTGACGGCACGTGGGTGATTTTTGCCGCTAACGCTAATTTTCCCATGATCAGATCCCCCACTTTGGAATCGGATGGTCGCCCATGGAGATACAGACGTTCTTCATCTCCGCGAAGACCTCGAAGCTGTACTCGCCGCCTTCGCGCCCGGTGCCGGAGGCCTTCACGCCGCCAAACGGCTGGCGCAGGTCGCGCACGTTCTGGGTGTTGACGAACACCATGCCCGCTTCGATGTTGCGCGCCAGACGCAGCACTTTGCTGACGTCCTGGGTCCAGATGTACGACGCCAGGCCATACTCCACGTCGTTCGCCAGGCGCAGCCCTTCCGCTTCGTCCTTAAACGGCAGCAGGCAGGCCACCGGCCCGAAGATCTCTTCCTGCGCCACGCGCATGCGGTTATCGACATCCGCCAGCACGGTCGGGCGCAGGAAGTTGCCGCCTTCCAGGTGCGCAGGCAGATCGGTCGGTTTGTCCGGGCCGCCCGCCAGCAGGGTTGCCCCCTCTTCAATGCCGAGGCGGATATAGCCGGAGACTTTTTCCCAGTGCTGCTGGCTGATGAGCGCGCCAATCTGGGTGTTCGGATCGGTCGGGTCGCCCACGCGCAGGCGGTTGGCGCGCTCGGCAAAGCGTTTGACGAACTCCGGGTAGATGCTCTGCTGGATGAAGATGCGCGAGCCGGCGGTGCAGCGTTCGCCGTTGATGGAGAAGATGGTGAACAGGGCGGCGTCCAGCGCGCGCTCGATGTCCGCGTCTTCAAAAATCAGCACCGGAGATTTGCCGCCCAGTTCCATAGAATACTTCTTCAGCCCGGCGTTTTTCATGATGTTACGCCCGGTGGCGGTGCCGCCGGTGAAGGAGACGGCGCGCACGTCATGATGACGCACCAGCGCGTCGCCCGCCGTGGCGCCATAGCCCTGCACCACGTTGAGCACGCCCGCCGGAATGCCCGCTTCGAGGGCCAGCTCGCCCAGACGGTCGGCGGTCAGCGGGGAGAGTTCAGACATCTTCAGCACCGCGGTGTTACCCAGCGCGAGACAGGGCGCGACCTTCCAGGTGGCGGTCATAAACGGCACGTTCCACGGCGACACCAGCGCGCAGACACCCACCGGCTGCACCAGGGTGTAGTTGAGCATCTTGTCGTCGACCGGGTAGGTTTTGCCGTTCATCTGCTGGCACACCTCGGCGAAGAACTCGAAGTTGTGCGAGGCGCGCGGAATGAGCACGTTTTTGGTCTGGTGGATCGGCAGGCCGGTGTCGGCGGTCTCCATCGCGGCAATGTCCGGCACGTTCTGGTCAATCAGATCCCCCAGGCGACGCATCAGGCGCGCACGCTCCTTCATCGGCAGGTTGGCCCATTTCGGGAACGCCTCTTTGGCGGCGGCAACGGCCTGATGGATTTCGGCTTCGCCCCCGGAGGCTACTTCAGCCAGCACCTCGCCGGAGGCCGGGTTAGTGGTTTGGAAGTACTCACTTCCGGCGACGTTTTTCCCGTTGATCCAGTGGTTAATCTTTTTCATTTTGCAGTCTCCTCACTGACAATTCGGTTTACCAGACGGCCTACGCCCTCCACTTCCACCACCACTTCATCGCCCGGTACCACGTCGGACAGCCCCTTCGGCGTGCCGGTGGCAATCATGTCGCCCGGTTGCAGGGTCATGAAATCGCTCAGATACGCAATCAGGAATGGGATGCTGAAAATGAGATCGGCGGTGGTGCCTTCCTGACGCAGTTCACCGTTAACGTAGGTGCGAAGACGAAGGTTGTGCGGGTCAGGGATGGCTTCTTTTGGTACCACGTTCGGGCTGATGGGGGTCAGCCCGTCGCGGCTTTTCACCCGCAGGTTTGGGCGATAGTAGTTTTCGAGATAATCGCGGATGGCGTAGTCGTTGCACACCGTGTAGCCCGCAACATAGTCCATCGCCTCGGCTTCGCTGACCTTACGCGCGGTTTTACCGATGACCACCACCAGCTCGGCTTCGTAATGCATGTATTCAATGTTGTTTGGGCGCACCGAGGTCTGGTTATCGCCATTAAAGGTGTTCGGCGCTTTGATAAACACCAGCGGCTCGGTAGGCGGTTTGAAGTCCAGCTCGCTGGCGTGATCGGCGTAGTTCAGGCCGAGGGCAAACAGCGTGGCGTGCGGCGGTGTGCGCGAAGCAATGGTAACGTCGCGTTCCACTACCACCGGGTTTTCCAGCGGCGGAAATCCCTCTGCCAGAATGCGTACCCGATCGCCCGGGCGAATTTCGACACGGCTTTGTGGGGTACCGAGCAATATCGCATCGCCGGGGTTCAGGGTGGCAAATTCGCTCAGCGCGCTCAGCAGTTCGGCGGCGTTGCGGTGCAGATCGGCCGTGTTCCAGTGGTCCGCTTCGCGACCGTTGATCTCGGTGATGATGGTCAGGTTGTCCACGTTATCAACGGCGACAGGTTCGCCGAGCGGGCAAAATCCATCCCGACATTTGGCCTTGATCGCCGGACGGTAGAAGCTCTCTTCCGGCAGGCTGATTTCGTTGGCCAGCGCGTAGCCAGCGATGTACGCCGCCGCCTCTTCAACGCGGACTTTGCTGGCGGTTTTGCCCACCACCAGCGCCACCGTTGCGCCGCTTAACACGGTTTCTCCCTGTGGGAAGGGAATCGGCTCGCCTGCGCGAATAACGGTGTTATGTGGCTTGATAAACCACACCGCCGTTTTTGGCGGCGCGTTATAGGGGGCTTTTTCAAACGCCTCAGCCCAGGCTGCACGCTGGCTTTGGTGGTTTAGCGCTACGGCAAAAACAGTACCTTTCATTCCCATACTCCTCAAACCGGCTGTCCGGTTTTGATTTCATTAATATGTTAATGATCTGGTTTTATGCTTTTGCTGTTCGTTTCGCAATCAGAAGTGAATAATTTGTGATATGAATAACAATAAATTTACATAAATGAGTTAATTATCTTTTAATTCAATGGATTAAAAAAATGGCGTTGTTTCTGTTAGACTTTTTGGGTTACAACGTGTTGTCGATAAAAGCATCTGTTTTAAATTGTTTACTTGTTAATGATGTAAGGGGAAGGTGATGCATGACTCATTAACCATCGCGCTTTTGCAGGCGCGTGAAGCGGCGATGGGCTACTTCCGCCCGATAGTGAAGCGGCATAATCTGACCGAGCAGCAGTGGCGTATCGTCCGCGTGCTGGCCGAGCATCCCTCCATGGATTTTCACGATCTGGCGTTCCGCACCTGCATTTTGCGCCCAAGCCTGACCGGCATTCTGACGCGGATGGAGCGCGACGGTCTGGTGCTGCGCTTAAAGCCGGTGAATGACCAGCGCAAGCTGTACGTATCGCTGACGAAAGAAGGCAACGCGCTGTACCAGCGTGCTCAGGCTCAGGTGGAAGAGGCGTACCAGCAGATTGAGACGGAATATACCCCGGAGAAGATGACGCAGCTCACGGCGCTGCTGGAAGAATTTATTGAACTTGGAAACCGACATATTGCCGCGCGGGACGAAGAGTAAAAACCCTAAATTCCAGGATGATTTTCGTAAAGTTTTCCCTTTCCAGGCCGAAAATTCTGTATCTGTCTGAGGAAAGAGAAAACATGTTAAATCGTATCAAGATTGTCACCAGCTTACTGCTGGTTTTAGCGATATTTGGCCTTTTACAACTCACATCCGGTGGTCTTTTCTTCAATGCCCTGAAGCATGACAAAGAGAATTTCACCATCCTGCAAACCATTCGCCAGCAACAATCCACCCTGAACGGTAGCTGGGTGGCGCTGCTGCAAACCCGTAACACTCTGAACCGCGCGGGTATCCGCTATATGATGGATCAGAACAATATCGGTAGCGGCTCAACCGTCGCCGAGCTGATGCAGATTGCCTCTGCGTCTCTGAAACAGGCGGAAAAAAACTGGGCGGATTACGAAGCGCTGCCGCGCGACCCGCGTCAGAGCGACGCTGCGGCACTGGAAATCAAACGTAATTACGATATCTACCACGGCGCGCTGGCCGAGCTGATCCAGCTGCTGGGGGCGGGCAAGATCAATGAGTTCTTCGACCAGCCGACCCAGAGCTATCAGGATGGCTTTGAGAAGCAGTACGTCACCTATCTGCAACAGAACGACGCGCTGTATCAGACCGCGGTTGAAGACAGCAACAGTTCTTACCGCCAGGCTATCTGGGTGCTGTTTAGCGTGCTGGCTGCGGTGCTGGTGGTGATTGTTGCCGTCTGGCTGGGTATTCGTCAGGCGCTGATTTCGCCGCTGAACCGTCTGATTGACAGCATTCGTCATATCGCCAGCGGCGACCTGGTGAAGCGCATCGACGTGGAAGGCTCCAACGAGATGGGGGAACTGGCTGACTCCCTGCGCCACATGCAGGGCGAGCTGGTGCGTACCGTGGGTGACGTGCGTAACGGCGCAAACGCCATTTACAGCGGTGCGAGCGAAATCTCGATGGGTAATAACGATCTCTCATCCCGTACCGAACAGCAGGCTGCCTCTCTGGAAGAGACCGCCGCCAGCATGGAACAGCTGACTGCCACCGTGAAGCAGAACGCCGAGAACGCCCGTCAGGCGAGCAACCTGGCCCTGAGCGCGTCTGAAACCGCGCAGAAAGGCGGCAAGGTGGTGGATAACGTGGTGCAGACCATGCGCGATATCGCCGGCAGTTCGCAGAAAATCGCCGATATCATCAGCGTGATCGACGGGATTGCCTTCCAGACCAATATTCTGGCGCTGAACGCGGCGGTAGAAGCGGCGCGTGCGGGCGAGCAGGGCCGCGGCTTTGCGGTGGTTGCAGGTGAAGTCCGAAACCTGGCGCAGCGCAGCGCCCAGGCGGCCCGTGAGATCAAGAGTCTGATTGAAGACTCCGTGGGGCGCGTGGAAATTGGTTCAACGCTGGTGGAAAGCGCGGGTGAAACCATGGGTGAGATCGTGAATGCGGTAACGCGCGTGACGGACATCATGGGCGAAATCGCGTCTGCGTCTGACGAGCAGAGCCGCGGTATCGACCAGGTTGGGCTGGCGGTGGCTGAGATGGATCGCGTGACCCAGCAGAACGCCTCGCTGGTGGAAGAGTCTGCGGCGGCGGCCGCGGCACTGGAAGAGCAGGCGAGCCGTCTGACGCAGGCCGTTGCGGTGTTCCGTATTCAGCAGGAACAGATGAAGGCGCGCGAGTTCGCCTCCGCGAAAAGCGTTGCCGCTCCGGTAGTGGCGCGTAAACCGGCGACCGCAGATGCGGGCGATAACTGGGAAACGTTCTGACGCTGTGCGTTTTGCCGGGTGGCGGCTGCGCCTTACCCGGCCTGCGGAATTGGGTTTTGTAGGCCCGGTAAGCGCAACGCCACCGGGCGATCTTACAGAGGCAGGCGCATGGCGCAGCGGGAACCATACGCTAAACCGTGCGCCGTCTCTTCCTCGCGTTTCTGGCGCAGTTCCGGCGTCAGCGTCGTCAGCATTTCAAACCCTAATCGCCTGTAGAAGGGCGCATTCCACGGGACATCACGAAACGTCGTTAACGTCAGCGAGTTCAGCCCCAGACAGCGGGCATGCGCGGCGGCACGGGCGATTAACTGGCGTCCGAGACCTCGTCCCTGCCAGTCCAGGTGAACCGACAGTTCCACAATAAACAGTGACGATGGATGAGCTTCGGCGAGAATAAAGCCCACAGGCCTGTCGTCAGCCAGCGCCAGCCAGCTTAATCCGCGTCCGGCGTAACCGAGGTGATCTTCAACACAAATAACCTCATTGTCTGCCAGCCAGGCCAGCTCAGGAACGTCGCGAAACCGCTGCCCCGCCGCACGTTCGATGGCGGGCAGGGCAGCGACGTCGTCGATGCGCGTCGGGCGAAGGGTGAACGCCGTCATCAGCCAGCGCTGCTCACAATTTTAATCTCCACCATGCCGATCCCCAGCTTGCGCGGAGCGTGACCGAGAATATTCCCTTCGTTAGTGGACTGCGGATCGGGCGGCACAATGACCAGCGTATTGCTGCGCGTTGGGTTATCGAAGTGCAGCGTGCTGGTGGTGACATCATTGCTCAGCGTCAGCGTCTGTTCTTTATCGCCGACGCGCACCGGTATAGGACGGTTTGCGTTGGGACCAAATGCCCTGGCGGTGATCACCAGATCGAATTTCTCCGGCAGCGGATGGGTATATTCAATTTTCACCTCATCGCCTAACTGGGCGTTAGACCAGCGCCCCCATGATTCCGGCCGCGAAATACCGCTGAACTGCTTCACCTCTTCCGGCGCGCCGGCAACATTAAAGATGAAGCTGTCTGCTTTATAACGAATGTCGTTGTCGACGATTTTCAGCAGGTCTACGTTGCGCTGATAGCGTGCGGTATCAATAACCGTATCTTTAAACGCGGTTTTTCCCTGCCACTGCGGTTTGTCAACGTGTTGCACGGCCTGCTCGCCGCCGAGTTGCCCCTGAGAGACGCACCAGTCGGTGGACAGCGACAGCTGTTGCGACCAGAGCTGGCCCATTTTGTAGCATTTGTCGACCCAGACGAAATTATCGCGCGGGGCGAATTCCGCCAGCTGGAAGCGCAGTGGCGCGGAGTATTCGCTTTCCGGCAGCGGCTCGACGCGGTTATCCGACACGCGCAGCAGCAGTGGCAGGCGGAAATGGCTGCCGGAGAACGCGATCATTTTTTTATCTTGATCGATGGTGAAGTCTTTTATCTCTTTCGGGAAGTTCCACAGACGAATGATATCCGGCTTCCAGGCGAGGATTTTTTCCTTCATGTTGAGGAAGATTTCCGACAGGGACTGGCCCGACAGCGTACTGCGACCCAGTCCAATGAAGTTATCGCCACCCAGAATATCCAGCACGGTAGCGCCGTTATCCATCGAGTTACGTTTAGCGGCAATGATCTCCTGCTGCGGTTTATCGCCGCGCAGCACAAAGAACAGGTTGCTGCGATCCAGCTTATTCAGCTCATCCCAGGCGCTGTTTTTCATCGCCAGATGGTCAGATGAGACGACGATGACCGTATTTTTGAAATACGGCGACGCTTTGATTTTCTCGATTAACGCCGCGATATGCTCCTGGCTACAGGTCACGGCGCTGAACGACTTGTTGTTTTTACCGTCAATGTCGTAGCCCTGACGTTTACAGGTGCGTGAGACAAAACCATCCGGATGATGCGTGTCGACGGTCAACGCAAACAGCGAGAAGCGTTTACCGGCGCGGGAAAGCTCCTCGAATTTCTTCCAGGTTTCATCCAGAACGGTATCGTCGTAAAAGCCCCAGTCGTTGCGGTAGGCCGGATCGGCCACCGTGGTTTTCAGCTCTTCGGAACCATACAAGTGATCGAAACCGTGGGATTTCAGGAACACATCTTTCCCGGCAAAGCGCAGGTTAGCGCCCTGCATAAAGTAGTTTTCATAGCCCGAGTTTTTCAGGATATCGCCGAGGCAAATGTTCTGCGGGAAGAAGCTCGACATCGAGGCGGAGGCGTTGCCTTCAAACGGAGCGAACAGCGGAATGCCGCACTGGGAGGCCACCATCCCGGCGATGGTGTAATCCGTGCCAGGGAGCTGCATGGTGTGGCTGAAGTCGAGGCCCTGGTTTTTCAGCGCGCCAAGCTCTGGCGTCAGGTTCGGGAAAGCATCGTTATCAAAATAGGTGCGCTCCAGACTTTCGCCGTAGATATAGACCAGGTTGAGTCTGGGATTGTCGATCTTCTTCGAGGGTTCTTTGTAATAGGCCGCAAAGTCCGGGTCGCCATCGCGCGACTGGGATTTTACCAGCTCGGTAATTTGATGGAATGCGGGGCTGGCATCCACGGAGGCCAGCGCCAGGCACAGCGCCAGCAGGCTGTAGCCATGATGATGCGGACGGTGACGGCGACGGCGCAGAACCCAGGCCAGCGCGGCGAAGATGCCCACCAGGGCGACCACCAGCCCCAGACCCGGAAGGATATACTTACCTACACCAGCGCCGGTCAGGCTGTTGGTCAACGTGTAGAGCACCGCGTCGTTAATACCGTCGCCGGTAAAATAATCGCTGGCATATAACGTAATGTTTAAAACAATAAAAATGCCGAGCACCACCAGGGTGGCCACAAACCACCAGGTGTGACGACCGGCTTTCCAGGCATAAACGCCGATGGAAGCCAGGAAAAGGACAAGGGATATTAACTCTGACAACAGCAGATCCTCATCATGCCGGACGCTTAGCCGGCTAATTGCTTATTTTTTGGGTAATACAATGTAATTGCGATGTCGCTTAGCTGCAATTTTAGTGTCACGAAAGTGTGCTGTTGTTAGGATTTGGTTTATAAAATCGGATTTTTGAATACAGTCGCATCGTGGTATACGGAGGCTGAGGTGGTGGCAGGGGATAAAAAAACGCACTTCACGCCGCGGTGTAAGACTAACGTAATAAACCTGGCGTGTTGTGGTAGAAAATGGGAGACGATCAGGAGAGGAAATTAACGCCTTGTTTCAGCACCAGATCGCAGGCTTTCGTTTTCACCTGTTTCGCCAGAGATGAATTTCCAAGGGTGCTGAGGTTCAGCTGCTGGCCATTTTGCGCGTTCAGCAGGCCCTGAATACCGTCCATATAGTTGGTGTCCGCTTTCTGCTCCTGGGTGTCCAGACCCAGTTTACCCAGCACCTGGTTTTTGATGTTTTCGGTATCGGTGACGGAAGCCAGTTTCTGCTTCGCGCAGTATTCCAGAATGCCCGCCGCATTGTTCATCGTGCCGGCGCTCAGGCTTTGGGAGCTGTTACTCAGCAGGCCGGTGAGGGACGAGGCTGACAGCCCGCCCTGGGAAGAGCCGCTCTCTTTGGTTAACTCACTTGCTGCGCTGGAGAGCGACTCCTGCCATGATGCGGCCTGCGCTGCGCCAGTCACCAGCAGGGCGCCAGTAAGGATGCTGATAAGAAACTGTTTTTTCATAATGATTTACTCAACAAGGTCCGTTTTGGGCCAGAAGTGGGTTCAGTATATACCTCTGCTCTTCCGGCGCTCCCTGGAAATATCTTAATACTCTTTGCCGGTGACGCGGCTGCGGTAGCTGTCCCAGTCGAAGATGACGTACAGGCTGTTACCCAGCTTCATGCGATCCATCACCCGCTCGCCAAGAAGTCGGGTCATCTCGTCGATATTGTGGTTCGTCAGCATACCTGTTGGGCGTTTTGACGACGAACGGCGATCGACAATCTGGTTGATGATCACTTTTTCGTAGCGGGACTCCGTCTGGACGCCGATCTCGTCGATGACCAGCAAATCCACGTTACTTAAATCATTCAGCAGCTGTTCTTCGCTGGTTTCGCGGTTGCTGAAGGTGTCCTTCATGGCGGACATAATATCGGCCACGGTGATAATCAGCACTGACTTCCCGCGCAGCAGCAGCTCGTTGCAGATAGCGGCCGCAAGGTGATTTTTCCCCGTGCCGGGTTTTCCGCTAAAGATGAAGCTGGCAATGTTGCCGTCAAATTCATCCACATACTGGCGCGCCTGGTTGAGGGCGTTCATCTGCCCCTGCGACTCGACCTTATAATTCTCGAAGGAGCAGTTCTGGTGCAGAGGGCGAATGCCAGAGCGGTTAAAGGTGCGCTGCATTTTCATCGCGCGGTTTTCGCGGGCGAGGGCAGCCGCGCGAATTTTACCCTGCTCTTTTTGCCACGCCAGCAGCTCTTCACCGGTGGTGAAGGCGGGCTTCACGTTGGCGGGCATCATCTTCTGCAAACGT
Organism: Enterobacter cloacae complex sp. IR5459; assembly: GCF_049238005.1. Classification (NCBI taxonomy): domain Bacteria; kingdom Pseudomonadati; phylum Pseudomonadota; class Gammaproteobacteria; order Enterobacterales; family Enterobacteriaceae; genus Enterobacter; species Enterobacter cloacae complex sp. IR5459. Next base: position 74,065 of record NZ_JBMKIG010000006.1, read on the forward strand.
TTCATCAGGTCGCCGACGTTTTTCATTTCGCACCTCGGAATCCATCAGGGATTTTTTTGTCCGGTTCTGAAAAGGCATTGATATCACGTTTTGGCTGGCCATTGTTGCTGGCGCGGTTGATTTGCAGACTGCGCGCGAACTTTTGCTGCCACTGAACATGGTGGAAGACTTTTCCTTCAGCCTGCCAGTATGCGGTAAAGGCCGCCAGCTCTTCTGGCGTCGCGGGCTGCGCGAGGGCTATTCCCCATAAGGCCGCCTGCCGCTGAAAATCGGCGTCCGGCTGCCAACCGGCGTACATGGGAAATTTCCCCATTGGAACGGCCACCGGAGCGCTGGCGGGTTCGCCAAAAAACTGATTATCCAGCATGACATCGCTCGCCGGGCGCGACAGCTTCGCTTCAATTTCCAGAAGCTGCGCCAGACGTTCCGGCGTGACCGCATAAAACGCCGGGGCGTTGTCGGCAAATACCGCGAGCGTGCCGCCTTCGGCGTGCGTCAACACACCGCGAGGATCGCGCATAAAGGCATCAATGCCAGCAATGCTGGTGGTCAGGATTCTGGAGGACATAACACTTTCTCAACTGATTACTACGGGCGTGATTGAGGGTTATGGTAGCACAGAGAGAGGAGAGGAAAGGAGAGGATTTCCCCGGCGGCGTTACGCTTACCGGGGCTAAAATCACAGGAGCTGATTACGCGATGATGTTCAGCGTCACGTCGATATTGCCGCGCGTCGCGTTAGAGTACGGACAGACAATATGCGCCGCATCCACCAGTTTTTTGGCTTCCGCTGCGTCCATCCCTTCAACGTGGATGTTCAGCTTCGCTTCGATACCAAAACCGGTTGGCAGCGGGCCAATCCCCACTTCGCCTTCAATAAAGGCATCTTTTGGCAGAGCGAATTTGTCGCGTGCCGCAACGAACTTCATTGCGCCCAGGAAGCAGGCGGAGTAACCCGCAGCGAACAGCTGTTCAGGGTTGGTTACTTCACCCCCCATGCCACCCATCTCTTTGGGGACCCCCAGTTTGACATCCAGAACGCCATCGGAAGACGTTGCGCGGCCATCACGGCCTCCGGTTGCTTTGGCTTTGGCAGTGTAGACAACTTTTTCTAAAGACATGGCAGGTTCCTCATCTTACGTTTATATGCACTATTAAATAGCGCGCGATGTATTAAGTTAAAATCAGGCGCGTAAAGTATAGCCTTACGCGCGATGAAGCTGTTGGCGCAAAAGTTCGAGCTGGTGCTTGAGCGCCAGCATGGTGTCGGTATCACACTGCGCTGCACAGCCCACGGCGTGGGGTATCGTCACGGCCTGCTGTTGCAGCGCCCGACCCGCGTCGCTCAGGGTGACGGCGACCTGACGCTCATCCTGACGGGAACGCTGGCGGAAGATTAATCCTGCACTTTCCAGGCGTTTCAGCAGGGGCGTCAGCGTGGCGGAATCCAGGAACAGCCGCTCGCCAATGTCTGATACCGTAATATCATCCTGCTCCCACAGCACCAGCATCACCAGGTATTGCGGGTAGGTCAGGTTAAGCGGCGCCAGCAGTTGCCGGTAGAGCTTGTTAAGCGCCAGATTTGCCGAATAGAGGGCAAAACAGAGCTGGTTATCCAGCAGAAGCGCGTTAGTGGTGTCGTTCATTTTTGCGTCCATGAAATGAATATAGATAGTGCACGATACAATTGCAAGCTATTTTATTATACGCGTGGACGTTTGCGGTAAAGCCATAAGCCGGGGATCGACAGGCCGATGGAGAGCGCGCCCACAATCGACGAGGCTTTAAGGAAGTTGCTCAGAAGCAGGATCATCTGCGGTTCGCTGTAGCCAAAGTGGCTGATTTTGACGGCGGAAATCATCGCCGTATAGGCTGAAATACCCGGGAACATAGGAATGACTGCCGCCACGGTGAACACCTTCGGATGCGCCAGATACCAGCGGGACCACTGAATACCGATGCTGCCGACCAGCATGGAGGCGATAAACGTCGACCATTCGATATTAAAGCCCGCGGTCATCATGATCATACGTGACCCGTGGCCAATGGCACCCAGCAGCGCACACCAGGGTAATGCACGCTGCGGGACGTTAAACACCATCGCAAAGCCAACGGCGGGAAGGGCTGCCAGGAGCATGTCCTGCGCCAGTGCGAGCAGAAAATCGATCACGCCCATCCGCGTAACCCCCAGAGTGTCATGGCCATTACCACCCCGATACAGGTCGCCAGCGTCAGCAGGCTGGCTATCGCCCAGCGCGCCAGACCGGTGTTGATGTGGCCTTTGAACATATCAGCGACGGCATTGATTAAGGGAAAACCCGGCACCAGCAGCAATACGCTGGCGGCCATCGCAACAGTAGGCGTGCTGGCGAAGTAAGGCTGGCGCAAAAGCAGGCCGGATACGGTTGTCGCCACAAATGCCGTGATGCAGAAGTTAATTTGCGGATGCAGTTGCCTGTGCGTCAACAACTGGCGGACATACATCGCGATGCTGCTGGCAAAGAAGGTCACGACAGCGCCGTCCCAGCCGCCCGCGTTGAGCTTGCAGAAGCAGGCGCAGGAGAGTCCCACCATCAGCACAACCAGCCAGCGTGGATACCGGAGAGGTTTGATCTGGTTGAAGCGTTTCTCTATTTCCCGCAGATCGAGCAGCCTGTGTTCAGCAAGGATCACAATGTGCTGCACTTCCGTCACGACGTGCATGTTAATGCCGCGGTCATGATTTTTACGAGTGGAGGTGAGGCACTGTCCGTCTTTAATGGTGGTCAGTACAATGGCATTTGACGAGATGGAGCTCTCAACGCTGTCCATCCCCAGCGCCAGACCAAGGCGTGTGGAAAGTTCTTCGACGAGGGCGCTTTCTGCCCCGTGTTGTAAAAGAAAAAGTCCGCACTGAATACATAGCCGCGTGGTAGCACGTTGCGTAGACCGATTTGCCTGCATGAAACGCCCTGAAGAGAAGAGAGATTGCTTACTTTTAACACAAAGGGCAGGGCCCTTTGCGCTGGGCCAGATCAACATTTGTGCGATCAGTTGCGTGTCCAGCATGGCGAAGAGGCCGTATCTTTATTTATTTAATGAATATGTGACGAGAATTTATAAAAAAAATATATTAAGTATTTCTAATTTCATATTTTCGATCTTTTCACACAACCAGAATTAAATTCTTGTAGTCTTTATGCGATATTAAGACTGTATTGGGCGTTTCATAACCCATGTGACATTTCTTCTGGTTTACGAATATTAAGCCGTTTTGTACTAAGGAATACAAACGTGTTTAACCTCGTAGGGTTAGTTCGTTCTTAAATAATGAATTCATGACATGGAGGGTCTATGTTGCCATTGAATGGTAAACACGGAGTTGTGATTAGCAGAGTGCCGGTTATGCAAAATGGGTTAGGTGGCGTCATGTCGCGTCATTTTCCCGATTTTGAGATAACGTACTGCCGTTCGATGCAGGAGTTGACGCTACTTCAGTTGCGTCGCGCCGGGGTCGTTATTGCCGATATTTCGGGTGAGTATCGTAATCCTCGCGGCACGCTTGAGCAGTATTATGGATTAATGAATCAGTATCGGGATATTCACTGGATATTCCTTGTCTCGCGTCCTCTTTATCCGCTTGCAGTAGAGCTTCTTATGCGTCCGGAAAGCACGCTGCTTTCAGATATGGAGCCTATTGAAGGCGTCATTAACGCTATTCGCGCGGGCAGTGAACGTGCCGAGCGAATAAGCCAGACGTTATTAATACCGGAAACGCCCGATATTGAAGAGGAGAGTGAGCAAATGATTGCACTCACTCACTCTGAACGCAAGGTGTTGCGTTTACTCGGTAAAGGTTGGGGAATCAACCAAATTGCCACACTACTGAATAAAAGTAATAAAACGATCAGCGCACAGAAAAACAGTGCAATGCGTCGCTTATCACTTCGCAGTAATGCCGATATGTACGCGTGGATAAGCAGTACCCAGGGAATGCGAGAACTCAGTTTAATGTCGGCTTATGGAGAGTTTGAGGAATGGAAAAGACCACTGCAACAAGACATATCGCCGTCATCGAAAGCTGCTCAATGAGCGCTGTGGGGTTGAAGCATCTCTTTGCGATGCCCAGCCTGAGCCATTACCAGGTGCACCTGTTTAGCAGATTCGCCAGCTTTAAAGCGGCGCTCTCGGATATCTCATTCTATGCGGTTATCTATTCACTGTCTGATGAGCGTGAGGAGCGGAGAAACTGTCTTGCCTGTTTACGGGATCTCACCTTCACCCACAGCGACGTCCAGCGTATTGTGCTGGCCTCTGACGAAATGGAGGCGAGGCTGGTCAGCCATCTTTCGCCTTCTCGCTTGCATGGAATCATCAGTAAATCGGTTCCGCTAAAGCAGCTAATGGAGGGCCTGAAGACATTACTCAGCGAAACGCATCAGGTGAACGACAACATGTACAATCACTGGTGTGTTAGCAATCGTATGTTAAGCCCAACCGAGAGGGCGATTCTGCGTTATATGTCATCGGGTTTTTCGATCCCTGAAATTGCAGCACAGCTTGAACGCAATATTAAAACTATCCGGGCGCATAAGTTTAACGCCATGGTAAAGCTGGGCGTCAATTCTGACGTGGGATTACTGGATGCGGCGGATATCCTGGCGCATCTCCCTGCCCGGGAAGTTCGTCGTTCCGCTCTCACCGTTCCTTCATTCTCTTAGCGTTAAATGATGCGCCAGAGTTCTTCTGGCGCATCGTTCAAATGCACACATCCACCCATTTTGCTGCGGTCAGTTCCGCCATTCTGTCGGGCGATATACGCACCGCACTGTGGATGGCGCCCGCTGCGGGTAACACTTCCGCGTATTGTTTTAATGTGATGTCACAGTAAACAGAAAGCGGGTTTTCCAGTCCGAAAGGGCAGACGCCGCCAACAGGATGACCTGTCAGGGTGACTACCTCATCGCTGCTGAGCATGCGGGCTTTTGCGCCGAATGTCTCTTTAAGCTTTTTGTTATCCAGACGCGCATCGCCTTTTGCAACCACCAGAATCACGTCATTTTTAATTTTTAGTGACAGCGTTTTGGCAATTTGGCCGGGTTCAACGTTGTGCGCGGCAGCAGCAAGGGCAACAGTCGCTGTGCTTTGGTTAAGCTCAATGATCTCTATATCCGGAGCGTGTTCGGCAAAAAACTGTTGTACAGACTGCAAACTCATTGATTCCTCCTGACAAATATCCTGCGTAATCTGTCATAAGAATTTAGTCGCTGTAAATATCCCTTAAGTAACAAATATCCGTCAGGGGCGATTTCTGGATCGCCTTCACATTCACAGAAACCGGTTACAGTAACCGGTTGCAGAGCGTGATGCACAGATTAATACTGAGTGTGTAACTTCCCCTGTATCTAATAATAAGAGCTAATTATGAAACCATTCCGTTTGAGCAGTACCGCAGGTACACGATTCGGCAAGGTTGTGACGCTGATGTATGGAACAACGTGTGACGTGAGAACGTCCGAAACGAACGTATGACAGGAGATCTGCTATGTCTGCCAACCATGCTGCATTTAATCTGATTTTCCGCTTCGTTGAAAATTATGTTAGCCCTATTGCCGGGCGCATCTCTTCCCAGCGTCACGTTATGGCTATTCGTGACGGGTTTATCTCAGCGATGCCGTTTATGATTGTGGGCTCGTTTCTGTTAGTGTTCGCTTACCCACCTTTTTCGCCTGATACCACCTGGGGTTTTGCTCGCGCCTGGCTGGATATGGCGAAGCAGTTTGAAGGCCAAATTCTGACGCCGTTTGATATGACAATGGGGGTGATGTCCCTTTATATCTGTGCGGCTATTGCCTACAACCTGGGCAAACATTACGTTAAAACCCATCAGCTGGATCCGTTCATGTGCGCGATGCTGTCGCTGATGGCGTTCCTGCTGGTCGCCGCCCCTAAAACCAAAGGCGCTTTGCCGGTCGATAGCCTGGGAGGGACCGGTATTTTCACCGCGATTCTGGTGGCGATCTATTGCGTTGAGATGATGCGTTTCCTGAAAGCACACAATATCGGGATCCGCCTGCCAGACCAGGTTCCGCCGATGATCAAAAACTCGTTTGATCTGCTGATCCCGGTGCTGCTGGTGGTGCTGACGCTCTATCCGCTGAGTCTGCTGATCCAGTCGCAGTTCGGTATGCTGATCCCACAGGCCATCATGTCGATATTCAAACCGCTGGTCTCTGCGGCTGACTCGCTGCCTGCGATCCTGCTGGCGGTGCTGATTGGCCACCTGCTGTGGTTTGCCGGGATCCACGGCGCGGCGATTGTCTCCGGGATGCTGCAAATGTTCTGGCTGACGAACCTGGGGGCGAACCAGACCGCGCTGGCGGCAAGCCAGCCTTTGCCACACATCTTTATGGAAGCCTTCTGGACGTTCTTTATCGTTATCGGCGGATCGGGGGCGACGATGGGTCTGGTGTTCTGCTATCTGCGTAGCCGCTCCGCGCACCTGCGCTCTATTGGACGTCTGAGCGTGGTGCCAAGCATTTTCAATATCAATGAGCCGGTGATTTTCGGTACGCCGATTGTGATGAACCCGGTGTTCTTTATTCCTTTCCTGCTGGCGCCGATGGTTAATGCCGTGCTGGCATGGGCAGCGATGAAGTTTGATCTGATTGGCCGCGTGATTTCCGTCGTGCCGTGGACGGCACCGGCTCCGGTTGGTGCCGCCTGGGCGCTGGGCTGGGATTTCCGTGCAGCCATTCTGGTGCTGGTTTTGGCCTGCGTTTCCGCGATTATCTATTTCCCGTTCTTCAAGGTGTACGAGAAACAGTTGCTTCAGCAGGAAGCGGAAGAAGCACAGCGTAATGGAGAAGAGGAAAATGAGCAGGTCGCTTAGGTAAAAGCAAAACGGCAACGCAGGTTGCCGTTTTTAGTGTTTGTTCTCTCTCACTGCGGGTATCAGGCCGGGCCAGACTACTTAAGCGTGCAATCGCCGCACTGCTGGACGTCCGGCAGACGGTAGCGCTGACAGCAGGTACGACGTACCAGAAGTCCCTCACGCGGAACCACGGTGCGGTAAAGAGGGTTATCCCGTCCATCCGATAGCTGTCTGGCAAAGAAACAGCTCTGACGCAGTGCATCCACTTTCTCGTCGCCGAGCAGCGGCTTCATTTCCGTTAAATACCAGTGGATAAGATACCCGGTATTACTCCAGATCAGTTTGCCGTTAATCTCTCCCGTCGCTTCCAGCGCATCAATGACCGGAACCAGCGCTCTTGTAATCAGCCGTTCCATACGCGCCTGCGCTGACAGGTGTCTCGCGCTCGGATCTTCATGTACATCAATCCAGAAACAGGCAGCGCGCCCGGTTTCATGAAATTCAACATGGAAATGTTCCGACGAGAGATCGAGCATCGTTTCCTGGGTAAGCAGGGCTAGCATGACGGGCGGCACCATCAGCCCGATATACCACTGTGCCCAGAGGGATAACAGCGGTTTATTTTCCCGCGTCAGGGTAGGTTGGTTACGATAAATATGGTCGGAATAGGTTGCCAGCAGCGACCGCAGCTCGGCAGGACGTTGCCACTCAGTCAGCGTCAGCGCATGATGCGGCGGTGCTTCATCCAGTTTGATGAAATCCAGCAGATGGGCGCGCGTTACGGCAATTTTTTCCCGAATGGCATCCGCAAGCGTCGTTTCCCCGGCGGAGAGTGGAGCTCGCCAGAGCAGGGGCTCAACGATGTGTGCGGTACGAGTCGCCATAGTGTGGATTACAAATCTAAATGATAATGATTGCCAATCCTAACTATAGATAAAACCAAGCGCAAGCGTTTTATCCTGGCGCTGTGAAGGCGGTTTCAGGCAGTATGAAGCTCTTCGCTCAGCAGAATGCTGTTACGTCCCATATGCTTGGCTTCATAGAGGGCTTTATCCGCTTTCGCCAGCGCGCCCTCAACGTCTTCACCTTCGAACATGGCGATGCCGATGCTGATGGTCACGTTAGTGGCGACGCTTTCGTTAAACATATGGGGGATTTTAAGATCGTAAACCTTCTGACGTATGCGTTCAGCCGTCTGGCGCGCTTGCTCCAGCGGGATGTTACTCAACAGCACCATAAATTCTTCCCCGCCAAACCGGGCGACAACATCGCGTGAGCGCACGGCGTCGCGTATCGCAGCCGAGACCCTGATCAAGGCCTGATCGCCCATCATATGGCCGTAATGGTCGTTGTAGGCTTTGAAGTGGTCGATATCCATCAGCAGCACGAAGTGCTCGCCAGCGTCAGGCCTGGGAAGGTTCTCCAGCCGGCTTTGCAGCCCGCGACGGTTATACAGGCCGGTGAGCGGGTCCATCATGCTAAGATCGGTCAGGGTTTCGCGCTCCTCCAGCAGTTCGGAAAGCAGCTCCTGGGCGAAACGGTCATTGCGCCGCTGAAGAACATGATGGATACCAATGGCGACCACCGGCAGCGCGAAAAAATAGGCCATTCTCAGCCAGTTTTCGGACGGGCTAAGCCACAGGCAGGATATAAAGGCGGGAAATGAATGTAACGTAAAGGCTTTAATATTACTCGCGAACGCCAGAGACCCTATAAAAAGCACTGTTAATAGCGCCATCATTAAATAGGTCGCGTGATCGTGCGTGATTAACAGAAATTTAGAGACGATCTGCCAGGCCCATAAAAGACCAAAAATAGCTGAAACAACAGGGATATTTATTTTTCGCGTGCTGTTTTTCCAGTGCCAGATAAGTAAGCCTGTGCTGATAGTCAGTACGGCAAAGAGCGGGACTGATAACACACGCACGGAATAGAGAGGATTTGTTACCGAGAACAATGCTGATGCGGCGTTCAGAAATAAAAACAAACGTAAAGATAGCTGATATTTCTTGTTGACTAAAGACAGCCAGGATTGTGATGTCATATGCGTGCGTTTTTATTAAAACTCAATTAAAACAATGAGCAAGGTGTTGTTGTGTAATATTGGTCGCTACAAAATTGAATTTTTATTATCAGAAAAACTTTATCGGAAGTTAACAGGTGGGCAATTTATCACCTTACACATTCTCTGTCATTATGGGAAAGCAATTGCTGGCGCAATTTCTTACGTCGCCTGCTGACAAGTGATAATTACTATCATATGATACTGGTTATCATTATCAGTGCGAGAGGTGAAACCATGTTGAGCAAAGCGCTGGGAAGTGGGTGGGGAATATTACTGCCTGGTTCCATTATCGGTGGGCTGATGTTTACCGATCTCCCCATTGATGTCTGGAAAGCAATGATTGTTTCAGGCTTGCTGGTGACATCCGCGATGATCTGGCACAAACAGTTACGGCATTATGTCCTGCTGCCTTCATGCGTGGCGCTAATCAGTGGACTGCTGGTGATTCTGATGAGTTTGAAATAAAAGAGAAAAATAAGAGGGACTTCTGAGAGGATGTAAGATAATTGGTGCGAGGGGGGGGACTTGAACCCCCACGTCCGTAAGGACACTAACACCTGAAGCTAGCGCGTCTACCAATTCCGCCACCTTCGCACAGTCATCTTACTGGTTTGATATCGCCTCGTTGGTGCGAGGGGGGGGACTCGAACCCCCACATCCTAAGGACACTAACACCTGAAGCTAGCGCGTCTACCAATTCCGCCACCTTCGCCCAGTGCGAGCAATATCAACGTGATTTATGGTGCGAGGGGGGGGACTTGAACCCCCACGTCCGTAAGGACACTAACACCTGAAGCTAGCGCGTCTACCAATTCCGCCACCTTCGCATACCATCGACACTGTAAAAGTATCGTAACCACGGAGGCGCATTCTAGATGTTTTCAGCTTTACGTCAACAGAAAATTGCGCACGTTGTTTTGATTGCTGCAAAATTGGGCGATGGCAGCGTCAGCCATCGCCGGACCGGGGGGTTACTTTTTCGCCTGGCGCGTCATCACGGTGCGATAGACCTTAAAGCGGCCCGTCTGGGCGATCACTTCGTGGAAGCCAAAGGTTTCATCCAGCACTTTCGGGTATGCGAGGAAGGCGTTCGCCACAATACGCAGCTCACCGCCGCTGTTGAGGTGACGGGTTGCGCCACGGATCAGCGTTTGCGCCGCTTCAAGGCTGGTCTCCATTCCGTCGTGGAACGGCGGGTTAGAGATGATCATGTCAAAGCGACCGGTCACATCGGAGAAGACGTTGCTGGCAATCACGTCGCCTTCAATGCCATTCGCAGCAAGCGTGGCGCGGCTGGCTTCTACCGCCGGAGCGCTCACGTCACACAGGGTTAAACGCACTTTTGGTGAGTGACTGGCGAGAACCGTTGACAGCACGCCCGCGCCACAGCCGACGTCCAGCACTTTGCCCTTGGTATGAGGCGTCAGGGTGGACAGCAGAAGCTTGCTGCCCGTATCGAGCGCATCACGGCTGAACACGCCCGGCAGGGTTTTAATGGTCAGGCCGTCAAGCTGGTACTCGTCCCAGAAGGCGTCGGCATCGAAGGTGGTCTGTTTTTCCAGACGACCATGGTACAGGCCGCAGCGACGGGCGCTGTCGATTTTCGTCAGCGGCGCCCAGTCTTCGAGCATCTGCTCTGCGCTACGCACCCCGCTGCGGTTTTCACCGACAACAAAAATATCGCAGCCGACCGGCAGCAGAGAAAGCAGGTTCATCAGCTGGAACTGGGCTTCCGGCTTGTTTTTCGGCCAGTAGTAAATGAGCGTATCGCAGTCAGCAATATCGCTCTGCTCCGCCGCCAGGCTAAAGCGCGCGCGCTCGCCCATCTGACGGCTCAGCACTTGCCAGTGGTGATAGTACTGGGTGTGGGCACGGCTTTCAGCACAGTCGAAACGTGCGGGCAGGTCATCCTGCATATCTCCGGCAAACAGAATACGGCTCTCTTCGAAATCATCACTGTGACGCAGCAAGACTTCACTTGCCGGGGTAAATGCAGACATGAATTGTTCCTCAATAAACTCAGGCGGGGATTATAGTAGGTAGATGGCGCAGTTTCGACACATTTGCTATATTTGCGCGCCTGAGAGACAGGAGTTTTCGCTATGACATCCCGACGAGACTGGCAGTTGCAGCAACTGGGCATCACCCAGTGGGCTTTGCGTCGCCCGACGGCGTTGCGGGGCGAAATAGCCATCTCCATCCCTGCGCATGTCCGCCTGGTGATGGTGGCAGAAGCGCCGCCTGCCCTGAACGAGCCCCTGATTGAGGATGTCCTTCGCAGCCTGAAGGTGACCCACGATCAGGTATTACAGCTGGCGCCCGAAAGCGTCGCGATGCTTCCCTCTGACAGCCGCTGTAACAGCTGGCGAATCGGGGCGGTGGATGAGCTACCCCTTGAAGGAAGCCAGATCAGCTCGCCAGCGCTGGACGAACTGAAAGCCAACCCAAAAGCGCGTAGCGCGCTATGGCAACAAATTTGCGAATATGAACACGATTTCTTCCCTCACGACGGCTGACCTGACCACCGCGTTCGCGATTGAAACCCGCGCCCATGCCTTTCCGTGGAGCGAAAAGACGTTTGCCAGCAATCAGGGCGAACGCTATTTAAATCTCCGCCTGGACGTTGACGGTGCGATGGCTGCGTTCGCCATCACGCAGGTCGTTCTGGACGAGGCGACGCTGTTTAATATCGCGGTCGATCCCGCATACCAGCGCCGCGGGCTGGGCAGGGAACTGCTTGAGCACCTCACTCGTGAGCTGGAAACCCGTGACGTTTTCACCCTGTGGCTGGAGGTGCGCGCGTCCAATGTCGCCGCCATCGCGCTCTATGAAAGCTTAGGCTTCAACGAGGCGACTATCCGCCGTAACTACTACCCCACCGCAGAGGGACGTGAAGACGCCATTATCATGGCTCTGCCGATTGGATAACGAAAATAAGGTTGTAACGATGAAATGGGACTGGATTTTCTTTGATGCCGACGAAACGCTGTTTACGTTTGACTCGTTCGGCGGCCTACAGCGGATGTTTCTCGACTATAGCGTGACGTTCACCGCGGAAGATTTTCAGGACTATCAGGCGGTGAACAAACCGCTGTGGGTGGATTACCAGAACGGAGCCATCACCGCGTTACAGCTTCAGCATCAGCGTTTTGACGTGTGGGCTGAACGGTTAAACGTGAGTCCTGGGGTGCTGAACGAGGCCTTCCTGAATGCGATGGCGGATATCTGCGCGCCGCTGCCCGGCGCCGTTTCTTTGCTGGATTCGCTGAAAGGGAAGGTGAAGCTTGGGATCATTACCAACGGCTTTACCGCGCTTCAGCAGATTCGCCTTGAACGCACCGGCCTGCGCGATCATTTCGACGCGCTGGTGATCTCCGAAGAGGTGGGCGTACCGAAGCCGGATCCGCGTATTTTCGATTATGCGTTGGCGCAAGCGGGCAATCCTGACCGCGATCGCGTGCTGATGGTGGGGGATACGGCAGAATCTGATATTCTGGGAGGTATGAGATCGGGCCTGTCGACCGTCTGGCTGAATGCGCATGGCCGCATGCTGCCGGAAGGCATCGAGCCGACCTGGACCGTTACGTCATTGAACGAACTGGAGCAGCTCCTGTGTAAACAATGATTGCCTGCCCCCTGTTGATGGGTAAAATAGCCGCATTTTTCGTATTCCATGATGCGCGGCCTGCTGCCGCGCTTACCTAAGAAGAATTGATTATGACGTTGTCTCCTTATCTGCAAGAGGTGGCCAAACGCCGCACTTTTGCCATTATCTCGCACCCGGATGCCGGTAAAACGACCATCACCGAGAAGGTGTTGCTGTTCGGACAGGCGATCCAGACCGCGGGTACCGTTAAAGGCCGTGGCTCCAGCCAGCATGCTAAATCCGACTGGATGGAGATGGAAAAGCAGCGTGGTATTTCGATTACCACCTCCGTGATGCAGTTCCCGTATCACGACTGTCTGGTGAACCTGCTGGACACCCCGGGGCACGAAGACTTCTCCGAAGATACCTACCGTACCCTGACGGCGGTGGACTGCTGCCTGATGGTGATCGACGCCGCGAAAGGTGTTGAAGATCGTACCCGCAAGCTGATGGAAGTCACCCGTCTGCGCGATACGCCGATCCTCACCTTTATGAACAAACTCGACCGTGACATCCGTGATCCGATGGAGCTGATGGATGAAGTGGAAAACGAGCTGAAGATTGCCTGCGCGCCAATCACCTGGCCGATTGGCTGCGGCAAGCTGTTCAAAGGGGTTTACCACCTCTATAAAGACGAAACCTACCTGTACCAGACCGGTAAGGGTCACACCATTCAGGAAGTGCGCATCGTGAAAGGTCTGGACAACCCGGATCTGGACGCAGCGGTCGGTGAAGAACTGGCCGCGCAGCTGCGCGATGAGCTGGAGCTGGTTAAAGGCGCGTCGCACGAGTTCGACCGAGAGCTGTTCCTGAGCGGTGAAATTACCCCGGTCTTCTTCGGTACCGCCCTCGGCAACTTTGGCGTTGACCATATGCTCGACGGTCTGGTGGAGTGGGCCCCGCAGCCAATGCCGCGTAAAACCGACACCCGCGAAGTAGAAGCAAAGGAAGAGAAGTTCTCCGGCTTCGTCTTTAAAATTCAGGCCAACATGGACCCGAAACACCGCGACCGCGTTGCCTTTATGCGCGTGGTCTCCGGTAAGTACGAGAAGGGCATGAAGCTGCGTCAGGTCCGTATCGGTAAAGACGTGGTGATCTCCGACGCGCTGACCTTCATGGCGGGCGACCGTTCGCATGTAGAAGAAGCCTATCCGGGTGACATCATTGGTTTACACAACCACGGTACCATTCAGATTGGCGATACCTTCACGCAAGGCGAAATGATGAAGTTCACCGGTATCCCGAACTTCGCGCCAGAACTGTTCCGCCGCATTCGCCTGCGCGATCCGCTGAAGCAGAAGCAACTGCTGAAAGGCCTGGTCCAGCTTTCCGAAGAGGGGGCTGTACAGGTGTTCCGCCCTATTGCTAACAACGATCTGATCGTGGGCGCGGTGGGTGTGCTCCAGTTTGACGTGGTGGTTGCCCGTCTTAAGAGCGAGTACAACGTGGAAGCGATTTACGAATCGGTGAACGTGGCGACCGCCCGCTGGGTTGAATGTTCAGACGTGAAGAAATTCGAAGAATTTAAACGTAAGAACGAAGTTCAGCTGGCGCTGGACGGTGGCGATAACCTGACCTATATCGCCCCGACCATGGTTAACCTGAACCTGACGCAGGAACGTTATCCTGATGTTCAGTTCCGCAAAACGCGCGAGCATTAATTCCCTCTCAGAGCACGGCAGCCGCCGTGCTCTTCTTTAATTCCTGTGTTATTAAACCCTTGCGGAATGTTCTTAATTCACCGCATTTTTTCGCTATTCGTTCGTTTTTTCCCCAATTCTGAATGCACCCCTCTGATTGTGATCTATATTTAACTCAGTGTTTAGCACCGGGCGTGGATGAATTAACTGTTCAATGCATGTCCATTGGTTCTCCATTTTGCCCCGGTGTTAATTCGCAATATATAAAACCAAGATTTAGGGAAGTATGTCGCCCAAATAACGGGCAAAACACAGGAATAAATCGATGAATATGACAAGACTGAAGATTTCTAAAACTCTGCTGGCTGTAACGTTGGGTAGTGTCCTGGTAAGCGGTTCTGCTCTGGCGGAATCCAGCACTATGGATAAAGCGCAAAGTTCCGCCAATACTGCAGGGGAAAAAATCGATAGCTCTATGAATAAAGTCGGTAATTTCATGGATGACAGCTCAATCACAGCAAAAGTGAAAGCCGCATTGGTGGATCACGACTCCATTAAGAGCACCGATATTTCTGTAAAAACCGACAACAAGGTTGTTACCCTGAGCGGTTTCGTTGAAAGCCAGACCCAGGCCGAAGAAGCCGTTAAAGTGGCGAAAGGCGTTGAGGGCGTAAGCTCCGTCAGCGACAAACTGCACGTACGTGACAGCAAAGAATCGTCCGTGAAGGGCTATGCCGGAGATGCAGCAACTACCAGCGAAATCAAAGCTAAACTGTTAGCTGACGACATCGTGCCATCCCGTATGGTGAAAGTTGAAACCACTGATGGTGTGGTCCAGCTGTCCGGTACGGTTGAGAATCAGGCACAAAGCGATCGTGCCGAGTCAATTGCGAAAGCTATTGATGGTGTGAAAAGCGTCAAAAACGATCTGAAAACGAAGTAAAGCAGTACCATTCGCCCGTAAGGCTGAAAACCGCGGGCGAAATAAAAACGATTCTGGAAAAGCCGGTGAGTGACCTGAGCGCTCACGTTTAGCGGCCGACATTAACTATGGTAAAGGAGAGGCTTATGTTTCGTTGGGGCATTATATTTCTGGTTATCGCGTTAATTGCCGCCGCATTGGGCTTTGGTGGACTGGCGGGTACCGCGGCATGGGCAGCGAAAATTGTCTTCGTCGTCGGTATTATTCTGTTCCTGGTCAGCCTGTTTACGGGTCGACGTCGCCCGTAGCAAACGCAATATTTACTAAACAAACTCAAGCCAGTCCTCGTGACTGGCTTTTTCTCGTTTGAGAACCACCGGGGAAGTGCGTTACTGTGTCTCATCACAATAATGAAAACAGGAAGGCAGAGGTGGGGCAACGAATTCCCGTTACGCTCGGCAATATTGCGCCGCTGACGTTAAAACCGTTTCATGCAGGCCAGCTTGCGCTGGTCTGTGAAGGGGGCGGGCAGCGCGGTATTTTTACCGCCGGCGTGCTCGACGAATTTATGCGCGCGCAATTCAACCCGTTCGATCTCTATTTCGGTACCTCTGCCGGGGCGCAGAACCTCTCCGCCTATGTCTGCA
This sequence comes from Enterobacter cloacae complex sp. IR5459, assembly GCF_049238005.1. NCBI lineage: Bacteria > Pseudomonadati > Pseudomonadota > Gammaproteobacteria > Enterobacterales > Enterobacteriaceae > Enterobacter > Enterobacter cloacae complex sp. IR5459. Next base: position 89,838 of record NZ_JBMKIG010000006.1, read on the forward strand.
ACCAGCCCGGCTATGCGCGCAAAGTGATTATGCGCTATACCACCTCGAAAGAATTCTTCAATCCGGTACGCTTCGTGCGCGGCGGGAACCTGATCGATCTCGACTGGTTACTGGATGCCACCTCCAGCCAGATGCCGCTGGCCATGGATACCGCGTCACGACTGTTCGATACCGGCAAAGAGTTCTGGATGTGCGCCAGCCGTGGCGATGACTATTCGCCGGGTTACTTTTCGCCGCAGAAAGAGAACTGGCTGGATATCATCCGCGCGTCCAGCGCGATCCCGGGATTCTACCGCACCGGCGCGTTGCTGGAGGGGATAAGCTATCTTGACGGTGGTATCAGCGACGCGGTGCCGGTACAGGAGGCGGCGCGGCGCGGGGCAAAAACCATTGTGGTGATCCGTACGGTGCCTTCGCAGATGTATTACACCCCACAGTGGTTTAAGCGGATGGAACGCTGGCTGGGCGACAGCAGCCTGCAACCGCTGGTGAATATTGCGAAGCAGCATGAAACCACCTACGGCGCGATGCAGCGTTTTATTGAAAAACCACCGGGCAAGCTGCGCATCTTTGAAATTTATCCGCCGAAGCCGCTGTTGAGCATGGCGCTGGGCAGTCGGTTGCCTGCGTTGCGTATGGATTACAAAACGGGGCGGCTGTGCGGGCGTTACTTCCTTGCGACCGTCGGGAAAATGCTGGCCGAGCAACCGCCTCTTCATCGGCATAAAAGCATCATTTTGCCGCCTGCCGTTGTGGCCAATGACGCGGTGGCGATGCCGCTGGTGGACGCGCCGCAGGCCAACGATGGCTTACTCGATAACGAGGATCTGGCGTGACGCACTGCTTTATCGATACCCATTGCCACTTTGATTTCCCGCCGTTTAGCGGGGAGGAAACATCCAGTCTTGCGCGTGCGGCTGAGGCCGGTGTGAGAGCCATTATTGTGCCCGCTATTGAAGCGGCGAGATTCGAGAAAGTTCTGGCGCTTGCCCGGGGGCACGATGCGCTGTATGCCGCGTTGGGTCTGCATCCGATCGTTATTGAGCACCATCTTGATGACCATCTCGACAGGCTGGATGCCACGCTGCAAAACGCGGATACGAAGCTGGTTGCCATCGGTGAGATCGGCCTCGATCTCTATCGTGAAGATCCGCAGTTTGAACGCCAGCAGACGATTCTGGACGCGCAGCTCCGGTTGGCAAAGCGCCACGATCTGCCGGTGATCCTCCACTCCAGACGTACCCATGACAAACTGGCGATGCACCTGAAGCGCATCGACGTGCCGCGCAGGGGCGTGGTCCATGGTTTCGCTGGAAGCCTTCAGCAGGCGCAGCGTTTTATCGAGCTGGGCTATAAAATTGGCGTCGGTGGCACCATTACCTATCCGCGTGCCAGCAAAACCCGTGATGTGATGGCACAGCTCCCGCTGACCTCGCTCCTGCTGGAAACGGATGCGCCTGACATGCCGCTGAATGGTTTTCAGGGCCAGCCTAACCGCCCGGAGCAGGCGGCGCGCGTTTTTGATGTGCTGTGTGAGTTGCGTCAGGAGCCTGAAGATGTGATTGCCAGCGCGCTGCTGGAAAATACCCGAGCGGTCTTCGGCATCACGCTATAGATAAAGGGCCGGGCGGATCACCGTGATCTGCTGCCGTTCCAGGGCCTGCGCCAGCGGCTCGATGTCCTCCGGCGTGGCGCTCCGCCATCTCGCCGCCTCCCCGTAAACCCCATGGGCATGAAACGCGTTGATCCGCACCGGAACGTTCCCCAACGTGTGGATAAAAGCGGTCAGCGATGGCAGATGTTGCAGATAATCACACCGATCGGGGATCACCAGCAGGCGCAGCTCCGTCAGGCGATGACGATCGGCCAGCCAGCGGATGCTCTGCTTGATCAGCGTGTTTTCGCGCCCGGTCAGAAAACGGTGATGTTCATTGCCCCAGGCTTTCAGATCCACCATCGCGCCGTCAAACACCGGAAACAGCTTTTGCCAGCCGGTTTCGCTTAACAGGCCGTTGCTGTCCACCAGGCACGTCAGATGGCGCAGGGACGGATCGGCTTTGATTGCGGTGAAAAGCGCAACCAAAAACGGCAGCTGCGTGGTGGCCTCACCCCCGCTGACGGTCACGCCCTCAATAAACGGCGCGCACGTGAGAACCCGGGAGAGGATCTCCTCGACGCTATAGCGCTGCGCCATCGGCGTCGCCTGCTTCTGACACAGGTGCAGGCAGGTGTCGCACTGCTGACAGTGACTCTCCTGCCACCAGATGCGCCCGGCCTGAATCGTCAGCGCATCATGCGGACAGTGGGGTACACAGTCGCCGCAGTCGTTGCAGCGCCCTATCGTCCACGGGTTGTGGCAGGTTTTGCAGCGCAGGTTACAGCCCTGGAGGAACAACGCCAGGCGGCTGCCCGGCCCGTCCACGCAGGAGAAGGGTATGACCTGACTAACTAAAGCGCATCTGCTGTTCATGACTTATCACGCGCGGCTGACGTTCCAGAATACGGGTATTGCGCGCGGCCTCCTCGCCGAGCCAGGTGGTGTTGGTGCGCGAGCCGGCCTCCCGGTATTTCTCAAGATCGGAGAGCCGCACCATATAGCCGGTAACGCGCACGAGATCGTTACCCGCAACGTTGGCGGTAAACTCGCGCATCCCCGCCCTGAACGCGCCGAGACAGAGCTGGACCACTGCCTGCGGGTTACGTTTTACCGTTTCATCCAGCGTCAGAATGTCGCTGATCCCGGAAGCGTAGTGCTTGTGGTGCGGCGCAACGGCCAGCAGGTGGCTGATGGGATCCGGCTCGTCGCCGTAGGGCAGGCGCGCGCCCGGCGTGGTGCCCGAGTCAGAGCTGATCCCCGACTGCGCATGAAGCATCGCGCGCTGCTTCCAGCCGTGTTTCACCGGCGTGTTTTCGACAAACGCCGCAAGCTGTTCACTGATGCGGTAGCCCAGCGCATTGGCCTGTTCGTTCTTACCGTAACGTCCCGTAATGCCTGCTTTCTGGCACAGCACGTTCACCGCTTCGGCCAGACCGTACATGCCAAACATCGGCACAAAGCGATCGGCATCAATCAGCCCCTCTTTTACCAGGAAGCTATTCTCAAAGAAGCCGGATTGTTCATATAAAAAATCGCAGCGCGCATTAATGATCGCGATTTGTTGCTGGCAGTAGTGGGGAAGGGTACGGGTGAAAAAGTCTTCCGATGAGTGGCTGTGTTCCGCAATCGCTTTCAGGTTTAGGCGCACCAGCGTGCTGCCGCCGCCCGCCAGCGGCAGGGAGTTGTAACAGCTCACCACGCCATAGCGACCTTTTGTGAAAATTTTATCATTCACCGGGCCATTAGAAATATGCGGTTTACTACATTCACAAATGTTTTTCGCCACGCTCAGCAGCAGATCGCCGGGGGTAACATCCGGGTCGTAGATAAAGGTCAGGTTCGGCGCAACCTGCTTAAGTTCGGCATCCGCACGAAGGATTGCTCGGGTGACAGGCGTATCCGCCGGGCCGATATTGGCATGCATAAACGCATCGGGCAGCGTTCTGTCCAGGTAACGCCAGAAACGTTTTATTCGGCTATCGATTTTATCCTGTGTTAGAATTTTAACATAAGGGCTGAGGATTTCATCGAGCTGGCCCAGATAGACCGGCATGGACGTGACGGACGGAACGTGGTGGTAAAGGATAGTGAGCAGCGAGAGGGCATCATCCAGATCTTTCGCCCCTTCCAGCTCCAGCCATTCTGAGCCGTTAGCCAGAAATTTAGCGTAGTCCGGCAGCACGTAGCGCGGTTTGTAAGGCGCATGGCCTTCGAACATGTCGCAGATGAATCCCTCGTCCAGCGCGGCGCGGGCCGCCTCTGACAGAGCGGGATAGGGCAGATTGTTCTCCGCTTCCAGCGCCAGAAAATGACGTTTTTGTTCCGGGGTTAACACCGGGCTGGTCACAATGTGCTGGCAACGTTGTTGCAGGGCGTCGGGCATGTTCACTTCCTTGGTTGTTCTGCGGATAGTGAACGAATTGTAGGAAGCCAGCCTGGTGGCGCTTTTGATCAGAAAGGGGATATCGCCGATTTAGTCAGCAATTAACGCACTAAAATTTGAAGCAGATCTCATTACAGTAATGCAAATTTGCACACAGTTTTCATTAACTGTGATGAATGTCGAAGTGTGGATGCGGGTGAATGTTAGAATACTCACAGACCCGCAAGGTAAAATTTATACGGCACTGCCGTTGGAGAATGTTATGACCGATTTAACTGCAAGCAGCCTGCGCGCGTTGAAACTGATGGACCTGACCACCCTGAACGATGACGACACCAATGAAAAAGTCATCGCCCTGTGCCATCAGGCGAAAACGCCAGTGGGTAACACCGCCGCCGTTTGTATCTATCCGCGCTTCATCCCGATTGCCCGCAAAACGCTGAAAGAGCAGGGCACGCCGGACGTGCGCATTGCCACCGTAACTAACTTCCCGCACGGCAATGACGATATCGAGATCGCGCTGGCAGAAACCCGCGCGGCGATTGCGTACGGCGCAGACGAAGTTGACGTGGTATTCCCGTACCGCGCGCTGATCGCCGGCAACGAGCAGGTCGGTTTTGACCTGGTGAAAGCCTGTAAAGACGCGTGTGCGGCGGCAAACGTGCTGCTTAAAGTGATCATTGAAACCGGCGAGCTGAAAGAAGAGGCGCTGATTCGTAAGGCGTCTGAAATCTCCATCAAAGCGGGCGCGGATTTCATTAAAACCTCTACCGGTAAAGTGCCGGTCAACGCTACCCCGGAAAGCGCACGCATCATGATGGAAGTCATCCGTGATATGGGCGTGTCCAAAACCGTTGGCTTCAAACCGGCAGGCGGCGTGCGTACCGCAGAAGACGCGCAGCAGTTCCTGGCGATTGCCGACGAGCTGTTCGGCGCCGACTGGGCGGACTCCCGCCACTACCGCTTCGGCGCGTCCAGCCTGCTGGCCAGCCTGCTGAAAGCGCTGGGTCACGGCGACGGTAAGAGCGCAAGCAGCTACTAAGTTGAATTGCCGGGTGGCGCTACGCTAACCCGGCCTAAAGGATCGTGGGGCGGGTCAACATACCCGCCGCCATTCACCCGATTCCGCATGGAGGTTACCGTGTTTCTCGCACAAGAAATTATTCGTAAAAAACGTGATGGTCATGCATTAAGCGACGAAGAAATCCGCTTCTTTATCAATGGCATTCGTGATAACACCATCTCTGAAGGGCAGATTGCGGCTCTGGCGATGACCATTTTCTTCCACGATATGTCGATGCCTGAGCGCGTGTCGCTGACCATGGCGATGCGAGATTCAGGAACCGTTCTGGACTGGAAAAGCCTCAACCTCAACGGCCCGATTGTGGACAAACACTCCACCGGCGGCGTGGGCGACGTGACCTCCCTGATGCTTGGCCCGATGGTGGCAGCCTGCGGCGGTTACATCCCGATGATTTCCGGGCGCGGCCTGGGCCACACCGGCGGTACGCTCGACAAACTGGAAGCCATTCCGGGCTTCGATATCTTCCCGGATGACAACCGCTTCCGCGACATTATTAAAGACGTTGGCGTGGCGATTATCGGCCAGACCAGCTCTCTTGCTCCGGCTGACAAGCGTTTCTACGCGACGCGTGACATTACCGCGACTGTAGACTCCATCCCGCTGATCACCGCCTCTATCCTTGCCAAAAAACTGGCGGAAGGTCTGGATGCGCTGGTGATGGATGTGAAAGTGGGCAGCGGCGCGTTTATGCCGACCTATGAACTCTCTGAGGCGCTGGCCGAAGCGATCGTTGGCGTTTCCAACGGCGCGGGCGTGCGCACCACCGCACTGCTGACGGACATGAACCAGGTGCTGGCCTCCAGCGCCGGTAACGCGGTTGAAGTCCGCGAGGCTGTGCAGTTCCTCACAGGCGAATACCGTAACCCGCGCCTGTTCGATGTCACCATGGCGCTGTGCGTTGAGATGTTAATCTCCGGCAAGCTGGCCAAAGACGACGCTGACGCGCGCGCGAAGCTTCAGACGGTGCTGGACAACGGCAAAGCGGCGGAGATCTTTGGTCGGATGGTGGCGGCGCAGAAAGGCCCGACCGACTTCGTGGAAAATTACGCGAAATACCTGCCCACCGCGATGCTCAGCAAAGCGGTCTATGCGGACAGCGAAGGCTTTGTCTCGGCTATGGATACCCGCGCGCTCGGCATGGCTGTCGTGTCTATGGGCGGCGGTCGTCGTCAGGCATCGGACACCATTGATTACAGCGTCGGCTTTACCGATATGGCCCGTCTGGGTGACTGCGTTGACGGCCAACGTCCGCTGGCGGTGATCCACGCGAGAGATGAAGTCAGCTGGCAGGACGCGGCGAAAGCGGTGAAGGCGGCAATATCTCTTGACGATAAAGCACCGGAAACCACACCGACGGTCTATCGTCGTATCACTGAATAGCGGTATACTGATCTGATCGCATTTTTATGAAGCACTAAGTACGGAGAACAATTATGAAACGTGCATTTATTATGGTGCTGGACTCATTCGGCATCGGCGCAACCGAAGATGCAGAACGATTTGGTGACGTGGGTTCCGATACCCTGGGTCACATCGCGGAAGCCTGTGCAAAAGGCGAAGCGGACAACGGTCGTAAAGGCCCTCTGAACCTGCCAAACCTGACCCGTCTGGGGCTGGTAAAAGCGCATGAAGGCTCTACCGGTAAGATCGCAGCCGGTATGGACGGTAACGCGGAAGTGGTGGGCGCCTACGCGTGGGCGCACGAGCTCTCTTCCGGTAAAGATACTCCGTCCGGCCACTGGGAAATCGCCGGCGTGCCGGTGCTGTTCGACTGGGGTTACTTCTCCGATCACGAGAACAGCTTCCCGCAAGAGCTGCTTGATAAGCTGGTGAAGCGTGCCAACCTGCCGGGCTACCTCGGCAACTGCCACTCCTCGGGTACCGTGATTCTGGACCAGCTCGGCGAAGAGCACATGAAAACCGGCAAGCCAATTTTCTATACCTCTGCTGACTCCGTGTTCCAGATCGCCTGCCATGAAGAGACGTTTGGCCTGGATAAACTGTACGAGTTGTGCGAAATCGCCCGTGAAGAGCTGACCGAAGGCGGCTACAACATTGGCCGCGTTATCGCGCGTCCGTTTATCGGCGACAAAGCGGGTAACTTCCAGCGTACCGGCAACCGTCACGATCTGGCCGTGGAGCCACCGGCGCCGACCGTGCTGCAAAAACTCGTCGACGAGAAAGACGGTCACGTGGTTTCCGTGGGTAAAATCGCGGACATTTACGCCAACTGCGGCATTACCAAAAAGGTCAAAGCGACCGGTCTGGATGCGCTGTTCGACGCCACCATCAAAGAGATGAAAGAAGCGGGCGATAAGACCATTGTCTTCACCAACTTCGTGGACTTCGACTCCTCCTGGGGCCACCGTCGCGACGTCGCCGGTTATGCTGCGGGTCTGGAGCTGTTTGACCGCCGTCTGCCAGAGCTGATGGAGCTGGTGGGAGAAGATGACATTCTGATCCTGACCGCTGACCATGGCTGTGACCCGACCTGGACCGGTACCGACCACACCCGTGAGCACATTCCGGTGCTGGTGTACGGCCCGAAAGTCAAACCGGGCTCGCTGGGTCACCGTGAAACCTTCGCGGACATCGGCCAGACGATTGCGAAATACTTTGGTACGTCTGACATGGAATATGGCAAGGCTATGTTCTAAACGGATTGGGTGAGGCCTGATGCCCTCACCCCGACCCTCTCCCACAGGGAGAGGGAAAACAGAATGTAGGCCGGGTAAGGCGCAGCCGCCACCCGGAAAAAACAACAATGTAAAAGGAACTGAAGATGGCAACTCCTCACATTAATGCAGAAATGGGTGATTTCGCTGACGTCGTATTGATGCCGGGCGACCCGCTGCGCGCGAAGCACATTGCAGAAACCTTCCTCGAAGACGTGCGTGAAGTGAACAACGTGCGCGGCATGCTGGGCTTCACCGGTACCTATAAAGGCCGCAAAATCTCCGTGATGGGTCACGGCATGGGTATCCCATCCTGCTCCATCTACACCAAAGAGCTGATCACCGATTTCGGCGTGAAGAAAATCATCCGTGTCGGCTCCTGCGGCGCGGTTCGCATGGACGTTAAGCTGCGTGACGTGGTGATCGGCATGGGCGCGTGCACCGACTCTAAAGTCAACCGCATTCGCTTTAAAGATCATGACTTTGCGGCCATTGCTGACTTTGACATGGTGCGTAACGCGGTTGACGCGGCAAAAGCGCTGGGCGTAGACGCGCGCGTGGGCAACCTGTTCTCTGCCGATCTGTTCTACTCGCCAGAAGGCGACATGTTCGACGTGATGGAAAAATACGGCATTCTGGGTGTGGAAATGGAAGCGGCCGGTATCTACGGCGTGGCGGCTGAATTCGGTGCGAAAGCGCTGACCATTTGCACCGTGTCTGACCATATCCGTACTCACGAGCAGACCACCGCTGCCGAGCGTCAGACCACCTTCAACGACATGATCAAAATCGCGCTGGAATCCGTTCTGCTGGGCGATCAAGAGTAATTTCGTTTTCTTCAGGGGGGCAGGTTTGCCCCCTATGGTGCTTACTTCGTCAACACTTCCCACATCAAATTGCTTTCCAGCGTCACCGTATCACCTATGTGATTAAACTGGCGGTCATTCAGCACCGGGGTGAGGGTGAGCAGGCACTCATCGGCGGACCACGAGGCAGGCGTAAAAAGCGTAGCCATTAGCGAAAAAGTCATCAGTAAATGTTTACCCAGGTGTTTCATTTACAGACTCCTTTAGCAGTTTCATAAAACGATTCTTTGTCCTGAGTCTCACTCAGGGATTAATCGATGCGGCAGATGCGCTGCATATTATCGTCAACGGCATAAAGTGCCGGGCTATTGGACATATCAGTGACAAAAACGCGCCCGCTGTCCACCGCGCTGACCAGGTAGTTGTTTTTCTCATCCACGATACTGGTCCCTTTTGACAGTCACGAGCCGTCTGCACGTTTCACTTCGAGCATTACGCGACGGGTATTCAGTACTTTGAAATCCAGCTCCCTGAAGGCTGTATGGGCGACAGAAATGTTCTTGATGCCGTTGGGCAGATCCTGACTCAGGTTAAAGCCGATCTACATATGTTTATCGGTGTTTTTCGACGGGATACCCTCAAGGGTCACGCGTTTAACGTCACGCCTGTATCGTCAGGAAGATCGACAATGGTGGTATAGATCAGGGCCGGGAAGGTGTCGGTATATTTGACGTTCATGGTGCCGCTGTGAGTCGACTCTTCAATAACCAGCAGCGTGGTTTCTGGCACCATTCCGGCGGCATACGCCTGAGCAAAGAGAGCAGAGAATAATAACGGTGCGGCAATGGCGCACTGAGCGATCGTGGATTCAACTGACATCAAGATTAATCCTTTAACCTGACAAAATACCTCCTCTGTTAAGAGGAGGCATAGTTCACACTTTATCGGGTTGATAATCAGAGATATTTAACGGTAATCGTGGCCTGACCATCCAGGTTGGTATCATCGGTAATCGCGAGGGCCGCGGTATTCTGAATCGCCAGGGAGGTTTTCAGCGGAAATACTGCGGTCGTGAAAGGCAGCGGCGCAGTGGTGCCGGAAGCGGCCACGGTCATCATTTCCATGTTGGCGTTTTTGATGATACCGGTAGCGGTTTTCTGCCAGGACGGGCTGTCCACGGTACCGGAGATAACGTCTGATTTCACGCCGTCGGCGGTGACGTTCGCCACATCAGCAAAGATGGAGTAATCGCCAATTTTCACGCCGCCCGCGGTTTTGCCCACGCCGTAGGACTGGGTGGTGTCGGAAACGTTGCCGCCCGCCGCGTCTGCGGTGTTAATGGTGATCACAGAAGCACCCGGATGGGTGTCTGCGCGGTCATCGCTGATGGTCCAGCCAGCTTTAGTGGCTACCGGGCAGGTGATGGTCAGGGAGATATCTTTCTGACCCAACTGGTTAACGCTGGTCGCGGAGAGATCCGCCAGGTGGATAAGACCATAATCCACCTCGCCGCCGCCGCTTAACTGCGGGGTGCAGGCGGCAACGGAGAGTAAACCGGTCACTTTCAGTACGGCGGTAGAGGCGGCGTTAGCGGCAGTCGCGGAGAGGGCCAGCGCAACGGCAGTGGCAACTAAAATCTTTTTCATTGTTGTTCCTTAACAAATGCAGGCCATCACGCTCAGTTCACAAGCGAAATGAGCCAGTTACAGATAATGCAAAGTGATGGTGGCCTGGCCGTCGATCGGGGTATCGTCGGTAATCGCCAGGGTGTCAGTTTTCTGCACCGCCAGCGCAACGCGCAGCGGGAATACGGCATTCATAAAGGGAACCAACGTCCGATCACTGCTATTTAGTGCGCTATACTGGATAGAACCGTCACTATGAGTGACGAGCTGCGAACCTGTATCCGCAAGCAACCACATTGGATCATCTGCTATCGCGGAATAACCTAATGCTTTGACGTTTCCATCTACGGTTACATTCGAATTCATACCCACGGAGTAAGCGCCGATATTGACGCCGCCAGCCGTTTTACCTACGCCGTACTGGTTAGTTGAACTCCATGCCTGATCGCCCGCGAAAGTGGCGTTATCGATGGTCATTTTCTTCATTGAATCTGCGTGATCATCGGTAATGGACCACGCTACTTTCGTTGCGGCAGAGCAGTTGATAGTCAGAGAAATATCTTTATAACCCAGCTGGTTATCTGCCGTTGCGGAGAGCGTACTGATATATTTGGTGCCGAAATCAACGACAGCGCCATCGCTCAGCGTTGGGGTACAGGCGTTGTTGGTTAATACGCCTTTTAATTTTAATACCGCAGTAGAGTCGGCATGTGCAGTCGCAGAGAGGGTCATTGCAACAGCGGTTGCAATAATGATTTTTTTCATCGTTAATCCTTAACGTTCGAAACAGACGTGTGGAGAAGAAATAGAAAAACTATTTCTTGCTGTCTATTATTCTAGAGGAAAAGCTAACTTTACATTAAGGAGTGTTAATTTTTGAATGTAATTCCCCTTAATATATAATCTATAAATATATATTTTGTGTATGTTCCCTGTTTATTTATATACGTGTGTTAATTTTCAGGAATAAGGGAAGCGTATTCACTTCCCTTATGTGTTTTTATTAACGCACCGCGCCAGCGATCCATTGGGAAAGATCCCGTAGCTCCCGCTCGTGGTCCGGGAAATCCACCCACAGCGCTTCGCACGCCTGTTGCAGACTGTCTGCATGGTACAGACAGCCCTGTAAACCTGCGGCCAGCGCCTCCAGCGGTGCAGGATTGAGACTATCCGTAAAGACCTGCGTGCGGGTAATATGGCCCTTCTCCACGTCAAAGTGCAGCTCCACTCCGCCCCAGGTAAACCGTTCGTCCAGCAGGTGTGAAAAGGCCGGTGCCTGGCCGAAGTTCCACTCCCAGCTGCTCTGGCGCGCAAAGGTTTCCGCGAAGTTGGGCAGGTCCGGTGTTTTGTCAGGGGAGATCACTTCAGCTTCTACCCGCTCACCGTAATGTTCGAAGAAGGCTTCACGGATCGCATCGCAAATCTGCTCATGAGTAATCCCGGGCAGCAGTTCCACCAGATTCGCCACGCGCCCGCGCACGGAGGTAATACCCTTAGCCTGTAGCTTTTTCTTATCTGGATTAAGGTAGTTAGCCAGACGGCTCAGATCGGCATTCAGCAATAATGTGCCGTGGTGGAATCCCCGATCCATCGTTTCGCGATAGGCAGAGCCGGATACCTTGCGGTCGCCATCGGGCGTTTTGACCACCAGATCGTTACGTCCCGAGGCTTCAGCCGTCACGCCGAGCGAATTGAGCGCATTAAGCACAATGGAGGTCGAGATGGTTTTGTCGTATTCCGGCTTGCCCGCCATAAAGGTAAAGCAGGTATTGCCCAGATCGTGGAATACCGCACCGCCGCCGCTGCTGCGGCGCGCCAGGCGGACGTTGTCCTCTTCCATACGGCGGGTGTTACACTCTTTCCACGGATTTTGCGCGCGGCCAATAACGACCGTATCAGCGTTGCGCCAGAGAAACAGGACGCGCTGGGTGGCAGGCATCTGGCGGAAGATGCACTCTTCTACCGCCAGGTTAAACCAGGGATCGTAAGAGTCAGAGATTAGCAGGCGTAACGTCGACATGGCAGAGTTCCTTTTCCGAATCATCCGCCTACTTTATCACTATTCTTTCTTCTCGCTCTCTTCCTCTTCGGGAACCGACTTGCTGGCGGTTAACAGGAACGGCGACTGCTGCCAGCGGGTGCGCTTGCCCTGGAGCAACGTACGTGCCAGTACCACGCCAATCGCCAGTGAGAGCAGCAGCATCAGGCGCAAAATATTGGTGGTGTTATCTACCTGTTTGGCTTCGGTTGGCAGGGTGTGGGTGTCGAGTGTCAGACGTAAATAGCCGAGCGGACCATTTTTGCCCTGAATGGGTTCGACGATTTGTTGGTTGAAATAACCACCGGCTTTTTTGCCATCCAGCGCCAGCCTGTCGCGCACGTCGACATGCTCACCCGCGCGGGCAATCAGGTCGCCCTGTTCATCGTACACGCCCGCATCCAGAATGCGGCTGTTTTCCGTAAGCTGGCGCAATACCAGGGCTATTCGCTTATCATCCGGCGTTTCGGTGCGCATAGACGGCGCAACGTTGAGCGTCACCTGGCGCGCCAGCGTCCGGGCCAGCTCCTCAAACTGCGGGTTACGCTGTCGTTGGTGATTCTGGCTAAACCAGGATGCCCCCTGCATCAGCGCCACTAATAGTGCGAGACAGATCAGGACAATCACGGCGCGATGAAGCCGGAATTTCAGTTTTGCGCGAGCCATATTCCACCTGCTTAAAATTTACGGCTTAATGTTGCCAGAAGTGATGGTTACAGGGTAGCCTCATGCGTTATTTTCCCTCTGGAACCTTCCGGCGCGAACGAAATTACAGGAGCTTCAATGCCGAACATTACCTGGTGCGACCTGCCAACGGATGTCTCTTTATGGCCAGGATTGCCGCTCTCTTTAAGTGGCGATGAGGTGATGCCTCTCGATTACCACGCTGGCCGTAGCGGCTGGCTGCTGTACGGACGCGGCCTGGATAAGCAACGCCTCACCCAGTATCAAACCAAACTGGGCGCAGCGATGGTCATCGTTGCGGCCTGGTGTGTGGAAGATTATCAGGTCATTCGCCTGGCGGGTTCCCTGACGCAGCGCGCCACGCGTCTGGCGCACGACGCCGGGCTGGACGTTGCTCCCCTCGGCAAAATTCCGCACCTGAAAACGCCCGGCCTGCTGGTAATGGACATGGACTCCACCGCCATTCAGATCGAGTGTATTGACGAGATTGCTAAACTGGCGGGCAGCGGAGAGCTGGTGGCGGAAGTCACCGAGCGCGCGATGCGCGGCGAGCTGGATTTCACCGCCAGCCTGAGACAGCGCGTAGCGACCCTGAAGGGGGCCGATGCTAACATTTTGCGTCAGGTGCGCGATGAACTGCCCCTGATGCCTGGGCTTACGCAGCTGGTACTCAAGCTGGAGACGCTCGGCTGGAAAGTGGCGATTGCCTCCGGCGGGTTCACCTTCTTTGCCGACTACCTGCGTGACAAGCTGCGTCTGACCACCGTGGTGGCAAACGAGCTGGAGATCATGGACGGCAAACTCACCGGACAGGTCATCGGCGACATCGTGGATGCGCAGTACAAAGCCAATACGCTGACGCGTCTGGCAGAGAAATATGCCATCCCGGTCGAGCAGACCGTCGCCATCGGCGATGGCGCGAACGATCTGCCGATGATCAAAGTTGCCGGGCTGGGTATTGCCTACCATGCCAAACCGAAAGTGAATGAAAAGACGGAAGTCACTATCCGTCATGCTGATCTGATGGGGGTGTTCTGTATTCTCTCCGGCAGCATTAATCAAAAATAACGAGGTAAACCGTGGCGAAAGCTCCAAAACGCGCATTTGTCTGTAATGAATGTGGTGCGGATTATCCGCGCTGGCAGGGGCAATGCAGCGCCTGTCATGCCTGGAACACCATCACCGAAGTGCGTGGTGTGGCGGCTTCGCCGAGCGTGGCCCGCAATGAACGGCTGAGCGGCTATGCGGGCAATGCAGGCGTGTCGAAGGTACAAAAACTTTCGGATATCAGCCTTGAGGCGCTGCCGCGCTTCTCAACCGGATTCAAAGAATTTGACCGCGTGCTCGGCGGTGGCGTAGTGCCGGGCAGCGCCATTCTGATCGGCGGTAACCCGGGCGCGGGTAAATCGACCCTGCTGCTGCAAACGCTCTGCAAGCTCGCCGAACAGATGAAAACCCTGTACGTCACGGGGGAAGAATCACTCCAGCAGGTGGCGATGCGCGCGCACCGCCTCGGCCTGCCGACCGGCAATCTGAATATGCTGTCGGAAACCAGCATCGAGCAGATCTGCATGATCGCCGAAGAAGAGCAGCCGAAGCTGATGGTGATCGACTCCATTCAGGTGATGCATATGGCTGACATTCAGTCGTCACCGGGAAGCGTGGCGCAGGTGCGTGAAACCGCGGCCTACCTGACGCGCTTTGCCAAAACGCGCGGCGTGGCGATTGTGATGGTTGGTCATGTGACCAAAGACGGCTCGCTGGCGGGACCGAAAGTGCTTGAACACTGTATCGACTGCTCGGTGATGCTCGATGGCGATGCGGATTCCCGTTTTCGTACCCTGCGCAGCCATAAAAACCGCTTTGGCGCGGTGAATGAGCTGGGCGTGTTTGCCATGACCGAGCAGGGGCTTCGCGAAGTCAGCAACCCGTCGGCCATCTTCCTGAGCCGTGGCGACGAGATCACGTCCGGGAGTTCGGTGATGGTGCTGTGGGAAGGAACGCGTCCGCTGCTGGTTGAAATTCAGGCGCTGGTGGATCACTCGATGATGGGCAATCCGCGGCGCGTGGCGGTCGGTCTGGAACAGAACCGCCTGGCGATCCTGCTGGCGGTGCTGCACCGTCACGGCGGTCTGCAAATGGCGGATCAGGATGTGTTCGTCAACGTGGTTGGTGGGGTGAAGGTTACGGAAACCAGCGCGGACCTGGCGCTGCTGCTGGCAATGGTCTCCAGCCTGCGCGACAGACCGTTGCCGCAGGATCTGGTGGTATTTGGTGAGGTAGGGCTGGCCGGCGAGATCCGCCCGGTGCCGAGCGGTCAGGAGCGTATCTCCGAAGCGGCAAAACATGGCTTCCGCCGCGCGATTGTTCCGGCCGCCAACGTGCCGAAAAAAATTCCGGAAGGGATGCAGGTTTTCGGCGTTAAAAAACTCGCAGATGCGTTAAATGTCTTTGACGACTTATAATTACGTATTCGATTTTGCAGGAGGCACCGTAATTTATGTCATCATTTGACTACATCAAGACCGCTATCCGCCAGAAGGGCTGCACGTTGCAGCAGGTGGCGGACGCCAGCGGCATGACCAAGGGCTACCTGAGCCAACTGCTGAACGCCAAAATCAAAAGCCCCAGCGCGCAGAAGCTGGAAGCGCTGCACCGTTTTCTGGGGCTTGAATTTCCGCGGATGCAAAAGAACATTGGCGTGGTGTTCGGTAAGTTCTACCCGCTGCATACCGGGCATATCTATCTGATCCAGCGCGCCTGTAGCCAGGTCGACGAGCTGCATATCATCATGGGTTATGATGAAACCCGCGATCGCCAGCTGTTTGAAGACAGCGCCATGTCGCAGCAGCCCACCGTGCCGGACCGCCTGCGCTGGCTGCTTCAGACCTTTAAATATCAGAAAAATATTCGTATTCATGCCTTTAACGAAGAGGGCATGGAGCCGTATCCGCACGGCTGGGACGTGTGGAGCAACGGCATCAAAGCGTTTATGGAAGAGAAGGGCATTGCGCCTAACTGGATCTACACCTCTGAAGAGTCCGACGCGCCGCAGTTCCGCGAGCATCTGGGTATCGAGACGGTGCTGATCGATCCTAAACGCACCTTCATGAACATCAGCGGGGCGCAGATTCGCGAGAACCCGTTCCGTTACTGGGACTACATCCCGACCGAGGTGAAGCCGTTCTTCGTGCGTACGGTGGCGATCCTCGGCGGCGAGTCGAGCGGGAAATCGACGCTGGTCAATAAGCTGGCGAACATCTTCAACACCACCAGCGCGTGGGAGTATGGCCGCGATTATGTCTTTTCACACCTTGGCGGCGACGAGATGGCGTTGCAGTATTCCGACTACGATAAAATCGCGCTCGGTCATGCCCAGTACATTGATTTCGCGGTGAAATACGCCAATAAAGTCGCCTTTATTGATACCGATTTCGTCACCACGCAGGCGTTCTGCAAAAAGTACGAGGGGCGCGAGCACCCGTTTGTGCAGGCGCTGATTGACGAATACCGCTTTGACCTGGTGATCCTGCTGGAAAACAACACCCCATGGGTGGCCGACGGCATGCGCAGCCTGGGCAGCTCCGTGGACAGGCGTGAGTTCCAGACCATGCTGGTAGAGATGCTTAACGAGAACAACGTTGAGTTTGTCCATGTGGAAGAGTCGGACTACGACACCCGTTTCCTGCGCTGCGTCGAGCTGGTGAAGGAGATGATGGGGGAGCAGGGGTAAAAGATTTACCCCTCACCCTAACCCTCTCCCAAAGGGAGAGGGGACTTTAATCACCCTCTCCCTTTGGGAGAGGGCCGGGGTGAGGGAATCAGTCCACTCAATACTCAACCACCACCTTTCCACGCATATGTCCCTCCAGCACCTTGCGGTGCGCTTCGGTAATGCTTTCCACGCTTAGCCCGTGCAGCGTTTCGCTGAGCGAGCTTTCCACCACGCCGTTATCCACCAGCTTCGCGACTTCGTCCAGGATCTCTCCCTGACGCGCCATATCCGCCGTCTGATACATGCTGCGGGTGTACATAAATTCCCAGTGCAGCGCGGCGGATTTGGACTTCAGCTTGTCCTGGTTCAGCGGATGTTCATTCTCAACGATGGAACAGATATGCCCCTGCGGTGCAATCAGGTCGCTGACCGCATCCCAGTGCCCGTCGGTGTCGTTGAGGATGAAAATGTAATCCACAAAGGTCAGCCCGTGCTTCGCCAGTTCGCCTTTCAGATCGCGGTAGTTCACCACCACATCTGCACCGCGATCGCGGCACCACCGGGCGGAATCTTCACGGGACGCCGTTGCGATCACCTTTACCTTGCTGTTGTGCTTCGCAAACGGGATCGCCAGCGATCCCACCCCGCCCGCGCCGCCAATAATCAGCAGCGTTTTATCTGCGTCGGCATCCTGAATCTTCAGCCGTTCAAACAGGCCTTCCCACGCGGTGAGCGCCGTCAGCGGCAGTGCAGCCGCGGCGGCCCAGTCAAGGCTTGCAGGCTTGTGCCCGACAATGCGCGCATCGATCAGCTGATGTGTGGTATTGCTGCCCGGTCGGGTGATATCCCCCGCGTACCACACTTCGTCACCCGGTTTGAATCCGGTGACGCCAGCCCCAACGGCTTTTACGATCCCGCTGGCATCCCACCCGAGAATGCGCGGCTCCTTCAGCCCGCTTTTAGCAATGCCTGCATGTACCTTGGTGTCCACCGGGTTTACGGAGACGGCTTTCACCTCCACCAGCAGATCGTGTTCGCCGGGCTGCGGCATCGGCGGGGTGATTTCAACGAAGGTGGAGGGATTTTCTGGGTTAACGGCAATGGCTTTCACTGACATGGTGTGCTCCTCAATGGCATTCGTTTTGTTGAGGCTAGTCTATTAAGTGGTCAGCCGCATGATAAGATGGACAATCCAGAACTCAGCGTTCGTACAGAGTGAACAATCATGTTTAAACAGCTTCAGGATATGGCACTGTTTGCGCTGGTGGCCGAGATGGGCAGCTTTACCGCGGCGGCGCAGAAGGCGGAACTGCCAAAATCTAGCGTCAGCCAGCGCATTAGCCAGCTGGAGCAGCAGGTGGGGATCCGTCTGTTGAATCGCACGACGCGCAGAATAAGCCTGACGTTTGCGGGCGAGCACTATCTGGTGCACTGTCGCGAGATGCTGGCGGCCAGCGAGCGCGCGGAGTATGCCATTCAGCGGCTGCGAGAAAACCCCAGCGGGCGGCTGCGGATCACCTGTCCGGCAGGAATTGGCGCGACGCTGCTGGCGCATATGAATGCCGAGTTCCAGCTTCGCTATCCGGACGTGTCACTGGATGTGTCGATCTCAGACGACGTGGTGGATCTGGTCGAGTCTGGCTTTGACGTGGCGCTGCGCACCGGCAAACCGCAGGATTCTTCCCTGATTGGCCGCATGATTGGGCACTGTCCGCGCTACATGCTGGCCTCGCCCGACTACCTGGCACGCCGGGAGCCGTTAATTCATCCCCGACAGCTGGTGGAGCATCGCTGCATTACGCACCGGGCATGGTCGGAGTGGCTTCTGCGAAGCGAGAATGAGGATTACCGCTACCTGCCGGATAACGCTCATATGACGGATAATCTGGTGTACGCCAGGGAATGCGCCATTGCCGGGGCGGGGATCACGCTGTTACCCGCATTCCTGCTGGAAGATAAGATCGAAAAGGGCGCGCTGGTGAAGGTGTTGTCGGCGTGGAGCGTTGAGGGAAACGATCTCTGGCTGGCCTACCCGAGTCGTAAGCTCAATTCGCCTGCGCTGATGAGCTATATCGACTTTGCGATGCAGTTTGATGAGGTGAAGCGGTATTACGTGGGCGGGTGATTTTGTGCGGCCTGATGCCCTCACCCTGACCCTCTCTCACCGGGAGAGGGTACAAACATAAAAAACGGCAACCGAAGTTGCCGTTTTGCTTTTATTTCGCAATACGCTTGTACTTAATACGCTTCGGCTCCAGCGCGTCTGCGCCCAGCGTGCGTTTCTTGTACTCTTCGTATTCGGTGAAGTTACCTTCGAAGAACTCCACCTTACCTTCGTCCTGGTAGTCCAGGATGTGGGTCGCGATACGGTCCAGGAACCAGCGGTCGTGCGAGATAACCATCGCGCAGCCCGGGAACTCCAGCAGGGCGTTTTCCAGTGCGCGCAGGGTTTCGATGTCCAGGTCGTTGGTGGGTTCATCGAGCAGCAGAACGTTGCCGCCAACCTGGAGCAGTTTCGCCAGGTGCAGACGACCGCGTTCGCCGCCGGACAGTTCGCCCACGCGTTTGCCCTGGTCGGTGCCCTTGAAGTTAAAGCGGCCAACATAGGCGCGGCTTGGCATCTCGGTGTTGCCGATACGCATGATATCCAGACCGCCGGAGACTTCTTCCCACACGGTTTTGCTGTTGTCCATCGCGTCGCGGAACTGGTCAACGGAGGCCAGCTTCACGGTCTCACCCAGGGTGATAGAGCCGCTGTCAGGCTGTTCCTGACCAGACATCATGCGGAACAGGGTGGATTTACCCGCGCCGTTCGGACCGATGATGCCGACGATAGCGCCTTTCGGAACGGAGAAGGTCAGATCGTCGATCAGCACGCGGTCGCCGTAGGACTTACGCAGGTTAGTCACTTCAACCACTTTATCCCCCAGACGAGCTCCAGGTGGAATAAACAGTTCGTTGGTTTCGTTACGTTTCTGGTATTCGGTGTTGTTCAGCTCTTCGAAGCGTGCCAGACGGGCTTTGCCCTTAGACTGACGGCCTTTCGCGCCCTGACGCACCCACTCCAGCTCTTTCTCAATAGACTTACGGCGGGCGGCTTCCTGAGACGCTTCCTGCGCCAGACGCTGGTCTTTCTGCTCCAGCCAGGAGGAGTAGTTGCCTTCCCACGGAATACCTTCGCCGCGGTCCAGCTCCAGGATCCAGCCCGCAACGTTGTCGAGGAAGTAACGGTCGTGGGTAATCGCTACCACGGTGCCTTCGAAGTCATGCAGGAAGCGCTCCAGCCACGCCACGGATTCGGCATCCAGGTGGTTGGTCGGTTCGTCGAGCAGCAGCATGTCTGGTTTTTCCAGCAGCAGGCGGCACAGCGCCACGCGGCGGCGTTCACCACCGGACAGGTTTGCGATTTTCGCATCCCAGTCTGGCAGACGCAGGGCATCAGCCGCGCGCTCCAGCTGCACGTTCAGGTTGTGACCATCGTGCGCCTGGATAATTTCCTCATATTTGCCCTGCTGAGCGGCCAGTTTGTCGAAGTCCGCATCCGGCTCGGCGTATTTGGCATACACTTCATCCAGACCTTTCAGGGCGTTAACCACCTCGGATACCGCTTCTTCAACGGATTCACGCACGGTGTGCTCCGGGTTCAGCTGAGGTTCCTGCGGCAGGTAGCCGATCTTAATGCCAGGCTGCGGACGGGCTTCACCTTCGATGTCTGTATCGATGCCGGCCATGATGCGCAGCAGGGTGGACTTACCGGCACCGTTGAGACCCAGAACACCGATTTTTGCGCCCGGGAAGAAGCTCAGCGAGATATTTTTAAGAATATGACGTTTCGGCGGGACAACTTTGCCGACACGATGCATGGTATAAACGAATTGAGCCACGTTGGACTTCGCCTCTTTTATCGTGATGAGAATGAATTTCAGCCTCGAAGTGTAGCCTTTTTCACGCCCTAATCCCAGCCAGGAACGTCGGGAGTGTTAAAACGCGCAAGAAAGGTAAAAAAGTGTCCATGACGTGGCGCGTTGTGGGATGCCTGGTTAGCATAAGTTGATGTAACTTTGACGTGGCAAGACGCTGCAACTGACGAAAAACAATGAGGAAGAGCTTGTGGAAAAAGCCAAACGGGTGGTCTGGCGTCTGCTGGCTGCCAGCGTATGCGTAATGGCGGTAAGCCAGGCGGTGCATGCCGATTCACTGGACGAACAACGTAGCCGCTATGCCCAGATTAAGCAGGCATGGGACAACAGGCAGATGGATACCGTGCAGGCGCTGATGCCGACGCTGAAGGATTATCCGCTGTATCCGTATCTGGAGTATCGCCAGATTACTGACGATCTGATGAATCAACCAACCGTCACCGTGAACAACTTCATTCAGGCGAACCCGACCCTGCCGCCTGCGCGCACCCTGAAGTCCCGGTTCGTGAACGAGCTTGCCCGTCGCGAAGACTGGCGCGGCCTGCTGGCCTTCAGCCCGGACAAGCCGGGCGCGACGGAAGCGCAGTGTAATTACTATTACGCGAAATGGGCTACCGGCCAGCAGGAAGAAGCGTGGGCCGGCGCAAAAGAGCTGTGGCTGACGGGCAAAAGTCAGCCCAACGCCTGTGACCCGCTGTTCAGCGCCTGGCGCGCCTCGGGCAAGCAGGATCCGCTCTCTTACCTGGAGCGTATTCGCCTGGCGATGAAGGCCGGAAACACCCGGCTGGTCACCGTGCTGGCGGGGCAAATGCCGGCGGATTATCAGACCATTGCTTCTGCCGTTATCGGCCTGGCAAACGATCCGAACACTGTCCTGACGTTTGCGCGTACCACCGGCGCGACCGATTTTACCCGCCAGATGGCGGCGGTGGCCTTTGCCAGCGTGGCGCGTGATGATGTGGAAAACGCCAGGCTGATGATCCCGCAGCTGGTGCAGGCCCAGCAGCTTAATGACGATCAAACTCAGGAGCTGCGCGATATCGTGGCATGGCGACTGATGGGAACAGATGTCACCGACGAACAGGCGCGCTGGCGTGATGATGCGGTGATGCGTTCAAACTCTGTCTCGCTGGTGGAGCGTCGCGTGCGCATGGCGCTGGGAACGGGCGATCGTCGTGGCCTCAATACCTGGCTGGCGCGTCTGCCGATGGATGCCAAAGAGAAAGATGAATGGCGTTACTGGCAGGCAGACCTGCTGCTGGAACGTGGTCGTGACGATGAAGCCAAAGAGATCCTCCACTCCCTGATGCAGCAGCGCGGATTCTACCCGATGGCGGCGGCGCAGCGTCTGGGCGAGGAGTACACCCTGAAGATCGACAAAGCGCCAGCCAACGCGAACCCGGCGCTGACGCAGGGGCCGGAAATGGCGCGCGTGCGCGAGCTGATGTACTGGAATCTGGATAATACCGCGCGCAGCGAATGGGCGAATCTGGTCACCAGCCGTACCACTGAAGAGAAAGCGCAGCTTGCCCGCTATGCGTTTGATAATCGCTGGTGGGATCTGAGCGTGCAGGCGACGATCGCCGGCAAACTCTGGGATCATCTCGAAGAGCGTTTCCCGCTGGCTTATAAGGATCTGTTCGATCGCTACACCAGCGGCAAAGATATTCCGCAAAGCTACGCGATGGCCATTGCCCGTCAGGAGAGCGCCTGGAACCCGAAAGTGCGTTCACCAGTGGGTGCCAGCGGCCTGATGCAGATTATGCCGGGCACCGCGACGCACACGGTGAAGATGTTTAATATTCCAGGCTACAGCAGCCCGTCCCAGCTGCTGGATCCGGAGACCAACATCAACATCGGTACCAGCTACTTGCAGTACGTCTATCAGCAGTTCGGTAATAACCGTATCTTCGCGTCAGCGGCGTACAACGCCGGGCCAGGCCGCGTGCGGACATGGCTTGGTAACAGCGCAGGGCGTATCGACGCCGTGGCGTTTGTCGAGAGCATTCCGTTCTCGGAAACGCGCGGCTATGTGAAGAACGTGCTGGCCTATGACGCCTACTATCGCTACTTCATGGGGCAGAAAGATACCCTGATGAGCGATGCCGAGTGGCAGAGACGTTACTGATCGGCGTGGGTTGTGTTATGCTGTACTCGCTAAAGAGTACAAGAGGCAGCATAACATGACCCAGCATTCCCCGTATTCCTCGGCCATGGCCGAACAGCGTCATCAGGAGTGGCTTCGTTTTGTGGAGTTGCTCCGCCAGTCTTACGACAAAGATCTGCACTTACCGTTGCTACAGCTGATGCTGACGCCCGATGAACGCGAAGCGCTGGGCACGCGGGTACGCATTATTGAGGAACTGCTGCGCGGCGAAATGAGCCAGCGCGAGCTGAAAAACGAGCTGGGCGCGGGCATCGCGACCATTACCCGTGGTTCAAACAGCCTGAAGTCGGCGCCGGTTGAACTGCGTCAGTGGCTGGAAGCGGTATTGCTGAAAAACGCCGGATGACGGCTTCGCCTTATCCGGCCTACAGACTTAACGATAAATCGCGTTATGGAACGGACTTAACGCCAGAATAACGGCCTGGTGGTAAACGCTCGAACGGGTGAGCTTGCCTGCGGTAAAGACGCCAATCGCCCCCTCTTTACGACCAATCTCATCAATGCCGGTGTAGTGCGACATTACCGGACCCAGCGCCTCACCCGCGCGGACTTTCTCCAGTATGACCTCCGGCAGCGGCAGCGTGGCAGAACGCGCTTCGCCGCGCTGCTCGCGGCTTTCGATGACAACCCAGCTGAAGGTCGCTCCTTCGTCGATACCAGCTTCAATCGCGACCCAGAAGTCAGCGTCTGGCGCGGCGGCTTTTGCATTCGCCACGCGATTTCGTGCGCCAGCGCGTGTTTCCTCGCTGCCAAACGGCTGTTCCGGCACACCGCTCTCGACGCCGACGGCGTCAATATGGCAGGATCCTTCGCCAAAGATCTCTTCAAATGCCCTTAGAATTGCCTGAATTTTGGCAGGATTGGTGGTAGCAGAGACAACATGGTGCATAATTAAGCTCGATTTAAAAAATTCATCGCAGTATAACGGAAAAAAAGCATGTTACAGGTATACCTTGTTCGCCACGGTGAAACGCAGTGGAACGCCGAGCGACGTATTCAAGGCCAGTCAGACAGTCCTCTCACCGACAAAGGTGTGCAGCAAGCGTGGCAGGTGGCGGAGCGCGCCAGAACGCTGGGCATCACTCACGTCATCTCCAGTGATTTAGGCCGCACACAGCAGACGGCACGCATCATCGCCGATGCCTGTGGCTGCGACGTGACCCTCGAACCGCGTCTGCGCGAGCTGGATATGGGCGTGCTGGAAAAACGTCCTATCGATACGCTGACGGAAACCGAAGAAGGCTGGCGCCGCACGCTGGTGAACGGCACTGAAGATGGTCGCATCCCTGAGGGTGAATCCATGCAGGAGCTGAGCGTGCGCATGCATGCCGCGCTGGCCGAGTGCCTGAAACTCCCGGCAGGTAGCCGACCGCTGCTGGTGAGCCACGGTATCGCGCTGGGTTGTCTGGTGAGCACCATTCTGGGACTGCCGGCTTACGCCGAACGCCGTTTGCGTCTGCGCAACTGCTCCATTTCCCGTATCGACTATCAGGAAAGTGCCTGGCTGGCATCGGGGTGGGTGGTTGAGATGGCAGGGGACATTTCGCATCTTGATGCCCCTGCACTGGACGAATTGCAGCGTTAACGACGTACCGGAATCAGGAATTCCATACGCAGATTGATAGGGCCTTCTTCCGGTTTAGCATCTTGCGCCGGATAGTAGCGCTCAATGTCCTGACCTTTACGGCGATTCAGATTCAGCATCGGCATGCAGGTCCCGTAAACGGTCAGGATGAACTCCTGAACGCCCGTTCCTAAACCTTCGTATGAGAACATCACATACTCGCCGCCTTCCAGCACGACAGGTTTCGAGCCATGAATGTAACCGTTCGCCATGTCAGGCGTCAGCGCCGTGGTATAGAACACCTCCTGCTCGTCATCTTTTTCCTGGCTTGGATGCGTTTCGTTCAAACCATACAGAATCGGCGGGATCGCCGGAGCGTGGCTTAAAAATTCGCGCCAGAACTGAACGCGCATCTGATGGCGGAACTCGGAGATCTGCTCAAGGGAACAGGAGTAGCTCTGCGTGGTGCCGACCAGGTGCGTTTCTGGCAGGGTGATGATTTCATATTTTGGCATCGCAAACTCGCCCAGACGCAGCGGCGGACGCATACCAAAGGAGCTCCAGTCCGGCGAGCGGCGATAAAGCGCTGGCGTTAACGAGAACTGCTTTTTAAAGGCGCGGGTGAAAGTTTGCTGTGAATCGAAACGATATTGCAGGGCAATATCAAGGATTGGTCGCGCGGTCAGGCGCAACGCAACAGCAGACTTTGATAAACGACGTGCGCGAATATAGGCACCGATAGCATGACCGGTGACATCCTTGAACATCCTTTGCAGATGCCACTTGGAATAGCCTGCTTTTGCCGCCACATTATCCAGTGACAATGGCTGGTCGAGATGACCTTCCAGCCAGGTGAGCAGGTCGCGAATAATTCCAGCCTGATCCATATACTATCCTCATCCTTAAAACTGCCGCAGGTGCCTGTTTACAGGTTAGCGGATAATAGCATTTTTTGACGTTTTAGCATTCAGTGTTTTTTTTGCGCATAAATGCTTTTTATGGTGATTTATGTGCGGATATATTCTAATCCTGTGATCTTGCTACATTTTTATCTAACCTGTTGAATAATCGCTCAGCGTAATTTTTTATGAATGGTAACAATATGAAATACAAGGTTTTAGTCTTTGCAGCACTGGCGCTGATGGCAGGGCGCCTGGCGCAGGCGGAGCAAATTGGCTCCGTGGATACCGTGTTTAAAATGTTTGGGCCGGACCACAAAATTGTGGTGGAGGCGTTTGACGATCCGGACGTTAAAAACGTCACCTGCTATGTCAGCCGGGCGAAGACCGGCGGGATTAAAGGCGGCCTGGGGCTGGCTGAAGACACGTCTGACGCGGCCATCTCCTGCCAGCAGGTTGGACCGGTGGAATTGAGTGACAAAATTAAAAACGGCAAAGCGCAGGGCGACGTTGTATTCCAGAAACGGACCTCGCTGGTGTTCAAAAAGCTACAGGTGGTCCGTTTTTATGATGCGAAGCGTAACACCCTGGCTTATCTGGCCTACTCGGACAAAGTCGTGGAAGGCTCACCGAAAAACGCGGTTAGCGCGGTGCCGATTATGCCGTGGCATTGATAAAAAAAACGGCGCAAATGCGCCGTTTTTTACTGCGTGACGTGAGGATTACTCCTGGAGGTCACCGCAGAAACGATAGCCTTCACCATGGATCGTGGCGATGATTTCCGGCGTATCAGGCGTAGATTCGAAATGTTTACGAATACGACGGATGGTTACGTCAACGGTACGATCGTGTGGCTTCAACTCACGACCGGTCATTTTCTTCAGCAGTTCTGCACGAGACTGAATCTTGCCCGGGTTTTCGCAGAAGTGCAGCATCGCGCGGAATTCACTGCGCGGCAGTTTGTACTGCTCACCGTTCGGGCTAATCAGCGAACGGCTATTGATATCAAGTTCCCAGCCGTTGAATTTGTAGCTGTCGACGCTACGACGCTCTTCACTGACCGTACCCAGATTCATGGTGCGGGACAGCAGGTTGCGTGCACGAATGGTTAACTCGCGAGGGTTGAACGGCTTGGTGATGTAGTCATCCGCGCCGATTTCCAGACCAAGAATTTTATCAACCTCGTTGTCACGGCCTGTCAGGAACATCAACGCGACGTTCGCCTGTTCACGCAGTTCGCGCGCCAGAAGAAGCCCGTTTTTGCCCGGCAGGTTGATATCCATAATCACCAGGTTGATATCATTTTCAGAAAGGATCTGATGCATCTCTGCGCCATCGGTCGCTTCAAAGACATCGTAGCCTTCTGCTTCGAAAATGCTCTTTAACGTGTTGCGTGTTACCAACTCGTCTTCAACGATAAGAATGTGCGGGGTCTGCATGTTTGCTACCTAAATTGCCAACTAAATCGAAACAGGAAGTACAAAAGTCCCTGACCTGCCTGATGCATGTCGCAAATTAACATGATCGGCTTAACGTGACTAAAGTACGTAATTGCGTTCTTGATGCACTTTCCATCAACGTCAACAACATCATTAGCTTGGTCGTGGGTACTTTCCCTTTGGACCCGACAGTGTCAAAAACGGCTGTCATCCTAACCATTTTAACAGCAACATAACAGGCTAAGTGACACCGGACACCCAATAAAACTACGCTTCGTTGACATATATCAAGTTCAATTGTAGCACGTTAACAGTTTGATGAAATCATCGTAGCTGAATGCTAGCCTTTGTCACAATTTTTCAATAAACCAACTAGTTGCGGACATTGATTGATAAACGGTACGAATCCAATCACAAAAGAGTATTCATATGGTCATTATCATTACAAAACATAAGGATAATGGTCTTCTGTTAACATTCTAACTGATTGTTCAGCCACAAAATAGTTTAGCTTTTTTTAATTGTTATGAAACGCTATTTCGGTGATTTGTGTTGCAAAAATGTAAATTCGTGCTGCGTAATATGTTGAACTGAATCACATTTTTACCTGCTAACTGATTAAAAAGAGAGCGTAAATGCATCTGTCGATTGTGCTGGTGGCACCAGCAAGAGCTGAAAATATTGGCGCTGCGGCGCGTGCCATGAAGACTATGGGTTTTACCGATTTGCGTATTGTGGACAGCACGGCGCATCTGGAGCCTGCTGCGCGCTGGGTGGCGCACGGTTCGGGTGATATTCTCGATAATATAACCACTTACGCTACGCTTGCCGACGCACTCCACGATATTTCATTTACCGTCGCGACGACCGCGCGCAGCCGGGCGAAGTTTCACTATTACGCCACGCCTGCTGAACTGGTGCCGATGCTGGAAGAGAAAAGCCAGTGGCTGGAGAAAGCCGCGCTGGTGTTTGGGCGAGAAGATTCCGGGCTGACTAACGAAGAGCTGGCGCTGGCTGACGTGCTGACGGGCGCGCCGATGGTGGCGGATTATCCGTCACTCAATCTGGGGCAGGCGGTGATGGTCTATTGCTATCAATTAGCATCCTTAATACAAATTTCTCAGCCACCGGTGACAGTTTCGGATGAAAACCAGCTGGCGGCACTGCGTGTTCGTGCAGATAAGCTTCTTGCGCAGTTGGGCGTCGCTGACGATCAAAAAATGGTGGACTGGTTACAGCAGCGCCTGGGGCGTCTTGAACAGCGTGACACGGCAATGCTGCACCGATTGCTTCATGATATTGAAAAAAAATTAGCGGAGTAAAATAGTGCCATAGGTTTTTATTATGGCCGATCCTGCTGATGTCTGGGGTTGCAACTGGGGTATTCCGATGAAAATAAATCTGCCCGCAGCGGGACGTGAGAATGTCCCGAATTGTGATCGAATTAAAAATTCATTGACTTAAGGGGCTCGATCCTTTAACCCTAAAAGAATAGAGCACAGACAGATAATAATGACAGAGTACACAACATCCATGAAACGCATCAGCATCACCACCATTACTACAACCATCATCATTACCACAGGTAACGATGCGGGCTGACGCGTACAGGAAAAACAGAAAAAAGCCCGCACCTGAACAGTGCGGGCTTTTTTTTCGGCTAAAGGAAATGAGGTAGAACCATGCGAGTGTTGAAGTTCGGCGGTACGTCAGTGGCAAATGCAGAACGTTTTCTGCGTGTTGCCGATATCCTGGAAAGCAACGCCAGGCAGGGGCAGGTTGCCACCGTGCTCTCTGCCCCGGCCAAAATCACGAACCACCTGGTGGCGATGATTGAAAAAACCATCGGTGGTCAGGATGCACTGCCGAACATCAGCGACGCCGAGCGTATCTTCGCCGATCTGCTTCAGGGGCTGGCCGACGCCCAGCCTGGTTTCCCGCTGGCGCAGCTGAAAAGCACCGTTGAACTTGAATTTGCCCAGATTAAACACGTTCTTCACGGTATCAGCCTGCTTGGCCAGTGCCCGGACAGCATCAACGCGGCGCTGATTTGCCGGGGTGAAAAACTCTCTATCGCCATCATGGCAGGCGTGCTGGAAGCGCGCGGTCACCACGTGACGGTCATCGATCCGGTTGAAAAACTGCTGGCTGTGGGCCACTACCTCGAATCCACCGTCGACATTGCCGAGTCGACACGCCGTATTGCGGCGAGCAAAATCCCGTCTGACCATATGATCCTGATGGCAGGCTTTACCGCCGGTAACGAGAAGGGCGAACTGGTGGTGCTGGGGCGTAACGGCTCTGACTACTCCGCTGCGGTGCTGGCGGCCTGTTTACGCGCAGACTGTTGTGAGATCTGGACTGATGTCGACGGCGTTTATACCTGCGATCCGCGCCAGGTGCCGGATGCCAGGCTGCTGAAGTCGATGTCGTACCAGGAAGCAATGGAGCTTTCCTACTTCGGCGCTAAAGTTCTTCACCCGCGTACCATCTCCCCGATTGCCCAGTTCCAGATCCCTTGCCTGATTAAGAATACCGGTAATCCGCAGGCGCCGGGTACGCTGATTGGCGCCAGCGCGGATGAAGATGACCTGCCGGTGAAAGGCATTTCTAACCTCAATAACATGGCGATGTTCAGCGTCTCCGGCCCGGGGATGAAGGGCATGGTCGGCATGGCGGCACGCGTCTTTGCCGCTATGTCCCGCAACGGGATCTCCGTGGTGCTGATCACGCAGTCTTCTTCCGAATACAGCATCAGCTTCTGCGTTCCGCAGGGCGATTGCCTGCGCGCCCGTCGCGCGCTGGAAGAAGAGTTCTATCTGGAGCTGAAAGAAGAGCTGCTGGAGCCGCTTTCCATTCAGGAGCGTCTGGCGATTATCTCGGTGGTCGGCGACGGTATGCGCACCCTGCGCGGTATCTCCGCCAAATTCTTTGCCGCGCTGGCGCGGGCCAATATCAATATCGTGGCGATTGCCCAGGGCTCATCCGAGCGTTCCATTTCCGTTGTCGTGGATAACGATGACGCCACTACCGGCGTGCGCGTGGTGCATCAGATGCTGTTCAACACCGACCAGGTGATTGAGCTGTTCCTGGTGGGCGTCGGCGGCGTCGGCGGCGCGCTGCTGGAGCAGGTAAAGCGTCAGCAGGAGTGGCTTAAGAAGAAACATATCGATCTGCGCGTCTGCGGCATTGCGAACTCGAAAGCGTTGCTGACTAACGTCCACGGTCTGAACCTGGAAAACTGGCAGGCGGAGCTGGAAGAGGCGAAAGAGCCGTTTAACCTGGGCCGCCTGATCCGTCTGGTGAAAGAATATCACCTGCTTAACCCGGTGATCGTTGACTGTACCTCCAGCCAGGCGGTGGCCGATCAGTACGCGGATTTCCTGCGCGAAGGTTTCCACGTGGTGACGCCGAACAAAAAGGCCAACACCTCGTCGATGGATTACTATCACCAGCTGCGTCTGGCGGCGAGTAAGTCGCGCCGCAAGTTTCTGTATGACACCAACGTGGGCGCGGGCCTGCCGGTCATCGAGAACCTGCAAAACCTGCTGAACGCGGGCGACGAACTACAGCGTTTCTCCGGCATCCTCTCCGGCTCCCTGTCGTTTATCTTCGGCAAGCTGGACGAAGGGATGAGCCTGTCGGAAGCCACCCGCGCCGCGCGCGAGCTGGGTTACACCGAGCCGGATCCGCGGGACGACCTCTCCGGTATGGACGTGGCGCGTAAGCTGCTGATCCTGGTGCGCGAGACCGGCCGCGAGCTGGAGCTTTCGGATATCGTGATTGAGCCGGTGCTGCCAGCAGAATTTGATGACAGCGGTGACGTCAGCGCCTTTATGGCGAATTTACCTCAGCTTGACGATGCCTTTGCCGCACGCGTTGCGAAAGCCCGTGATGAAGGTAAGGTATTGCGCTATGTTGGCAACATTGAAGAAGACGGCGTCTGCCGGGTGAAGATTGCCGAAGTGGATGGCAACGATCCGCTGTACAAGGTGAAAAACGGCGAGAACGCTCTGGCGTTCTACAGCCATTATTATCAGCCACTGCCGCTGGTGCTTCGCGGCTATGGCGCAGGGAATGATGTGACGGCGGCAGGCGTGTTTGCCGATCTGCTGCGTACCCTGTCATGGAAGTTAGGAGTTTAAGATGGTTAAAGTATATGCCCCGGCTTCCAGCGCTAATATGAGCGTCGGATTTGACGTGCTGGGCGCGGCGGTAACGCCGGTGGACGGTTCGCTGCTGGGCGATACGGTTACGGTTGAGGCGGCAGAGCGCTTCAGCCTGAATAACATCGGCCGTTTCGCCAGTAAGCTGCCGTCTGAACCGCGCGAGAATATTGTTTATCAGTGCTGGGAACGCTTCTGTCAGGAGATTGGCAAAAACGTGCCGGTCGCCATGACGCTGGAAAAGAGCATGCCGATTGGTTCGGGGCTGGGCTCGAGCGCCTGCTCGGTGGTCGCCGCGCTGGTGGCGATGAATGAGCACTGCGGCAAGCCGCTGAACAACAGCCGTCTGCTGGCGCTGATGGGCGAGCTGGAAGGGCGCATCTCCGGCAGCATTCATTATGATAACGTGGCGCCGTGCTTCCTTGGCGGCATGCAACTGATGATTGAAGAAAATGGCATCATCAGCCAGCAGGTGCCAGGGTTTGATGAGTGGCTGTGGGTGCTGGCCTATCCGGGCATTAAAGTGTCTACTGCCGAAGCGCGTGCGATCCTGCCGGCGCAGTATCGTCGTCAGGACTGTATCGCCCACGGGCGTCATCTGGCGGGCTTTATTCATGCCTGCTACACCCGACAGCCGCAGCTGGCGGCGAAACTGATGAAAGACGTTATTGCCGAGCCGTATCGCACGAAGCTGCTGCCGGGCTTTAACGAAGCGCGACAGGCATCCATGGATATCGGCGCACAGGCGTGCGGCATCTCCGGCTCCGGCCCGACGCTGTTCGCCTTATGCGACAAGCCAGACACCGCGCAGCGCGTGGCGGACTGGCTCTCTAAACACTACCTGCAAAATCAGGAAGGCTTTGTTCATATTTGCCGTCTGGACACGGCTGGCGCACGAGTACTGGGATAACGAATGAAACTCTACAACCTTAAAGATCATAACGAGCAGGTCAGCTTTGCGCAGGCGGTAACGCAGGGGCTGGGCAAAAATCAGGGGCTGTTCTTCCCCCACGACCTGCCGGAATTTCAGCTGACCGAAATCGATGAACTGCTGAAGCAGGACTTTGTCACCCGCAGCACCAAAATTCTGTCTGCGTTTATCGGCGACGAAATCCCACAGGAGCTGCTGGAAGAGCGCGTGCGTGCGGCGTTTGCTTTCCCGGCGCCGGTGAAGCAGGTGGAGCCTGACGTTGGCTGTCTGGAGCTGTTCCACGGCCCGACGCTGGCGTTCAAAGATTTCGGCGGTCGCTTTATGGCGCAGATGCTGACCCACATCAGCGGCGACAAACCGGTGACCATTCTGACCGCGACTTCAGGCGATACCGGTGCGGCGGTGGCCCATGCGTTCTACGGCCTGAAAAACGTCCGCGTGGTGATCCTCTATCCGAAAGGCAAAATCAGCCCGCTTCAGGAAAAACTGTTCTGCACCCTTGGGGGCAACATTGAAACCGTGGCGATCGACGGCGATTTCGATGCCTGTCAGGCGCTGGTGAAGCAAGCCTTCGATGACGAAGAGCTGAAGGCGGCGCTGGGGCTGAACTCTGCCAACTCCATCAACATCAGCCGTCTGCTGGCGCAGATCTGCTACTACTTCGAAGCGGTGGCGCAGTTGCCGCAGGACGCGCGCAATCAGCTGGTGGTTTCCGTGCCAAGCGGGAACTTCGGCGACCTGACGGCAGGCCTGCTGGCGAAATCACTCGGCCTGCCGGTGAAGCGCTTTATCGCCGCCACCAACGCCAACGACACCGTGCCGCGTTTCCTGAAGGACGGAAAATGGGCGCCGAACGCGACTCAGGCCACGCTCTCCAATGCGATGGATGTGTCACAGCCTAACAACTGGCCGCGTGTGGAAGAGCTGTTCCGCCGTAAGGTCTGGCGTCTGGGCGATCTGGGTTACGCAGCGGTGACGGACGAAACCACGAAAGCCACCATGCGCGAGCTGAAAGCGGTGGGCTATACCTCTGAGCCGCACGCGGCGATTGCCTATCGTGCCCTGCGCGATCAGCTTCAACCGGGTGAGTATGGCCTGTTCCTCGGCACCGCCCATCCGGCCAAGTTCAAAGAGAGCGTGGAAGCGATCCTGGGGGAAACGCTGCCGCTGCCAAAAGAGCTGGCCGAGCGCGCCGACCTGCCGCTGCTGTCTCATGAGCTGCCCGCAGACTTTGCCGCGCTGCGTAAGCTGATGATGACCCGAGCGTGATTTTTGTCGGGTGGCGGGGGGGGGGGGGCCCCCCCCCCCCCGCCACCCGGCTTTTTTATGGAGAAATTAAGGAGAAATACAGCAGGAAAAAAGCAGAAATTCCCAATAAATGCGGTCACTTAGCGTTTAGGATTGCAGAGAATAACATCCCCCGTTCCCATCACGTACTCTCCTTACATCGGCCCACGTTGGGCAAGAAGAATAAGGAGTCACCTATGTCTACACTGAAACCTGCACTTATCGCGCTTTCACTGATGCTGGTCGCTCCGATGGCGGTGCAGGCAGCTGAAATCACCCTCGTGCCCGCGGTAAAACTGCAAATTGGCGATCGGGATAATAATGGGCACTACTGGGATGGCGGCCGCTGGCGCGACCATGACTGGTGGAAAGCGCACTATGACTGGCGCGATAACCACTGGCGTCCGCACGATGAACATCGCGATCGTGACGATCACCACCGTCATGACGATCGTCGCCCGGACCGGAAGCACCATTAACACAAACCCCGCCAGCTGGCGGGGTTGTCTTTTATTGCTCGTGACGCTTAAACACCAGCTCGTTTTTTCCTGACGATGCCTCGTCGAAGAAATACCCTTCACTGTTAAAGCCGGTGAGCTGCTCTGGCTTCGTCAGGCGGTTTTGAATGATGAAGCGGCTCATCAGACCGCGCGCTTTTTTGGCGTAGAAGCTGATTACTTTAAATTTGCCGTTTTTCTCGTCGAGGAATACCGGCTTGATAATGTCCGCATCCAGCTTTTTCGGTTTCACCGATTTGAAGTACTCATCGGAGGCCAGGTTGATCACCACGTTGTCCCCCTGGGCTTGCAGCGCCGCGTTAAGCTTGTCGGTAATGACATCGCCCCAGAACTGGTACAGATCTTTACCTTTAGCGTTTTCCAGGCGGATACCCATCTCCAGACGATACGGCTGCATCAGATCCAGCGGGCGCAGCACCCCGTACAGGCCGGATAACATGCGCAGATGCTGCTGGGCAAAATCGAAATCGGCTTCGCTAAACGTTTCTGCTTGCAGGCCAGTGTAGACGTCACCTTTGAAGGCCAACAGCGCCTGGCGGGCGTTGGCGGGCGTGAAGTCAGGCTGCCACTCATGAAAACGGGTGGCGTTCAGGTCGGCGAGTTTATCGCTGATGCTCATCAGCGAAGCGATTTGCGGAGCCGAAAGCTTACGTGCCTCGTGGATCAACTGTTGCGAGTAGTCCAGCAATTCCGGCTGGGTATAACGCTCAGTGGCGAGCGGGCTCTGGTAGTCGAGCGTTTTGGCAGGTGAAATCAGAATCAGCATATCCAGTCCTTGCAGGAAATTTAGAGCGACTTTAACAAAAAATCGCCCTGAATTGATCGATAGCTGTTATTGCCGCGGCAAATCATCCCAGGTGCCAGGGGCAATTTGTGACTCGATTTCGGGATAGCGTGAAGCGTCAAAGACGGGCTGTACGCCGAGCTTGCGCTGACGCAGATAATCGCGCGCGATCAGCGCTACAACCGGTGAAAGCAGCAAAATGGCCGTCAGGTTCGTGATGGCCATCAGCGCCATAATGACGTCCGCTATTTGCCAGACCAACGGCATGCTGAGCAGGGAGCCGACGAAAACCATTCCCAGCACACCCGCGCGAAGGACGTTGCGGGTCAGACGCGAATTGACTTTCAGGAAGATAAGGTTGTTTTCGGCATAGATATAGTTCACCGCAATGGAACTAAAGGCAAAAAGTCCCACGACAAGTGCGACAAGGCCCGCGCCCCAGCCGCCGACGAGGGAGACCAGCGCCTGTTGTACCCAATGAATGCCTGCCGTACTACCGGACGGTTGCTCAGCGGCACCGGCCAGCAGCATGATCATCGCGCTGGCGGAGCAGATAACAATAGTGTCTGTGAAGACGCCAATCATCTGTACAATGCCCTGCGCGGCGGGATGCGGGGGCCAGGATGCGGCCGCTGCGGCGGCATTCGGCGTGGAGCCCATTCCCGCTTCGTTGGAGAACATGCCTCGCTGAAAACCCGCAGTGAGAGCCTGGCTAAGGGTGTAACCCAACGCGCCTGAAGCCGCTTCGCGCCAGCCGAACGCGCTTTGGAAAATGGTGACGATGACGTTCGGCACCTCGTCAATATGTATCGCGCATACCATCAGGCTGGTTGACACCCACAGCAGCGCCATCAGCGGAACCAGCCACTGCATCAGGCGGGCAACCCCTTTTAGCCCGGTCACAATGGTCAGCAGGGTGAGAAGGGCAAGCGCGCCGCCCGTCAGCCACTCCGGACAATTAAAGGCAAAGCGCAGCGCGTGGGCGACGGAATTTGCCTGAACGGTATTGAAAATAAGGCCATAGGCAATCAGCAAAAAGATCGAGAACAGAACGCCCATCCAGCGCATTCCCAGTCCGCGAGCCATATACCAGGCGGGACCGCCGCGGAACTGACCTTTGCCGTCTTTTTCTTTGTAGAGCTGTGCAAGCGAGCATTCAGCAAAGGAGGTGGCCATACCGATAATCGCCGTCACCCACATCCAGAATACCGCGCCCGGACCGCCCGCGCCGATCGCCAGCGCGACACCGGCCAGGTTACCGCTGCCGACGCGCGCGGCAAGGCTAGTACAGAGCGCCTGAAACGAGGTCAGGCCGCCCGGCTGTGGGGTGACGCTGTTTTTCAGACTTCTGCCAAATTTGCGGATATAGCGAAACTGAATCAGACCGCTGCGCCACGTAAACCAGATACCTGCTCCTGAAAGCAGGTATATCATGATCGAACCCCAGAGGACTTCGTTAATAAAGAAAAAGAAATCAGGCACTAACGTCCCTCTTGTTGATGCCAAAGTGAATATGTAAGCGCTACCACTGAGTGTGCATGCTGTTACTTAGCAGCCTGTTAATATTCTGAGTTTATCATACTCTGCCTAAGCGCACTGTCTGCGGTTGCGCTGCCTCTCACTCGTGTTATCATCAGGGCAGACCGGTTACATCCCCCTAACAAGTAAACCTGTCATTTTTCCGCTGCTGGCAAGCTGTCGGTAGTGTGAATTATCCAGGGCACGTTAAAAGAGAAACACTATCATGACGGATAAATTGACCTCCCTTCGTCAGTTCACCACTGTCGT
Organism: Enterobacter cloacae complex sp. IR5459; assembly: GCF_049238005.1. Taxonomy (NCBI): domain Bacteria; kingdom Pseudomonadati; phylum Pseudomonadota; class Gammaproteobacteria; order Enterobacterales; family Enterobacteriaceae; genus Enterobacter; species Enterobacter cloacae complex sp. IR5459. The sequence goes on from NZ_JBMKIG010000006.1 coordinate 125,908, forward strand.
CGCTGACACCGGAGATATCGCGGCAATGAAGCTGTACCAGCCGCAGGATGCCACAACCAACCCTTCTCTGATCCTTAACGCCGCGCAGATCCCTGAGTATCGCAAACTTATCGACGAGGCGGTGACCTGGGCAAAAGCACAGAGCAATGACCGCGCGCAGCAGGTTGTGGATGCCACTGACAAACTGGCAGTGAACATCGGTCTGGAAATCCTGAAGCTCGTTCCTGGCCGTATCTCTACCGAAGTTGATGCTCGCCTGTCCTACGACACCGAAGCCTCTATCGCCAAAGCAAAACGCCTGATCAAACTGTACAACGATGCGGGCATCAGCAACGACCGTATCCTGATCAAATTGGCCTCTACCTGGCAGGGCATCCGCGCTGCTGAGCAGCTGGAAAAAGAAGGGATCAACTGTAACCTGACTCTGCTGTTCTCCTTCGCGCAGGCGCGTGCATGTGCCGAAGCTGGCGTATACCTGATTTCTCCGTTCGTGGGCCGTATTCTGGACTGGTACAAAGCCAACACCGACAAGAAAGAGTACGCGGCGTCTGAAGACCCAGGCGTGATTTCTGTGACTGAAATCTACGAATACTACAAACAGCACGGCTATGAGACCGTTGTTATGGGCGCAAGCTTCCGTAACGTCGGCGAAATCATCGAGCTGGCTGGCTGTGACCGCCTGACCATCGCCCCTGCGCTGCTGAAAGAGCTGGCAGAAAGCGAAGGTGCTATCGAGCGTAAACTGTCTTACACCGGCGAAGTGAAAGCGCGCCCTGAGCGTATCACCGAGTCCGAGTTCCTGTGGCAGCACAACCAGGATCCAATGGCCGTAGATAAACTGGCGGACGGTATCCGTAAGTTTGCTATTGACCAGGAAAAACTGGAAAAAATGATCGGCGACCTGCTGTAATCATTCTGCGTGACCGGGCTCCCGGTCACGCCTCTTTCCCCCGCCTCTGTCTGAATTTTCTCTCTGCGTGTATCATTCCCTTTAATCAGTACTTTTTGAATGGAATGGATATGAATACCTTACGCATCGGCTTAGTGTCGATTTCTGACCGCGCCTCCAGCGGTGTTTATCAGGATAAAGGCATCCCTGCTCTGGAAGCGTGGCTGGGCAGCGCGCTCACTACCCCGTTTGAGATCCAGACTCGCCTGATTCCGGACGAGCAGCCGATCATCGAGCAAACCCTGTGTGAGCTGGTGGATGAGATGAGCTGCCACCTTGTGCTGACGACGGGCGGCACCGGCCCCGCGCGCCGCGATGTGACACCGGACGCGACGCTGGCTATCGCCGATCGTGAAATGCCGGGCTTCGGTGAACAGATGCGCCAGATCAGTCTACACTTTGTCCCGACGGCCATTCTTTCCCGTCAGGTCGGGGTGATCCGCAAACAGGCGCTGATCCTGAACCTGCCGGGGCAGCCGAAGTCGATAAAAGAGACGCTGGAAGGGGTAAAAGCCGAGGACGGCAGCGTTATCGTCCACGGTATCTTTGCAAGTGTACCGTATTGTATACAACTGCTTGACGGTCCGTACGTGGAAACTGACGGCAACGTGGTAGCAGCATTTCGCCCTAAAAGCGCTCGCCGCGAAACAATCTCCTGAAAATGATTAAAATGTGACATAAGCGCCAGCCGCAGTAGCGTGTAAATGGATTTACGATATAGTAATTTTTTCTTTACGATTGCTGTAAAAAATAATCCACAACACATGCACAATGGTTCGCTATGTCACATAATACCCGACCTCTGAATCGACAGGACTACAAAACCCTCACGCTCGCTGCCCTGGGCGGCGCGCTGGAGTTTTACGATTTCATCATCTTTGTCTTCTTCGCCGCCGTTGTGGGGGCGCTGTTTTTCCCGGCGGATATACCGGAATGGCTGCGTCAGGTGCAAACCTTCGGCATTTTCGCTGCCGGGTATCTGGCGCGTCCGCTGGGCGGCATTGTCATGGCGCACTTTGGCGATCTGGTTGGGCGCAAGAAGATGTTTACCCTCAGCATCCTGCTAATGGCCGTGCCGACGCTGGCGATTGGCCTTTTGCCTACCTATGAGTCGATGGGCATTATCGCCCCGTTATTGCTGCTGCTGATGCGTATTCTCCAGGGTGCGGCCATCGGCGGGGAAGTGCCTGGCGCCTGGGTGTTTGTCGCTGAGCATGTCCCGGTGCGCCGCATCGGCATTGCGTGCGGAACGCTGACCGCAGGGCTGACGATCGGGATCCTGCTTGGCTCCGTGGTTGCAACCATCATCAATACCAGCATGACGCAACAGGCCGTTCATGACTGGGGCTGGCGTATCCCGTTCCTGCTGGGCGGGGCGTTCGGGCTGGTGGCAATGTACCTGCGACGCTGGTTGCAGGAGACGCCAATATTTCTGGAAATGCAGCAGCGGAAGGCGCTGGCGCAAGAACTGCCGGTGAAAACCGTGGTGGTGCGGCATAAAAAAGCGGTAGTCGTGTCGATGCTTCTGACCTGGCTGCTGTCTGCGGGTATCGTGGTGGTCATTTTGATGTCGCCGGTCTGGCTGCAAAAACAGTACGGTTTTGCGCCTGCCGTGACGTTACAGGCGAACAGTATCGCGACAATTATGCTCTGCTTTGGCTGTCTGGCCGCCGGGCTGGCGGCGGATCGTTTCGGCGCCAGCGTGACCTTTATTGTCGGCAGCCTGCTGCTGGCCGCGTCGAGCTGGGCATTCTATCATCTTGCGGGCACCCATCCTGAACAGCTGTTCCTGCTGTACGGTGTCGTCGGGCTGTGTGTGGGCGTCGTTGGCGCCGTACCGTACGTGATGGTCCGCGCCTTTCCGCCGGAGGTACGCTTCACCGGAATCTCTTTCTCTTATAACGTCTCGTATGCCATTTTCGGCGGGCTGACCCCGATTGTGGTGACGGTGTTGATGGGGCTGTCGCCCCTTGCACCTGCGTGGTACGTGCTGGCGTTATCGCTGATGGGGCTGGTATTGGGGATGTGGCTTCGCCAGTCAGAGGGGCGTCGTGCCCGCGACGCGGGCACGACAGAGGGATCAGTGTTTTTCACTAATCGGTAGAATGGTGCGGTCGAACTGCTCGTTCAGCACTTCACCCATGGCCAGGTAGATTGCGCTTGCGCCGCAAACCAGACCGACCCAGCCGGCAACGTGAACGATGCCTTCGTTATCCGCCAGGTGACCGATGGCCAGCAGGGCGAACAGGACGGTCAGGCTCAGGAAGACGAATTGCAGCGCGCGGTTCGCCTTGAGGGTGCCAAAGAACATGAACAGGGTGAACACGCCCCACAGTCCCAGGTACACGCCCAGGAAATGGGCGTTTGCCGCCTCCGCCAGGCCCATTTTAGGCATCAGCAGAATCGCGACCAGAGTCAGCCAGAAAGAACCGTAAGAGGTAAAGGCGGTTAAGCCGAAGGTGTTGCCTTTCTTATATTCCAGCAGGCCCGCAAAGATTTGTGCGATACCGCCGTAAAAAATGCCCATCGCCAGGATAATGCCGTCCATCGGGAACATCCCGATATTGTGCAGGTTCAGCAGAATGGTGGTCATGCCAAAACCCATCAGGCCCAGCGGAGCCGGATTAGCCAACTTAGTGTTGCCCATAAGTCCTCAAAAAATCATCATTAATATGGTGAAATGGTTAAACCCGCGCCAGTTCTCCCTGACGGGGCGCGGCATCATAATGGGCGGCATCGACGCCGTCTATGATCTCATCGGGGTGAAATTAAAAAATTTTTTATCCTTCCCCCTTGATGGATGCCGTTGTGACCCCATCTTGTAAGCAACCGCAGTGTGTGGACCTGAAAAAAATCAAATCTGGGCAGTTGAAAAAGCACGTTCTGCCCTTATTACAGGTACACAACCACATGTTGACTGAATTTTTAGTGGAGACGTTTAGATGGGTAAAATTATTGGTATCGACCTGGGTACTACCAACTCTTGTGTAGCGATTATGGATGGCACTACTGCACGTGTGCTGGAGAACGCCGAGGGCGATCGCACCACGCCTTCTATCATTGCTTATACCCAGGATGGTGAAACTCTGGTTGGTCAGCCGGCTAAACGTCAGGCAGTGACAAACCCGCAAAACACCCTGTTTGCGATCAAACGCCTGATTGGCCGCCGCTTCCAGGACGAAGAAGTTCAGCGTGACGTTTCCATCATGCCTTACAAAATCATCGCAGCCGATAACGGCGATGCATGGCTTGATGTGAAAGGCACCAAAACTGCACCTCCGCAGATCTCTGCTGAAGTGCTGAAGAAAATGAAGAAAACTGCGGAAGATTACCTGGGTGAACCGGTAACTGAAGCTGTTATCACCGTACCTGCTTACTTCAACGATGCTCAGCGTCAGGCAACCAAAGATGCTGGCCGTATCGCAGGCCTGGAAGTAAAACGTATCATCAACGAACCAACCGCAGCAGCACTGGCTTACGGTCTGGATAAAGAAGTTGGCAACCGTACTATCGCGGTTTACGACCTGGGTGGTGGTACCTTCGATATTTCTATTATCGAAATCGACGATGTTGACGGCGAAAAAACCTTCGAAGTTCTGGCAACCAACGGTGATACCCACCTGGGTGGTGAAGACTTCGATACCCGTCTGATCAACTACCTCGTTGACGAGTTCAAGAAAGATCAGGGCATTGACCTGCGTAACGACCCGCTGGCTATGCAGCGCCTGAAAGAAGCCGCTGAGAAAGCGAAGATCGAGCTGTCTTCCGCTCAGCAGACCGACGTGAACCTGCCTTACATCACTGCAGACGCGACCGGTCCAAAACACATGAACATCAAAGTGACCCGTGCGAAACTGGAAAGCCTGGTAGAAGACCTGGTGAACCGTTCTATCGAGCCACTGAAAGTTGCATTGCAGGACGCTGGCCTGTCCGTGTCTGACATTCAGGACGTTATCCTGGTAGGTGGTCAGACTCGTATGCCGATGGTTCAGAAGAAAGTGGCTGAATTCTTTGGTAAAGAGCCACGTAAAGACGTGAACCCGGACGAAGCGGTTGCTATCGGTGCTGCGGTTCAGGGTGGTGTACTGACCGGTGAAGTGAAAGACGTACTGCTGCTGGACGTTACCCCGCTGTCTCTGGGTATCGAAACCATGGGTGGCGTGATGACTCCGCTCATCAACAAAAACACCACTATCCCGACGAAACACAGCCAGGTGTTCTCTACCGCTGAAGACAACCAGTCTGCGGTAACCATCCATGTGATTCAGGGTGAGCGTAAGCGCGCGGCGGATAACAAATCTCTTGGTCAGTTCAACCTGGACGGTATTAACCCGGCACCACGCGGCATGCCACAGATCGAAGTCACCTTCGACATCGATGCTGACGGTATCCTGCACGTGTCTGCGAAAGACAAAAACAGCGGTAAAGAGCAGAAGATTACCATCAAGGCATCTTCTGGCCTGAACGAAGCGGAAATCGAAAAAATGGTTCGTGATGCCGAAGCTAACGCGGAATCCGACCGTAAGTTTGAAGAGCTGGTTCAGACCCGTAACCAGGGTGACCATCTGCTGCACAGCACCCGTAAGCAGGTTGAAGAAGCGGGCGATAAACTGCCAGCGGAAGACAAAACTGCAATCGAAACTGCACTGAGCGCGCTGGAAACGTCTCTAAAAGGCGAAGACAAAGCGGACATCGAAGCGAAGATGCAGGAGCTGGCACAGGTTTCTCAGAAGCTGATGGAAATCGCTCAGCAGCAGCACGCACAGCAGCAGGCGGGCGCTGATGCTTCGGCGAACAACGCGAAAGACGACGATGTTGTCGACGCTGAGTTCGAAGAAGTGAAAGACAAAAAATAATCGCCCTGATGCAGGGTAAGTAATCGGCACGGGCGTAGGAGAATTATTCTCCACGCCCGTGCTCGCATGTTAAGGGGCTTAAAAAAACCAATGGCAAAGCAAGACTATTACGAGATTTTAGGCGTTCCGAAAACTGCGGAAGAGCGTGAAATCAAAAAGGCGTATAAGCGCCTGGCCATGAAATTCCACCCTGACCGTAATCAGGGTGACAAAGAGGCTGAAGCCAAATTTAAAGAGATTAAAGAAGCCTACGAAGTCCTGACCGATGCACAAAAACGTGCGGCCTATGATCAGTACGGACACGCGGCCTTTGAACAGGGCGGCATGGGCGGCGGTGGATTTGGTGGCGGCGGCTTCGGCGGCGGCGCTGATTTCAGCGATATCTTTGGTGATGTATTTGGCGATATCTTCGGTGGCGGGCGTGGCCGTCAGCGCGCGGCGCGCGGCGCAGACCTGCGCTACAACATGGACCTGACGCTGGAAGAAGCGGTTCGCGGCGTCACCAAAGAGATCCGTATTCCGACGCTGGAAGAGTGTGACGTTTGCCACGGCAGCGGTGCGAAAGCGGGGACTCAGCCACAGACCTGCCCAACCTGTCACGGTTCCGGTCAGGTGCAGATGCGCCAGGGCTTCTTCGCGGTGCAGCAGGCCTGTCCGCACTGTCATGGTCGCGGTACGCTGATTAAAGATCCGTGCACCAAATGTCATGGTCACGGTCGCGTGGAGAAAACCAAAACGCTGTCCGTTAAGATCCCGGCAGGCGTCGATACGGGCGACCGCATCCGTCTGGCAGGTGAGGGTGAAGCCGGCGAGCACGGCGCACCGGCAGGCGATCTGTACGTTCAGGTTCAGGTGAAGCAGCACGCCATCTTCGAGCGTGAAGGTAACAACCTGTACTGTGAAGTGCCGATCAACTTTGCGATGGCGGCGCTGGGCGGCGAAATCGAAGTGCCGACGCTGGACGGTCGCGTTAACCTGAAAATCCCTGGCGAAACCCAGACCGGGAAACTGTTCCGCATGCGCGGCAAAGGCGTTAAATCCGTTCGCGGTGGCGCGCAGGGTGACCTGTTATGCCGCGTGGTCGTAGAAACGCCGGTCGGCCTGAACGATAAGCAGAAACAGCTGCTGAAAGAGCTTCAGGAAAGCTTTGGTGGCCCGACAGGTGAGAAAAACAGCCCGCGCTCCAAAAGCTTCTTCGATGGCGTCAAAAAATTCTTCGACGATTTAACCCGCTAACCCGCCAGCTGGTTACTATCATTTAAAGCCCGGAAGCGATTCCGGGCTTTTTGCTTTATAGCGTTATACCTCGGTTAAACTGAATCTATAACCAATATTAATCTGTTTTTACCGATCTGTTTGCGCTGATATTATGGTTTTACCGAGGTATTGTTGTAAAAGAGAGTTTAAACGTGAAATTACTACACCGTTTCTTTAGCAGTGAGGCATCCGGCGGCGTCATCCTGATTATTGCTGCAGCGGCTGCCATGCTGCTCGCCAATATGGGCATGACACGCGATCTCTATCACGCATTTCTGGAAACGCCCGTCGAGCTGAAGGTCGGGGCGCTGGAAATTAATAAGAACATGCTGCTGTGGATCAACGATGCGCTGATGGCGGTGTTCTTCCTGCTGGTGGGCCTGGAAGTTAAACGTGAGCTGGTGAGCGGTTCGCTTGCCAGCCGTCAGCGTGCGGCGTTTCCGGTGATCGCGGCTATTGGCGGGATGATCGTTCCGGCGTTGCTCTTTCTCGCATTTGCGTGGCAGGATCCGGTTGCTCGTGACGGCTGGGCGATCCCGGCCGCAACGGATATCGCGTTTGCGCTCGGGGTCTTAGCCTTGCTCGGTAGCCGCGTCCCGGTAGCACTGAAAATTTTCCTGATGGCGCTGGCGATTATCGATGATCTTGGCGCTATCGTGATTATCGCGCTGTTCTACACCAGCGATCTGTCCGTTCTGTCGCTGAGCGTGGCGGCCGTGGCTATTGCGGTGCTGGCGTTGCTGAACGTCTTCAACGTTCGACGCACGGGGATTTATATTCTGGTGGGGATGGTGCTGTGGACGGCGGTGCTGAAGTCTGGCGTGCATGCCACGCTGGCGGGCGTCATCGTTGGCTTCTTTATTCCGCTGAAGGAACAGGACGGCAAATCGCCTGCCAGACAGCTGGAGCATGTGCTTCATCCGTGGGTGGGTTTTATGATCCTGCCGCTGTTTGCGTTTGCCAACGCGGGTGTTTCCCTGGCCGGGGTTACCCTGGACGGACTCACCTCTGTGCTGCCGCTGGGTATCATCGCCGGTCTGTTTATTGGTAAGCCGCTGGGCATCAGCCTGTTCTGCTGGCTGGCGCTGAAGCTGAAGCTGGCGTCATTGCCAAACGGAACCACCTTTAGCCAGATTATGGCCGTTGGCGTGCTGTGCGGTATTGGATTCACCATGTCGATCTTTATCTCGACGCTGGCGTTTGGCGCAAGCGCGCCTGAGCTTATCGTCTGGGCGAAACTCGGCATTCTTATCGGGTCGTTCCTGGCCGCGGTTATGGGTTACACCTTGTTGAAGGTGAAGTTGTCCGGACAGGCTGTCCAGGCATAACAGGAAACCGGGAGAAGGGAAACCTTCTCCCGATAAACTATCAGGGAGTGAAAACGTGATGTCTCATTTGAACTATAACCATCTCTATTACTTCTGGCATGTCTACAAGCAGGGCTCGGTCGTGGGTGCCGCAGAGGCGCTCTACCTGACGCCACAGACTATCACCGGGCAAATCAAAGCCCTGGAAGAGCGCTTGCAGGGAAAGCTTTTTAAGCGGAAAGGGCGTGGCATTGAGCCGAGCGAGCTGGGTGAACTGGTATTCCGCTATGCGGACAAGATGTTCACCCTGAGCCAGGAGATGCTGGATATCGTTAACTATCGCAAAGAGTCGAACCTGCTCTTTGACGTGGGCGTGGCGGATGCGTTGTCCAAACGGCTGGTAAGCGGTGTGCTGGATGCGGCGGTGGTGGAAGATGAACAGATACATTTACGCTGCTTTGAGTCCACTCACGAGATGCTGCTGGAACAGCTGAGCCAGCATAAGCTGGATATGATTATTTCGGATTGTCCTATCGATTCCACGCAGCAGGAAGGCTTGTTCTCGGTGAAAATTGGCGAATGCGGTGTCAGTTTCTGGTGCATCAATCCACCGCCGGAAAAACCGTTTCCGGCTTGCCTGGAAGAGCGCCGCTTGCTGGTTCCGGGGAGGCGGTCCATGCTCGGACGTAAGCTGCTGAACTGGTTTAACTCGCAGGGGCTAAACGTAGAAATTCTCGGTGAGTTCGACGATGCGGCGCTGATGAAAGCCTTTGGCGAGGCGCACAACGCTATCTTCGTTGCCCCGACGCTGTATGCGCACGATCTCTATTCAGACGACAAGATTACCGAGATTGGCAGGGTGGATAACGTGATGGAAGAGTATCACGCCATATTCGCCGAAAGGATGATTCAGCATCCGGCGGTGCAGCGAATCTGCAACCGGGACTACTCGGCGCTGTTTACGCCGCCGGCAATCTGAAGGCATAAAAAAACCCGCGTTAAGCGGGTTCTTTCAAACAAGCAACAACAAGTGGCGATTAAGCCAGTTTGTTGATCTGCGCGGTCAGGTTTGCTTTATGACGCGCTGCTTTGTTTTTGTGGATCAGACCTTTAGCAGCCTGACGATCCACGATTGGTTGCATTTCGTTAAATGCGTTCTGCGCTGCAGCTTTGTCGCCAGCTTCGATTGCTGCGTATACTTTCTTGATGAAAGTACGCATCATAGAGCGACGGCTTGCATTGTGCTTACGAGCCTTTTCAGACTGAACGGCACGTTTCTTAGCTGATTTGATATTAGCCAAGGTCCAACTCCCAAATATGATCTATGTGGACAATTCAAAGGCCGAGGAATATGCCCTCTATACCTTCTTTTGTCAATGGATTTGTGCAAATAAGCGCCGTTAATGTGGCGACGCTACGTTACGTAGTGATGGCGCAGGATTCTACCAGCTTGTCGTTCGTGAATACAGCTTTTCGGCGTAAAAATCGCAGTTGGCGGGCAGATTTTTTTGCTGTGAAAGGTCAGCGTGATGAAATCATACGGCTTTCTGTTTAGCGTGAACAATCGCCGGTTAACCTTAACCGCTGTACAAGGTATACTTTGGCGATTTTCACTGTTTTGAGCCAGTCATGAAGCTGATACGCGGCATACATAATCTCAGTCAAGCCCCGCACGGGTGCGTGCTGACCATTGGTAATTTCGACGGCGTGCATCGTGGGCATCAGGCGCTGTTGCAGGGATTGCGTAAAGAAGGCGAGGCGCGAGGCCTGCCCGTCGTGGTGATGATTTTCGAGCCTCAGCCGCTGGAGCTGTTTGCAGGCGAGAAATCCCCCGCGCGGCTGACGCGTCTGCGTGAGAAGTTACGCTACCTGGCGGAGTCAGGGGTGGACTACGTCCTGTGTGTACGGTTCGACCGTCGTTTTGCCGCGCTGACCGCACAAAATTTTGTCAGCGACCTGTTGGTCAGGCAGCTTGGCGTGCAGTTTCTCGCCGTGGGCGATGATTTCCGCTTTGGCGCTGGTCGTCAGGGCGATTTCTTGTTATTACAGAAGGCTGGCCTGGAGTACGGGTTTGACGTCACCAGTACAATGACCTTCTGCGAGGGCGGCGTGCGCGTCAGCAGCACGGCGGTACGTCAGGCGCTGGCGAACGATGAACTGGACACGGCAGAAACGCTGCTGGGTCACCCGTTCACGATTTCAGGTCGCGTGGTCCATGGCGATGCGCTGGGCCGCACGATAGGTTTCCCGACGGCGAATATACCGCTGCGTCGTCAGGTCTCCCCGGTTAAAGGGGTCTATGCGGTGGAAGTGGCAGGACTGGGCGAGAAGCCTTTCTACGGCGTCGCCAACATTGGCACACGTCCAACGGTTGCCGGTGTGCGTCAACAGTTAGAAGTACACCTGCTGGACGTTGTAATGGACCTGTATGGTCGCCATATAGATGTGATACTGCGTAAAAAAATACGCAATGAACAGCGATTCGCTTCGCTGGATGAACTTAAGGCGCAAATCGCGCGAGATGAATTAACGGCCCGCGAGTTTTTTGGGCTTTAGAACCGGCTTAACTGCCTACGTGATAAATACGGAACCGAGAATCTGATGAGTGACTATAAATCAACCCTGAATTTGCCGGAAACAGGGTTCCCGATGCGCGGCGATCTCGCCAAGCGTGAACCGGGAATGCTGGCGCGTTGGACCGATGATGACCTGTACGGCATCATTCGTGCAGCCAAAAAAGGCAAAAAAACCTTCATTCTGCATGATGGCCCTCCATATGCGAATGGCAGCATTCATATTGGTCACTCTGTAAACAAGATTCTGAAAGACATTATCGTGAAGTCCAAAGGACTCGCGGGATATGACTCGCCTTACGTTCCGGGCTGGGACTGCCACGGCCTGCCAATCGAGCTGAAAGTTGAGCAGGAATTTGGCAAGCCTGGTGAAAAATTCACCGCCGCTGAGTTCCGTGCGAAGTGCCGCGAATACGCAGCCACCCAGGTTGACGGTCAGCGCGCTGACTTCATCCGTCTGGGCGTGCTGGGCGACTGGTCGCATCCGTACCTGACCATGGATTTCAAAACCGAAGCCAACATCATCCGTGCGCTGGGCAAAATCATCGGTAACGGCCACCTGCACAAAGGCGCGAAGCCGGTGCACTGGTGCGTGGACTGCCGTTCTGCGCTGGCCGAAGCGGAAGTAGAGTATTACGACAAAACCTCGCCTTCTATCGACGTGGCGTTCGAAGCGGTCGATCAGGATGCGATCAAAGCTAAATTTGGTCTGCCTGGGGTAAGCGGTCCAGTCTCGCTGGTTATCTGGACAACCACCCCGTGGACGCTGCCTGCTAACCGCGCGATCTCCCTCTCTGGCGAGTTTGAGTATGCGCTGGTGCAGATTGATGGCCGTGCGGTTATCCTGGCGAAAGACCTGGTCGAAAGCGTACTGAAACGCGCGAACATCACCGATTACACCGTGCTGGGCACCGTAAAAGGCGACGCGCTGGAACTGATGCGCTTCAAACACCCGTTCCTGGACTTCGACGTTCCGGCGATTCTGGGCGACCACGTAACGCTGGACGCGGGTACCGGTGCGGTACATACCGCCGGTGGCCACGGCCCTGACGACTACAACATCAGCCTGAAGTACGGTCTGGAAATCGCCAACCCGGTTGGGCCGGACGGCTCTTACCTGCCTGGCACCTACCCGGCGCTGGACGGCATCAACGTCTTCAAAGCGAACGACATTATTGTCGACATGCTGCGCACCAGCGGCGCGCTGCTGCACGTTGAAAAAATGCAGCACAGCTATCCGTGCTGCTGGCGTCACAAGACGCCAATCATCTTCCGTGCGACCCCGCAGTGGTTCGTCAGCATGGATCAGAAGGGCCTGCGCGAGCAGTCTCTGAAAGAGATCAAAGGCGTGCAGTGGATCCCGGACTGGGGCCAGGCGCGTATCGAATCCATGGTGGCTAACCGTCCTGACTGGTGTATCTCTCGTCAGCGTACCTGGGGCGTGCCGATGTCGCTGTTCGTGCATAAAGAGACGCATGAGCTGCACCCGAACACCCTGGAACTGATGGAAGAAGTGGCGAAGCGCGTCGAAGTTGACGGCATTCAGGCGTGGTGGGATCTCGACGCCCGCGACATCCTGGGCGCGGACGCGGACAACTATGAGAAAGTGCCAGACACCCTGGACGTGTGGTTCGACTCCGGATCTACTCACGCCTCCGTAGTTGACGTGCGCCCGGAGTTTGCCGGTCACGCTGCCGACATGTATCTGGAAGGTTCCGACCAACACCGCGGCTGGTTCATGTCATCCCTGATGATCTCCACCGCGATGAAAGGTAAAGCGCCTTACCGTCAGGTACTGACCCACGGCTTCACCGTGGATGGTCAGGGCCGTAAGATGTCTAAATCTATCGGCAACACCGTTTCGCCGCAGGACGTGATGAACAAGCTGGGCGCGGACATCCTGCGTCTGTGGGTAGCCTCAACCGACTACACTGGCGAAATGGCGGTGTCTGACGAGATCCTGAAGCGTGCTGCCGACAGCTATCGTCGTATCCGTAACACCGCGCGCTTCCTGCTGGCGAACCTGAACGGGTTCGATCCAGTGAAAGACATGGTGAAACCGGAAGAGATGGTCGTGCTGGACCGCTGGGCGGTAGGCTGCGCGAAAGCGGCGCAGGAAGATATCCTGAAAGCGTATGAGTCTTACGATTTCCACGAAGTGGTGCAGCGCCTGATGCGCTTCTGCTCCATCGAGATGGGCTCGTTCTACCTCGACATCATTAAAGACCGTCAGTACACCGCGAAAGCGGACAGCGTGGCGCGCCGCAGCTGTCAGTCTGCGCTGTACCACATCGCAGAAGCGCTGGTGCGCTGGATGGCGCCGATCATGTCCTTCACCGCGGATGAAATCTGGGGTTACCTGCCGGGCGACCGTGAGAAGTATGTCTTCACCGGCGAGTGGTATGAAGGTCTGTTCGATCTCTCCAGCACTGAAGCAATGAACGATGCCTATTGGGACGAGCTGCTGAAAGTGCGTGGCGAAGTGAACAAGGTTATCGAGCAGGCGCGCGCTGACAAGAAAGTCGGTGGCTCTCTGGAAGCGACGGTGACCGTGTACGCAGAGCCTGAGCTGGCCGCGAAGCTGACCGCGCTGGGCGATGAATTACGATTTGTCCTGTTGACCTCTGGTGCGAAAGTTGCGGATTATGCCGAGGCGTCTGCTGATGCTCAGCAGAGCGAACTGCTCAAAGGACTGAAGGTCGCGCTGAGCAAAGCCGACGGTGAAAAATGCCCGCGTTGCTGGCATTACACCACTGATGTCGGTCAGGTGGCGGAACACGCAGACATCTGCGGACGCTGTGTAAGCAACGTCGCCGGTGACGGCGAAAAACGTAAGTTTGCCTGATGAGTAAAACTCTCTGTTCAACAGGACTGCGCTGGCTGTGGCTGGTGGTGGTGGTGCTGATTATTGATTTGGGCAGCAAGTTCCTGATCCTCCAGAATTTCGCTCTGGGGGATACGGTCCCGCTGTTTCCGTCGCTTAACCTGCACTACGCCCGCAACTACGGTGCGGCGTTTAGTTTCCTTGCCGACAGCGGTGGCTGGCAGCGCTGGTTCTTCGCGGGTATCGCTATCGGTATCTGCGTCGTGCTGGCGGTGCTGATGTACCGCTCGAAGGCCACGCAAAAGCTGAATAACATCGCCTACGCGCTGATCATTGGCGGCGCGCTGGGTAACCTGTTTGACCGCCTGTGGCACGGCTTTGTGGTCGATATGATCGACTTCTACGTCGGCGACTGGCACTTCGCGACCTTTAACCTCGCCGATAGCGCAATATGCGTTGGTGCGGCGTTAATCGTGCTGGAAGGCTTCTTGCCTAAACCGGCTGCGAAAGAGCAGGCGTAACAAAACCAGCCGGGTGACGCGTAGCGATCCCGGCCTACAGAATTTGTGGCCCCCGTAGGCCCGGTAAGCGTAGCGCCACCGGGCAACAGGTGACCCAAAACAAGCGAGCAATTTGCATGTCTAAATCCGTACAGAGCAACAGCGCGGTTCTCGTTCACTTTACGCTGAAGCTGGATGACGGCTCTACGGCCGAATCCACCCGCAACAACGGCAAACCAGCCCTGTTTCGTCTTGGCGATACCTCCCTGTCTGAAGGTCTTGAGCAGCAGCTTCTCGGTCTGAAAGAGGGTGAGAAAAAAGCCTTTTCGCTGGAGCCGGATGCCGCGTTTGGCGTGCCAAGCCCGGATCTGATCCAGTACTTCTCCCGTCGTGAGTTTATGGACGCGGGTGAACCGGAGATCGGGGCAATTATGCTCTTTACCGCTATGGACGGCAGCGAAATGCCTGGCGTGATCCGCGAAATCAACGGCGACTCGATTACCGTTGACTTCAACCATCCGCTTGCCGGGCGCACTGTCCATTTTGATGTAGAAGTGCTGGAGATCGATCCGGCACTGGAGGCCTGAAATGCAGATCCTGTTGGCTAACCCGCGCGGTTTTTGCGCCGGTGTAGACCGCGCTATCAGCATTGTTGAAAACGCGCTGGAGATTTACGGCGCGCCGATTTACGTGCGTCACGAAGTGGTGCACAACCGCTACGTGGTCGACAGCCTGCGCGAGCGCGGTGCGATTTTTATCGAGCAGATTAGCGAAGTGCCGGACGGCGCAATTCTCATCTTCTCCGCGCATGGCGTCTCGCAGGCGGTACGCAACGAGGCGAAAAACCGCGATCTGACCGTTTTCGATGCCACCTGTCCGCTGGTGACCAAAGTGCATATGGAAGTGGCGCGCGCCAGCCGTCGCGGTGAAGAGTCAATTCTGATTGGTCACGCCGGTCACCCGGAAGTGGAAGGCACCATGGGCCAGTACAGCAACCCGGAAGGGGGCATGTATCTGGTTGAGTCACCGGAAGACGTCTTTACGCTGAATGTGAAAAACGAAGCCCGACTGTCGTTTATGACCCAGACGACGCTTTCCGTGGACGACACCTCAGACGTGATTGACGCCCTGCGCCAGCGCTTCCCGAAAATCGTCGGGCCGCGCAAAGATGATATCTGCTACGCAACCACCAACCGTCAGGAAGCCGTGCGCGCGCTGGCTGAACAGGCGGACGTGGTGCTGGTGGTCGGCTCGAAAAACTCCTCTAACTCTAACCGTCTGGCCGAACTGGCGCAGCGTATGGGGAAAGCGGCGTTTTTAATCGACGACGCAACGGACATTCAGGAAGCGTGGGTGAAAAACGCGGTCTGCGTCGGTGTTACCGCAGGCGCTTCAGCGCCGGATATTCTGGTGCAGAACGTCATTGCCCGCCTGCAAGAGCTGGGCGGTGGCGAAGCGGTGCCGCTGGAAGGCCGCGAAGAGAACATTGTCTTTGAAGTGCCGAAAGAGTTGCGTATTGACGCGCGAGAAGTGGAATAGTTCTTTATCTGATGAAAGGCCAGCACCTCCTGTGCTGGCCTTTTTTTTGCCCCAAACTTTATCGTGACGACAAAATCATGTCTTTTACTGATATTTAAGTCGGTTTCACGTTAAATTCTAATTATCGGTGTTTTCAGTTGGCAGGCTTTGCCAAGGCTGGTTAATCTGAAAACGGTTTACATCATTTTAACGTAAGAGAATAACTATGCATGATGCACAGATCCGCGTTGCTATTGCGGGCGCGGGTGGACGTATGGGTCGCCAGCTGATTCAGGCGGCACTACAGATGGATGGCGTGGCACTCGGCGCGGCGCTGGAGCGTGAGGGTTCATCCCTGCTGGGAGCCGATGCAGGCGAACTGGCGGGCGCGGGCAAGACAGGCGTAACCGTACAGAGCAGCCTTGAGGCAGTGAAAGAAGACTTTGATGTGTTCATCGACTTTACCCGTCCGGAAGGCACGCTGGCTCATCTGGCGTTTTGCCGTCAGCACGGTAAAGGGATGGTGATTGGTACCACTGGTTTCAATGATGCCGGTAAACAGGCCATTCAGGACGCAGCCACCGACATTGCGATTGTCTTCGCTGCGAACTTTAGCGTCGGCGTTAACGTCATGCTGAAACTGCTGGAAAAGGCAGCGAAGGTAATGGGCAATTATACCGACATTGAGATTGTTGAAGCACACCACCGCTATAAAGTTGATGCTCCATCAGGCACGGCGCTGGCGATGGGCGAAGCGATTGCTCATGCACTTGATAAAGATTTAAAAGAGTGCGCGGTCTATACCCGTGAAGGACATACCGGCGAACGCGTGCCCGGGACAATTGGTTTCGCAACCGTTCGTGCAGGCGATATCGTCGGTGAACATACGGCGATGTTCGCCGATATTGGCGAACGTGTTGAGATTACCCACAAAGCGTCAAGCCGCATGACGTTTGCGAATGGTGCAGTTCGCGCCGCTTTGTGGCTTAACGCGAAGGAAAAGGGTCTTTTTGATATGCGAGATGTGCTTGATCTCAATAATTTGTAAGCGATATTACCCATCGTGATGTGGTTATTGCAGTCGTAATTACTTGATTGCATGGGGCAATAATTTATTGCCCTCTTATTTTATCCGTTTTAGATTAAAAATAACGCTTAGGCGGTATAAAGCTTATTGATATGCCATTTTTCTGTGAAATATATGTAAATTTTGACCATATGGTCCACTTTTTGTCATCCACCTCCCTAAAATTCTAACAAACCTGCCGCGCAAGCGTTTTCCGGAATGATTTACCTGATCTTTTTGCCCATTAAATCCCATTCCAGATGCCAGGCTTGCAAAAGAATAAACAAAACTCCCGTTTTAAGTTGACTTTTACATGGCAAATCCCCAGAATGCCGCCGTTTGCCAAAAATCCGCTGGCAACACATTTGCATTGATCCATGACATGGTTATGAATTAATATGCAAATAAAGTGAGTGAATATTCTCTGGAGGGTGTTTTGATTAAGTCAGCGCTATTGGTTCTGGAAGACGGAACCCAGTTTATCGGTCGGGCCATAGGGGCAACGGGTTCGGCGGTTGGGGAAGTCGTTTTCAATACTTCAATGACCGGTTATCAAGAAATCCTCACTGATCCTTCCTATTCTCGCCAAATCGTTACTCTTACTTATCCTCATATCGGCAATGTCGGCACCAATGCGGCTGACGAAGAATCCTCTCAGGTACATGCGCAAGGCCTGGTCATTCGCGACCTGCCGCTGATTGCCAGCAACTTCCGCAACACCGAAGACCTCTCTTCTTACCTGAAGCGCCATAACATTGTGGCGATTGCCGATATCGATACCCGTAAGCTGACGCGTCTGCTGCGCGAGAAGGGCGCACAAAACGGTTGTATCATCGCAGGGGATAACCTCGATGCGACGCTGGCGCTGGAAAAAGCGAAAGCCTTCCCGGGTCTGAACGGTATGGACCTGGCGAAAGAAGTGACCACGGCGGAAGCCTACAGCTGGACGCAGGGTAGCTGGACGCTGGAAGGCGACCTGCCGGAAGCGAAACCGGAAAGCGAGCTGCCGTTCCACGTGGTGGCCTACGATTTTGGCGCCAAGCGCAACATCCTGCGTATGCTGGTTGACCGTGGCTGCCGCCTGACGGTCGTCCCGGCACAAACGTCTGCGGAAGATGTTCTGAAGATGAACCCGGACGGCATCTTCCTCTCTAACGGTCCTGGCGACCCGGCGCCGTGCGACTACGCTATCGACGCCATCAAGTCCTTCCTTGAAACCGATATCCCGGTATTCGGCATCTGTCTCGGCCATCAGCTGCTGGCGCTGGCGAGCGGAGCGAACACCGTCAAGATGAAGTTCGGCCACCACGGTGGTAACCACCCGGTGAAAGATATCGACAACAACACGGTGATGATCACCGCGCAGAACCACGGCTTCGCTGTGGATGAAGCGACGATGCCGGCTAACCTGCGCGTGACGCACAAATCACTGTTCGATGGTACCTTGCAGGGTATCCATCGTACCGATAAGCCTGCGTTCAGCTTCCAGGGCCACCCTGAAGCCAGCCCGGGCCCACACGATGCCGCACCGCTGTTCGATCACTTCATCGAACTTATTGAGCAATACCGTAAGATCGCTAAATAATCAGGAGCTGAGAAGACCATGCCAAAACGTACAGACATAAAAAGCATCCTGATCCTTGGCGCTGGCCCGATTGTCATCGGCCAGGCCTGTGAATTTGACTACTCTGGCGCGCAGGCGTGTAAAGCCCTGCGTGAAGAGGGTTACCGCGTCATTCTGGTGAACTCTAACCCGGCCACCATCATGACCGACCCGGAAATGGCGGATGCGACCTACATCGAGCCAATTCACTGGGAAGTGGTACGCAAAATTATCGAGAAAGAGCGTCCGGACGCGGTGCTGCCGACCATGGGCGGCCAGACGGCGCTGAACTGTGCGCTGGAGCTGGAGCGTCAGGGCGTGCTGGAAGAGTTCGGCGTGACCATGATCGGTGCGACCGCCGACGCGATTGATAAAGCAGAAGACCGTCGCCGCTTCGACGTGGCAATGAAAAAAATTGGCCTTGATACCGCGCGTTCCGGTATCGCGCACAATATGGAAGAAGCGCTGGCCGTTGCGGCTGAAGTGGGCTATCCGTGCATCATCCGTCCATCGTTCACCATGGGCGGCACCGGCGGCGGCATTGCCTACAACCGCGAAGAGTTTGAAGAGATTTGTGAGCGCGGCCTGGATCTCTCCCCAACCAAAGAGCTGCTGATTGATGAATCGCTGATTGGCTGGAAAGAGTACGAGATGGAAGTGGTGCGTGATAAAAACGACAACTGCATCATCGTCTGCTCCATCGAAAACTTTGACGCGATGGGGATCCACACCGGCGACTCTATCACCGTTGCGCCAGCTCAGACGCTGACCGACAAAGAGTACCAAATCATGCGTAACGCCTCGATGGCGGTACTGCGTGAAATCGGCGTGGAAACCGGCGGCTCTAACGTGCAGTTCTCGGTGAACCCGAAAACCGGCCGTCTGATTGTTATCGAAATGAACCCGCGCGTGTCCCGTTCCTCCGCGCTGGCCTCCAAAGCCACCGGCTTCCCGATTGCGAAGGTGGCGGCGAAACTGGCGGTGGGTTACACCCTTGACGAGCTGATGAACGACATCACCGGTGGCCGCACCCCTGCGTCCTTCGAACCGTCCATCGACTACGTTGTGACTAAAATTCCTCGCTTTAACTTCGAGAAATTCGCCGGCGCCAACGACCGTCTGACCACCCAGATGAAATCCGTCGGTGAAGTGATGGCGATTGGCCGCACGCAGCAGGAATCCCTGCAGAAAGCGCTGCGCGGCCTCGAAGTGGGCGCGACCGGCTTTGACCCGAAAGTGAGCCTGGACGACCCTGAAGCGCTGACCAAAATCCGCCGCGAGCTGAAAGACGCGGGTGCGGAGCGCATCTGGTACATCGCCGACGCCTTCCGTGCCGGCCTGTCCGTCGACGGCGTGTTCAACCTGACCAACATCGACCGCTGGTTCCTGGTACAGATTGAAGAGCTGGTGCGTCTGGAAGAGAAAGTGGCGGAGCTGGGCATCAACGGCCTGGACGCTGACTTCCTGCGTATGCTGAAGCGTAAAGGCTTCGCCGATGCGCGTCTGGCTAAACTGGCGGGCGTGCGCGAAGCGGAGATCCGCAAGCTGCGCGACCAGTATGACCTGCATCCGGTTTACAAGCGCGTGGACACCTGTGCGGCAGAGTTCTCGACCGATACCGCGTACATGTACTCCACCTATGAAGACGAGTGCGAAGCGAATCCGTCAGTTGACCGCGACAAGATTATGGTGCTGGGCGGCGGTCCAAACCGTATCGGCCAGGGCATCGAGTTCGACTACTGCTGCGTACACGCCTCGCTGGCGCTGCGTGAAGACGGTTACGAGACCATCATGGTCAACTGTAACCCGGAAACCGTCTCCACCGACTACGACACCTCTGACCGCCTCTACTTCGAGCCGGTGACGCTGGAAGATGTGCTGGAAATCGTGCGCATCGAGAAGCCAAAAGGCGTGATCGTGCAGTACGGCGGCCAGACTCCGCTGAAGCTGGCGCGCGCGCTGGAAGCAGCAGGTGTACCGGTTATCGGCACCAGCCCGGATGCGATTGACCGTGCGGAAGACCGCGAGCGTTTCCAGCAGGCGGTTGACCGTCTCAAGCTGAAACAGCCGGCGAACGCCACCGTGACCGCGATTGAAATGGCCGTTGAGAAAGCGAAAGAGATCGGCTACCCGCTGGTGGTGCGTCCATCCTACGTACTGGGCGGCCGCGCGATGGAAATCGTCTACGACGAAGCGGACCTGCGTCGCTACTTCCAGACGGCGGTGAGCGTTTCCAACGATGCGCCAGTGCTGCTCGACCGCTTCCTCGACGACGCGGTTGAAGTCGACGTGGATGCCATCTGCGACGGCGAAATGGTGCTGATTGGCGGCATCATGGAGCACATCGAGCAGGCGGGCGTGCACTCGGGTGACTCCGCCTGTTCTCTGCCAGCGTATACCCTGAGCCAGGAGATTCAGGACGTGATGCGCCAGCAGGTGCAGAAGCTGGCCTTCGAGCTTCAGGTTCGCGGCCTGATGAACGTTCAGTTCGCGGTAAAAGACAACGAAGTCTATCTGATTGAAGTCAACCCGCGTGCGGCGCGTACCGTACCGTTTGTCTCTAAAGCGACCGGTATTCCGCTGGCGAAAGTGGCGGCGCGCGTGATGGCTGGCCAGACGCTGGCTCAGCAGGGCGTCACGAAAGAAATCATCCCGCCGTACTACTCGGTGAAAGAGGTAGTGCTGCCGTTCAACAAATTCCCGGGCGTTGACCCGCTGTTAGGGCCAGAGATGCGCTCTACCGGGGAAGTAATGGGCGTAGGCCGCACCTTCGCAGAAGCGTTTGCCAAGGCGCAGCTGGGCAGCAGCTCTACCATGAGAAAATCTGGCCGTGCGCTGCTCTCCGTTCGCGAAGGCGATAAAGAGCGCGTGGTTGACCTGGCCGCCAAGCTGCTGAAACAGGGCTTCGAGCTGGACGCCACTCACGGTACGGCGATTGTGTTGGGTGAAGCGGGTATCAACCCGCGTCTGGTGAACAAAGTGCATGAAGGTCGTCCGCACATTCAGGATCGTATCAAGAATGGCGAATATACCTACATCATCAACACCACCGCAGGACGCCAGGCGATTGAAGACTCCAAGCTGATTCGCCGCAGCGCGCTGCAATACAAAGTGCACTACGACACCACCCTGAACGGCGGTTTCGCAACAGCGATGGCGCTGAATGCGGATGCCACCGAGAAGGTGATTTCGGTGCAGGAAATGCACGCGCAGATTAGCAAGTAACCCCCATTGCCCGGTACCGTTCGGTTACCGGGCAATTTTCCCATCTTAAGAACCTTCTGGTTTTTCATCCGCTTTCAGTCAGTTAGCCTAAAATAGTTAGGTCGATAACGAAAATTCAACTGAGAGCAGGGGAAAACACCATGCAAAATAAACTACTGATCGCTTCCGTTCTGGCTGCCACCGCAATGTTCACCGTGGCGGGCTGTTCGTCCAATCAGGCCGTAAAAACCACCGATGGCAAAACGATTGTTACTGACGGGAAACCGCAGGTGGATGACGATACCGGTCTGGTATCGTACAAAAACGCCGAAACCGGTCAAACTGAACAGATTAACCGTGACCAGGTTAAATCAATGGGTGAGCTGGATAACTAAAAAAAAGCAGTGGCACATGCCACTGCTTTTTTGCTTCAGAATGATCGATTACCAGCGATGGTTTAGCAAAATATGACCGCCGTATGCGGCATAGCTGTTTTCACCCCATTCGCCGCTGGCTCGCAGGGAGATTGTCGTGGTTTCGTTCAGGTTGCCGGTTACGCCCAGCTCTAACTGACCACGATCTTCCGGCGTATCGTTGCTGACGGTCTCGTCGTTGAATGCCAGATCGTTTTGACCAGCACCTTTCAACCAGTTGACCGCGACGTACGGCTGCCAGGCCTTGACGTCCTTCTGCTGGAAGTAGCTTGCTTTAACGCCGAGACGACCAAAGACGCTGTCGTTGTCCAGGGTAGTGACGCGTACGCCGTCGCGATCGGTATGATTTTCCTGATCGAGATAGCTGTATATCACCTGCGCCTGCGGCTCGATCTTCCAGGTACGTTCATTTTCTGACTGGATAACCCACGCGTGGCCGACTTCAACAGACGCGGCGAAACCTTCGCTATCGTAGTCTTCGTCGTTGCGGTTGCTGGTGACTTTGTTGTTGTACCAGCTGTATGCGGCCCAGGTATCAACGTAGCTGCCCAGACGTAATTTCTGATCTTCCTGCCAGGTGGCGTAAAGCCCAACATTGAAACCATCAACCTTACCCTGTGCGTCACGCACGTTGTGCTTCGCATCAGAGTGGGTCTTCGCCTGACCAGCACCGAACATCCCGCCAGCACGCAGGATACCGTTATCCATTGGTTTGCTCATGAAATCGCTGCCGACTTGCAGTACGGTCGTGGTGGTGTCATAGCTGACTTTATCGCCACCCGCATCGTTCTCGTGATAGCGACCCTTAACGTACATCCAGGTGTTCAGGTCGTCTTCATTGCGGAAGGTGATCTGGTCGCGATCGTCACGTTTATGCAGGAACATGCCCTGTGCGGCAAGGTAGTTGCCTAAGTAAGCACCCACTTCAGGCGCCATGACTTCCGGCGCATTGTTACCGCCGTTGTCAGTGCTACCGCCGTTGTCGGTGTTGCCGCCGTTGTCAGTGTTGCCGCCGTTGTCAGTGTTACCGCCGTTATCGGTGTTGCCGCCGTTGTCAGTGTTACCGCCGTTGTCGGTGTTACTGCCGTTATCGGTGTTACCGCCGTTATCGGTGTTGCCGTCGTTATCGGTGTTGCCGCCATCATCGGTATTTCCACCGTCATCGGTGTCGTCAGAAGGATCATCAGAAGGCGTCGCCTTTGATTCCAGATACCAGTTGCCGTCACTGTGCTGGTAGAGGTTATATTCCCAGGCGCCTGCGACGACCGGTTTTGCCAGCGTCAGTTGGGCTTCGGAACTGCCGCCGATGCTGACAATTTCCATACCGTTAATGGTTTGCGCGCCTGCGCCGCCAATGTTGGTAATGCTGACGCCGGACTGACCGAAGCTGCTGCCCGTAATAGTGAGGTGGTCAGTTGGTGAATTATCTTCACCCAGGGTGCTGTTCATCACAATCTGGCTACCGTCAGAGCCGGTGTAGTCGCCATTAATCGTAAAATTATTGCCAACGCTATTATCAGCCGCACTGAGTAACAGCGTACCACCATTAGTCACGTTGCCGTTGATGGTATCGACGCCGGAAGCGCTGAGCGTGGAGTTACCCTGGACGGCATTCCATGCCGCCAGCGTACCGCCGCTAAGAACCGCGATGTTGTTGTTCACTTCGCCTGCGGTGGCAAAGGTCGCGCCATTTTTAACGGTAACGGTGGCATTACTGCCCTTGACGCCGAGCGTTGCGCCGGTGGAGACCAGCGTGGTGCCGCCGTGCAGAACCGTATCCCCTGTGTAGCTATTTTTGCCCGTCAGGGTCAGGGTATTGGAGTCTACTTTTTCGACGTTACCGCTACCGGTCATGTCGGTGGCGAAAGTGAAATCGCTACCCTGATTAAAAATGACGGTACCGTTGTTAGTGAGCCCACCGCTGAGCGTCGCAGTTTTTTCGCCATCGCCCAGTTGCAGAGAGGCGTCTTTGGCCACCCGTGTATTACCGGTGTTGGATACGTCGCCCGCCAGGGTTAACGCGCCAGTCTCTACCAGCAAGGAGTCGCCAGAGCCAATAATGTCAATATCGCCCGACAGTGCCCAGCTTTCGCCGTTCATTGTGACGCTGGCAAAACCGTCCCCTTCATTCAGGCCGATAAAGTTACTGTCTTCCGTGCCCGTGCCGATCAGTGTCAGGGTGTTTCCCTTGGAATTTGTTGAAAAAACGTCGCCGATGAGGGTGGAACCAGTGTCGAGCATTAGCGTGTTATTTTTATCGCTGGCAAACATAATAGCGTTTGTTTCACCACTAATCGTTCCGCTATTTTTGATATCTAATTTTGCTGTATCTTTTGCACTGATACCGTACTGGGTTCCCTGCACATTGCCACTGTTAGAAATCTTAGTGTTGCCATAATCTGCCGTAATAGCATCACCGTTTGTACCGATAATTTCGCCACTGTTATTAATGCCAATGCCAACGTGAGTACTAAGACCTGTTTTTCCTTTTATCGTTCCGGTGCTGGTATTGATAATACTTACTGCGGAGGAGTTTTCACTGACAAAAATGCCATTTTCCGAGCCAGTAATGTTTCCACTGTTATTAAAATCACCGAATACTGATTGAATATTCACCGCATTCGCGGTGGTGGAGGAAATGGTTGCGCCGAGGTCGTTATTAATTACTATACGCTGTACACCAGTATTAATATCCAGGCCATTTCGCACGCCAGAAATATTGCCATAATTAGTGGCGTTAGTGGTAGTAGATCCAGTGATAGATACCGCCGCTTCACTATCTTCAGAAGATATCGTCACGTCTTTATTAATAACATATTCAGCATCGGCTGAAAAATCTTGAGGGACAGAGGTTGATTGAGCAATGATTGCAGAAAACGCAACCGCTGGGGTGCATATTAACAAAGCAGGAAATATCTTCCCCAGAGTTTTGGTTGTATTATTTAATTTGAAGAATTTTTTGCTCATGTACACATCCATTTGAGTGAGAAGGAACATCAGATAACGTGTGTCAAACGTATATTGACTATCTTTAAGGTTGAGCTCAAAACAAAAAAGCATAAAATTATTATTTTTTCAATGAGTTATGTACAGGTTGATTTATTAAAATATGACTTAAGATAATCTAAAAATATTCGTTAAAAATATGAGTCTGCATAATCATTTTGCAGGGTTAATTCGTCGCTAGCGTGGTGCTCCTTCTTTCGCGTCAGTCGCGTTTGTATGGCGACAAAGGTTGCCAATCCTTGCGATTTACTTTGAAGCGGTCGTTAGCCTCTTTCAGTTGGGGGGGGAACTGTCTACACTCATTGCTACAAGAAAAGCAGAAGACAGGCATATTCATGGTTCTGATAATTTATGCGCACCCCTATCCGCAGCATTCGCATGCGAATAAGCGGATGCTTGAGCAGGCAAGGACGCTCGAAAACGTAGAGATACGTTCCCTCTATCAACTCTATCCTGATTTTAATATCGATGTCGCCGCCGAACAGGAGGCGCTCTCTCGTGCCGATTTGATCGTCTGGCAGCATCCGATGCAGTGGTACAGCACCCCTCCGCTGCTGAAATTGTGGATCGACAAAGTTTTCTCCCACGGTTGGGCATACGGACACAACGGCAACGCGCTTCATGGCAAAAGCCTGATGTGGGCTGTTACCACCGGCGGGGGGGAAAGCCATTTTGAGATTGGCGCCTTCCCCGGATTTGACGTGCTGGCGCAGCCGCTCCAGGCTACTGCCCTTTACTGCGGTCTGAACTGGCTTCCGCCTTTTGCGATGCACTGTACCTTTGTCTGCGACGATGAAACCTTGCAGGCGCAGGCTCGTCACTACAAACAACGCTTACTTGAGTGGCAGGAGACGCACAATGGATAGCCATACGCTGATACAGGCGCTGATTTATCTTGGCGCGGCGGCATTAATTGTGCCCGTGGCGGTTCGTCTGGGGCTGGGCTCGGTGCTCGGCTATCTGATTGCCGGGTGTGTAATTGGCCCCTGGGGTTTTCGGCTGGTGACGGATGCCGAGTCGATCCTGCATTTTGCGGAGATCGGCGTGGTGCTTATGCTGTTCGTGATTGGCCTGGAGCTGGATCCGCAGCGGCTGTGGAAACTGCGCGCCTCGGTGTTTGGCGGAGGCGCTCTGCAAATGCTGGCCTGCGGTCTGCTGTTGGGCGGGTTCTGCATTCTGCTCGGGATGGAGTGGAAAGTCGCGGAGTTGATCGGCATGACGCTGGCGCTCTCCTCGACGGCTATTGCCATGCAGGCTATGAACGAGCGTAACCTGACGGTGTCGCAAATGGGGCGCAGTACCTTCTCCGTACTGTTGTTCCAGGATATTGCTGCCATCCCGCTGGTGGCGATGATCCCGCTGCTGGCAACCAGCGGCGCATCAACGACGCTGGGGGCATTTGCCTTATCAGCGCTGAAGGTTGTTGGTGCGCTGGCGCTGGTTGTTCTGCTTGGTCGCTACGTAACGCGTCCGCTGCTGCGCTTTGTTGCTCGCTCTGGCCTGCGCGAAGTATTCAGCGCCGTTGCGTTATTCCTGGTGTTTGGTTTTGGATTGCTGCTTGAAGAGGCCGGGCTGTCGATGGCAATGGGCGCCTTCCTCGCGGGGGTCTTACTGGCTAGCTCCGAATACCGTCACGCGCTGGAAAGCGATATCGAGCCGTTTAAAGGATTGCTGCTGGGGCTGTTTTTCATCGGCGTCGGGATGTCTATCGACTTCGGGACGCTGGTGACCCATCCGCTGCGCATCATCATTCTGCTGGTGGGTTTCCTGGTCATTAAAATGGCGATGCTGTGGCTGATCGCCCGCCCGTTAAACGTGCCAAAACCGCAGCGCCGCTGGTTTGCCGTGCTGCTGGGGCAGGGGAGTGAGTTTGCTTTCGTGGTCTTTGGCGCAGCGCAGATGGCAAATGTACTCGATCCGGAATGGGCAAAAGCGCTGACGCTGGCGGTTGCGCTGTCGATGGCCGCAACGCCGATCCTGCTGGTGTTGCTGACGCGTCTGGAAAAAACGGGAAGCGAACAGGAACGAGAAGCCGATGAGATCGACGAGGAGCAGCCGCGGGTGATCATCGCCGGATTTGGCCGCTTCGGGCAGATTACCGGCCGTTTACTGCTCTCCAGCGGAGTCAAGATGGTTATCCTCGATCACGATCCTGACCATGTGGATACGCTGCGTAAATTCGATATGAAAGTATTTTACGGTGATGCGACCCGGGTTGATCTGCTGGAATCCGCCGGCGCGGCGAAGGCCGAGGTACTGATTAACGCCATCGACGATCCAGAGACCAGTATGCAGATGGTTGAGCTGGTCAAAGAGCATTTTCCGCATCTGACCATTATCTCTCGTGCGCGCGATGTGGATCATTACATCCAGCTCCGTCAGGCGGGTGTGGCAGCCCCTGAACGTGAAACCTTCGAAGGGGCGCTCAAATCTGGCCGCATGGCGCTGGAAAGCCTGGGACTTGGCGCGTATGAAGCGCGTGAGCGTGCCGATTTATTCCGCCGTTTTAACCATGAGATGGTGGAAGAGATGGTGGCGATGGCGAGCAGTACGGCAACCGAACGCGCTGCGGTGTTTAAACGCACCAGCACCATGCTGACGGAGATCATCAACGAGGATCGTAATCACCTGTCGCTGGTTCAGCGCCACGGCTGGCAAGGAACGGAAGAGGGCAAGCATACCGGTGATCCTGAGGATGAACCGGAGAGTAAACCCTCTGCGTGAAGTGGAGTTGCCAGCAATATTAAAAAATTTCTAATTCTTTACCCTGCCGCCAGTCGACGAAAGATTAAGCTTTCCGTATAGTGGCGGCAATTTTTTGCATCCGGGAAATTTTCAATGATCAGTCTGATTGCAGCGCTGGCGGTAGACCGCGTTATCGGCATGGAAAACGCCATGCCGTGGAACCTGCCTGCCGATCTCGCATGGTTTAAACGTACTACGTTAAACAAGCCGGTAGTGATGGGCCGCCTGACCTGGGAGTCGATTGGTCGTCCATTGCCGGGTCGTAAGAATATTGTGATCAGTAGCCAGCCGGGCACTGACGATCGCGTGCAGTGGGTTAAGTCCGTTGATGAAGCCATTGCCGCCTGCGGCGATGCCGAAGAGATCATGGTGATCGGCGGCGGGCGTGTGTATGAGCAGTTCCTGCCAAAAGCGCAGAAACTGTATCTGACGCACATTGATGCGGAAGTGGAAGGGGATACCCATTTCCCGGATTACGATCCGGACGAGTGGGAGTCTGTATTCAGTGAGTTTCACGATGCGGATGCGCAAAACTCGCACAGCTACTGCTTCGAAATTCTGGAACGTCGTTAACGGTTTTATCCTCTCCTCGAAGGGAGAGGATAAACATCTTCAGGAGGCGACCGCCTCACCTTCGCCTAAGTCCAGCTGTCGGTTGGATGGCTGCACAAAGTAAGTTTTATCTTCCCAGCGTAAGCAGGTTAAATCCCCGCCCCAGCAGCATCCGGTATCCAGCGCGTAGATATTTTCCGGGGTGCCTTTTCCTTCCAGCGATGCCCAGTGCCCAAATACCACGCTGTATTCGTTTGTCACGGGGCCCGGAATGGCAAACCACGGCTTAAGCGGCGCAGGCGCATTTTCCGGCGTATCTTTGCAATACATATCCAGCTGCCCGTTCGGGAAGCAGTAGCGCATGCGCGTAAAGGCATTGGTGATAAAACGCAGTCGCGCCAGGCCGCTGAGATCATCACTCCAGTTATTTGGCATGTCGCCGTACATCGCATCAAGGAAGAACGGGTAGGAGTCGCTCGCCAGCACCGCTTCGGCGTCGCGCGCGCAGGTTTTTGCCGTCTCAAGATCCCACTGAGGCGTGATGCCGGCATGCGCCATCACCAGTTTTTTCTCTTCGTCAATCTGTAGCAGCGGCTGGCGACGCAGCCAGTTGAGCAACTCATCGGCATCCGGCGCTTCCAGCAGGGGGGTAATGCGATCTTTCGGCTTATTACGGCTGATCCCGGCGTATACGGCCAGCAGATGCAGATCGTGGTTGCCCAGCACCATGCGCACGCTGTCGCCCAGCGATTTGACATAGCGGAGGACGTCCAGAGAACCGGGACCGCGCGCCACTAAGTCGCCCGTCAGCCAGAGCGTATCCTGCCCGGGGGTGAAGTCGACCTGTTTTAATAATGCGATCAGTTCATCGTAGCAACCGTGAACGTCGCCAATCAGATATGTAGACATTAGATTAATGAATAAGTGTAGGTACGGCGAGACGGAATACGGGAATAGCAATGCGGAAAGCATTACCGTCGGCATCGACCATTTCGTAATGGCCCTGCATGGTACCCAGCGGCGTTTCAATTACCGCGCCGCTGGTGTACTGATACTCTTCGCCAGGGGCGATATGGGGTTGTTCACCGACCACACCTTCGCCCTGGACTTCAATTTCACGGCCATTGCCGTTGGTGATAAGCCAGTAGCGCCCGAGCAGTTGCACAGGCATCCGCCCCAGATTGCGAATGGTTACGGTATAAGCAAAGACAAAACGTTCTTCATCCGGTGTGGATTGGGACTCAATGTAGACGCTTTGAACCTGAACACAGACGCGGGGCGAATCAATCATGGCTTAGCTCTCCTTCGGCGGCGCATTGTCGCTGATGTAATTAGCCAGCTTGCAGTACTGCTCTACGGAAATATTTTCCGCACGCATTGCCGGGTCGATGCCCAACTCAGCTAATACGTCAACGGTAAACAGATTGCCAAGGCTGTTACGAATCGTTTTACGGCGCTGGTTAAAGGCTTCTGTCGTGATACGGCTCAGCACGCGCAGGTCTTTGACCGGGTACGGCATCGTTTTATGTGGCACCAGGCGCACAACCGCAGAATCTACCTTTGGCGGTGGCGTGAATGCGGAAGGCGGTACTTCTAATACCGGGATCACGTTGCAGTAATATTGCGCCATCACGCTTAAACGACCATACGCTTTACTGTTCGGCCCTGCAACCAGACGGTTAACGACCTCTTTTTGCAACATGAAGTGCATGTCGGCAATGGCATCAGTATAGCTAAACAGATGGAACATCAGCGGGGTGGAGATGTTGTACGGCAGGTTACCGAACACGCGCAGCGGCTGTCCCATTTTTTCTGACAGTTCGCCAAAGTTCATGGTCATCGCATCCTGCTGATAAATCGTCAGCTTCGGCCCGAGGAACGGGTGCGTTTGCAGACGCGCGGCCAGATCGCGGTCGAGTTCGATAACGGTCAGTTCGTCGAGGCGTTCGCCTACCGGCTCGGTCAGCGCGGCAAGTCCCGGGCCGATTTCGACCATGGCCTGACCTTTCTGCGGATTAATGGCAGAAACGATACTGTCGATCACAAACTGATCGTTGAGGAAGTTTTGCCCGAAGCGTTTACGGGCTAAGTGGCCCTGATGGACTCGATTAGTCATTGAGTATTAACAATCATTTTGATGGCGAGATTAAGCGCCGTAATAAAACTGCCGACATCCGCTTTTCCCTGGCCTGCCAGATCCAGCGCAGTACCGTGGTCAACGGACGTTCGAATAAAGGGTAAACCGAGGGTGATATTCACCCCGCGGCCAAAGCCCTGGTATTTTAGCACGGGCAGACCCTGATCGTGGTACATCGCGAGTACGGCGTCGGCATTATCCAGGTATTTGGGCTGGAAAAGGGTGTCGGCAGGCAGAGGCCCGCTGAGGTTCATCCCCTTCGCCCGCATCTCCTCAAGCACCGGAATGATGGTGTCGATCTCTTCGGTGCCCATATGTCCGCCCTCACCCGCGTGCGGATTCAGGCCGCAAACCAGCACATGCGGCTGCGGAATGCCGAATTTGGTTTGCAGATCGTGATGCAAAATGCCAATGATCTCACGCAGGAGTTCAGGCGTAATGGCATCCGGAATGGCTTTGATCGGCAGGTGCGTTGTTACCAGCGCAACGCGCATTGCTTCGGTTGCCAGCATCATCACCACTTTCGGGCTGTGCGAACGCTCTTCGAAAAATTCGGTATGCCCGGTAAACGGAATGCCCGCGTCATTGATCACGCCTTTATGCACCGGACCGGTGATCAGGGCGGCAAATTCGCCCTGAAGGCAACCGTCACAGGCGCGCGCCAGCGTCTCGACAACGTAGTGGCCGTTTTCGGTGTGTAACTCGCCGGGGACAACAGGCGCACGGAGCGGAACAGAAAGCAGGGTGAGAGTACCAGACTGCTGCGGTGCGGGCTGTTGGCCTTCAACGTAAGGGAGGAGCGTTAAAGGCAGACCGAGCAAAGCTGCCCGGTCTTGTAACAGTGTTGCATCTGCACAGACAACCAACTCTACCGGCCAGCTGCGCTGGGCGAGCTGAACCACCAGGTCAGGCCCAATCCCGGCGGGTTCGCCGGGGGTGATCACAACACGATGCGGTTTCATCAGTTGCTCAACACTTTCACGTAAGCGCTGGCGCGTTGTTCCTGCATCCAGGTTGCGGCTTCTTCAGAGAACTTACGGTTAAACAGCATGCGATACGCGCGGTCTTTCTGCGCCGCGTCGGTTTTATCCACGTTGCGCGTGTCCATCAGCTGGATCAGATGCCAGCCGAAGGAAGAGTGTACCGGCGCGCTCATCTGGCCTTTATTCAGCTTCATTAACGCATCGCGGAAAGCCGGATCGTAAATATCAGCGGCCGCCCAACCCAGGTCACCGCCCTGGTTTGCAGAGCCAGGATCCTGAGAGAACTCTTTTGCTGCTTTATCGAAGGTGGTTTTACCGCTCTTGATGTCTGCGGCGATCTGTTCCAGCTTCGCACGGGCCTGATCGTCAGTCATGATCGGAGACGGCTTAAGCAGGATATGACGCGCGTGAACTTCAGTAACCGAAATGTTCTGGCTCTGGCCGCGCAGGTCGTTCACTTTCAGAATGTGGAAGCCCACACCGGAACGGATTGGACCGACGATATCGCCTTTCTTCGCGGTGCTCAGCGCCTGGGCAAACAGGGATGGCAGCTCCTGAATACGCCCCCAGCCCATCTGGCCGCCTTTCAGCGCCTGCTGGTCAGCGGAATAGGTGATCGCCAGCTTGCCGAAGTCATCGCCATTACGCGCCTGCTCAACGATAGCGCGCGCCTGGCTTTCCGCCTCTGCCGCCTGATCGGAGGTTGGGTTTTCCGGCAGTGGGATCAGGATGTGGCTCAGGTTAAGCTCTGTGCTGGCATCATTCTGATTCCCCACCTGTTTTGCCAGGGCATCCACTTCCTGCGGCAGGATGGTGACGCGGCGACGGACTTCATTATTACGCACTTCTGAAATCAGCATCTCTTTACGGATCTGATTGCGGTAGGTGGCGTAGCTGATGCCGTCATAGGCGAGGCGGCTACGCATCTGGTCCGGGGTAATGTTGTTCTGCTTTGCAATGTTGGCGATCGCCTGATCGAGCTGCTCGTCAGAGATCTTCACACCCATTTTCTGGCCCATTTGCAGGACAATCTGATCCATGATCAGACGTTCCAGGATCTGGTGGCGCAGCGTAGCGTCATCCGGAAGTTGTTGACCTGCCTGGCCCGAGTTGAGCTTTACAGATTTCATCAAACCGTCAACGTCACTTTCAAGCACGACGCCGTTGTTAACCACAGCCGCGACTTTATCGACAACCTGTGGGGCCGCGAAGCTGGTATTCGCAACCATAGCGACACCGAGTAGCAGCGTTTTCCAGTTCTTCATACTTTTTCCATTTCAATTAACCGCAAAGCGGATTACGTTGTAAATCAAGCATATTACAATGAACTACGATACGGCAGAATGTTCGAGCGCAGCATCTGCTGCGTGCCCAGACCGTAGTTAGAACTCAGGCCGCGCAACTCGATATTAAAGCCAATCACGTTATCGTATTTACCCTGACTGTTTTGCGTATCCCAACCGTTAAGTTTGCGTTCGTAACCGACACGTATTGCGTAACAGCAGGAGTTATATTGCAGACCCAGCATCTGGTCAGCAGGTTTTTGGGCATTCGTGTCATAGTAGTAGGCCCCGACGACTGACCAACGATCGGCAATCGGCCAGCTCGCGGCGGTACCCACCTGTGAAATACCGTCTTTGTATTGGTCTGTATTCGCATAGTTTGGCAGTGTCGCCTGGATATACTCCGGGCTGGCGTAACGGTACGTTAACTGCAACATGCGGTCTTCATCACGACGATATTCGATGGCAGCGCTGCCCGTCGCGATATTGTCCAGTCGTGTATCGTATTGAACACCACCGCGCAGACCCCAACGATCCGTCATGCGCCAGTAGGTGTCGCCTGCCCATACCAGTGAGCCCGTTTTGTTGTCTTTCTCCCAGTTAATGTCGTCATCACCGGTGCGAGACTCGGTGAAATAGTAGATTTGACCAACAGAAACGTTAAAACGTTCAACGGCAGCATCATCATATACGCGCGTTGTGACGCCGGTCGTTAACTGGTTAGCAGAAGCAATACGGTCAAGGCCGCCGTAGGTACGGTCACGGAACAGGCCGCTGTAGTCTGATTGCAGGAAGGACGAGTCATAGTTTTGAATTTTGCTCTGATCGCGATAAGGCACATAAAGATACTGCATACGTGGCTCAAGCGTCTGAGTGTATCCATCGGCGAGAAGGCCCATATCACGTTCGAAGATCAGCTTCCCGTCCATTTTGAATTGCGGAAGCGTACGGTTTACCGATTCTTCAAGATCGGTGCCATAACGTTTGTTATACCAGTCCAGATTCTTCTGTTGGTAGTGGGTGGCCATCACTTTGGCTTCGGTATTCAGACTCGCCCAGTCGTTTGACCACGGCAGGTTGATCGTCGGCTCGATATGCAGACGCGTTGATTCCGGCATATCCGAGTTGGTGTTGACGAAATGGACCGCCTGAGCGTAAACGCGCGTGTCGAAAGGACCAACATCGTTCTGATACCAGTTCACGTCCAGCTGCGGCTCGGCACCATAGGTACTACGCGATTGCGTATCAAACACCTGGAACTGTTTGGTCGACACCGTCGCGTCAAAGTTCTCAATGGCGTAGCCCACGCTGAATTTCTGCGTGGCGTAACCGTCGGTACTGGAGCCGTATTTAGAATCAAAGTCGTTGAAGTAATACGGATCGCTGACTTTGGTGTAGTCGATGTTGAAGCGCCACACCTGATCCAATACCCCGGCGTGCTTCCAGTAGTACATCCAGCGGTGCTTATCACCTTCGCTTGGATGTTCGTCCTGGAAGACCTTATCTGATGGCAGATAATCAAATTCCATCAGACCCGCGCCCGCCTTGGTCAGATAGCGGAATTCGTTCTCCCACATGATGTTGCCGCGCTTATGGATATAGTGCGGCGTGATCGTGGCGTCCATGTTGGGCGCAATGTTCCAGTAGTACGGCAGGTAGAACTCAAAGTAGTTCGATGTGCTGTACTTGGCGTTCGGGATCAGGAAACCTGAACGACGTTTGTCACCCACGGGCAGTTGCAGGTAAGGACTATAGAAAATGGGCACCGGGCCGAGTTTAAAACGAGCGTTCCAGATCTCTGCAACCTGTTCTTCACGGTCGTGGATCACTTCACTGCCCACAACGCTCCAGGTATTTGACCCTGGCAAACAGGAGGTAAACGTGCCGTTTTCGAGAATGGTGTAGCGGTTTTCGCCGCGCTGCTTCATCAGGTCCGCGGTACCGCGCCCCTGACGACCGACCATCTGGTAATCACCTTCCCAGACGTTGGTGTCTTTGGTATTCAGATTCGACCAGGCTTTCGGACCTTTCAGGATGACCTGATTGTCGTCATAGTGCACATTACCCAGCGCATCCACCGTACGGACAGGCGCCTGAGCACCTTCCGGTTGCTTCTGGTGCAATTGCACTTCGTCAGCAAGCAGGCGACTATTGCCCTGGTTAATATCGACATTGCCCGTAAAGGTTGCATTGTCAGGATAATTACCTTTTGCGCTGTCGGCATTAATGGTGACGGGTAAGTCATTCGTATCGCCTTTCACCAGTGGGCGATTGTAACTTGGGACGCCAAGCATACACTGCGAGGCGAGATCGGCTGCGAGCCCCTGTTGGCTATACAGGGCGGTGCCAATCATTGTGGCCAGAAGGGTGGGGATACGTTTTTTCATACGTTGTATTTTATTGTTCCGTCATCAGTGGCTACGGCTTACAAACGCTCAGAGACTATCTTACTCATCAGCGCAGTACCAGCGTTAATCCTGCCCGTTTGCGCGCCAGAGTGTTAGGCTCGCTATCGAATGACGAGTATGATAATGCAAATTATAGGCGATGTCCCTCAATTGACCGTGGCGCGACCACTGTAATGATGGCGTTGCGTCGGCCAGGAACATGACCATTCGGGGAGTATATGCAGTATTGGGGTAAAATAATCGGCGTTGCGTTCGCAATTATTATGGGTGCCGGATTCTGGGGTGTCGTTCTTGGCCTCATTATCGGCCATATGTTTGATAAAGCACGCAGCCGCAAAATGGCCTGGTTTGCCAATCAGCGCGAGCGCCAGTCACTCTTCTTCTCCACCACCTTCGAGGTGATGGGGCACTTAACCAAATCAAAAGGGCGCGTAACGGAAGCCGATATTCAGGTGGCCAGCGTCTTTATGGATCGCATGAATCTGCACGGCGAATCCCGCATCGCGGCGCAGAATGCGTTCCGGATTGGTAAATCAGATAACTACCCGCTGCGTGAAAAAATGCGGCAGTTCCGTAGCATCTGTTTCGGGCGTTTTGATTTAATTCGGATGTTTCTGGAAATTCAAATCCAGGCCGCCTTCGCGGATGGTTCTCTGCATCCGAATGAACGGGACGTTTTATATGTGATTGCCGAAGAGCTGGGCATTTCCCGCATGCAGTTCGACCAGTTCCTGCGTATGATGCAGGGCGGCGCGCAGTTTGGCGGTGGTTATCAGCAACAGCACTCCTCCGGCGGCTGGCAGCAGGCGCAGCGTGGCCCTACGCTTGAAGATGCCTGCAACGTCCTCGGCGTGAAGCCGTCTGACGATGTCACGACCATCAAACGCGCCTATCGTAAGCTGATGAGCGAGCACCATCCGGATAAGCTGGTGGCGAAAGGCCTGCCGCCAGAGATGATGGAGATGGCGAAGCAAAAAGCGCAGGAAATTCAGAAAGCCTACGAGCTGATTAAAGAGCAGAAAGGTTTTAAATAAAAAATGGCCCGACAGTGTCGGGCCATTTTTTCAGAAGTCCACCGGGGCTTTGAACGTCATGGCGTTGCCGAAAGCAGGGTGGGTAAGGGTGAGCGTCTGCGCATGCAGTTGCAGGCGCGGCGCTAAGGCCAGCGCTTCTGGCGGCGCATAGAATCTGTCCCCCAGAATCGGGTGACCCATCGCAAGCATATGCACACGCAGCTGGTGGGAGCGCCCGGTAATCGGCTTTAGCAGGACGCGCGCGGTGTTATCAGGCGCGTACTCCAGCACTTCATACTCGGTTTGCGCGGCCTTGCCGGTTTCATAACACACCTTCTGCTTTGGCCGGTTCGGCCAGTCGCAAATCAGCGGTAAATCCACCAGCCCTTCCGCCTGCGCCGGATGACCCCAGACGCGCGCGACATACTGCTTCTTCGGCTCGCGCTCGCGGAACTGACGCTTCAGCTCGCGTTCTGCCGCTTTATTCAGAGCCACCACAATCACGCCGCTGGTCGCCATATCCAGACGATGGACAGACTCGGCCTGGGGATAATCACGCTGGATACGCGTCATCACGCTGTCTTTATGCTCTTCCAGACGCCCCGGCACGGATAACAAGCCGCTCGGCTTGTTAACCACCATAATGTGCTCATCCTGATACAGAATGACCAGCCACGGATCCATCGGGGGATTGTAGGGCTCCATTACCATCTTGCGCTCCGCTTACTGATGCGTCACAACGATAAGACGCAGGGCGTCGAGACGCCACCCCGCCTGATTCAGGCTTTCCAGCACCTGCTGGCGATTGCTCTCAATAGCGGCCAGCTCATCGTCACGAATGTTCGGGTTCACCGCTTTCAACGCTTCCAGGCGCGACAGCTCGGCAGAAAGCTTCTCATCGGCTTCGCTACGCGCCGCATCGATCAGTTCTCTGGCCGCTTTTTCGGCCTGGGCTTCACCCAGTTGCAGAATGGCATGCACGTCCTGCTGCACCGCATTCACCAGCTTGCTGCCGGTATGGCGGTTCACCGCGCTCAGCTGACGGTTGAAGCTTTCAAACTCCACCTGACCGGCCAGGTTCGTACCGTTTTTATCCAGCAGCAGACGCACCGGGGTTGGCGGCAGGAAGCGGTTAAGCTGAAGCTGTTTCGGCGCCTGCGCTTCCACAACGTAGATCAGCTCCACCAGCAACGTGCCCACAGGTAAGGCTTTGTTCTTCAACAGGGAGATGGTGCTGCTGCCGGTATCGCCTGAGAGGATCAGATCCAGGCCATTGCGGATGAGCGGGTGCTCCCAGGTGATGAACTGTGCATCTTCGCGGGACAGCGCCACATCACGCTCAAAGGTGATGGTGCAGCCGTCTTCCGGCAGGCCCGGGAAATCCGGCACCAGCATATGATCGGACGGGGTCAGCACGATCATGTTCTCGCCGCGATCGTCCTGGTTAATGCCGACGATGTCGAACAGGTTCATGGAGAAGCTAATCAGGCTGGTGTCATCGTCCTGTTCTTCAATACTTTCGGCCAGCTGCTGCGCTTTTTCACCGCCGTTGGAGTGGATCTCCAGCAGGCGATCGCGCCCCTGCTCCAGCTGGGCTTTCAGCGCGTCGTGCTTCTCTCGACAGGATTTGATCAGCTCATCAAAGCCCTCGGTGTTTTCCGGCGCCGCAAGGTAACCGATCAGGTCTGCATGCACCTGATCGTAAATGGTGCGGCCGGTCGGGCAGGTATGTTCAAACGCATCCAGGCCTTCGTGGTACCAGCGAACCAGAACGGACTGGGCGGTTTTCTCCAGATACGGAACGTGGATCTGGATATCGTGCGCCTGACCGATACGATCCAGACGGCCGATACGCTGCTCAAGCAGATCTGGGTTAAACGGCAGATCGAACATCACCAGATTGCTGGCGAACTGGAAGTTACGGCCTTCAGAACCGATTTCGGAGCACAGCAGAACCTGCGCGCCGCTGTCCTCTTCACTAAACCACGCCGCAGCGCGGTCGCGCTCGATAATAGACATGCCTTCATGGAACACGGCGGCGCGAATACCTTCGCGCTCGCGCAGCACTTGTTCAAGTTGCAGGGCGGTGGCTGCCTTGGCGCAGATCACCAGCACCTTCCGGGAACGGTGCGCGGTCAGATAACCCATCAACCACTCCACGCGCGGATCGAAGTTCCACCAGGTGCCAGTGTCGCCTTCAAATTCCTGATAAATCTGCTCCGGATAGAGCATGTCGCGCGCGCGATCTTCCGCAGATTTACGGGTGCCCATAATGCCGGAGACTTTGATCGCCGTCTGGTACTGGGTCGGCAGCGGCAATTTGATGGTGTGCAGTTCGCGTTTCGGGAAGCCTTTTACACCGTTACGGGTGTTACGGAACAGCACGCGGCTGGTGCCGTGGCGGTCCATCAGCATGTCGATCAGCTCTTTACGCGCAGATCCCGCATTATCGCTGTCGCTGTTCGCGGCCTGAAGCAGAGGCTCAATATCCTGCTCGCCGATAAGATCGCTGAGGGTGTTAAGTTCATCATTAGAGAGACGATTACCGGCCAGCAGCAGCGCGACGGCGTCCGCCACCGGACGATAGTTTTTCTGCTCTTCAACAAACTGCTCAAAATCGTGGAAACGGTTCGGATCGAGCAGGCGCAGACGGGCGAAGTGGCTCTCAAGACCCAGCTGCTCCGGGGTGGCGGTCAGAAGCAGAACGCCTGGTACGCGCTCGGCAAGCTGCTCAATCGCCATGTATTCGCGGCTTGGCGCGTCCTCGCTCCAGACGAGGTGGTGTGCTTCGTCGACGACCATCAGATCCCATTCAGCGTCGCACAGATGCTCCAGGCGTTGCTTGCTGCGGCGCACGAAGTCCAGGGAACAAATGACCAACTGTTCGGTTTCAAACGGGTTGTCCGCGTCGTGCTGGGCTTCGGCATAGCGCTCGTCGTCGAACAGGGAGAAGCGCAGGTTAAAGCGGCGCAGCATCTCGACCAGCCACTGGTGTTGCAGCGTTTCCGGCACCACAATCAGCACGCGCTCGGCAGCGCCAGAGAGCAGCTGCTGGTGCAGGATCATGCCTGCTTCGATGGTTTTACCCAGGCCCACTTCGTCAGCCAGCAGCACGCGAGGCGCATGGCGACGGCCCACGTCATGGGCGATATTCAGCTGATGGGGAATAAGGCTGGTACGCTGACCGCGCAGGCCGCTCCACGGCATGCGGTACTGTTCACTCTGGAACTTACACGCGCGGTAGCGCAGAGAGAAGCGATCCATTCGGTCGATTTGCCCGGCAAACAGACGGTCCTGCGGCTTGCTGAAAACCAGTTTGCTGTCGAGCAGCACTTCACGCAGGATAACATTCGTCTCGTCGGTATCAAGACGCGTACCGATGTAGGCGAGCAGTCCATTCTCTTCTTTTACGTCTTCAACCTTCAGCTGCCAGCCTTCGTGGCTGGTCACGGTGTCGCCCGGATTGAACATTACGCGGGTAACAGGGGAGTCATTGCGAGCGTACAGGCGGTTTTCACCGGTAGCAGGGAAAAGGAGGGTAACCATGCGCGCATCGACGGCAACGACGGTTCCTAATCCAAGTTCGCTTTCTGTATCGCTGATCCAGCGTTGACCAAGTGTAAAAGGCATAGTTGTTCGGCTCTAATCTTTAATTGCAGGCAATAGTTCGACCCCGTCAAAAAAGACGGTCATCGAAAAATGGGTCCGGGAATGGAAAGGGCGCTATGGTACTGGATGGCAACGGTTTCGTCACGCGTCAAAATAGCCCAAGTTGTCCTGTCACTAGTGTAGCAAAGTCGTCATTGATGAACGGTAAAATTCCCTCCGCAACCGGCTGAAGCTGGCGGGTCAGGTAGTGATCGTAATCAAGCGGAGACTGCTGGTAATCAACGGGTTCCGGGCCGTTAGTGGTCCAGACGTATTTGATCGTTCCCCGGTTCTGATACTGCGGCGCACGGCCCCGGCGAACGTTCTCTTCATCCGCCAGCCGCGCGGCGCGTACGTGGGGAGGAACGTTACGTTGATATTCGGCCAGCGGGCGGCGCAGGCGCTTGCGATACACCAGCTGGTCATCCAGTTCACCCGCCATCAGGCTGGCGATGGTGTCGCGCACATAATCCTGATAAGGCTCATTGCGGAACACCCGCAGGTAGAGCGTCTGCTGGAACTGCTGTGCCAGCGGCGTCCAGTCGGTGCGCACTGTCTCCAGCCCTTTAAACACCATCCGCTGCGTGTCACCTTCCTGAATCAGCCCGGCGTAGCGCTTCTTGCTGCCCTGGTCGGTTCCGCGAATGGTCGGCATTAAAAAGCGGGCAAAATGGGTTTCAAACTCCAGCTCTAACGCGCTGGTTAACCGCTCTTTTTGCAAACTTTCGCGCCACCAGTCGTTCACAAAGGCGACCAGATCTTTGCCGA
Source organism: Enterobacter cloacae complex sp. IR5459 (assembly GCF_049238005.1). Classification (NCBI taxonomy): domain Bacteria; kingdom Pseudomonadati; phylum Pseudomonadota; class Gammaproteobacteria; order Enterobacterales; family Enterobacteriaceae; genus Enterobacter; species Enterobacter cloacae complex sp. IR5459. The sequence continues at coordinate 166,542 of NZ_JBMKIG010000006.1, forward strand.
TTTGTGCGGCGTCGTCTTCCGAATGGGCGGCTTTCAGCCAGACAAAGGTGGAGTCTGTATCGCCATAAATCACATCATAGCCCCGGGATTCAATCAGCGCTTTGGTCTGGCGCATAATCTCGTGCCCGCGCATGGTGATGGACGACGCCAGACGGGGATCAAAGAAGCGGCAGGCACTGGTACCCAGCACGCCGTAAAAGGCGTTCATAATGATTTTCAGCGCCTGTGAGAGCGGCTTGTTGCCGTGGCGCTTGGCCTCATCGCGGCCGTGCCAGATGTTTCCCACAATTTCGGGCAGGCAGTGTTTTTCCCGCGAGAAGCGTGCTCCAAGAAAACCTTCGGTGCTGTGCGCATCGTCTGGCTGCGCCATCCCCTCCACCAGCCCCACCGGATCAATCAGAAACGTGCGGATAATGGACGGATACAGGCTTTTAAAATCCAGCACCAGCACCGAGTCATACAGCCCGGGCCGTGAATCCATCACGTAACCGCCGGGGCTGGCCTGCGGCGGCACGTCGCCGAGGTTAGGGGCGACATAGCCCGCCCGGTGCATCCGCGGGAAATAGAGGTGGCTGAAGGCCGCTACCGAGCCGCCGTGCCTGTCGACCGCAAGGCCGTTCACCGTCGCCCGCTCCAGCAGGAAGGGCATGATCTCGGTTTTGTGGAAGATCTGCGTCACCAGCTCGCAATCTTTCAGGTTATAGGTGGCGAGCGCGGGTTTATCTTCATTAAAGCGCCGGTCGATCTCGTCCATTCGGTCCCAGGGATTGTCGATGGATTTACCTTCGCCGAGCAGTTCCTGGGCGACCGCTTCCAGCGAGAAGGAAGAGAAGTTCCAGAAGGCGGATTTCAGCGCCTCGATGCCGTCGATAATCAGGCGACCGTTAGCCTGCGCGAAGAAAACACCGTTCTTAAAACCATGCTCACGCCACTCCAGCTCGCTGTTGCCGCGCCCCAGAATCAGCGGGATACGGTAACGCTCGGCATGTTTTTGCAGCACGCGCAGGTCAAACTGCACTACGTTCCAGCCGATCAGAACATCCGGATCGTGCTCGGCAAACCACTGGTTAAGCTTCTCCAGCAGTTGCGGGCGGCTGTTGACGTACTCCAGATTAAAATCCAGCGCGGACGCATCGCCGTTTGGCGGCCCGAGCATATAGACAACCCGCTGCCCACAGCCTTCCAGACCAATGCAGTACAGTTCGCCGTGGCGGGTGGTTTCGATATCCAGCGAGACCCACTTGAGCGGGGGGCGATAATTCGGGCTAGGCTTGAGGCGCGCGTTAACGATCCTGCCATTTTGCGCGGTGCCATCTACCCAGACGGGGGCGGTGATAAACCGCTCCATCAGAAAGCGTTCAGGCGGGCGAATGTCGGCCTCGTAAAGCGTCACGCCCGCTTCACGGAGCAGTTTTTCATAGCGCATTAACTGGCGATGGGCGCGGCAATAGAGGCCGTAAACCGGCTGGCGGTGGAAATCTTTCAGTTCAAGCGGGGTTATGCGCCAGCCGTTTTCGCCGCGCAGCATTTGTTTCACTTTCTCGACGTGAGCTTCAGGAATAAAGGCCACGGACTCCTGCGGCGGGAGCGTAACGTTTAGCGGGCCGTTGTCCGTTGCCAGCCAGAATTCAACCTCAGTACCCTGAGGGGTATCCCGCCAGTGTCTGGTCAGTAAAAAGCCTTCTTGCGCCTGCGTCACGGCGTTATCCCATAAAACAAAACCAGGCCTGATTATAGCCTGGTTGAGGGGTGTTTGCTGGGGTTTTATACAGTGCCTGTTCAGTCGGATGGCGCTGCGCTTATCCGGCCTAGAGGTTCCGCACTCACGGTAAGCGCAGCGCCACCGGGCAAAGGTTTACTGCCCGTAGTAGGCTTTCGCACCGTGCTTACGCAGGTAATGCTTATCCAGCAGGGTTTGCTGCATGTCCGGCAGCTGCGGTGCCATCTGGCGGCAGAAGATCCCCATATAGGCGACTTCCTCCAGCACGATCGCGTTGTGCACCGCGTCCTCCGCGTTTTTACCCCAGGCAAACGGGCCGTGGGAGTGCACCAGCACGCCGGGCATTTGCGCCGCGTCGATTCCCTGTTTTTCGAAGGTTTCGACGATCACGTTCCCGGTTTCCCATTCGTACTCACCGTTGATCTCCGCATCGGTCATCAGACGCGTGCAGGGAATGGTGCCGTAAAAGTAGTCCGCGTGGGTGGTGCCGGTCGCCGGAATAGGCTGGCCCGCCTGCGCCCAGATGGTCGCGTGACGCGAATGGGTATGCACAATCCCACCGATGGTCGGGAAGGCCTGATACAGCAGGCGGTGAGTGGGCGTATCGGAGGAGGGCTTTTTATTGCCTTCAACCACTTCACCCGTTTCGATGCTGACCACCACCATGTCTTCTGCGGTCATTACCGTGTAATCCACGCCGGAAGGCTTGATCACGAACACCCCTTTTTCCCGGTCAACGGCGCTGACGTTGCCCCAGGTCAGGGTCACCAGGTTATGTTTTGGCAGCGCCAGGTTGGCTTCGAGTACCTGACGTTTGAGATCTTCTAACATTGTCGTCTCCTGCCGGATGGCGCTTCGCTTATCCGGCCTACAGAACCGTAGGCCCGGTAAACGAAGTGCCACCGGGCATTCAGGGCTTAGCGTTTTGAACCGTAATAGACTTCGTTCCAGCGCAGCGCGTCTTTAAAGGCTGGCAGACGGGTATCGTTATCAATCACGGTCAGTTCGATGTCGTGCAGCTCGGCAAACTGACGCATATCGTTCAGGTCAAGCGCGTGGCTGAATACGGTGTGGTGCGCGCCGCCGGCCAGGATCCAGGCTTCCGAGGCGGTTGGCAGGTCAGGCTGTGCTTTCCACAAAGCGTTGGCGACCGGCAGTTTCGGCAGAGAATGCGGAGTTTCCACCGCATCGACGCAGTTCACCAGCAGGCGGAAACGGTCGCCGAGGTCGATCAGGCTGGCGTTAATGGCCGGGCCGGTACGGGTGTTGAAGATCAGACGGGCCGGATCCGCTTTGCCGCCAATGCCGAGGTACTGCACGTCGAGGATCGGTTTCTCTTCAACCGCGATGGATGGACACACTTCCAGCATGTGCGAGCCGAGCACCAGATCGTTGCCGTTCTCGAAGTGGTAGGTGTAGTCCTCCATAAAAGAGGTGCCGCCCTGTAGACCGGTTGACATCACCTTCATGATGCGAAGCAGAGCGGCAGTTTTCCAGTCGCCTTCGCCCGCAAAGCCGTAGCCCTGCTGCATCAGACGTTGTACCGCCAGACCCGGGAGCTGTTTCAGGCCGTGGAGATCTTCAAAGGTGGTGGTAAAAGCGTGGAAGCCGCCCTGTTCCAGGAAGCGCTTCATGCCCAGCTCGATGCGCGCCGCGTCCATCACATTCTGGCGCTTGTCGCCGTTGACCTGTGCCGCAGGCGTCAGACGGTAGCTGCTTTCGTACTCGTCCACCAGCGCGTTAACGTCGCCATCGCTGATGTCATTCACCACCTGCACCAGGTCGCCCACCGCCCAGGTGTTGACGGAAAAGCCAAATTTAATCTGCGCGGCCACTTTATCACCGTCGGTGACCGCCACTTCGCGCATGTTGTCGCCGAAACGCACCACCTTCAGGTGACGGGTATCCTGCTTAGATACCGCCTGACGCATCCAGGAGCCAATGCGTTTTTGTGCCTGGCCATCCTGCCAGTGGCCGGTCACCACGGCATGCTGTTGACGCATGCGCGCGCCGATGAAGCCGAACTCGCGGCCGCCGTGCGCGGTCTGGTTCAGGTTCATGAAGTCCATGTCGATGCTGTCCCACGGCAGGGAGGCGTTGAACTGCGTGTGGAATTGCAACAGCGGTTTGTTGAGGATAGCCAGGCCGTTGATCCACATTTTGGCTGGCGAGAAGGTGTGCAGCCACACCACCAGGCCAGCGCATTTGTCATCGTAATTGGCATCGCGGCAAATGTTGGTGATTTCGTCCGGGGTAGTCCCCAGCGGCTTCAGCACCAGTTTGCACGGCAGTTTGGCTTCCGCGTTCAGCGCATTCACAACGTGCTCCGCGTGTTTCGTCACCTGCTGCAACGCTTCCGGTCCGTACAAATGCTGGCTGCCAATCACAAACCACACTTCATAATTATTAAAAATGGTCATTATCGTGTCCTTAATGTGTCAGGGTTGCCGTAGTGTCCGCGGTGCTTTTGGCCGGGGCGGCGACAGGGAGATAGTGAAGTTCGGCGCTTTTTGCCCATTGCTGGTAGCGCTGATAAAGCTGTTCGAAGCGTTGTGCCTGCTGAGTCTGCGGATGGAGCGTATTTTCGACGGCGCTCGCCATATGCTGTTGCGCGGTCGGGATATCCGCATGGACGCCTGCGGCCACGGCAGCGAAAATCGCGGCACCCAGCGCACAGCACTGATCGGAGGCCACAATTTGCAGCGGCCGGTTCAGCACGTCGCAGCAGGCCTGCATAATCACCGGATTTTTACGGGCGATCCCGCCCAGCGCCATCACGTTGTTCACGTCAATGCCCTGGTCGATGAAGCACTCCATGATGGCGCGCGCGCCGAACGCGGTGGCGGCGATCAGGCCGCCAAACAGCGCGGGCGCGTCGGTCGCGAGGTTGAGATCGGTAATCACTCCTTTCAGACGCTGGTTGGCAAACGGCGTACGACGGCCGTTGAACCAGTCCAGCACCACCGGCAGGTGGTCGAGAGACGGATTTTTTGCCCAGGCGTCGGTGAGCTGCGGCAGGAGCTGTTTTTTGCTCGCCGTAATCTGCGTTTTCAGTTCAGGATGGGCGGCAGCCAGCTGATCCAGCGGCCAGCCGAGCACGCGGCCAAACCAGGCATAGATATCACCGAAGGCGGACTGGCCCGCTTCAAGGCCGATAAAATCAGGCACCACGCTGCCGTCAACCTGGCCGCAGATGCCTTTCACCGCGCGGTCGCCGACGCTGGCTTTATCTGCCGTCAGAATGTCACAGGTGGAGGTGCCGATAACTTTCACCAGCGTGTTGGGCTGCGCACCCGCGCCCACGGCCCCCATATGGCAGTCGAACGCGCCGCCGGAAATGGTCACGTTTTGCGGCAGACCGAGGCGTTTCGCCCACTCTTCGCAGAGCGTGCCGACCGGAATATCGGCGGTGAAGGTGTCGGTGAACAGCGGGTATGTCAGGTTTTTGTTGATGATCGGGTCGAGTTCATCGAAGAACGCTGCCGGAGGCAGACCACCCCAGCTGTCATGCCACAGCGATTTATGCCCGGCGCTGCAACGGCCGCGGCGAATATCCTGCGGACGCGTGGTGCCGGAGAGCAGGGCGGGAACCCAGTCGCACAGCTCAATCCATGACGCCGCTGCCTGTGCGACCGACGCGTCCGCGCGGGTAACGTGCAGGATCTTGGCCCAGAACCACTCGCTGGAGTAAATCCCGCCGATGTAGCGGGAGTAGTCAGTTTTGCCCGGCTGATGGCATAAGCGGGTGATGGCTTCCGCCTCTTCCACGGCGGTATGGTCTTTCCACAGCACAAACATGGCGTTCGGGTTGTCGGCAAACTCCGGTCGCAGCGCCAGTACGCGGCCTTCGGCATCGACAGGGGCAGGCGTTGAGCCGGTGCTGTCGACGCCAATCCCCACGACATCGGCCCGCTGGGCGTCGGTCAACTCCGCCAGAACGGTTTTGATCGCCGCTTCCATCGACTCGATGTAGTCCCGCGGGTGGTGACGGAACTGGTTGTTTGGCGCATCGCAGTAGCGCCCCTCTTGCCAGCGCGGATACCACTCAACGCTGGTTGCTATCTCCTGGCCAGTCGTACAGTCCACTGCCAGCGCGCGAACTGAGTCGCTGCCAAAATCGAGGCCAATTGCAATTGCCATGGTGTTGCTCCATCCAAAAAACAGGTATGGAAGAACATTAGAGACTAGGGACAAAAATCGTCAGGCAGGATCCGCTAATCTTATGGACTAAATTGCTGTAGCCACGCAAAGTGTGACGCCGTGCAAATATTCTATGTGGACATTTCTGCCGCACTTATAGACACTTTTGTTACTGCTTATCCGCCCGTGCTGGCGGAGAAATCAGGGGGAAAGGCTGAAACATGGCGGACGTAAAAGAGGCGTGATGCTTTTTGGATCTTTTCGCGGGCCATTTTTATACTGCTTTTATCGATATGGACAATTGGTTTCCTTCAGGACCCTTGGGAGAACTGAATCTATGGCCGAACCGCAAAACGATCCCTTACTGCCGGGCTACTCATTTAACGCCCATCTGGTGGCGGGACTGACGCCAATTGAGGCCGAGGGATATCTCGATTTTTACGTCGATCGCCCTCTTGGCATGAAGGGATATATCCTGAACCTGACCGTACGCGGAGAAGGCGTCGTCAAAAATGGGGATCAACAGTTTATCTGCCGCCCCGGTGATATGCTGCTGTTCCCGCCGGGGGAGATCCATCACTACGGGCGCCACCCGGATGCCAAAGAGTGGTATCACCAGTGGGTCTATTTCCGTCCGCGCGCCTACTGGCAGGAGTGGCTCTCGTGGCCGGCCATTTTCGCCCATACCGGTTTATATCGCCCGGATGAGGCGCATCTGGCGCAGTTCCGTGAGCTGTTCGCACAGATTATTGAGGCAGGGCAGGCGGGCGGGCGCTACGCCGAACTGCTGGCCATCAACCTGCTTGAACAGGTGCTGCTGCGCCGCATGGAGGCCATCAACGAGTCGCTTAATCCGCCGCTGGACAACCGCGTCCGCGACGCCTGCCAGTACATCAGCGACCACCTTGCCGACAGCCAGTTTGATATTGCCAGCGTCGCCCAGCATGTGTGCCTGTCGCCGTCACGGCTGTCGCATCTGTTCCGCCAGCAGCTTGGCGTGAGCGTACTCAGCTGGCGCGAGGATCAGCGCATCAGCCAGGCGAAACTGCTGCTCAGCACCACCCGAATGCCTATCGCCACCGTCGGGCGTAACGTCGGCTTTGAAGATCAGCTCTATTTCTCTCGCGTGTTTAAGAAGTGCACCGGTGCCAGCCCGAGCGAATTCCGTGCGGGATGTGAATAATCGGTAAACATTCAGGTGAACTTCAGGCGCATCTTGTAAACTATTCAGACAATTGATGCCTTGACGCGGTGCAGGGCGCTAAGCAGAATCGCTGATTCGTTTTCTGACCGGAATAGTTATGCAGGCATTGCTGGAACATTTTATTACCCAGTCCGTTATGTATTCGCTCATCGCCGTGGCGCTGGTGGCGTTTCTGGAGTCGCTGGCGCTGGTCGGGCTGATCCTGCCCGGCACCGTGATGATGGCGGGGCTTGGGGCGCTTATCGGCAGCGGCGAGGTCAATTTCTGGCAGGCGTGGATGGCCGGTATTATCGGCTGTTTGCTGGGGGACTGGATCTCCTTCTGGCTGGGCTGGCGCTTTAAGAAGCCGCTGCACCGCTGGTCGTTCATGAAAAAAAACAAAGCGCTGCTGGATAAAACCGAGCATGCGCTGCACCAGCACAGCATGTTCACCATCCTCGTGGGGCGCTTCGTTGGCCCAACGCGTCCGCTGGTGCCGATGGTGGCCGGGATGCTGGATCTGCCCGTCGCGAAGTTTGTGGTGCCGAATATCATCGGCTGCGTCTTCTGGCCGCCGTTCTACTTCCTGCCGGGTATCCTGGCGGGCGCGGCGATTGATATTCCTGACGGTATGCAAAGCGGTGAGTTTAAATGGCTGCTGCTGGGCACGGCGGTGCTGCTGTGGCTGGCGGTCTGGCTCTGCTGGCGCCTGTGGCGCAGCGCGAAAGCCAGTGTTGATCGTCTGACGCGCTATCTTCCGCGCACTCGCCTGCTCTGGCTGGCCCCGCTGACGCTGGGGGTGGCCGTGGTGGCGCTGATCGCGCTGATCCGCCACCCGCTGATGCCGGTGTACGGCGAGATCCTGTTAAAGGTGGTGAGCCGTTAAGGTGTTTTCCCTCTCCCTGTGGGCTGAGGGTTCCCCACAAAATAATGCCTGCACAGACGGCCCCCTCTCCCTTGAGGGAGAGGGCTGGGGTGAGGGGGAACATACGGCTCTGGTGGTCATTCCGTTCACTATATGTTCCTTGCTACTCTGTCACGACATGGCCGGTGAACGTGCCAGGGTGGCTCAGTCGCCACCACCCTGGCGACCCGGGCTCCCGGCGGAAAATCGCCGCTTCGCGGTACCTTCGGCTTATTCCTTCAGGCTATCGGGTCGGGCATGAGCCTGCATCCATGCAGGCCACGCCCTCTCGACGCATCCCTGCGCCTCGCCCCGGCCTACAGGAAACGCCTCAGCGATTTACAGCCGGACCAGGGCATCGCTGTAAGCCCTCAGTTATTCTGAAGGCAACGTTATCGCTTTTGCTTTCAAATTACTGGGGATCCCTCTCCCCTGTGGGAGAGGGCAAGGGTGAGGGCATCAGACCTCACGAATACCTAAAAGTGAAGATGCCCCCGCCTTACCACTCAGAAGTTCTTCTGTTTCCCCATCCCACAAAATACGTCCCTCCGCGATCACCACCGATCGCGGCGCGATGCGTGCGGCATCTTCGATGCTATGCGAAACCATCAGCATCGTCAGTTGTTCGCGCTCGCAAACCTCCTCAACCAGCGAGAGCATTTCCTGACGCAGAGCGGGGTCGAGCGCCGAAAAGGGTTCATCGAGCAGCAGCAGCGGCTGCTTGCGCACCAGGCAGCGCGCCAGCGCCACGCGCTGGCGCTGGCCGCCGGAAAGCTCACCCGGTAGTCTGTTGATAAACGCAGCCAGGCCCATTTGTTCGGCGATCGCCTCCAGCGTCTGACGCTGCGCAACATTGAGCTTCAACCCCGGATCCATACCCAGCGCGATGTTCTGCCACACCGTAAGATGATTGAACAGATTGTTTTCCTGGAACAGCATCGACACCGGGCGCTTAGCCGGCGGAGCGTAGGTATACTCGCCATTATCAATGACGATCGACCCGCTGGCAGGCTGTAAAAAACCGGCAATCAGATTGAGCAGGGTACTTTTTCCGGCCCCGCTGGGGCCAAGCACTGCGATTCGCTCTCCCTGACGAACGGAGAGGGTAAAACGCATTGGCAGGTGCTCATAAAGCCAGGTTACATCAGTCAGTTTTAACATCACGCCCCGGAAGTTTTTCGATAACGGTAAATAACGCAAAGCACAGCAGCAACAGGAGTAGCGCCGTGACGGCGCCGTCCTGGCTACGATAGGAGCCAATTTGCTGATAAAGCCAGAACGGCAGCGTGCGGAAATCCTCGTTGCCGAAGAGGGCCACAACGCCAAAATCGCCAATCGACAGCACGCAGGCAAACGCCAGCGCCTGGGCCAGCGGACGCTTTAGCGCGCGCAGTTCGACCACCTTCAGACGCTGCCAGCCCTGCATGCCCAGCGACTGACACAGCAAACTGTAGCGGCTGTTGACGTCGCGCATCGGGTTTTCCAGCACCTTGAGCGCGTAAGGGATGGCCATCAGTGCGTTGGTAAAAATGACGATGCCGTCGGCGCTTTCCGGCAGGCCGATGGTGCTGTTGAACAGTAAAAAGAATCCGGTCGCCAGCACAATGCCCGGCATCGCCAGGATCAGCATACCCGTCAGCTCCAGCGCGTGTGCGGCTTTACGGGCATGACGCGCGTACAGCTCGCGGCTGCTCCAGAGCAGCATCATGGTCAGGATCACGCACAGGATCCCGGCTGCCAGCGCGATGCGCAATGAGGTCCACGTCGCCTGCCACAGGACAGGCTGTTGCAGTACCGACAACACATTGCGATTCAGGCCACCAACAATAACGGCCAGCAGCGGGGGCAGCAGAAGCAGGAGTGCCAATGCGATTAGCATAAAATCCGCGACGCGGCTGTGCAGGCTGTCCTGCGGATCGCGCCAGCCTGTCAGGTTATTGCTACCTGTGGGGATCGCTTTACTTAGCCGCTGGCTGAGTAACACCAGCGCCAGGCAGCAGACCATCTGCACGATCGCCAGCAGCGCGGCGCGGCCCGGATCGTAGTCGTAACTTAAGGCCTGATAGATCGCCAGCTCAATGGTGGTGGCCTGCGGCCCGCCGCCGAGAGAAAGTACGGTCGCGAAGCTGGCGAAGCAGAGCATAAAGATTAGCGCGGCAACCGGAGCAATCTGGCGTCGCAGCCACGGCCATTCGACAAAGCGGAAGAACGACCAGCCGCGCATGCCAAGCTGGGCGGCAATCTGACGCTGCTCACCGGGAATGTTTTCCAGCGCCTGTAAAAAGAGGCGCGTCGCCATCGGCATATTGAAAAAAATATGCGCCAGCAGAATGCCTTTCAGGCCGTAAGGGGAGAAGGTCCATTCCAGACCAAGCAGGTTGAAGAGGGATGCCAGCCAGCCCTGCCGACCGTAGACGCTCAGAATGCCGAACACCGCCACCAGCACGGGCAGGATCAGCGTCATCGCGCACAGCCGCAGCAGGGCAAGCCTGCCGGGGAAACGTCTGCGATAGAGGGCGCGTGCAAGGAAAATGGCCGGGATCGCCGACAGCAGCGCGGAGAGAAACGCCTGCCAGAAGGAGAAGCGGATGACGTGCCAGAGATAGCTGTCGTGCCAGAGGGCGAGCAGATCGCTCTCTGGCGCGTTAAACCACAGCGCAAGGAATGCACCCAGGCTGACGACGACCATCAGTACGGCGGCGAGCAGCCCGGGAACTAACCAGCCGGGGATCAGCGGCTGACGGCGCGTTGCCATTCACTAATCCATGCGGCGCGCTGGGCGGCAACCTGCTGCGGCGTAAATTCCAGTGAGGTTTGCGGCTTGTTTAGCTGCTCAAAGCCTGCCGGCAGCGCAACGTCAGTGACCGGGTACATCCAGTTGCCGGTCGGAATAGCGTTCTGAAATGCCGGGGAGATCATAAATTTCAGGAATTTTTCGGCAAGCTCCGGCTGTTTGCTCGCGGCGGTGCGGGCGGCCACTTCCACCTGCAAATAATGCCCTTCAGCAAAGTTCGCGGCGGCGTAGTTGTCTTTCTTCTCGGCGATAATGTGGTAGGCCGGAGAGGTAGTGTAGCTCAGCACCAGGTCGCTTTCGCCTTTCAGGAACAGGCCATAGGCTTCGCTCCAGCCTTTGGTGACGGTAACGGTTTTCGCGGCCAGCTTCTGCCACGCTTCCGGCGTTTTATCCCCGTAAACTTTTTGCATCCACAGCAGCAGCCCCAGACCCGGCGTGCTGGTACGCGGATCTTCGTAAATCACGCGCCATTTCTGGTCACTTTCGACCAGCTCTTTCAGGCTTTTGGGCGGATTCTTCAGCTTGTTTTTATCGTAGACAAACGCAAAGTAACCGTAATCAAAGGGAACGAAGGTGTCGTTTTTCCAGCCGCCCGGTACGTTAACGGCATCTGCCGCCACGCCGCTTTTGGCGAACAGTCTGGTTTGGGTGGCGGCTTCCAGCAGGTTGTTATCCAGCCCGAGCACCACGTCGGCTTTGCTGTTTTTGCCTTCCATGCGCAGCCGGTTAAGCAGCGAGACGCCATCTTCCAGCGCCACGAATTTCAGCTCGCAGTTGCAGTCCGCTTCAAAGGCTTTTTTTACCACCGGGCCAGGGCCCCAGTCGGCGGAGAAGGAGTCGTAGGTGTAGACCGTCAGAACAGGCTTAGCAAAAACAGGCAGCGCAAACAGCGCCAGCAGAGGAAGAACGTTTTTTAACACTTTGCACCTCAGGGTTGAGTGGCAAAGGATTTTGAGAGACAGCCTCAAATCCCTTCGCCGGCGTTATCCGGATCAGGTTCGACGGGTATTATCTCAGCGCACATCAGTGATGCAGCACCCCGTTGAGAACGGCGCTATTGTAATGATTTGGTGAATATTACGAAAGCGTTATGGCTCCGGCGGCGCAAACCAGGCGGATTTAAAATCAAACCAGCCCAGGGTGTTCATCCGCAGGCCGCGCATGCTGCGCTGGCCCTGGATCAGCAGCCAGTGGTGAATCAACGGTACGATCGTCTGCCCGGCCAGTAATTCCTGACACCAGGCGGCCAGATCCATTTCTCCTGCCCGCCACCGTGCGGCGTCCTGCTGCCAGTCCCGGTTGATACAGTGCTGAATCAGGGGCACTTCGTACAGGTGAGAAAAGAGCGAGAAATCAAGCGGCAGCGTAAAGTTTGCGCTGTTGAGCCAGATATCGCTGATGACGTCTCCGCGATGCCATTCATCATAATCGACTTCCTGTATCGCCAGCGTCACGCCTTCGGCTGCCAGCAGCGTGCTCATGATCCTTGCGATAAACCTGTGCTCAATGTGATCGCGATAGTAGCTGAGGGTGATGGTCTCCAGTCCGGCAGGTTTTTCACTGCGCACTGGCTGCGCATGGTGCCAGCGCGGAAGCAGGCCATAGGCCGGGAACCACCAGGTCTGGTATTGCTCCTCTGCGTGATAAATCAGGTTAGCAGGGGCAAGAATATGGCTGATCCACCTGCGTACGTCGTGGTTTGCCCCGCGATGGCTGCGGCTATCAAAGAGCAGGTAGTAGCATCCCTCCTCCAGGCGGCTTTCGAACGCCTTTTCACCGGCTGTTGGCCCTTCCAGGGTCAGGCCTGCGCTCAGCTCTTCGTTGAGATCCGGTAACACCCAGACGTTCACTTCGTCGATCAACGCCCTGTAGCCAAAGTAATCATCAAAGGCGCGGATCTTCAGCTGATTACTGTTGTTTCGTGTAACGGAGTAGGGGCCCGTACCAATCGGCTGGCTGGAAAAATTGTTCAGGGAGCGCCACTCGGCAGGCAGGATCATTGAGGGGACGTAGCCCAGAAGCCACGGAAGCCATTTGTCCGGCTGCGATAGCTCAATATCCAGCGTCCAGGCCGTTGGGGAGTGGATCCGCGCGATATGCGAATAGAGCGGCAGCGTGCGGGCGCGCTCTAAGGAATCGATAACGTCGCGCATCTCCAGCTCGCGTCCATGGTGGAAATGAATGCCGGGGCGTAAGAAAAAGCGCCAGTGGCGCGGGGAAAGCTGTTGCCAGTGGTGCGCGATATCCGCCTCCAGTTCCCCGTTTTCCTCATTTATCCGCGTCAGGCCGCTGAATATCTGCCGGGCCATGTGGGTTTCAGAACGCCGTAACGCCGTGCCGGGCAACAGATTTTTCATCGGACGGTAGTAGAGCACCCGCAGAATGTGGCGTCCCTGACGAAAGCTGCGTCCCAGATGCGAGACCAGCATCTGGCGCACGGCGGCTTTGTCGCCCACCAGCTGGACCAGCTGATCGATGCGGTCCTGCTCCAGCAGATCCTCCGCCCGCTGTTGCTGTAGCGCCAGGCCGGTATAAAGGAAAGTCAGGCGCGAGCGCTTGCCGCGTCCGGCTTCAGCCTCCCAGTTTAGCCAGCCCTGCTGCTGCATGGTGTTGAGGAGGGTACGCATATGACGCCGGGAGCAGTTGAGGAGTTCAGCCAGCTCGTTCAGCGTGGTCTCCTGCGATTGCCCCTCGCAGCACTGCCAGAGGCGGATAAATTGTTGTTGCAGACGACCAGAAGGCATAAAAGGGGAACTCCTGACAAAAAATCAGCAATTTATTAATCCCTATATTAAGCCAATAATCCTTATCGATGAAGCGAGGAGGTAAATTATGAAGAGGTCTACCGCACGTCAGTTTTATCAGCACTATTTTTCAGCGACAAAGGGAGTGTCCTGGCTGGCCCGCCAGTGCGCAGAGCAGCGGCTGAGAATACTGGAAGATCTGATGCAGTGGGACGTTACGAAACCGACCTCTTCTCGCTAACTCGCCTCGATCATGTGTGACTGAGTATTGGTGCTAATCACCCGCCAGCAAAATGTTTTTTGCTGGCTTTTTTCGTTTACTATTTCACCCAATTTCGATTCGCTTTCATAAGGACTTGCGCATGCTCTGGTTGATGACGATGGGGCGACGCCTGAATGGCGTGTACGCCGCTTTTATGCTGGTGGCCTTCATGATGGGCGTAGCCGGCGCGCTACAGGCGCCGACGCTGAGCCTGTTTCTCAGCCGCGAGGTGGGGGCGCAGCCGTTTTGGGTGGGCCTGTTCTACACCGTCAACGCCATTGCCGGGATCCTCGTCAGCCTGTGGCTGGCGAAACGGTCCGACAGCCAGGGCGATCGCCGCAAGCTGATCCTCTTTTGTTGCGCAATGGCCGTGGGCAACGCGCTGCTGTTTGCCTTCAACCGCCATTACCTGACGCTCATTACCTGCGGCGTGCTGCTGGCCTCTCTGGCGAACACCGCCATGCCGCAGCTCTTCGCCCTGGCCCGGGAGTACGCCGACAACTCGGCGAGGGAAGTGGTGATGTTCAGCTCGGTGATGCGTGCGCAGCTCTCTCTCGCGTGGGTCATCGGTCCCCCGCTGGCGTTCATGCTGGCGCTGAACTACGGCTTCACCACCATGTTTTCCATCGCGGCGGGGATTTTTGTCATCAGCCTGGCGCTGATAGCCTTTGCGCTGCCATCGGTGGCGCGCGTAGAGCAGGTGACGGACAAGCCCATCACGCAGGTGAGCGGCTGGCAGGATAAAAACGTCCGCATGTTGTTTATCGCCTCCACGCTGATGTGGACCTGTAACACCATGTACATCATCGATATGCCGCTGTGGATCAGCAGCGATCTGGGCTTACCGGACAAGCTTGCGGGGATCTTAATGGGCACCGCTGCCGGGCTGGAAATTCCGGCGATGATTCTGGCGGGTTACTATATAAAACGTTTCGGTAAACGGAAAATGATGGTGGTTGCGGTTGCAGCCGGGGTGTTGTTTTATCTTGGGCTGATCTTATTCCATTCGCGCGAAGCGCTGCTGGCGCTTCAGCTGTTTAATGCTGTGTTTATTGGCATCGTTGCCGGGATCGGCATGCTCTGGTTCCAGGATTTAATGCCGCGCCGCGCCGGGTCGGCGACCACGCTTTTTACCAACAGCATTTCGACCGGAGTGATCCTGGCGGGGGTGATTCAGGGGGCGCTGGCGCAAAGTTACGGGCATGGCTCAGTTTACTGGGTGATTGCCGCGATTTCGGTGGTTACGCTTGGGCTGACTTGCCGGGTTAAGGATGTCTGATTCTGGAAGGCGGCTTTACGAAACAAATCAATGGCCCGCTTTTTGCGGGCCATTGTCTTTAGCCCATAAACGCAGGCTGTTTTTTCTCGTACGCGGAGATGGCGTCTTCGTGCTGGAGAGTTAAACCAATGCTGTCCAGACCGTTCAGCATGCAGTGGCGACGGAACGCATCAATGCTGAAGCTGTAGGTTTTATCCCCGGCTTTCACCACTTCCGCTTCCAGATCCACTTCAAACGAAATCCCCGGGTTTGCCTGCACCAGCGCAAACAGTTCATCGACCTGTTCGTCACTCAGCGTCACCGGCAGCAGCTGGTTGTTGAAGCTGTTGCCGTAGAAGATATCCGCGAAGCTTGGGGCGATAACCACCTTAAAGCCGTAGTCGGTCAATGCCCATGGCGCATGTTCACGCGACGATCCGCAGCCAAAGTTTTCCCGCGCCAGCAAAATGGAGGCGCCTTTGTATTCCGGAAAGTTCAGGACGAATTCCGGGTTTGGCACTTCGCCTTTATCGTCGAGGAAGCGCCAGTCGTTGAACAGATGCGCACCAAAACCCGTGCGCGTCACTTTCTGCAAAAACTGCTTAGGAATGATCGCGTCAGTATCGACGTTAGCGGCATCCAGCGGGACAACACGGCCCGTATGTTGGGTAAATTTCTCTGCCATGATTGTCTCCTTATTTCAGGCTGCGAATATCGGCGAAATGACCGGTGACTGCCGCAGCGGCGGCCATTGCCGGGCTGACCAGGTGGGTGCGCCCACCGCGGCCCTGACGGCCTTCAAAGTTACGGTTGCTGGTGGAGGCACATCGCTCGCCCGGATTCAGGCGGTCGTTGTTCATCGCCAGACACATGGAGCAGCCGGGCAGGCGCCATTCGAAGCCTGCTTCGATAAAGATCTTATCCAGACCCTCCGCTTCCGCCTGGGCTTTCACCGGACCGGAGCCCGGCACAACCAGCGCCTGCACGCCCGGCGCCACTTTGCGGCCTTTAGCAATTTCTGCCGCAGCGCGTAAATCTTCAATACGGGAGTTGGTACAGGAGCCGATGAACACTTTATCAATGCTCACGTCGGTCAGCGGTACGCCGGGTTTCAGCCCCATATAGGCCAGCGCCTTTTCTGCACTGGCGCGCTCGACCGGATCGGCGAAGGAAGCCGGGTCAGGAATGCTGTCGTTGACAGAAATCACCTGGCCCGGGTTGGTGCCCCAGGTGACCTGCGGGGCGATCTCTTCCGCCTGTAACGTCACAACGGTATCAAAAATTGCCCCCTCGTCCGTTTTCAGGGTTTTCCAGTACGCTACCGCGTCGTCAAAATTATGACCTTTCGGCGCATGCAGACGCCCCTTCACATAGTTGAAGGTGGTTTCGTCTGGGGCCACCAGTCCTGCTTTGGCGCCCATCTCAATGGCCATGTTGCACAGGGTCATACGACCTTCCATGCTCAGCGCCTGGATAGCATCTCCGCAGAACTCAACGACGTGACCGGTGCCGCCTGCACTGCCGGTTTTGCCGATAATCGCCAGCACGATATCTTTCGCGGTGATACCCGGCGCGGCTTTCCCCTTCACTTCAATCTTCATGGTTTTGGCGCGGCCCTGCTTCAGGGTCTGCGTCGCCAGAACGTGTTCAACTTCAGAGGTCCCAATCCCGAACGCCAGCGCGCCAAATGCGCCGTGGGTTGCGGTATGGGAGTCGCCGCAGACGATGGTCATGCCTGGCAGGGTAATCCCCTGCTCAGGCCCCATTACGTGGACGATACCCTGATAGGGGTGGTTCAGATCGTACAGCTCCACGCCAAACTCGTTACAGTTCTTAATCAGCTCCTGCATCTGGATACGCGCCATCTCGCCAGAAGCATTGATGTCTTTGGTCTGGGTGGAAACGTTGTGATCCATCGTGGCAAAGGTTTTACCCGGCTGACGCACCGGGCGCTTGTGCGCGCGCAGGCCGTCAAATGCCTGAGGAGAGGTCACTTCATGTACCAGATGACGGTCGATGTACAACAGTGGGGTTTCGTTTGGTGCTTCGTAGACCACGTGCGCATCAAACAACTTCTCATATAACGTCTTAGCCATGATTACACCCCTTCAGCGACATAGCGGGCAATGATGTCGCCCATTTCATCGGTACTGACTGCCGCCGTGCCGCGTGCTAAATCACCGGTACGGACACCTTCTTCTAACGCCCGGTTAATGGCGTTTTCAATTGCGGTTGCTGCATCGCCTGCATCCAGGCTATAGCGCAGCAGCAGAGCCAGGGAGAGGATCTGCGCAATCGGGTTGGCGATATTTTTGCCTGCGATATCCGGCGCGGAGCCGCCCGCCGGTTCGTACAGGCCAAAGCCTTCTTCGTTCAGGCTGGCCGAGGGCAGCATACCCATGGAGCCGGTGATCATGGCGCATTCATCCGAGAGAATATCGCCGAACAGGTTGGAGCACAGCAGCACGTCAAACTGAGACGGATCTTTGATCAGTTGCATCGTTGCGTTGTCGATATACATATGCGACAGCGCAACGTCCGGGTACTGCTTAGCGACTTCACTGACGATTTCGCGCCACAAAATAGACGACTGGAGCACGTTTGCTTTATCAATAGAGGTCACTTTACGGCGGCGTTTGCGCGCTGACTCAAACGCGATATGGGCGATACGTTCGATTTCAAAACGGTGATAGACCTCGGTATCAAACGCTTTCTCATGCTGACCGCTGCCTTCGCGACCTTTTGGCTGACCGAAGTAGATGCCGCCGGTCAACTCACGCACGCACAGGATGTCGAAACCGTTGGCCGCGATATCCGCGCGCAGCGGGCAAAACTCTTCCAGCCCCGGGTACAGTTTCGCCGGACGCAGGTTGCTAAACAGTTTGAAGTGCTTACGCAACGGCAGCAGCGCACCGCGCTCTGGCTGCTCTGCTGGCGGCAGGTGTTCCCATTTTGGGCCGCCCACGGAGCCAAAAAGAACGGCATCGGCATTTTCGCAGCCTTCTACAGTCCCTTTCGGCAGGGGAGTACCGTTATTATCAATCGCAATACCGCCCACGTCGTAGTGGCTGGTGGTAATTTTCATCGCAAAACGCGAACGAACAGCTTCCAGTACTTTCAGCGCCTGTGCCATCACTTCCGGGCCAATACCGTCACCCGGCAACACAGCAATATGGTAATTCTTCGACATCACACGGTTTCCTTGTTGTTCTCTTTATTCTGAGCTTTGCGTTGCAACTCTTTTTCGACTTCGGCGGCGCGCCAGATGTTGTTCAGGACATGCACCATCGCTTTCGCGGAGGATTCGACGATATCTGTCGCCAGACCCACACCGTGGAAGCGGCGACCGTTGTAGTTGACGACGATATCAACCTGGCCCAGGGCGTCTTTACCGTGCCCTTTTGCCGTCAGGTCGTATTTCACCAGCTCTACGTCGTACTCAGTGACGCGGTTAATCGCCTGGTAAATGGCATCCACAGGGCCGTTACCGTTGGCGGCTTCCGCTTTAATTTCATCGCCGCAGGCCAGCTTGACGGAGGCGGTAGCGATATCGCTTGAGCCTGACTGAACGGTGAAGTAGTCCAGACGGAAGTGTTCTGGCTCTTCCTGCTGTTTATTGATGAATGCCAGTGCTTCCAGGTCGTAATCGAAGACCTGGCCTTTCTTGTCAGCCAGCTTCAGGAATGCGTCGTACAGCTGATCCATGTTGTAATCGCTGTCCTTATAACCCATCTCTTCCATACGGTGTTTTACCGCCGCGCGGCCAGAGCGCGAGGTCAGGTTCAACTGAACCTGGTTCAGACCGATGGATTCCGGAGTCATGATTTCGTAGTTTTCACGGTTCTTCAGCACGCCATCCTGGTGAATACCGGAGGAGTGCGCGAAGGCACCCGTGCCGACGATCGCTTTGTTGGCCGGAATCGGCATGTTGCAAATCTGGCTGACGGTCTGGCTGGTGCGCCAGATCTCGTTGTGATTGATGCGGGTGTGCACATCCATGATGTCTTTGCGCACCTTGATCGCCATGATCACTTCTTCCAGCGAGCAGTTGCCCGCGCGTTCACCGATACCGTTCATCGCGCCTTCTACCTGACGCGCGCCGGCGTGGACGGCTGCGATGGCATTGCCCACGGCCAGACCCAAATCATCGTGGGTGTGGACGGAGATAATCGCTTTATCAATATTCGGTACGCGGTCATACAGGCCGGTGATGATATTGGCGAACTCAAACGGCATGGTGTAGCCGACGGTATCAGGGATGTTGATGGTTTTGGCGCCGGCATTGATGGCGGCTTCCACCACACGGGCCAAATCGTCAATCGGCGTGCGGCCTGCATCTTCACAGGAGAATTCGACGTCATCAGTGTAGTTACGCGCGCGTTTGACCATATACACCGCACGTTCAATCACTTCATCCAGCGTACTGCGCAGCTTGGTCGCAATGTGCATGGGGGAGGTGGCAATGAATGTATGGATACGGAAGGCTTCTGCAACTTTCAGGGATTCCGCGGCCACATCAATATCTTTCTCTACGCAGCGAGCCAGACCGCACACGCGGCTGTTTTTGATGGTGCGGGCGATGGTCTGCACTGACTCGAAATCACCTGGCGAGGAGACGGGAAAGCCGACTTCCATTACGTCTACACCCATGCGTTCGAGGGCCAGAGCAATTTGCAGTTTTTCTTTAACACTCAGGCTCGCCTGTAATGCCTGTTCACCGTCACGTAAAGTAGTATCGAAAATAACGACTTGCTGGCTCATGGGTTAGGTCCTTGTCAGTCTTAGGGCGCCTTGCTACGAGCATAAAAAAACCCGCGCAGTGGCGCGGGTTTTTAGTTTTACTGAAGACGATTCAACGCTGAATTTCGCCCGCCAGTCTACCGCGCACAGTGGATGCGTTTAGTAGTAGTAGACCGGTGAAACGAAGGGTGCGAATCATGAATCGTGCTCCAGGTGAATGCGATATGCTTTTAGTGGTACTGGATACGCCAACTCATGTCAACCCCTCTCAGGCAAAACGGCCACTTAGCACAGGATAAACACATTAGCTAATTGTGCTGGTTTTTGCATGTCTAACCGATTTTATTGTCTATTATTGGACTGGCGATTCATCTCTGGAATAATTTGAATATAATTGGTAGCAATTGAACATACTATTTTTACCAATGTGCTGTGAAATGGAAACTGTTTCATATCATTGATTTATAAATTACATGAATGATTTGCGGGTGAGTAAGTTATCAAAATTGATATCATTTTGTTAATGAAAATGCGATGTATGCCATTAATAGTTTAATAACACTTAAGTCATTATTAATGAGTGCGTTGATTGTGCATTTGTCTGATTTATGGTTTCATGCCCACATTAAAGTTTGAGATATCTTTTGAACGATTTTTAGCTCTTCATTTATGGGATGCGTAAAGTCGCTCGTTGAATGGGATTTCTTTATATATTCCGAATTTTAAATAATTTCCTTTCGCTTGTTGTATATGCATGGTAAATCATATTTTTCGAAGTTATTACTGTACCTTGGCAAAGGGAATTTAGCGTGACGGTGGAGTCAGAAATGCCAGAAAATAATATTAACCAACCACAGACTTATGATGGGGTTAAGCCTCAGTTGCGCACAGTGGATCTCAATCTGTTAACTGTATTTGATGCAGTTATGCAGGAGCAGAATATTACGCGAGCAGCGCAATCTCTGGGAATGTCTCAACCTGCCGTGAGTAATGCCGTAGCCAGACTTAAGGTGATGTTTAACGACGAGTTATTCGTCCGCTATGGAAGAGGTATCCAGCCCACGGCGCGTGCATTCCAGCTATTCGGTTCGATTCGTCAGGCGCTACAGCTGGTACAAAATGAGCTTCCCGGCTCGGGTTTTGAACCCTTAAGCAGTGAACGGGTTTTCCATCTCTGTGTTTGCAGTCCGTTAGACAATTATTTGACGTCTGTTATATATAATAAAGTTGAACAGATTGCTCCTAATATTCATCTCGTTTTTAAATCATCATTAAATCAAAATACTGAGCACCAGCTTCGTTATCAGGAAACGGAGTTCGTTCTGGGCTATGAAGAGTTTCGCCGTCCAGAGTTTGCCTGTGTTCCATTGTTTAAAGATGAAATGGTGTTAGTCGCCAGCAAAAAACATCCCCGTATGAATTCTCCGCTGCGTGAAAGCGATGTTTACAGCGAGCAGCATGCCGTGGTTGCTCTGGACAGATATGCCTCATTTAGCCTGCCGTGGTATGACACTGCCGATAAACAAGCCAGCGTGGCCTATCAGGGAATGGCGATGGTCAGCGTATTGAATGTCGTTTCTCAGACGCAGCTAGTCGCTATTGCACCGCGCTGGCTTGCTGAAGAGTTCTCCGATTCGCTGAGCCTGCAAATTTTACCTCTGCCGCTCAAGCTGAATAGCCGTACCTGTTATCTTTCCTGGCATGAAGCGGCGGGGCGGGATAAAGGGCATCAATGGATGGAAGAGCTGCTGGTCAATATTTGTCGTCGATAAGACAGGATGAATAAACCGCATGGTGCCATGCGGTTTATTCTGTGGTTTTTTATGCAAGCAATATTTTGTTCTGTGCGCATTTTTTCAGACACTCAGGGAGGCTTAAAAATAGATGATTTCCTGATCCATCCTCTTTTTAAGAGATGAATTATTAGCGTCTCCCCTCATAGCAGATGAATTCACCATATTCGTGTCTGACAGCTGTTTTTTCTGCTTTTATTGCCCATTCCCGCATTCCGTTTGCTAATTGCCTGGCTCATAACGAGCGGTTAAGGTATCCATCACTCTGCACTTTATAAGATGGGTTTACCCTGTCAGAAGACGGCGCGGAAATGAATTCTGTTGACCGTCTATAACAAAAGCCTGGAGGCAAAGCATGGAGATGTTGTCTGGCGCGGAAATGGTCGTCCGATCACTTATCGATCAGGGCGTGAAGCAAGTGTTCGGCTATCCCGGAGGCGCGGTTCTTGATATTTATGACGCGCTGCACACGGTAGGCGGTATTGATCATGTTCTGGTTCGTCATGAACAGGCTGCTGTGCATATGGCAGACGGCCTGGCCCGCGCCACGGGCGAGGTGGGTGTTGTGCTCGTCACTTCCGGACCGGGGGCGACCAATGCCATTACCGGCATTGCGACTGCGTATATGGACTCCATTCCCCTGGTCATTCTCTCCGGACAGGTGGCGACGTCACTGATTGGCTATGATGCGTTTCAGGAATGCGACATGGTGGGGATCTCACGCCCCGTGGTGAAGCACAGCTTTCTGGTTAAACAAACGGAAGACATCCCGGGCGTACTGAAAAAAGCCTTCTGGCTGGCCGCCAGCGGTCGTCCTGGGCCAGTGGTTGTCGATCTGCCAAAAGATATTCTCAATCCCGCGAATAAACTGCCTTACCTGTGGCCTGAGTCGGTGAGCATGCGTTCATATAATCCGACGACGCAGGGGCACAAAGGCCAGATTAAGCGTGCGCTGCAAACGCTGCTGGCTGCGAAAAAGCCCGTAGTCTATGTGGGGGGCGGCGCCGTCAATGCAGCCTGTGAAACGCAACTACGCGAACTGATTGAGAAGCTGAATCTTCCTGTCGCGTCATCGCTGATGGGGCTGGGGGCATTCCCGGCTACCCACCGTCAGGCGCTGGGCATGCTGGGTATGCACGGCACCTATGAAGCCAATATGACGATGCACCATTCTGATGTGATTTTTGCCGTCGGCGTGCGTTTTGACGATCGCACCACCAATAATCTGGCGAAATACTGTCCGCATGCGACGGTGCTGCACATTGATATCGATCCGACTTCAATCTCTAAAACGGTGCCGGCGGATGTGCCGATCGTGGGGGACGCACGACAGGTGCTGGATCAAATGTTGGATCTGCTGGCGCAGGAGACCGCGTCTCAACCGCTGGACGAGATCCGCGACTGGTGGCAGCAAATCGAACAGTGGCGTGGCCGTCAGTGCCTTAAGTACGACACACAGAGTGAGAACATCAAGCCGCAGGCGGTGATCGAGACGATCTGGCGTCTGACCAATGGCGATGCGTATGTCACTTCTGACGTGGGCCAACATCAGATGTTCGCTGCGCTGTATTACCCGTTTGATAAACCGCGTCGCTGGATCAACTCTGGCGGGCTCGGCACGATGGGCTTTGGTCTGCCCGCCGCGCTGGGGGTGAAGCTGGCGTTGCCAAACGAAACGGTGATCTGCGTGACGGGTGATGGCAGCATACAGATGAATATTCAGGAGCTTTCTACTGCGCTGCAATATGAGTTGCCAGTGCTGGTGCTGAACCTGAATAACGGTTACCTCGGTATGGTAAAGCAGTGGCAGGATATGATTTATTCTGGCCGTCACTCTCAGTCTTATATGAAGTCACTTCCGGACTTTGTCCGCCTGGCTGAAGCCTATGGTCATATTGGCATGCGGGTAACCGATCCGTCAGAGCTGGAAGCGAAGCTCGGCGAAGCGCTTGAGCACGTTAAAAACAATCGCCTCGTCTTCATGGACGTCATCGTCGACGGCACAGAGCACGTTTATCCGATGCATATCCGTGGCGGCGGTATGGATGAAATGTGGTTAAGCAAAACGGAGAGAACCTGATATGCGCCGGATATTATCTGTATTACTGGAAAATGAGTCGGGTGCACTGTCACGCGTCATTGGGCTTTTTGCGCAGCGCGGCTATAACATTGAAAGCCTGACCGTTGCGCCGACCGATGACCCGACGCTCTCCCGCATGACGATCCAGACTGTCGGCGATGCGAAAGTGCTTGAGCAGATCGAAAAACAGTTGCACAAACTGGTGGACGTACTGCGCGTCAGCGAGCTGGGGCAGGGGGCTTACGTCGAACGTGAAGTGATGCTGGTGAAAATTCAGGCCAGCGGTTACGGTCGTGAAGAGGTCAAGCGCAACACGGATATCTTCCGTGGGCAGATCATCGACGTCACGCCTTCTATATATACTGTGCAGCTTGCCGGAACGAGCGATAAGCTGGATGCGTTCCTGGCCTCCGTCAGGGATGTAGCAAAAATTGTTGAAGTTGCGCGCTCTGGCGTTGTTGGCCTCTCGCGCGGCGATAAAATCATGCGTTAGTTGCGCAAAAGGTTCGCCTCTTTCAGCCCGGTAGCCAAAGCCGGGCTTTTTTTTGCGTAATCCACCGACAACGCGGACAAAAGCGGTTGCCGTGAAAGCTATTCTGCGTTTAGATGTTAAAATATTTAACCATAACCTTGACAGGGCCATGGACTTTTTTCTTTTTTTGAGGGGCAATTGTGAAACTGGATGAAATCGCCCGGCTCGCCGGCGTGTCGAGAACCACGGCCAGCTATGTGATTAACGGTAAAGCAAAGCAGTATCGTGTCAGCGATAAGACCGTTGAGAAAGTGATGGCAGTCGTTCGTGAGCATAATTACCATCCGAATGCTGTCGCCGCAGGTTTACGTGCCGGGCGCACCCGCTCGATTGGCCTGGTGATCCCGGACCTGGAAAATACCAGCTATACCCGCATCGCCAACTATCTGGAACGTCAGGCTCGTCAGCGGGGCTATCAGCTGTTGATTGCCTGCTCCGAGGATCAGCCTGACAACGAGATGCGCTGCATTGAGCATCTGCTGCAACGTCAGGTTGACGCCATCATCGTGTCGACCTCTTTACCACCAGAGCATCCTTTCTATCAGCGCTGGGCAAACGATCCGTTCCCGATTGTGGCGCTGGATCGTGCGCTGGATCGTGAACATTTCACCAGTGTCGTAGGTGCCGATCAGGACGATGCAGAAATGCTGGCTGCCGAGCTGCGTACCTTCCCGGCTGAAACGGTGCTGTATCTTGGCGCTTTGCCTGAACTTTCCGTAAGCTTCCTGCGTGAACAAGGGTTCCGTACGGCATGGAAAGACGATCCGCGTGACGTTCATTATCTGTATGCCAACAGCTATGAGCGTGAAGCGGCTGCCCAGCTGTTCGAGAAATGGCTGGAAACGCACCCGATGCCGCAGGCGTTGTTTACCACCTCGTTTGCCCTGTTGCAGGGGGTGATGGATGTGACGTTACGTCGCGATGGCAAACTGCCATCCGATCTGGCGATTGCGACCTTCGGCGATAACGAACTGCTCGACTTCCTGCAATGTCCGGTGCTGGCCGTGGCCCAGCGTCACCGCGACGTCGCCGAGCGCGTGCTTGAGATTGTTCTGGCAAGCCTGGATGAACCCCGCAAACCGAAACCCGGGCTTACGCGTATCAAACGTAATCTCTATCGGCGCGGAATTTTGAGCCGCCATTAATATTTCCACAGGGGCGGTAAAACTGCCCCTTTTGAAGCGCATTTATTGCGGGAAATAATTCCCGGATAAAAATTAGGATTTATCTCTAAGATTCATAGCCTGCTATTATTCTGAATCCATTTTGACGTTAAAAAGTGCAATTATAATTTCTAACGGGCATTTCTTTGTATTGTTTTGTTACAAACAGGTGCCAGCCGATGAATATTCAGCCATTTTTTACTCCCCCCTTCAGACCTCAACGCACACGAACGAATCCATCTGGCTTTGAGGTTAATCTGGCGCTGTTATCCCCCGGCGATATGCCTTAAAATGCTGCCCGCGTCGCAAACTGACACTTTATATTTCCCTGCGATGATATTGAGTGAGTCTTAACGCTCGTGTGCATATTCTGTTTTTTTCTTACAAATATTCATAACGTTAATTTTGCCTCGCCAGTTGTGTAGTAATTAGCCAGGTCACGCTTGCTCTGTAAATACGGTGCTTTCGCGCCGGTATAGAGAGAGTCCTGGCTTGACAAGCTTTTCCCTCGCTCCGTAAACTCCTTCAGGTGGGAATTTGTGGGTTAAAGTGGTGAGGAGGGGTGAGACTGGCATGTTCCGTGGAGCAACGTTAGTCAATCTCGACAGCAAAGGGCGTTTATCGGTACCAACCCGATACCGCGACCAGCTGATTGAGAACGCTTCGGGTCAACTGGTTTGCACCATTGACATCAACTCCCCATGCCTGCTGCTTTACCCTTTGCCTGAATGGGAAATCATTGAGCAAAAGCTGTCGCGACTGTCGAGCATGAACCCGCAGGAACGCCGCGTACAGCGGCTGTTATTGGGACATGCCAGTGAATGTCAGATGGATAGCGCCGGGCGATTATTGATTGCGCCTGTGTTGCGGCAACATGCCGGTCTGACTAAAGAAGTGATGCTGGTCGGACAGTTCAACAAGTTTGAACTGTGGGACGAAACGACCTGGTATCAACAGGTCAAGGAAGATATCGACGCTGAGCAGTCTGATTCCGAAACATTATCGGAACGGCTGCGGGACTTGTCTCTATAAATATGATGGAAAATTATAAACATACAACGGTGCTGCTGGATGAGGCCGTTAACGGCCTGAATATTCGTCCAGACGGCATCTATATTGATGGCACTTTTGGTCGCGGTGGTCACTCGCGTTTGATCCTCTCTCAGCTTGGAGCGGAAGGACGCCTGCTGGCAATTGACCGCGATCCGCAGGCGATTGCCGTTGCGCAAACCATCGATGATCCTCGCTTTTCCATCGTGCATGGACCTTTCTCTGCGCTTGCGGATTATGTCGCTGAGCGCGGCCTGACCGGCAAGATCGACGGGATTCTCCTCGATCTTGGCGTCTCTTCACCACAGCTTGATGATGCAGAACGCGGTTTTTCCTTTATGCGTGATGGACCGCTGGATATGCGTATGGACCCTACTCGCGGCCAATCTGCCGCTGAATGGTTACAAACTGCTGACGAAGCGGATATTGCCTGGGTAATCAAAACCTTCGGCGAAGAACGCTTTGGCAAACGTATTGCCCGCGCCATCGTGGAGCGCAACCGCGTTGAGCCAATGACCCGTACCAAAGAACTGGCAGAAGTCATCGCGGCGGCAACGCCGGTGAAGGACAAGCACAAACATCCTGCGACCCGTACCTTCCAGGCGGTTCGTATCTGGGTAAACAGTGAACTGGAGGAAATAGAGCTGGCGCTAAAAAGCTCGCTCGACGTGCTGGCCCCGGGTGGGCGGTTATCCATCATCAGTTTCCATTCGCTGGAAGATCGCATCGTAAAACGCTTCATGCGTGAACAGAGCCGCGGTCCTCAGGTTCCGGCGGGGCTGCCGATGACGGAAGAACAACTCAGAAAGCTGGGCGGCCGTCAGTTGCGAGCATTAGGCAAGTTGATGCCGGGCGAAGAAGAGGTGGCAGAGAATCCACGTGCCCGTAGTTCAGTGCTGCGTATTGCAGAGAGGACGAACGCATGATCAGCAGAGTGACAGAGACCCTAAGCAAAGTTAAGGGATCGTTAGGAAGCAACGAGCGCCATGCCTTGCCTGGCGTGATCGGCGACGATCTTTTGCGGTTTGGGAAGCTGCCACTCTGCTTGTTCATTTGCATCATTGTGACGGCAGTCATGGTGGTCACCACCGCTCACCATACCCGTTTATTAACTGCGCAGCGCGAACAGATGGTACTGGAACGCGATGCGCTGGATATTGAATGGCGAAATCTGATCCTTGAAGAAAACGCGCTCGGCGATCACAGCCGGGTTGAACGGATCGCAACGGAAAAACTGCAATTACAGCATGTTGATCCTTCGCAGGAAAATATCGTAGTACAAAAATAAGGGAAAACGCGACGCATGAAAGCAGCGGCAAAAACGCTAAAACCAAAACGCCAGGAAGAACAGGCCAACTTTGTCAGTTGGCGTTTTGCGTTGCTTTGCGGCTGCATTTTACTGGCGCTGGGTTTCCTGCTGGGACGCGTGGCGTGGCTACAAATCATCGCGCCTGACATGCTGGTGCGCCAGGGTGATATGCGTTCTCTGCGCGTGCAGGAAGTTTCTACCTCTCGTGGGATGATCACCGACCGCTCCGGCCGCCCGCTGGCGGTGAGCGTGCCGGTGAAGGCGATCTGGGCCGATCCGAAAGAGCTGCACGACGCAGGCGGGATCACCCTTGATAACCGCTGGAAGGCGCTCTCAGACGCGTTGAAAATGCCGCTGGATCAGCTGGCGTCACGCGTTAACGCCAACCCGAAAGGGCGCTTCATCTATCTTGCTCGTCAGGTGAACCCTGACATGGCTGACTACATTAAGAAACTGAAGCTGCCGGGCATTCATCTGCGGGAAGAATCCCGCCGTTACTATCCTTCCGGCGAAGTCACCGCGCACCTGATTGGCTTTACCAACGTGGATAGCCAGGGGATTGAGGGCGTTGAAAAAAGCTTCGACAAGTGGCTTACCGGCCAGCCTGGCGAGCGAATCGTGCGTAAAGACCGCTATGGTCGCGTCATTGAAGACATTTCCTCGACAGACAGCCAGGCCGCGCACAACCTGGCCCTGAGTATTGATGAACGCTTGCAGGCGCTGGTCTATCGTGAGCTGAACAACGCCGTCGCGTTTAACAAGGCGGAATCGGGCAGCGCCGTGCTGGTGGATGTGGCGACAGGTGAAGTGCTGGCGATGGCCAGTAGCCCCTCATACAACCCGAATAATTTTGCCGGTACAGCAAAAGATGCAATGCGTAACCGCTCCATCACCGATGTGTTTGAACCCGGTTCGACCGTAAAACCCATGGTGGTGATGACGGCTCTACAGCGAGGCATCGTCAACGAAAATACCGTTCTGAATACGATCCCTTATCGAATTAACGGTCACGAAATCAAAGACGTGGCACGTTACAGCGAACTGACCCTGACCGGGGTCTTACAGAAGTCGAGTAACGTCGGTGTGTCAAAACTGGCGTTAGCGATGCCGTCCTCAGCGTTAGTAGATACTTACTCACGTTTTGGGCTGGGAAAGGCGACCAATTTGGGGTTGGTCGGAGAACGCAGTGGCTTATATCCTCAAAAACAACGGTGGTCTGACATAGAGAGGGCCACCTTCTCTTTCGGCTACGGGCTAATGGTAACTCCCTTACAGTTAGCGCGAGTCTACGCAACGATTGGCAGCTATGGCATTTATCGTCCGCTGTCGATCACCAAAGTTGATCCACCGGTTCCGGGGGAACGTGTTTTCCCGGAATCTATCGTTCGTACCGTCGTGCATATGATGGAAAGCGTCGCGTTACCTGGCGGTGGCGGCGTGAAGGCCGCAATTAAGGGCTATCGTATCGCCATTAAAACCGGTACAGCGAAAAAAGTGGGGCCGGACGGCCGCTATATCAACAAATACATTGCCTATACCGCAGGCGTAGCGCCTGCAAGCAATCCGCGTTTTGCACTGGTGGTCGTCATCAACGATCCGCAGGCGGGTAAATACTACGGCGGCGCCGTCTCCGCGCCTGTGTTCGGGGCTATTATGGGCGGCGTGTTGCGCACCATGAACATTGAACCGGATGCGCTGGCGACGGGCGAAAAAAGTGAATTTGTAATTAATCAAGGCGAGGGAACAGGTGGCAGATCGTAATTTGCGCGACCTTCTTGCTCCGTGGGTGCCTATGCTACCTGCGCGAGCACTGCGAGAGATGGTACTGGACAGCCGCGTAGCGGCTTCTGGCGATCTTTTTGTGGCAGTGGTGGGTCATCAGGCGGACGGGCGTCGTTATATCCCGCAGGCGATTGCGCAAGGTGTTGCTGCCATTATTGCTGAGGCCAAAGATGAGGCAACAGACGGTGAGATCCGTGAAATGCACGGCGTGCCGGTCATCTATCTCAGCCAGCTGAATGAGCGTCTCTCCGCGCTGGCAGGACGTTTTTACAACGAACCTTCCGACCAGTTACAGCTGGTTGGCGTGACAGGAACCAACGGAAAAACCACCACCACTCAGCTGATGGCGCAGTGGGCGCAGCTGCTGGGCGAAACCGGTGCCGTCATGGGCACGGTGGGGAACGGTCTTCTGGGCAAAGTAAGCCCGACGGAAAACACTACAGGCTCGGCGGTTGACGTGCAGCGTGTGCTGGCGGGCCTCGCTGAGCAGGGGGCGACCTTCGCTGCGATGGAAGTCTCTTCCCATGGTCTGGTACAACATCGCGTGGCGGCCCTGAAATTTGCTGCCTCTGTCTTTACTAACCTGAGCCGCGATCACCTTGATTATCATGGTGATATGGAGCACTACGAAGCGGCGAAATGGCTGCTTTATTCCACTCACCACCACGGGCAGGCGATCATTAACGCCGACGACGAAGTCGGTCGCCGCTGGCTGGAAAAACTGCCAGATGCGGTGGCGGTGTCGATGGAAGATCGCATTAATCCGAACTGCCGCGGCCGCTGGCTGAAGGCGGTCGAGGTGAACTACCACGATAGTGGGGCGACGATCCGCTTCGCTTCCATCTGGGGCGAAGGTGAAATTGAAAGCCGCCTGATGGGGGCCTTTAACGTCAGTAACCTGCTGCTGGCGCTGGCGACGCTGCTGGCGCTGGGTTACCCGATGGCGGATCTGCTGAAAACGGCTGAGCGTTTGCAACCGGTCTGTGGCCGCATGGAAGTGTTTAGCGCGCCGGGCAAGCCGACGGTGGTTGTGGATTACGCCCACACGCCGGATGCGCTGGAAAAAGCGCTGGAAGCGGCGCGTCTGCACTGCGCTGGCAAGCTCTGGTGCGTGTTTGGCTGCGGTGGCGATCGCGACAAGGGCAAACGTCCGCTGATGGGCGCCATCGCTGAGCAGTTCGCGGATATTCCCGTGGTAACCGATGACAACCCGCGTACCGAAGAGCCGCGGGCCATTATCAACGACATTCTGGCGGGCATGCTGGATGCGGGACGTGCGCGCGTGGTCGAAGGCCGTGCGGAGGCCGTGACTAACGCCATTATGCAGGCGCAGGAGAACGATGTGGTTCTGCTGGCCGGTAAAGGTCATGAAGATTATCAGATTGTCGGCAATCGTCGTCTGGATTACTCCGACCGCGTGACGGCAGCGCGTCTGCTGGGAGTGGTGGCATGATTAGCATTACGTTAAGCCAGGCCGCTGCGGTATTGCAGGGGATGCTGCATGGTCAGGATCTGACCATCGAGGCTGTAACCACCGACACCCGTAAGGTGACGGCGGGCTGCCTGTTTGTGGCGCTGAAGGGTGAACGTTTTGACGCCCACGATTTTGCGCAACAGGCTAAAGATAACGGCGCGGGCGCGCTGCTGGTCAGTCGTAAGCTCGATATCGATTTGCCGCAGATTGTGGTGAAAGATACGCGCCTGGCGTTTGGCGAGCTGGCGGCATGGGTTCGCCAGCAGGTGCCAACACGCGTCGTGGCACTGACGGGCTCGTCGGGCAAAACCTCCGTTAAAGAGATGACGGCGGCGATCCTTAGCCAGTGCGGTAACACGCTTTATACGGCGGGCAACCTTAATAATGACATCGGTGTGCCGATGACGCTGCTGCGCCTGACCCACGAGCATGAATATGCGGTGATTGAGTTAGGGGCTAACCATCAGGGCGAAATCGCCTGGACCGTGAGCCTGACCCGTCCGGAAGCGGCGCTGGTGAATAACCTGGCGGCGGCACATCTTGAAGGTTTTGGTTCTCTGGCCGGTGTGGCGAAAGCGAAAGGTGAAATTTATACCGGCCTGCCGGATGACGGCATCGCCATTATGAATGCCGATAACAACGACTGGCTGAACTGGCAGAGCATCATTGGTTCACGTAAAACCTGGCGCTTCTCACCGAATGCGGCAAACAGTGATTTTTCGGCGACCAACATTCATGTGACGTCACACGGTACCGAGTTCACCCTCACAACCCCAACGGGCGACATCGACGTGCTGCTGCCCCTGCCGGGTCGTCATAACATCGCCAATGCGCTTGCTGCGGCAGCGCTCTCAATGGCGGTAGGTGCCTCACACGCGGCGATTAAAGCAGGTCTGGCAAATTTAAAAGCCGTGCCGGGGCGTCTGTTCCCGATCCAGCTGGCTGAAAACAAGCTCCTGCTGGATGACTCCTACAACGCTAACGTTGGCTCAATGACGGCGGCCGTGCAGGTCTTGTCTGAAATGCCGGGCTATCGCGTGATGGTTGTGGGCGATATGGCCGAGCTGGGTGATGAAAGCGAAGCCTGCCATATTCAGGTGGGTGAAGCGGCGAAAGCCGCCGGGCTTGACCGCGTATTGAGCGCAGGCCCGCTGAGCAAGGCCATTTCCGATGCCAGTGAAGTTGGCGAACATTTTGCCGATAAATCTGCACTGATCGAACGCCTGAAGGCATTGATTACAGAAAAACAGATTGTGACTGTTTTAGTTAAAGGTTCACGTAGTGCCGCCATGGAAGAGGTTGTGCACGCATTACAGGAGAACGGGACATGTTAGTTTGGCTGGCCGAACATTTGGTCAAATATTACTCAGGCTTTAACGTCTTTTCCTATCTGACGTTTCGTGCCATCGTCAGCCTGCTGACTGCGCTGTTCATCTCGCTGTGGATGGGCCCGCGCATGATTGCCCGTCTGCAAAGACTCTCTTTCGGCCAGGTTGTGCGCAACGACGGTCCGGAATCGCACTTCAGCAAGCGGGGTACGCCGACCATGGGCGGGATCATGATCCTGACCGCGATTGTGGTGTCCGTGCTGCTGTGGGCGTATCCGTCTAACCCCTACGTCTGGTGCGTGCTGACCGTTCTGGTTGGCTACGGGATCATCGGTTTTGTTGATGACTACCGCAAAGTCGTACGCAAAGACACCAAAGGTTTGATCGCCCGCTGGAAGTATTTCTGGATGTCGGTGATTGCGCTGGGCGTGGCCTTTGCCCTTTACCTGGCAGGAAAAGACACCCCGGCTACCGAGCTGGTGGTGCCGTTCTTCAAAGACGTGATGCCGCAGCTGGGGCTGTTCTACATTTTGCTGGCTTACTTTGTGATCGTCGGTACCGGCAACGCCGTCAACCTGACCGATGGTCTGGATGGCCTGGCCATCATGCCAACCGTGTTTGTCGCGGGCGGTTTTGCGCTGGTAGCCTGGGCGACCGGTAACATGAACTTTGCAAATTACCTGCACATTCCGTACCTGCGACACGCGGGGGAACTGGTGATCGTCTGTACGGCGATTGTCGGGGCGGGGCTGGGCTTCCTGTGGTTCAACACCTATCCGGCGCAGGTCTTTATGGGCGACGTCGGTTCACTGGCGCTGGGCGGCGCACTGGGTATTATCGCCGTGCTGCTGCGTCAGGAGTTCCTGCTGGTAATCATGGGCGGTGTGTTTGTGGTTGAGACGCTGTCGGTGATTTTGCAGGTCGGTTCCTTCAAGCTGCGCGGTCAGCGCATCTTCCGTATGGCACCGATTCACCACCACTATGAACTGAAAGGCTGGCCGGAGCCGCGCGTCATTGTGCGCTTCTGGATTATTTCGCTGATGCTGGTGCTGATTGGCCTGGCAACGCTGAAGGTACGTTAATCATGGCAGATTACCAGGGCAAAAAAGTCGTTATCATCGGGTTGGGCCTCACCGGCCTCTCCTGCGTGGACTTTTTCCTTGCGCGTGGCGTGACGCCGCGCGTGATGGATACGCGCGTCTCTCCGCCGGGTCTGGACAAGCTGCCGGAGCAGGTTGAACGCCACCTGGGTGGTCTGAATGATGAGTGGCTGCTGGCCGCCGATCTGATTGTTGCCAGCCCCGGTATGGCGCTGGCGCATCCTTCCCTGAGCGCCGCCGCGGATGCAGGCGTTGAGATTGTCGGCGATATCGAACTGTTCTGCCGGGAGGCGCAGGCGCCGATCGTCGCCATTACCGGTTCGAACGGTAAAAGCACCGTCACCACGCTGGTGGGGGAAATGGCGAAGGCGGCGGGCAAAAATGTCGGCGTGGGCGGTAACATTGGTCTGCCCGCTCTGATGTTGCTTGATAAAGGGTGCGAGCTGTTCGTCCTTGAGCTTTCCAGCTTCCAGCTGGAAACCACTTCAAGCCTGCATGCGGCGGCGGCGACGATCTTAAACGTCACCGAAGATCATATGGACAGATACCCGTTCGGCTTGCAGCAATACCGTGCGGCCAAACTGCGCGTTTATGAAAATGCCAAAGTTTGCGTGGTGAATGCCGATGATGCACTCACCATGCCGGTGCGCGGCGCAGACGATCGCTGCATTAGCTTTGGTATTAATATGGGTGACTATCACCTTAACCGTCAGCAGGGCGAAACCTGGCTGCGGGTGAAAGGTGAGAAGGTGCTGAACGTGAAAGAGATGATGCTCTCCGGCCAGCATAACTACACCAATGCCCTGGCGGCGCTGGCGCTGGCGGATGCCGTTGGCCTGCCGCGATCTTCAAGCCTGAAGGCGCTGACCACCTTTACCGGCCTGGCGCACCGGTTCCAGCTTGCGCTGGAGCACAACGGCGTACGCTGGATTAACGATTCCAAAGCGACCAACGTGGGTAGCACCGAGGCGGCACTGAACGGTCTGCACGTTGATGGCACGCTGCACCTGCTGCTGGGCGGCGACGGTAAATCGGCTGACTTCTCCTCGCTGAAGCAGTACCTCAACGGTGATAACGTGCGCCTGTATTGCTTTGGCCGCGATGGTAGCGAGCTGGCGGCGTTGCGTCCTGAGGTCGCCGAGCAAACCGAGACCATGGAGCAGGCGATGCGTCTTATCGCCCCACGCGTGAAGCCCGGCGATATGGTGCTGCTCTCACCAGCCTGTGCCAGCCTCGATCAATTCAAGAATTTCGAACAGCGGGGTGATGTCTTTACCCGCCTGGCGAAGGAGTTAGGCTGATGCGTTTATCTCTCCCTCGCCTGAAAATGCCGCGCCTGCCAGGATTTGGTATCCTGGTATGGCTGTTTACGGCGCTGAAAGGCTGGGTGATGGCTTCACGGGATAAAGATTCCGACAGCCTGATCATGTACGACCGCACGCTGTTCTGGCTCACGCTGGGGCTGGCGGCGATCGGCTTTATTATGGTCACCTCGGCGTCAATGCCTGTCGGACAGCGTCTGGCAAACGACCCGTTCCTGTTTGCCAAGCGTGACGGGCTTTACATCATTCTCGCGTTCTGCCTGGCGCTGATCACCTTACGCCTGCCAATGTCGTTCTGGCAGCGGCACAGTACGGCCATGCTCATCGCCTCAATCATCATGCTGTTGATCGTTCTGGTTGTCGGGAGCTCCGTTAACGGGGCATCACGCTGGATTGCCTTTGGGCCACTGCGTATTCAGCCCGCGGAGTTCACCAAACTGTCGTTGTTCTGCTACCTGGCTAACTACCTGGTGCGTAAAGTTGACGAAGTTCGTAACAACCTTCGTGGCTTCTTAAAACCGATGGGCGTGATTCTGGTCCTCGCGATCCTGCTGCTGGCGCAGCCCGACCTCGGTACGGTAGTCGTACTGTTTGTCACTACGCTGGCGATGCTGTTCCTGGCGGGCGCAAAACTGTGGCAGTTCATTGCCATCATCGGGATGGGGATTTCGGCGGTGGTGCTGCTGATCCTCGCCGAACCCTACCGTATCCGCCGTGTGACCTCGTTCTGGAACCCATGGGAAGATCCGTTCGGCAGCGGTTACCAGCTGACGCAGTCGCTGATGGCGTTTGGCCGCGGCGAAGTCTGGGGCCAAGGCCTGGGCAACTCGGTGCAAAAACTGGAGTATTTACCGGAGGCGCACACCGACTTCATCTTCTCCATTATTGGGGAAGAACTGGGTTATATCGGTGTGGTATTGGCGCTATTAATGGTATTCTTCGTCGCTTTCCGCGCCATGTCGATTGGCCGGAAAGCGCTGGAGATCGATCACCGCTTCTCCGGTTTCCTGGCCTGCTCTATTGGTATCTGGTTTAGCTTCCAGGCACTGGTAAACGTTGGGGCGGCAGCGGGTATGTTGCCGACTAAAGGTCTGACGTTACCGTTGATCAGTTATGGTGGTTCGAGTCTGTTGATCATGTCGACGGCCATCATGTTTTTGTTACGCATAGATTATGAAACGCGTCTGGAGAAAGCTCAGGCGTTTACACGAGGTTCACGATGAATCAACCGAAGCGGTTAATGGTGATGGCAGGCGGTACCGGTGGACACGTGTTCCCGGGGCTGGCGGTTGCGCACCATTTAATGGAACAGGGCTGGCAGGTACGCTGGCTGGGAACCGCAGACCGCATGGAAGCCGACCTGGTACCTAAGCACGGTATCGAGATCGACTTTATTCGTATTTCCGGCCTTCGTGGCAAAGGGATCAAGGCGCTGCTGCTGGCGCCGGTGCGCATTTTCAATGCCTGGCGTCAGGCGCGCGCCATCATGAAGCGCTTTAAGCCTGACGTCGTTCTGGGCATGGGCGGTTACGTTTCCGGCCCTGGCGGACTGGCGGCGTGGTCATTAGGGATCCCCGTTGTTCTGCATGAGCAGAACGGTATTGCCGGTTTGACCAACAAATGGCTGGCAAAAATCGCCACCAAAGTTATGCAGGCCTTCCCCGGGGCATTCCCGAAAGCGGATGTCGTAGGGAATCCGGTACGTGTGGACGTGCTGGCGCTGCCGCTGCCAGATACGCGTCTGGCGGGTCGTGAAGGGCCGGTGCGGGTGCTGGTCGTCGGCGGTTCCCAGGGCGCGCGTATTTTAAACCAGACGATGCCGCAGGTTGCGGCAAAACTGGGTGATGCAGTGACCATCTGGCACCAGAGCGGGAAGGGCGCTCAGCAGACCGTTGAGCAGGCCTACGCGCAGGAAGGTCAGCCGCAGCATAAAGTAACTGAATTTATTGATGATATGGCCGCAGCCTATGCATGGGCCGATGTCGTGGTCTGTCGCTCGGGCGCGCTGACGGTGAGCGAAATCGCCGCCGCCGGTTTACCGGCGCTGTTTGTGCCGTTCCAGCACAAAGACCGACAGCAGTACTGGAATGCACTGCCGCTTGAAAAAGCGGGTGCCGCGAAGATTTTTGAGCAGCCACAATTTACCGCTGATGCGGTCGCCACTACCCTGGCGGGCTGGAACCGGGATGTATTACTGGAGATGGCGCAACGCGCACGCGCGACCGCTATCCCGGATGCAACGGAACGGGTGGCAAAAGAAGTGAGCCTGGCAGCCCAGGCATAATTCTCGCAGCGCGTGTTGCGCTGCACGATTTTTTTGAAGTAGTCGATGGCGTTTAGAGAATGAATACACAACAACTGGCAAAACTGCGTTCTATCGTGCCCGAGATGCGTCGCGTCCGGCACATTCACTTTGTCGGCATCGGTGGTGCTGGCATGGGCGGTATTGCCGAAGTGTTAGCTAACGAAGGCTATCAGATCAGCGGGTCTGACCTGGCGCCAAACCCTGTTACGCAGCAGCTGGCGTCGCTGGGGGCGACTATCTATTTCAATCATCGCCCGGAAAACGTGAGCGATGCGAGCGTGGTTGTGGTGTCCAGCGCTATCTCCGCGGATAACCCGGAAATCGTTGCGGCGCATGAGGCGCGCATTCCGGTGATCCGTCGCGCGGAAATGCTGGCGGAACTGATGCGTTTCCGTCACGGCATTGCGGTGGCCGGCACGCACGGTAAAACCACCACAACAGCGATGGTCTCCAGCATTTATGCGGAAGCGGGTCTCGACCCGACGTTCGTTAACGGTGGTCTGGTGAAAGCCGCTGGCGTGCATGCGCGTCTGGGCCATAGCCGTTATCTGATTGCGGAAGCGGATGAGAGCGACGCGTCGTTCCTGCATCTACAGCCGATGGTGGCGATCGTCACCAACATCGAAGCTGACCATATGGACACTTACCAGGGTGACTTCGAGAACTTAAAGCAGACCTTTATTAACTTCCTGCACAACCTGCCGTTCTATGGCCGTGCGGTGATGTGCGTGGACGATCCGGTTATTCGCGAACTGCTGCCGCGCGTCGGGCGTCAAATTACGACCTACGGCTTCAGCGAAGACGCGGATGTACGCGTAGAAGATTACAAGCAGATCGGTGCGCAGGGGCATTTCACCCTCGCGCGTCAGGATAAAGACCTGCTGCATGTCACCCTGAACGCGCCGGGACGTCACAACGCCCTGAATGCGGCGGCGGCGGTGGCTGTTGCGACAGAAGAAGGCATTGACGATGAAGCGATCCTGCGTGCACTGGAGAGCTTCCAGGGGACGGGCCGTCGTTTCGACTTCCTCGGTGAATTCCCACTGGAGCCGGTAAACGGTAAGCCAGGGTCTGCGATGCTGGTGGATGACTACGGTCACCATCCGACGGAAGTGGACGCAACCATCAAAGCGGCACGTGCGGGTTGGCCGGAAAAGAATCTGGTCATGATCTTCCAGCCGCACCGTTACACGCGTACCCGCGATCTGTATGACGATTTTGCCAACGTCCTTTCTCAGGTTGATACCCTGCTGATGCTGGATGTTTATGCTGCGGGTGAAACGCCGATTCCGGGTGCGGACAGTCGTTCTTTATGTCGTACCATCCGTGGACGCGGTAAAGTGGATCCTATTCTGGTTCCCGACCCGGCGCAGGTGGCTGAAATGCTTGCCCCGGTCCTGACGGGTAACGATCTGATCCTGATTCAGGGCGCGGGAAATATCGGCAAAATCGCCCGTACCTTAGCTGAAATCAAACTGAAGCCGCAAACTCAGGAGGACGAGCGTCATGGCTGATAAGATTGCTGTCCTGTTTGGCGGCACTTCCGCCGAACGCGAGGTTTCTCTGAATTCGGGCGCTGCCGTGCTGGCGGGCCTGCGTGAAGGTGGCGTGGACGCGCATCCGGTTGATCCGAAAGAGGTGGACGTCACGCAGCTGAAAGCGATGGGCTTCGATAAAGCCTTCATCGCGTTGCACGGCCGCGGTGGTGAAGACGGCACGTTGCAGGGGCTGCTGGAGCTGATCGGTATACCGTACACCGGCAGCGGCGTGATGGCATCCGCCATCTCCATGGATAAACTGCGCAGCAAACTGCTGTGGCAGGGCGCGGGCCTGCCCGTTGCGCCATGGGTTGCACTGACGCGTCGTGAATATGAATTGGGTCTGTCGGACAGCGTTAATACACGCATTGCGGCACTGGGCTTACCGGTTATTGTTAAGCCGAGCCGTGAAGGGTCGAGCGTGGGAATGTCCAAAGTTGATAAAGCTGTAGATTTGGCTGACGCTTTAGCACTGGCATTTCAACATGATGAAGAAGTTCTGATTGAAAAATGGCTTAGCGGGCCGGAATTTACCGTCGCGATGCTTGGCGAAGAAATTTTACCGTCAATTCGCATCCAACCCGCCGGAGTCTTCTATGATTATGAGGCGAAGTATCTCTCTGATGAGACGCAATATTTCTGCCCAGCGGGTCTTGAAGCAGAGCGTGAAGCCGAATTACAGTCTCTGGTGCTTAAAGCGTGGAATGTTCTGGGATGTCGTGGCTGGGGACGCATTGACGTAATGCTTGACGGTGACGGGCAATTTTATCTGCTGGAAGCAAACACGTCTCCGGGTATGACCAGCCATAGCCTTGTGCCGATGGCGGCGCGTCAGGCGGGAATGAGCTTCTCGCAATTAGTTGTACGTATTTTGGACCAGGCGGGCTGATATGTCTCAGGCTGCATTGAACACGCGCAACCGCGATGACGAAGAAGAATATTCCTCTTCGCGCCGGAGTAATGGAACGCGTCTTGCAGGGATCATCTTCCTGCTCGGGGTGCTGTGCACCGTGTTTATCAGCGGCTGGATGGTGCTGGGCTGGATGGAAGATGCGCAGCGGTTGCCGCTTTCAAAGCTGGTGGTGACCGGGGAGCGACACTACACGCGTAACGATGATATTCGCCAGTCGATTCTGGCGCTTGGGTCGCCTGGCACCTTTATGACGCAGGACGTCAACATTATTCAGAGTCAGATTGAACGTCTGCCGTGGATAAAACAGGCAAGTGTCAGAAAGCAATGGCCTGATGAATTGAAGATTCATCTGGTTGAATATGTGCCGATTGCGCGTTGGAATGATCAGCATATGGTTGATGTAGACGGAAATTCGTTCAGCGTCCCGAGCGATCGTGTCAACAAGCAGAATTTACCGATGTTGTATGGGCCGGAAGGCAGCGAAAACGAAGTATTGCAGGGTTTTCGTGAGATGGGGCAGGTGCTGGCTAAGGATCGCTTTACGTTAAAAGATGCTGCGATGACGGCGCGCCGTTCCTGGCAGTTGACCTTAACGAATGGCATCAAGCTCAACCTTGGCCGCGGCGATACAATGAAACGTCTGGCGCGTTTTGTAGAACTTTACCCGGTTTTACAGCAGCAGGCGCAGACGGATGGCAAACGGATAAGCTACGTTGATTTGCGCTATGACTCAGGCGCAGCAGTCGGTTGGGAGCCGGCTCCGGTCGAGGAACCTAATCAGCAACAAAATCAGGCACAGGTACAGGCAGAACAACAATGATCAAGTCGACGGACAGAAAATTGGTAGTAGGACTGGAGATTGGCACCGCGAAGGTTGCCGCTTTGGTAGGGGAAGTTCTGCCCGACGGTATGGTCAATATCATTGGCGTGGGCAGCTGCCCCTCCCGTGGTATGGATAAAGGTGGGGTAAACGACCTTGAGTCGGTGGTGAAATGCGTTCAGCGCGCCATCGACCAGGCTGAATTGATGGCAGATTGCCAAATTTCCTCTGTCTATCTGGCCCTTTCTGGTAAGCATATCAGCTGCCAGAATGAAATCGGTATGGTGCCGATTTCCGAAGAAGAAGTGACGCAGGAAGACGTTGAGAACGTTGTCCACACGGCGAAATCCGTGCGTGTTCGCGACGAGCACCGTGTGCTGCATGTGATCCCGCAGGAATACGCGATCGACTACCAGGAAGGCATCAAGAATCCGGTCGGTCTGTCGGGCGTGCGTATGCAGGCAAAAGTGCACCTGATCACATGTCACAACGATATGGCGAAGAACATTGTAAAAGCCGTTGAACGTTGTGGCCTGAAAGTTGACCAACTCATTTTCGCCGGACTTGCCGCGAGCTATTCCGTGCTGACCGAAGACGAACGTGAACTGGGCGTCTGTGTGGTCGATATTGGTGGTGGTACAATGGACATGGCTGTCTATACCGGCGGTGCGTTACGCCACACTAAAGTGATCCCGTACGCCGGGAATGTGGTTACCAGCGATATCGCTTACGCCTTTGGTACGCCACCGAGCGATGCAGAGGCGATTAAAGTGCGCCATGGTTGCGCGCTGGGCTCTATCGTCGGCAAAGACGAGAGCGTTGAAGTGCCGAGCGTAGGCGGTCGACCGCCGCGCAGCCTGCAACGCCAGACGCTGGCAGAGGTAATTGAGCCGCGTTATACCGAGCTGCTCAACCTGGTCAACGAAGAGATTTTGCAGTTACAGGAACAGCTTCGCCAGCAGGGTGTGAAACATCATCTCGCGGCGGGGATTGTATTAACCGGCGGGGCAGCGCAAATTGAAGGTCTTGCGGCCTGCGCTCAGCGCGTGTTCCATACGCAGGTGCGTATTGGTGCGCCGCTGAATATCACCGGTTTAACGGATTATGCCCAGGAGCCGTACTATTCAACGGCGGTGGGCCTGCTGCACTACGGGAAAGAGTCCCATTTAAGTGGTGAGGCAGAGGTGGAAAAACGCGTCTCGGTGGGGTCGTGGGTCAAACGACTTAACACCTGGCTGCGAAAAGAATTTTAATTTTTTTAAGAGACCGGAGAGAATTAGCGGTCTCGGGCGACAGGCACAACGGAGAGAGAGATTATGTTTGAACCTATGGAATTAACCAACGACGCGGTGATTAAAGTCATCGGCGTCGGTGGCGGCGGCGGTAACGCCGTAGAGCACATGGTGCGCGAGCGCATCGAAGGTGTTGAATTCTTCGCGGTGAACACCGATGCGCAGGCGCTGCGTAAAACGGCTGTTGGCCAGACGATTCAGATCGGTGGTGGCATCACCAAAGGTCTGGGAGCAGGGGCTAACCCGGAAGTGGGCCGCAACGCGGCTGAAGAAGATCGTGAAGCGCTGCGCGCTGCACTGGACGGTGCAGACATGGTCTTCATCGCAGCGGGTATGGGCGGCGGTACAGGTACCGGTGCAGCACCCGTTGTGGCGGAAGTCGCTAAAGATTTAGGTATTCTGACCGTTGCTGTCGTGACCAAGCCTTTCAACTTTGAAGGTAAGAAGCGTATGGCTTTCGCGGAGCAGGGTATCACCGAGCTGTCCAAGCACGTGGACTCTCTGATTACCATTCCGAACGACAAGCTGCTGAAAGTGCTGGGTCGCGGTATCTCTCTGCTGGACGCCTTTGGCGCGGCAAACGACGTGCTGAAAGGCGCGGTTCAGGGTATTGCTGAACTGATTACCCGTCCTGGCCTGATGAACGTCGACTTTGCAGACGTTCGTACCGTGATGTCCGAGATGGGCTACGCGATGATGGGCTCTGGCGTGGCGAGCGGCGAAGACCGTGCGGAAGAAGCTGCTGAA
This sequence comes from Enterobacter cloacae complex sp. IR5459, assembly GCF_049238005.1. Classification (NCBI taxonomy): domain Bacteria; kingdom Pseudomonadati; phylum Pseudomonadota; class Gammaproteobacteria; order Enterobacterales; family Enterobacteriaceae; genus Enterobacter; species Enterobacter cloacae complex sp. IR5459. Next base: position 208,835 of record NZ_JBMKIG010000006.1, read on the forward strand.
ATGGCGATCTCCTCTCCACTGCTGGAAGATATCGATCTGTCTGGCGCGCGCGGCGTGCTGGTCAACATTACCGCTGGCTTTGACCTGCGTCTGGATGAGTTCGAAACTGTGGGTAACACCATCCGTGCATTCGCCTCTGACAACGCGACCGTCGTTATCGGTACCTCCCTTGATCCGGAAATGAACGACGAACTGCGTGTGACCGTTGTGGCCACCGGTATCGGTATGGACAAGCGTCCTGAGATCACCCTGGTGACTAACAAACAGACTCAGCAGCCGGTTATGGATCGTTACCAGCAGCACGGTATGGCGCCTCTGACTCAGGAGCAAAAACCCGCTGCGAAAGTGGTGAACGACCCGACTCCACAAACGGCAAAAGAGCCAGATTATCTGGATATCCCGGCGTTCCTGCGTAAGCAAGCTGACTAAGAATTGGCTGGAATTTGGGGATTTGCGCTCTTTGTGCTAAACTGGCCCACCGTTAGTGATATACACTCTCGGTTGGATAGTTAATTTGGCGAGATTATACGATGATCAAACAAAGGACACTTAAACGTATCGTTCAGGCGACGGGTGTCGGTTTACATACCGGCAAGAAAGTCACACTGACGTTACGCCCTGCGCCGGCCAATACCGGGGTCATCTATCGTCGCACCGACTTGAATCCACCGGTAGATTTTCCGGCCGATGCCAAATCTGTGCGTGATACTATGCTCTGTACTTGTCTGGTGAACGAGCATGACGTGCGGATTTCTACCGTAGAGCACCTGAACGCCGCCCTGGCGGGTCTGGGTATCGACAACATTATGGTTGAAGTCGATGCGCCAGAAATCCCGATCATGGACGGGAGTGCTGCTCCGTTCGTTTATTTGTTGCTGGATGCCGGCATCGAAGAACTGAACTGCGCGAAGAAATTTGTTCGCATTAAAGAGACCGTTCGCGTCGAAGATGGCGACAAATGGGCTGAATTCAAACCGTACAATGGTTTTTCGTTGGACTTCACCATCGATTTTAACCATCCGGCGATTGACTCCAGCACCCAGCGCTATGCGATGAACTTCTCTGCGGATGCGTTCATGCGCCAGATCAGCCGAGCACGTACCTTCGGCTTTATGCGTGATATCGAATATCTGCAATCCCGCGGCCTGTGCCTGGGCGGCAGCTTCGATTGTGCCATCGTTGTTGACGATTATCGCGTACTGAACGAAGACGGCCTGCGTTTTGAAGATGAATTTGTTCGTCACAAAATGCTGGACGCGATCGGCGACCTCTTCATGTGTGGTCACAACATCATTGGTGCCTTTACCGCGTTTAAATCCGGTCATGCACTGAACAACAAACTGTTGCAGGCCGTCCTGGCAAAACAGGAAGCCTGGGAATATGTGACCTTCGAAGACGAAGCTGAACTGCCGCTGGCGTTCAAAGCACCGACTATGGTCCTGGCGTAACGGTTAAACCCGTTTCGTAAGAAAAGCGACTGGTTCACCTGGTACTCTCTCCGACCAGGGAAGCCAGTCGTTTTTATTTCTGCCCTTCTTTAATTTGTCCCTTTCACCCCTGGCCTGTGTCGGGTGCCGAATAACGGTGTGTTCGCTGCATTATTGACCGTTTTTACCTGCTGCAAGGTGTCATTCCTGCTGCCGTGTATTGGCTTTAGTGGTAATATCTGGGCGCTAAAAAAGAATAACTAAACTCAGCCTGCACTGGCGGGCGAACGTGGTGGAGCAAGTGAGCGGAATACTGACGCGCTGGCGACAATTTGGCAGACGTTACTTCTGGCCGCATCTCTTATTGGGGATGGTCGCGGCGAGTCTCGGCTTGCCTGTGCTCAGCAACAGCGCAGACGCGGCAACGCCAGCACGTTCCACGACGACCAAACACGATCTCACCACACGGGTTAACTTCACTAATCTCGCATGGCTTGAAGCCAGCCGTCGTCCCAATTTCTCCGTTGATTACTGGCAGCAGCACGCGATTCGCACGGTTATCCGCCATCTGTCGTTCGCGATGGCGCCGCAGACGATGCCTGTTGCGGAAGAAACGCTGCCGGTCCAGGCTCAGCATCTTGCCCTGCTCGATACGCTTAATGCGCTTCTGACGCAGGACAACCAGCCGCCAGTGACCGTGAATCAGACGGCGAAAACGGATTTTGTTTCCCCTGCATCCTTCTCTGTTTCGACATGGATTAGCCAGGTTCACGGCATCCGTGCCGGGCCTCAACGCCTCAGCTAAATTAACCTTTTTCAATACCTTAATTTATCTGCCCGACTGGGGCGTTTGAGAATTTATTATGCTAATCAAATTGTTAACCAAAGTTTTTGGTAGTCGTAACGATCGTACCCTGCGCCGCATGCGCAAAGCTGTGAACGTCATCAACGGTATGGAACCGGCGATGGAGAAGCTCTCTGATGATGAGCTGAAAGCGAAAACCGCGGAGTTCCGTGCGCGTCTGGAGAAAGGCGAAACCTTAGAAAGCCTGATCCCGGAAGCCTTTGCCGTAGTACGTGAGGCCAGTAAACGCGTGTTCGGCATGCGTCACTTCGACGTGCAGCTGCTGGGCGGGATGGTGCTCAACGAGCGCTGCATCGCGGAAATGCGTACCGGTGAAGGTAAAACCCTGACCGCAACGCTGCCGGCTTACCTGAATGCGCTGACGGGTAAGGGTGTTCACGTTGTTACCGTCAACGACTATCTGGCGCAGCGCGACGCCGAAAACAACCGTCCACTGTTCGAATTCCTCGGCATGACCGTGGGCATTAACATGTCCGGCCTGCCGGCACCTGCCAAGCGTGAAGCCTACAACGCGGACATCACTTACGGCACCAACAACGAATACGGCTTCGACTACCTGCGTGACAACATGGCGTTCAGCCCGGAAGAGCGCGTCCAGCGTAAACTGCACTATGCGCTGGTGGATGAGGTTGACTCCATTCTGATCGATGAAGCGCGTACCCCGCTGATCATCTCCGGCCCTGCCGAAGACAGCTCCGAGATGTACCGTAAAGTCGACAAAATCATTCCTCACCTGCTGCGTCAGGAGAAAGAAGACTCCGATACCTTCCAGGGTGAAGGTCACTTCTCCGTGGATGAAAAAGCGCGTCAGGTCAACCTGACCGAACGCGGCCTGGTGAAAATCGAAGAGCTGCTGGTTGCTGAAGGCATTATGGAAGAGGGCGAGTCTCTGTACTCCCCGAGCAACATCATGCTGATGCACCACGTAACGGCTGCACTGCGCGCGCACGCGCTGTTCACCCGCGACGTTGACTACATCGTTAAAGACGGGGAAGTCATCATCGTCGATGAACACACCGGCCGTACCATGCAGGGACGTCGCTGGTCCGATGGCCTGCACCAGGCCGTGGAAGCCAAAGAAGGCGTGGATATTCAGAACGAAAACCAGACGCTGGCATCCATCACCTTCCAGAACTACTTCCGTCTGTACGAGAAGCTGGCGGGGATGACCGGTACCGCAGATACCGAAGCGTTTGAGTTTAGCTCCATCTATAAGCTGGATACCGTGGTAGTACCTACCAACCGTCCGATGATCCGTAAGGATATGCCGGACCTGGTATACATGACTGAAGCGGAAAAAATTCAGGCGATCATCGAAGATATTCGCGAACGTACCGCGAAGGGCCAGCCGGTACTGGTGGGGACCATCTCCATCGAGAAGTCCGAAGTGGTGTCTAACGAGCTGACTAAAGCAGGCATCAAACACAACGTTCTGAACGCCAAGTTCCACGCTAAAGAAGCAGATATCGTTGCGCAGGCGGGTTACCCGGCAGCCGTAACCATCGCCACCAACATGGCGGGTCGTGGTACCGATATTATGCTCGGCGGTAGCTGGCAGGCCGAAGTGGCGGAGCTGGAAAACCCAACCCCAGAGCAAATCGCGCAGATCAAAGCCGACTGGCAAGTGCGTCACGACGCGGTGCTGGCATCCGGTGGTCTGCACATCATTGGTACCGAGCGTCACGAATCTCGTCGTATCGATAACCAGCTGCGCGGTCGTGCGGGTCGTCAGGGTGATGCCGGTTCTTCCCGCTTCTATCTGTCTATGGAAGATGCGCTGATGCGTATTTTCGCCTCTGACCGTGTGTCCGGCATGATGCGTAAACTGGGCATGAAACCTGGCGAAGCGATCGAGCACCCGTGGGTTACCAAAGCGATTGCCAACGCCCAGCGTAAAGTGGAAAGCCGCAACTTCGATATTCGTAAGCAGCTGCTGGAATATGATGACGTTGCCAACGACCAGCGTCGTGCGATCTACACCCAGCGTAACGAACTGCTGGACGTGTCCGACGTGAGCGAAACCATCAACAGCATTCGCGAAGATGTGTTTAAAGCCACTATCGACGCCCATATTCCACCGCAGTCTCTGGAAGAAATGTGGGATATCGAAGGCTTGCAGGAACGTCTGAAAAACGACTTCGATCTCGAACTGCCAATCAAAGAGTGGCTGGACAAAGAGCCTGAGCTGCACGAAGAGACCCTGCGCGAGCGTATCTACGAAACCGCGCTGGACGTCTACAAGCGTAAGGAAGAAGTGGTTGGCGCAGAGATGATGCGTCACTTCGAGAAAGGCGTAATGTTGCAGACCCTGGACTCCCTGTGGAAAGAGCACCTGGCGGCAATGGACTACCTGCGTCAGGGTATCCACCTGCGAGGTTATGCGCAGAAAGATCCGAAGCAGGAGTACAAGCGTGAATCCTTCTCCATGTTTGCCGCCATGCTGGAGTCGCTGAAGTATGAAGTTATCAGCACCCTGAGCAAAGTTCAGGTGCGTATGCCGGAAGAAGTGGAAGCGATGGAGCAGCAGCGTCGTGAAGAAGCTGAGCGTCTGGCACAGATGCAGCAGTTGAGCCATCAGACCGATGAGAGCGAAGCCGCAGCAGCAATCGCAGCGCAGACGGGCGATCGTAAAGTTGGTCGTAACGATCCGTGCCCATGCGGTTCCGGCAAAAAATACAAGGCGTGCCACGGCCGTCTGAGCTAAGAACATAACAAACTGAAAAGGCGCAGATATCTGCGCCTTTTTTATGGAAGTGACATGATGAAAACACTGCAAATTGCTGTCGGGATCATTCGCAACCCGCAAAACCAGATCTTCATTACCCAACGTGCCGCCGATGCGCACATGGCCAACAAATGGGAATTCCCCGGCGGGAAAATCGAATCAGGTGAAACGCCGGAGCAGGCGCTGGTGCGTGAGCTTCAGGAAGAGGTGGGGATCACCCCGCTTGGCGCAACGCTGTTCGATAAGCTGGAGTACCAGTTTCCGGATCGTCACATCACGCTGTGGTTCTGGCTGGTGGAAAGCTGGGAAGGTGAACCGTGGGGTAAAGAGGGGCAGCCGGGTAACTGGATTGAGCTTCAGGCCAGCGATGCGGAAAAATTCCCGCCCGCCAATGAGCCTGTGATCCTCCGGCTGGTTGCACAACCGTAGGCCTGCTAAGCGAAGCGCCAGCAGGCTTTGAACGTTACTGCTGGTTTTCGCTCCAGTCATCGCTATCCGAGAGATCGCCTTCGCTCGGAATGCGTTTCTCTTCCGCCGCCCATTCGCCCAGGTCTATAAGCTGACAGCGCTTGCAGCAGAATGGGCGAAATGGACTCACTTCTCCCCAGACGACAGTTTTCCCACAGGTTGGGCAGTTTACGGTGGTTACGTCAGACATCGGCACTCCTTAACAACAGGCCAGTTCAAAATCGAGGCGTTCCGGCACGGTGCCATGTTCACTGTCCAGCGGCATAAAGCGGATCGCGAAACGGCTTTTATGTCCGGAAATTTGCGGGTAAAGCTGCTCGCTAAGAGACAGATTCAGGCGCAGAAGATCGGCGTCGTCGCCGTTATCCTGATAGAAACCGTTGAGACTGGTTTGTTTGCGGAACGGGGCAGAGTTACGCACAAGATCGAGGATCAAGGATAACGTCTGATTCATCGGCTCCAGGCTGCCCAGCCAGCTGTTCACCTGGCGATCGCGCTGTTCCTGCGGCATGTGCAACCACATATGCAGCGTTGGCAGGTCAAAGCTACAGCAACCGCCCGGTATGCTCAGGCGCTGGCGCACCAGCGCAATCAGACGATCCTCTCGTAAAAACTGGCCAACGCGCGGCGCGGCCATCAGCGTCGTGCTGCTGTTTTTCAGCTGCTGGCGTAAAGCGTCAATTCGACTTTGATCCACGCCCGGTACTTCGGCCCAGGCCTGTAATTTACGCTGCTGGCGCTCCAGCTCTTTCAACAGCTCAGTGCGGACGTCACCGCGTTCAATCACATCCAGCAGATCGCCCACGTTGCGGAAAAAATGCAGCGCGGTGGCGTGATCGTCGACAGGCAGATGTTGTGAAAGCTGTTGAATAAGAAATTCTATGCGTAGCCAGGTACGCATTTTTTCGTTAAGCGGGTGCTCAAAAAGGATATGAGTCGACATTATGGTTTTTCCTGTGCAACGGCCTGCGCGGCGAAGGTCAGATACTGCGCGTGCAGACGAGCAACATCCGATGCAATGGCATCTGGTGCGCCGTTATTATCAATAACATCATCCGCAACGGCGAGGCGCGCTTCGCGCGTGGCCTGTGCGGCAAGAATTTGTTCAGCATGTTCGCGTGAAACATGGTCACGCGCCATGGTTCTCTGGATTTGCGTTTCGCGGGAAACGTCAATCACCAGCGTTCTGTCTGCTTTATTCTGAAGCTGATTTTCCACCAGTAACGGGACGACCCACAACACATAGGGCGAACGGGCTGCGGCAATTTGACGCTGAGTTTCCTGGTGGATAATGGGGTGGAGCAGGGCATTAAGCCAGGCTTTTTCCGCTGGATCGGAAAATATGCACTCACGCAGCTGCCGACGATTCAGGGTGCCGTCAGCCTGTATCACACGGCGACCAAAATGCGCTTCGATGACGTTTAAGGCGGGTGTATTGGGTTCTACCACATGACGGGCAATGATATCGGCGTCGATAATCGTGATGCCGAGACGAGCAAACGCGTGCGCAACGGTGCTTTTACCACTACCGATGCCGCCGGTTAATGCGACGATATACCCCATTAAATCAGATCCTGGGAATTATTCAGTTTTAAAATCAGTTGCTTAAAATTCAAACTTACAACAGCCAATGTTTAGCTCTCTTTACCCGCTTTTTACCAGGTAAATTTATAGGATTGTAGCGTAAAAAAAGAGAATTTCGCAGTCTTGCGGAGCAGGTATTAGTGCGTATGATAGCGTCACTGGAGTTGTGCTTTTAATATATTTGCCTCTAACCCCAGGAATCCGCACATGCGTATCGAAGAAGATCTGAAGTTAGGTTTCAAAGACGTTCTTATCCGCCCTAAACGCTCTACACTGAAAAGTCGCTCAGACGTTGAACTCGAACGTCAATTCACCTTTAAGCATTCCGGTCAGACGTGGTCTGGCGTGCCGATTATCGCGGCCAACATGGACACCGTCGGGACCTTCGAGATGGCGACCGCACTGGCGCAATTCGACATCCTTACTGCGGTACACAAACACTACAGCGCTGAAGAGTGGGATGCGTTTGTCGCCTCCGCCTCGGCTGAAGTGGTGAAGCATGTGATGGTCTCGACCGGTACGTCTGATGCAGATTTCGAGAAAACCAAACAGATCCTGAACGCCAATCCGGCGCTGAATTTTGTCTGCATTGACGTGGCAAATGGTTATTCCGAACATTTCGTCCAGTTCGTCAGCAAGGCGCGTGAAGCCTGGCCAACCAAAACCATCATCGCGGGCAATGTGGTGACCGGTGAAATGTGTGAAGAGCTGATCCTCTCCGGAGCCGACATTGTGAAAGTAGGCATTGGCCCGGGCTCCGTTTGCACCACGCGCGTGAAAACCGGTGTGGGTTATCCGCAGCTGTCTGCGGTAATTGAATGCGCTGACGCTGCGCACGGTCTGGGCGGCCAGATCATCAGCGACGGTGGCTGCACCATGCCAGGCGATGTCGCGAAAGCCTTCGGCGGCGGCGCGGATTTCGTGATGCTCGGCGGCATGCTGGCAGGCCACGAAGAGAGCGGCGGTACCGTGGTGGAAGAGAACGGCGAGAAATTCATGCTATTCTACGGAATGAGCTCTGAATCCGCGATGACCCGTCACGTGGGTGGTGTCGCGAAATACCGTGCGGCGGAAGGCAAAACCGTTAAGCTACCACTGCGTGGTCCGGTCGAAAACACGGCGCGCGATATCCTCGGCGGACTGCGTTCTGCCTGCACCTACGTTGGGGCTTCCCGCCTGAAAGAGCTGACTAAACGCACGACGTTTATCCGCGTTCAGGAGCAGGAAAACCGCGTTTTCAATAGCCTCTGACGGCTACGGCTGGCGCGCGTCCGTGCGCCAGCGTTACCCCGCGCTCATTGCATCCCCCAGATGGAAAATCGGCAGATACATTGCCACCACCAGCGTGCCAATAATCAGACCTGTCACGACCAGTAGCAAAGGCTCAAGAAGCGCCGCCAGATTGTCTGCCTGCTGAAATGTCTGTTCCGTATGATGGCGGGCCAGATTCATCAGCATGACATCCAGTGAACCCGACACTTCTCCGGTGCGAATGAGCTGAATACACATTGGCGTAAAAACAGAGGCCTTCTGGAAGGAGCACCACACGGGCATCCCCTGTTCGATATCGCTGCGTATCTCACGGAGTTTCTCCTGCCAGTAGCCACACTCAACGGTCTCCTCCACACTCTCCAGTCCTTGTAAAAAGGCAATTCCGGCCTGCTGGGTTAATGACAGCACGGTAAAAATTTGCCCCAGTTTTTGCCCGCGCATCAGCGTGCCCATCACCGGTACATGTAACAGGACGTACTGCCAGCGCGGATGCCGCCGCAGCTTACAGGCGATGACAACCATTGCCACGAGCAGGGCCAAAAGGGTGAGGATATGCGCCTGAACCAAGGCCGCCAGCCCCATGACTGCCTGCGTGAGCAAAGGGAGCGGGGTGTTGAACGTTTTGTAGATTGCAGCAAACTCAGGCAAAACCAGCGTGACCATCGCCAGCACCACGAAAACGGCCAGCGTCAGGATGATCAGCGGATAGCGCAGCGCTTTCTTCACCTTTGCACTGAGCTGCTGCTGGGATTTTTGTTGCTGCGCAAGCTGACGGCAGCAGGCTTCGAGCTTACCCGTCAGTTCACCCGTCTTCACCATCGAGACATAAAGGGGGCTAAACACCTCTGGCCATTTCTTCATGGCCTCTGACAGAGCGAAACCTTCGCTCAGGTCATCAGCAAGACTGTGCAGCAGCGCCTGCCAGTGCTGCAAAGGATGCTGTTCCGCCAGCATGTGCAGGCTTTGGGACAGCGTGAGTCCGGCCTGTAGCAGCGTGGCGAGCTGGCGAAAAATATCGTAGCAGTGCTGCACCTGCCATCGGTGGCGCTGCTGGCAGCGTTTTAGCGCCAGCGGGTGCAGCTGTTTAAGCACCAGAGCCGTGTAAGCTGCGTTACGGTCGATGGCCCAGAGGGTGCCGGTTTGCACCTCCCCCTCGGTGGTCAGGGCACGCCAGCGCCAGAGCGAATTAGCAGCCATCTGGCATTCCCAGGACGCGCAACAACTCTTCGAGCGTAGTCAGCCCTTGCTCTACGGCCATGCAGCCATGCTCAAACAAAGAGGTCATTCCCGCCTGACGAGCGCTGGACCCAATCACCTCCGTGCTTGCTCCGCTGGCGATGGCCTGCCGCAGCGTGTCGTCGATGACGAGCACTTCAAAAATGGCTACGCGACCATAAAAACCGTGGTAGCAGCGATCGCAGCCGGTGGGTTGCCAGCGAGGAAGCGGCCGGGGCCACAGCGTGCGGGGTAATTCGGTGTGGCGGCTGGCTTCCTGTCGGCAGTACGGGCATAAACGGCGCACCAGCCGCTGGGCAATCACCATCGAGAGCGCCGAAGAGATCATCCAGCGCGCGACACCCATCTGTTGCAGCCGTACCAGCGTTTCAGTCGTCGAATTAGTATGGAGGGTGGACAGCACCAGATGCCCGGTTTGTGCCGCCTTAATGGCAATTTCTGCCGTTTCGCCGTCACGAATTTCACCTACCATAATGATGTCAGGATCCTGCCTGAGCAGGGCGCGCAGCACGCTCTGGAAGGTCAGCCCCGCACGCGGATTAATCTGCGTCTGGTTTAAGCCTGCAAGCGGGATTTCAACGGGATCTTCCACGCTGCAAATATTAACGTCAGGTGTATTTCGCGCCTGTAACGCGCTGTACAGCGTCACTGTTTTCCCGCTACCGGTCGGGCCGGTGACCAGAATCAACCCCTGAGGGCTGTTAAGCGCCTCGGCAAAACGGGCCTGCTGGTCTGCGCTCATCCCCAGCTGTTCAAGCTCCAGAGCCTGCTGTACCTGGTGAAGCAGACGAAGCACGATTTTTTCTCCACCGCTACAGGGAAGGGTTGCGATACGAAAAGAGACGGGGACGCTTGCCAGCTCCACCGTAAACTGACCGTCCTGCGGCAGGCGGCGCTCCGCAATATCCAGTTGACCCAGCACCTTCAGGCGTGCGGCAAGCGTCGTCCCGAGGGCGGCAGAGATCGACGGTTGCGGGTAGAGAACACCGTCGATTCGCAAACGGATCTGGTAGCCGTGCTCCGTCGGTTCAATATGGATGTCAGAAGCCCGCTGGTTTACTGCCTGCTGCAAGGTTGTACTGAGCACGTCAGCGGCTGAGTTTGGCGCGATGCCCGGCAGGTGTGATGATGAGAGGGACTGAAGCCTTTTTTCCATCCGTTCAGCCGTCCAGCACTCAATATCAATACGTTTCTGCGTGGCGAAGCGTAACGCTTCCATCAGCTCAGAGGCAGGATTACCCACCACCGCAATGCTGATCATCTCGGTGTCGCTTGCGAGTAGCAGTGCGTGATGGCGCTGACAGAGCGTCATAAGCTGCTCGGTATTCATTGTCCACTCCTGTCAGTTGTTGTCGAAGCGGAAAACATCTTCACAGGCTTGTCTGAGCGCCGTGTCGGACGCAATTTTGCAGTCACGCGTCCAGCCCGTCATACCGTTACCGTCGCTCCAGATCGGTGTCACGAGCACTTCAAGTCCGTTAAGGCTTTCCTGCCCTGTTAACGATACGATCCCCTTCGCCACGCTCATCGCTGAAACGTAACGTGTGGTTGTCGGGGAGGGGATGCCATTGGTGCCTGCGTCGCAGCGATCCACACCACCACGATCCAGGGCGCAAAGCTCAATGGCGGTGCGGTAGGGGATGAACGTTTGCAGCATATCGGTGAGCGCCGCTTTTCGCAGGTAGTTCTGATAGGCCGGGACGCCAATCGCGCTCAGGATGGCAATAATGCCAATGACCACCATTAGCTCAATCAGGGTAAATCCTTGTTGTCTGTTCATGTCTGCTCCTTATGTTAAGTGGCGCTACTGTGGCAGTGACTGCGCGCAGAAACGAGGGGCAAAAGCGTGAACGTGAAGGGGCTTTCAGGGAAATGATTCAGTGTTGCAGAGAAGGACAGCGTAATTGCGAGCGGTTTCGTATTTCCCCTCTCCGGGCGGAGAGGGGGGATAATTTATTTGAAGCGCATCGAGAGGTCGAGGGCGCGGACGTGCTTGGTCAGGGCGCCTACGGAGATGTAATCGACGCCGGTTTCAGCAAATTCGCGGATGGTGTCGAACGTCACGTTGCCGGACACCTCAAGCTGCGCCTGGCCGTTTGTGCGTTTGACCGCTTCACGCATCTGCTCCGTGTCGAAGTTATCGAGCATGATGATGTCAGCCCCCGCTTTAATGGCCTCGTCCAGCTCCTCCAGCGTTTCCACTTCCACTTCGACGGGCACATCCGGATGCAGCCAGAAGGCTTTTTCCACGGCCTGACGCACCGAGCCAGAGGCAATAATGTGGTTTTCTTTGATCAGGAAGGCATCGGATAGCCCCAGACGATGGTTGGCGCCGCCACCGCAGAGTACCGCGTATTTCAGCGCGGTGCGCAGGCCCGGCAGGGTTTTACGGGTATCCAGCAGCTGCGTGCGGGTGCCTGCCAGCAGGTCAACGTAGCGGCGTACTTCACTGGCAACGCCAGAGAGCGTTTGCACAAAATTGAGCGCGGTGCGTTCACCAGTCAGCAAGACGCGGGACGGGCCGTCCAGTTCGAACAGTGGCTGATTCGCCGTGACCGCATCGCCGTCCTCCACGTGCCATGTTACCTGCACCTCGTCGCCCGCCAGCTGGGTAAAGACCTCCTCAACCCAGCGTTTGCCGCAGAAAACCCCTGCTTCACGGGTGATAACCACCGCATGCGAGCGTGTCTCTTTTGGCAACAATTGGGCGGTAATATCGTTATCGGCGCTGACGTCACCGCCGAGGTCTTCTCTCAGGGCATGGGCAACGCTTGCCGGGATATCACTATTAATACGTTCCAGAAGCGCGTCACGTCGGTGGTCGGGGTTATAGCGGCGAGGCGGCATGATAAAACTCCAAATTGGTAACGAATCATAATATTGAAACATGCTACTCTGAACCGAGTAACAGCACCATAGATAAGGAGTTCCAGCATGTTGTTAGAAAACGGATGGCTGGTGGACGCGCGGCATGTACCGTCGCCGCACCACGACTGCCGCCCGGAGGATGAAAAGCCCACACTGCTGGTGGTTCACAATATTAGTCTCCCGCCGGGTGAGTTTGGCGGTCCGTGGATCGATGCGTTATTCACTGGAACGATAGATCCCGATGCCCACCCCTTCTTTGCTGAGATTGCGCATCTGCGCGTATCGGCGCACTGTCTGATCCGTCGTGATGGCGAAGTGGTTCAGTATGTTCCTTTTGATAAGCGTGCCTGGCATGCCGGCGTGTCGAAGTATCAGGGGCGCGAGCGGTGCAATGATTTCTCCATTGGAATTGAACTGGAAGGAACGGACACCACGCCTTACACCGATGCGCAATATGAGAAACTGGTTGCTGTAACGCAAACGTTAATCGGGCGCTATCCCGCCATTGCTGACAATATTACAGGGCACAGCGACATCGCCCCCGAAAGAAAAACCGCCCCCGGCCCGGCGTTTGACTGGTCCCGGTTTCACGCCATGCTTACCACGTCGTCAGATAAGGAGATAACATGACGTTGTTTACCATGCTGCTGGTTATGATCGCTGAACGCCTGTTTAAGCTCGGCGAGCACTGGCATCTGGATCATCGGCTGGAGGTGTTATTCCGCCGCATCAGGCATTTTTCCATGCTGCGCACGCTGCTGATGGCGGCAGGCGTGATGGTGATTACGTTCCTGTTGCTGCGCTCGCTTTACGGCCTCTTTTTCAACGTGCCGCTGCTGGTGATGTGGATCCTGCTCGGCGTGCTGTGTATTGGCGCGGGCAAGGTGCGTTTGCACTATCACGCGTATCTGAAAGCCGCTTCCCGGGATGATGCCCACGCGCGCGGCGCGATGGCGAGCGAGCTGACGATGATCCACGGCGTACCGCCGGACTGCGATGAACGCGAGTTTCTGCGGGAGCTGCAAAACGCGCTGCTGTGGATTAACTTCCGTTACTACCTGGCGCCGCTGTTCTGGTTCGTGGTGGGCGGACCCTGGGGGCCGGTATTGCTGATGGGTTACGCGTTCCTGCGCGCCTGGCAGACCTGGCTTGCCCGCTATCTTACGCCGCATGAACGTCTACAGTCCGGCATTGATGCCATCCTGCACGTGCTCGACTGGCTTCCGGTGCGTCTGGTAGGCGTGGTCTATGCCCTCATCGGTCACGGTGAAAAGGCGCTGCCCGCGTGGTTTGTCTCCCTTGCAGACCGCCATACCTCGCAGTATCAGGTTTTAACCCGACTGGCACAGTTCTCGCTGGCGCGTGAGCCGCACACGGACAAAGTCGCAACGCCAAAGGCTGCCGTCTCGATGGCGAAGAAAACGTCGTTTGTGGTGGTGGTGATTGTGGCGCTGCTGACGATTTACGGCACGCTGGTTTAAGCCAGCGCGCCGAAGCCGTTACGGTGTATCTGCGGGCGGGATGCCGAATTCAGGCATCCCGTTTTCGTTCCAGCGGATGAGTTTCAGGCGAGTATGGCGATTGGGATCGTAAAGCGGATCGCCTTCAATTTCAGTGTAGTTTCGCGCGTGGTAGACCAGCACATCTTCGCCTTCCGGCGTCTGCGTAAAGCTGTTATGGCCTGGCCCATACTGACGGTTTTCGTAGCTGGTGACGAACACCGGGCGCGGGGATTTATGCCAGTTAGCCGGGTTTTGCGGATCGGCATTCAGGTCTGCCCACAGTAATCCCATGCAGTAGTTCTCGTCGGTGGCGCTGGCGGAATAGCTGATAAACAGCTTATCGCCATGGAACAGCACCGCCGGGCCTTCATTGACCCAGAACCCGCGGCACTCCCAGTCATATTCCGGTTTACTGAGCATCACCGGCTCGCCTTTCAGCGTCCACGGATTTTCCATTTCACACAGGTAAAGATTCGAGTTACCGGAAATATCCGGGGCTTTTTGCGCCCACAAATACCAGCGTTTACCCTGATGAACAAAGGTGGTGGCATCCAGCGCGAAGGTGTCAAACGGGGTTTTGATTTGCCCTTTTTCCACCCACGTACCGGTGAGCGGATCGCGATCTGCGCATTCAATGGCAAACATGCGATGCTGGAACATCCCGAGCTGATCGAGCGCCTGGGTATGCGTGGCGGCAAAATAGATGTACCAACTGCCGTCGATATGATGCAGTTCCGGTGCCCAGATCAGCTGGCTCATCGGGCCGGTGTCGGGCTTGCGCCAGACAACCACCTCTTCGGCATCGCGTAAACCTTCCAGCGAGTCCGCGCGGCGGATCGCCAGCCGATCGTACTCCGGTACGGAGGCGATAAAGTAATATTGCCCATCGTGACGCAGGATATACGGGTCGGCGCGTTGTTCAATAAACGGGTTTGGCCAGGTTTGCATTCGGCTTTCCTTATTTAGTCTCAGCGGCTTTGAGTTCCTGATAATCGTTCAGCTCGCGATAGTTGGTGCGACGCTTTTCCAGATCGGACTGGATCTGCTTCATGGTCTCACGGTCCACTTTCAGCAGACGTACTACGCCCGCGGTAATTAAGTATCCAATGCCAGGAATGACGGTAAAGAGCAGCACGATCCCGTTGATGGCATCCGCGCTCTGCGCTTTTGCGCCCGCATCGTAGCCGTACCAGGAGAGCAGGAAACCGACCATTGCCCCGGCAATCGCCAGACCCAGTTTCAGGAAGAAGATGTTGCCGGAGAAGCTGATCCCGGTGATACGTTTCCCGGTTTTCCATTCACCGTAGTCGTCCACGTCGGCCATCAGGGACCAGTGCAGCGGGGATGGGATCTGGTGCAGGATGTTCAGCAGGACGTAAAGCACGACAATGGTGGTCGTCGCTTTCGGGTCGAAGAAGTAGAAGGCGCAGGAGAAAATCGCCAGCACGATGTTGGTCCAGAAGAAGACCTTCAGCTTACACCAGCGGTCGGTCAGCACTTTCGCCAGCATACTGCCGAACATCATGCCGATCACGCCCAGGCTGATAAACAGCGTGGCGAAATGGGTGCTTTGCCCCATGACCCAGGTAACGTAATACATGGTGGCCGCCATGCGGATAAAGCCTGGGCAGACGTTGCACAGGGTTAACAGCAGGATCCGCACCCACTGGTCGTTCTTCCACACGTCTTTCAGGTCGTTTTTCAGTTCGTCATGGGTTTGCACCGCCGGACGCACGCGCTCGCGCACCGTGGCGAAGCAGAACAGGAACATGCAGGTACCAATCAGCGCCAGCACGGTCATCGCCATCTGGTAGCCTTTGGCTTTGTTATCCCCACCGAACCAGTCGGCCATTGGCAGGAGCGTTAGCGACAGCAGCAGCGTGGCGATACCAACCATAACAAAACGGTAGGACTGGCAGGCAACGCGCTCTTTCGGGTCGTTGGTGATCACGCCGCCGAGTGAGCAGTACGGAATATTGATGGCGGTATAGGTCAGCGACAGCAGGAAGTAGGTGACAAAGGCATAGATAACTTTGCTGTTATAGCTCCACTCTGGCGTGGTGAACATCAGAATGCTGAACAGCGCATAGGGGAAGGCAATCCACAGCAGCCATGGACGAAACCGGCCATATTTGCTGCGGGTACGGTCAGCAATCGCGCCCATGATCGGGTCCGTTACGGCATCAATGACGCGCACGGACAGGAGTAAAACGCCAACCAGTGCAGGAGCCAGACCAAAAATATCCGTATAAAAATAGTTAACAAATAACATGATGGCGCCAAAGATAATGTTGCATCCGGCGTCACCCATGCCATAGCCGATCTTTTCTTTTACTGACAGTTTGTTGTTATTCATCGACAGCTCTCCGGGTTTCGGTATGGAGAGAATTATTCGCTGGCAAACGAATATATGCGTTGCAATATAAAGGCGGTGATATGGAGGATTTTGCTGTTGGCGCGAATTTGTGAGGAAGGTAACAAGACGCTGTACCCGCAACCGCGAGTACAGCGAGAAAACATTTAGTGCGCTTTCACCGTTTTGGCATTTTTCTGTTTCACCATATAACCCACGCCGAGGATCGCAATCCAGACCGGGATCAGGTAGACGGAAATCGCCATGCCTGGGGTGATGAGCATGATGACCAGTACAGCTGCCATGAACAGCAGGCAAACCCAGTTCCCCAGCGGATAGAGCAGGGCAGGGAAGCGCGTGGTTACGCCCTGCTGCTGCTTGGCGCGGCGGAACTTGATGTGCGCGAGGCTAATCATTGCCCAGTTAATCACCAGGGCGGAAACCACCAGCGCCATCAGCAGACCGAAGGCTGATTCCGGGGCCAGGTAGTTAATCAGCACGCACAGCGCCGTCACGACCGCCGACACGATGATGGTATTAACCGGTACGCCACGCTTATCAACGGTGAGCAGCGCTTTCGGTGCGTTGCCCTGTTGCGCCAGGCCGAACAGCATACGGCTGTTGCAGTAAACGCAGCTGTTATAAACGGAGAGCGCAGCGGTCAGCACCACGACGTTGAGCGCGTTCGCCACGAAGGTATCGCCCAGCTCGTGGAAGATGAGCACAAAGGGGCTGGTATCCGCCGTAACGCGCGTCCATGGCAGCAGCGAGAGCAGCACCGCCAGTGAGCCCACATAGAAGATCAGGATGCGGTAGATAACCTGATTTGTGGCTTTCGGGATGCTCTGTTCCGGGTTGTCGGCTTCCGCGGCGGTGATGCCCACCAGCTCCAGACCGCCGAAGGAGAACATAATGATCGCCATCATCATCACCAGGCCGGTCATGCCGTGAGGCAAGAACCCGCCTTGCTCCCAAAGGTTGCGCACGGTGGCCTGCGGGCCGCCGTTGCCGCTGAACAGCAGCCAGCCGCCGAAGATGATCATCGCTACAACGGCAATCACTTTGATGATGGCAAACCAGAACTCCATCTCACCGAACACTTTTACGTTGGTGAGGTTAATGGCGTTAATCAGGACGAAGAAGGCCGCCGCAGACGCCCAGGTGGGGATCTCCGGGTACCAGAACTGAATGTATTTCCCGACGGCGGTCAGCTCGGCCATGGCAACCAGAACGTACAGAACCCAGTAGTTCCAGCCCGAGGCGAAACCTGCGAAGCTGCCCCAGTATTTATAGGCGAAGTGGCTGAATGAGCCTGCGACCGGCTCCTCAACAACCATTTCCCCTAACTGACGCATAATCAGAAATGCAATGAAACCCGCTATCGCGTACCCCAAAATAATGCCCGGACCGGCCGACTGGATAACCGATGCACTGCCCAGAAACAGGCCAGTACCAATAGCACCGCCCAGGGCGATGAGCTGTATATGGCGGTTTTTAAGGCCGCGCTTTAGCTGATCGCCATGCTGTTGAGCTTCCATTTGAAACCTCGTGTGTGGTTGTTATGTTCACGCTGTGCGTGTGTAATTATGAAAGTCCATATTCTGTATTTATTTCTTTACGGTTAACGATACCGAAAAAAGCGGAGATGGCTTCCGTTAGCGCCAGAATAGTGGTAAGCGCCAGCGAATGCACCTGCTTTATGAAGGGGCGATGACGACTTGAATAAAAAGAAACCAATTGTAAATCGGTACGTTAACCCCTCATACCCCAACCTATAGAATAGAAATGCGTCAGAAGAGGGCGAATTTTCATTTTTTGCCTTGTTGAATCGCTTCAGATTGCAAAAACCCTCGTTTCATTATGGTTAAAACTGCCTCTTTGGTAGTAACCATTTCATTTGTGCAAAGTTACATTCCTGAAACGTTAGTTCTGTAAGGTTGTTAAAATGTGCCGGGTTTACTGATTTCAATCAAAACCAATATGGACAGAAGGTGAATACTTTGTTACTTTAGCGATACGAACATGAAATTGGTAAGACCAATTGACTCCGGGCAAAAAGGCGTAAGACAGGGAATATGGCCTACAGCAAAATTCGCCAACCAAAACTTTCCGATGTGATTGAGCAGCAGCTGGAGTTTTTAATTCTCGAAGGGACACTGCGCCCGGGTGAGAAGCTCCCGCCAGAACGCGAGCTGGCAAAACAGTTCGACGTTTCACGTCCCTCTCTGCGTGAGGCGATTCAACGTCTCGAAGCAAAGGGCCTGTTGCTCCGTCGCCAGGGTGGCGGAACCTTTGTGCAAAACAGCCTGTGGCAGAGCTTCAGCGACCCGCTGGTAGAACTTCTCTCTGACCACCCAGAATCCCAGTTTGATCTGCTTGAGACCCGTCACGCGCTGGAAGGTATCGCGGCCTATTACGCCGCCCTTCGCAGCACTGATGAAGACCGCATACGTATTCGCGAGCTGCATCAGGCCATTGAACGGGCACAGCAGTCCGGCGATTTAGACGCCGAGTCCAGCGCCGTCGTCCAGTATCAAATTGCCGTCACCGAAGCGGCGCACAACGTGGTGCTCCTCCATCTGCTACGCTGCATGGAGCCGATGCTGGCCCAGAACGTTCGTCAGAATTTTGAATTGTTGTATGCCCGTCGGGAGATGCTCCCGCTGGTAAGCAACCATCGCACCCGAGTATTCGAGGCGATAATGGCCGGGGAACCGGAGCAGGCGCGCGAAGCGTCGCACCGCCATCTGGCTTTCATTGAGGAAATCTTGCTGGACCGCAGCCGTGAACAATCGCGTCGCGAACGTTCATTACGCCGCATACAGCAACGAAAGGATTAAGCGCCAGGTACTTTTAGAGCGCGGCAACTAAACGCAGAACCTGTCTTATTGTGTTTTCTGGCGAAAATACAATGGGACAGGTTCCAGACAAATCAACGTATTAGATAGATAAGGAATACCCCCATGTCAGAACGTCTCCAAAATGACGTGGATCCGATCGAAACTCGCGACTGGCTACAGGCGATCGAATCGGTCATCCGTGAAGAAGGTGTTGAGCGCGCTCAGTATCTGATTGATCAGCTGCTTTCTGAAGCACGCAAAGGCGGCGTGAAAGTGGCTTCAGGTGCAGGGGCTAGCAACTACGTAAACACGATTGCCGTCGAAGACGAACCGGAATACCCGGGCAATCTGGATCTGGAACGCCGTATCCGTTCTGCTATCCGCTGGAACGCCATCATGACCGTTCTGCGCGCATCCAAGAAAGACCTGGAACTGGGTGGCCACATGGCGTCCTTCCAGTCTTCTGCGACCATTTACGAAGTGTGCTTCAACCACTTCTTCCGTGCAGCTAACGAGAAAGACGGCGGCGATCTGGTGTACTTCCAGGGCCACATCTCTCCGGGCATCTATGCACGTGCCTTCCTGGAAGGTCGTCTGACTGAAGAGCAGATGAACAACTTCCGTCAGGAAGTTCACGGTAAGGGTCTGTCTTCTTACCCGCACCCTAAACTGATGCCTGAGTTCTGGCAGTTCCCGACCGTATCTATGGGTCTGGGTCCAATCGGTGCGATCTATCAGGCTAAATTCCTGAAGTACCTGGAACACCGTGGTCTGAAAGACACCTCTGAGCAGACCGTTTACGCCTTCCTGGGCGACGGTGAAATGGATGAGCCAGAATCTAAAGGCGCGATCACCATCGCGACCCGTGAGAAGCTGGACAACCTGTGCTTCATCATCAACTGTAACCTGCAACGTCTGGATGGTCCGGTAACCGGTAACGGCAAGATCATCAACGAACTGGAAGGCATCTTCGCAGGTGCTGGCTGGAACGTGATCAAAGTGATGTGGGGCGGTCGTTGGGATGAACTGCTGCGTAAAGACACCAGCGGTAAACTGATCCAGCTGATGAACGAAACCGTTGACGGCGACTACCAGACCTTCAAATCCAAAGACGGTGCCTACGTTCGTGAGCACTTCTTCGGCAAATATCCTGAAACCGCAGCCCTGGTTGCAGACTGGACTGACGAGCAGATCTGGGCGCTGAACCGCGGTGGTCACGATCCGAAGAAAGTTTACGCTGCACTGAAAAAAGCGCGTGAAACCAAAGGTAAAGCGACTGTGATCCTGGCCCACACCATCAAAGGTTACGGCATGGGTGATACCGCAGAAGGTAAGAACATCGCTCACCAGGTTAAGAAAATGAACATGGACGGCGTGCGTTATATCCGCGACCGTTTCAACGTTCCAGTGACCGATGAGCAGGTAGAAAAACTGTCTTACATCACCTTCCCGGAAGGGTCTGAAGAACACAAGTACCTGCACGAACGTCGTCAGGCGCTGAAAGGCTACCTGCCTGCTCGTCAGCCTAACTTCACCGAGAAGCTGGAACTGCCAGCGCTGGAAGATTTCTCTCAGCTGCTGGAAGAGCAGAACAAAGAGATCTCTACCACTATCGCTTTCGTTCGTGCCCTGAACGTGATGCTGAAGAACAAGTCGATCAAAGATCGTCTGGTTCCAATCATCGCCGACGAAGCGCGTACTTTCGGTATGGAAGGTCTGTTCCGTCAGATCGGTATCTACAGCCCGAACGGCCAGCAGTACACCCCGCAGGACCGTGAGCAGGTTGCATACTACAAAGAAGACGAGAAAGGCCAGATCCTTCAGGAAGGTATCAACGAACTGGGTGCAGGCGCATCCTGGCTGGCCGCTGCGACCTCTTACAGCACCAACAACCTGCCGATGATCCCGTTCTACATCTACTACTCCATGTTCGGGTTCCAGCGTATCGGTGACCTGTGCTGGCAGGCAGGCGACCAGCAGGCTCGCGGCTTCCTGATCGGTGGTACTTCCGGTCGTACGACCCTGAACGGTGAAGGTCTACAGCACGAAGATGGTCACAGCCACATTCAGTCACTGACTATCCCTAACTGTATCTCTTACGATCCGTCTTACGCGTACGAAGTGGCAGTCATCATGCATGACGGCTTGCAGCGCATGTACGGTGAAGCGCAAGAGAATATTTACTACTACATCACCACCCTGAACGAAAACTACCACATGCCGGCAATGCCAGCAGGCGCCGAGGAAGGTATCCGTAAAGGTATCTACAAACTCGAAACCATCGAAGGTAGCAAAGGTAAAGTTCAGCTGCTGGGCTCCGGTTCTATCCTGCGTCACGTTCGTGAAGCAGCGCAGATCCTGGCGAAAGACTACGGTGTGGGTTCCGATGTGTACTCTGTTACCTCCTTCACTGAACTGGCGCGTGATGGCCAGGATTGTGAGCGCTGGAACATGCTGCACCCAATGGAAACCCCACGCGTTCCGTACATCGCTCAGGTGATGAACGACGCGCCAGCGGTGGCGTCTACTGACTATATGAAACTGTTCGCTGAGCAGGTTCGTACTTACGTTCCAGCTGATGATTATCGCGTACTGGGTACTGACGGCTTCGGTCGTTCTGACAGCCGCGAAAACCTGCGTCACCACTTCGAAGTTGATGCTTCCTACGTGGTTGTAGCAGCACTGGGCGAACTGGCTAAACGTGGCGAAATCGATAAGAAAGTGGTTGCAGACGCAATTACTAAATTCAACATCGATGCAGATAAAGTTAACCCGCGTCTGGCGTAAGAGGTAAAAGAATAATGGCTATCGAAATCAATGTACCGGACATCGGGGCTGATGAAGTTGAAATCACCGAGATCCTGGTCAAAGTGGGCGACAAAGTTGAAGCTGAACAGTCGCTGATCACCGTAGAAGGCGACAAAGCTTCTATGGAAGTCCCGTCTCCTCAGGCTGGCATCGTTAAAGAGATCAAAGTCTCTGTTGGCGATAAAACCGAGACTGGCAAACTGATCATGATTTTCGATTCCGCCGACGGTGCAGCAGCTGCTGCACCTGCGCAGGAAGAGAAGAAAGAAGCCGCTCCTGCTGCTGCTCCAGCGGCGGCCGCGGCAGCGAAAGAAGTGAACGTGCCTGACATCGGCGGTGACGAAGTTGAAGTCACTGAAATCCTGGTGAAAGTGGGCGATACCGTTGCGGCTGAGCAGTCACTGATCACCGTAGAAGGCGATAAAGCCTCTATGGAAGTACCAGCGCCATTCGCCGGTACCGTTAAAGAGATCAAGATCAACACCGGTGACAAAGTGTCTACGGGTTCCCTGATCATGATTTTCGAAGTGGCGGGCTCTGAAGGCGCTGCGGCTCCAGCGAAAGCGGAAGCTGCTCCGGCTCCGGCTGCTGCACCAGCGGCTGCTGGCGGCGTGAAAGACGTTAACGTACCAGACATCGGCGGTGACGAAGTTGAAGTGACCGAAGTGATGGTGAAAGTGGGCGACAAAGTTGCCGCTGAACAGTCACTGATCACCGTTGAAGGCGACAAAGCTTCCATGGAAGTGCCTGCGCCGTTCGCGGGTACCGTTAAAGAGATCAAAATCAGCACCGGCGACAAAGTCTCTACCGGCTCTCTGATCATGGTCTTCGAAGTGGAAGGCGCTGCACCTGCCGCCGCTCCTGCTGCTGCGGCTGCTCCGGCACCGGCTGCTGCACCGGCTCAGGCTGCTAAACCGGCTGCTGCCCCTGCTGCTAAAGCAGAAAAATCTGAGTTCGCTGAAAACGACGCTTATGTCCACGCGACTCCGCTGATCCGTCGCCTGGCGCGCGAATTCGGCGTGAACCTGGCGAAAGTGAAGGGCACCGGCCGTAAAGGTCGTATCCTGCGCGAAGACGTTCAGGCTTACGTGAAAGACGCGGTGAAACGCGCCGAAGCTGCACCTGCGGCAGCCGCTGGCGGCGGTATCCCGGGTATGCTGCCATGGCCGAAAGTGGACTTCAGCAAGTTCGGCGAAATCGAAGAAGTGGAACTGGGCCGTATCCAGAAAATCTCCGGTGCTAACCTGAGCCGTAACTGGGTGATGATCCCGCACGTTACCCACTTCGATAAGACCGATATCACCGATCTGGAAGCGTTCCGTAAACAGCAGAACGCCGAAGCTGAGAAGCGTAAGCTGGACGTGAAGTTCACCCCAGTGGTCTTCATCATGAAAGCGGTTGCGGCGGCGCTGGAACAGATGCCACGCTTCAACAGCTCCCTGTCCGAAGACGGCCAGAAGCTGACGCTGAAGAAATACATCAACATCGGTGTTGCGGTTGATACGCCAAATGGTCTGGTTGTTCCGGTCTTCAAAGACGTGAACAAGAAGAGCGTCACAGAGCTGTCCCGTGAACTGACCACCATCTCCAAGAAAGCGCGTGATGGTAAGCTGACTGCCGGCGAAATGCAGGGCGGCTGCTTCACCATCTCCAGCATCGGCGGCCTGGGTACCACCCACTTCGCGCCGATTGTGAACGCGCCGGAAGTGGCTATCCTCGGTGTGTCCAAGTCCGCGATGGAGCCGGTGTGGAATGGCAAAGAGTTCGTACCGCGTCTGATGATGCCAATCTCTCTGTCCTTCGACCACCGCGTGATCGACGGGGCTGATGGTGCGCGTTTCATCACCATCATTAACAACATGCTGAGCGACATTCGCCGCCTGGTGATGTAATCGAAAAGCCGGCCAATCGGCCGGCTTTTTTCTGATAATCTCATGGGGTTTTTGAGGTTATTGGTGAAAGCGATAATTCGTGAGCCGTTTGTTGTTTCAAAATTGTTAACAATTTTGTAAAATACGGGCGGATAGAACGACCCGGTGGACGACGGGTATACATTAAGAGGTCATGATGAGCACAGAAATCAAAACTCAGGTCGTAGTACTTGGGGCAGGCCCGGCAGGTTATTCCGCAGCATTTCGCGCCGCGGATTTAGGTCTGGAAACCGTCATCGTAGAACGTTACAGCACCCTCGGCGGTGTTTGTCTGAACGTCGGCTGTATCCCTTCTAAAGCGCTGCTGCACGTAGCGAAAGTTATCGAAGAAGCCAAAGCGCTGGCTGAACACGGTATCGTCTTCGGCGAGCCGAAGACCGACATCGACAAAATTCGTACCTGGAAAGAGAAAGTTATCACTCAGCTGACCGGCGGTCTGGCGGGTATGGCCAAAGGCCGTAAAGTGAAAGTGGTAAACGGTCTGGGTAAATTCACCGGTGCGAACACCCTGGAAGTGGAAGGTGAAAACGGTAAAACCGTGATTAACTTCGACAACGCGATCATCGCGGCAGGCTCTCGCCCAATCGAACTGCCATTCATTCCACATGAAGATCCACGCGTGTGGGATTCCACCGATGCGCTGGAGCTGAAAACCGTTCCTAAGCGTCTGCTGGTTATGGGCGGCGGTATCATCGGTCTGGAAATGGGTACCGTGTACCATGCGCTGGGTTCAGAGATCGACGTGGTTGAAATGTTCGACCAGGTTATCCCGGCTGCCGACAAAGACATCGTTAAAGTCTTCACCAAACGCATCAGCAAGAAATTCAACCTGATGCTGGAAACCAAAGTGACTGCCGTTGAAGCGAAAGAAGACGGTATTTACGTTTCCATGGAAGGCAAAAAAGCCCCATCCGAACCTCAGCGTTACGACGCCGTACTGGTGGCTATCGGTCGTGTGCCGAACGGTAAAAACCTCGACGCGGGCAAAGCTGGCGTGGAAGTGGACGACCGTGGCTTCATCCGTGTTGACAAACAGCTGCGTACCAACGTGCCGCACATCTTTGCTATCGGCGATATCGTCGGTCAGCCAATGCTGGCGCACAAAGGTGTTCACGAAGGTCACGTTGCCGCTGAAGTTATCGCCGGCATGAAGCACTACTTCGATCCGAAAGTGATCCCATCTATCGCCTACACCGAGCCAGAAGTTGCATGGGTTGGTCTGACTGAGAAAGAAGCGAAAGAGAAAGGCATCAGCTACGAAACCGCCACCTTCCCGTGGGCTGCTTCTGGCCGTGCTATCGCGTCCGACTGCGCAGACGGTATGACCAAACTGATCTTCGACAAAGAAACTCACCGTGTAATCGGTGGTGCGATTGTCGGTACCAACGGCGGCGAGCTGCTGGGTGAAATCGGTCTGGCTATCGAAATGGGCTGTGACGCGGAAGACATCGCGCTGACCATCCACGCTCACCCGACTCTGCACGAGTCCGTGGGCCTGGCGGCAGAAGTGTTTGAAGGTAGCATCACCGACCTGCCAAACGCGAAAGCGAAGAAGAAATAAGTTTCTTCAGATGAAAAAAGCGGCCTCAGGCCGCTTTTTTTATGCACTGCGTTCAGGGGGTAACAGGCTGCCAGGTTTTATCCGGGTGGTATGCAGCGAGCGCCTGCGCTTTCTGCGCCGAATCGTTGCCGAGATTTGCCTGATAAACCTTGTCTTCCTGGTTAACGACAAAGCTCATTACCCCCGTCTGACCATAGCTTACGGGCCAGGCAACCATCGCAAAGCCATTTTTATCCGACAGAATGCGGAACCGATAGCCGTGATAGCCCATACCAGGCTCCGGCGGGCTAAAGGCGGGACCCAGCGGGCTTGGCGCTTCGCCCGGCGAGATGGGCCAGTACAGGCCGTCTTTTAGCCCTGGCGTGCTGACAATCTTCTGCGCATAGCGGTGGTTCATGGCGTAGTAGCTCCGCTGTGCGTCGACGTAGGCGTGCAGCGCTTCGATAGCCGCGAGTTCGTTGCGGCCGATTTCGCGGGTCAGGATCTCATCAGCCGCTTTCTGCATATCAAATTGCCAGCCCTCTTTTTTCTTCACTACCGGTATGGGGAGTTGCCAGCCGTTATCGCCAACTGACAGATGGGCAATATCGTCGCTGATTTCGGTACGATGGTTTATCTTCCAGTCACGCAGGAATCGAGCCACCGCCTCCGGATCAACCCCTTCAGGTGGCAGATAGTCGCGCCAGTTATCCCCCAGCAGGTCGGCCATCGCGCTCTCATTCTGCTCGCTGATGGCCTTCGTCAGGGCATTGGCCGCCTGCTCAGGTGTGGAGAAAGATTGCTGGGCGAAGGCGAAGGTGGATACCATCAACAACAGCATTCCACCGATCGGTTTCATGTTCATAGCGGCTCCCTTAACGACGGTGGAATTCATGGTGTTCGGACAGCTGCTGGCGGAAGCTGGCACGCTGCTCATTGTTCAGCGACGCGTGCTGGCGGCTTTGCAGCCCGCGCTGGTGCTGGGCCTGCCAGCTGGCCGAACGGCTGTCGTTGCCGCTCAGGGCGTTTGCCCGCAGCGGCTGATGCTGAACCTGCGTCGGGCGTCTGGTTTGCGCAAGAGTATTATTCATCTGTTGTGCGTGGGGCCGCACGCTGTCGTAGCCGCGGTAGTTGCTGCGCTGAGAGAGCTGCTTCAGTTGCTGCGCGGACGCTGAATGTTGCGGGAAATGCGCGTCGCCATGCTGTAGCTGTGTGAGCGTTTTGCCCGTCGACTGCTGTACCTGCGCCATCGCGGCCTGCCGCTGGCTATCGCGGTTGACCGGCTGCTGTCGGGTAGCGCTCAACCCGCCCGGCACTGAAGTCTGATGATAGCGGCTGGCAAGCTGGCTATTGGCGTAGGGCACGCCGTTGCGGTAGGCCGGATTATGCTGCCAGACCTGGTGATTATCGGTACGGTGCTCGCCGGTGATCTTATTGAAGTTATTAACATTAATATTAATGTTATCGCCGTTATGCGAATAACCGCCGTGGTGATCGTCATCACGATCGTGATGATGATCGTCGTCATCGTCCCAGTCGATGTTACTGAACAGCGCATAGGTGGTGGCTACGCCGAGGCTATAGCCAAAGCCTCTGACAAAACTATTGGTAAACTGCTGGCCGGGAGACGGAGGCAGATACACCGGCGGATAGCTGGCATTTGGCCACGTGCCGTAAACGGTGGAAGGGTTGTAGGTAGGGACATAAACCACCTGTGGATCGGCTGGCTCAATTTTAATCACCGTCGGACTAGCCGACGTTGACGTCGCGGCTGTACTGGCGGAGGCTGGCGCAGATTTTTTCACGGTGGTGACGGTCTGCTGCGGGGTGGATTGCAATGTGCCTGTCTGCTTCGCCAGCAGGCGCAGACGCTGCACGGAATCCATCACATCCTTTGGCTGGGCCAGAAAGGCGTCGCCGAGGCTTTGTACCCACGACGGGTTTTCCCCCATCAGCGACATTAACTGCGGAAAGGCGACCAGCGATTTCACGCTGGCATCCCATGGCTGCCCGCTGACCGCCTGAATGGCGGCATCGCCCTGCATTTTAGGGTTGTCCTTTGACCACTGGGCGGCCTGAATCACGCTCGCCGGATAGGTTGAGGCCATCAGAATTTGCGACAGCAGCGCGTCGGGGTAGAGCGCAATGGGCGCGGTCCACTGATCGATCTGCGCGGCGGTATAGGCAGGGGTGGCCACCGGGGCAGGCTGTGCTGCCGGGTCGGGGAGCTGCGGGGCTACCGGCGCAGGTGCGGGAGCGGGTTCCGTTGCGCGGCTTTTAACGAACATGACGCCCGAGGCGGCAAACAGCCCCGCACTGCAAAGCAGAACAAGAAGATGTGGTTTAAAAGGCAACTTCATAGATTGACTCCAACGAGACGAGTGCAGTGCCGTGAGGCGTTGCTGTTGCCGCGAGTATCATTCACCCGTGTTTTACAGTTTTGACTTTTGTTGGGAAAAACTCTGAAGCATCCGGATAAAGAGTGTGAGTATTTATTACACAATTATATCGGATGGCTGAGCAGGCGACGGAAATTCAAAAGGCCGCTCTTGCGAGCGACCAGCAGCGCGTTGCCGGGGGGACGACAGACTTACGGAACTGCTTCCGGGCCCGGTGACGGGGTGCTACATCATGCTTAACGATTCAGCAAATTTTTTAATGTTGCTTTTTTGTAAACAGATTAACACTGTGCAGAAATCCTGCTATGCTGCCCGACGCGGTATCGGGCATTTACCCTACAAACTGCTGTCTCACAGGAGCGTGAAGAGAACGCCCGCCGCATATGACAATGAGAGCGAGGAGAACCGTCGTGCTAGAAGAATACCGTAAGCACGTAGCAGAACGTGCCGCCGAGGGAATTGTACCCAAACCGTTAGATGCAACCCAAATGGCCGCGCTCGTCGAGCTGCTGAAGAACCCGCCTGAGGGCGAAGAAGAATTCCTGTTAGATCTGCTGATCAACCGTGTACCGCCTGGCGTAGATGAAGCTGCCTACGTAAAAGCCGGATTCCTTGCCGCCGTTGCCAAAGGCGAAGCCACCTCCCCACTGGTTACTCCTGAAAAAGCGATTGAACTGCTCGGCACCATGCAGGGTGGCTATAACATTCATCCGCTGATTGACGCGCTGGATAACGACAAGCTGGCACCGATTGCCGCTAAAGCGCTCTCTTCAACGCTGCTGATGTTCGATAACTTCTACGATGTGGAAGAAAAAGCCAAAGCAGGCAACGTCTATGCGAAGCAGGTGATGCAGTCCTGGGCCGATGCCGAATGGTTCCTGAACCGCCCTCAGCTTGCTGAAAAAATTACCGTTACCGTCTTCAAAGTGACCGGTGAAACCAACACCGATGACCTCTCCCCGGCACCGGACGCGTGGTCTCGTCCTGATATCCCTCTGCACGCCCTGGCGATGCTGAAAAACGCCCGTGAAGGCATTGAGCCGGACCAGCCGGGCAGCGTTGGCCCGATCAAACAGATCGAAGCCCTGCAACAAAAAGGTTTCCCGCTGGCTTACGTGGGTGACGTTGTGGGTACCGGCTCTTCCCGTAAGTCCGCCACCAACTCCGTGCTGTGGTTCATGGGCGACGACATTCCGCACGTGCCAAACAAGCGCGGCGGCGGCCTGTGCCTCGGCGGCAAAATTGCGCCAATCTTCTTCAACACCATGGAAGATGCTGGCGCGCTGCCGATCGAAGTGGATGTCTCTCACCTGAACATGGGCGACGTGATTGACGTTTACCCGTATAAAGGCGAAGTGCGTAATCACGAAACTAATGAGCTGCTGGCAAGCTTTGAGCTGAAAACCGACGTGCTGATCGACGAAGTACGTGCTGGTGGCCGCATTCCGCTGATCATCGGCCGTGGCCTGACCACCAAAGCGCGTGAAGCGCTGGGTCTGCCGCACAGCGACGTGTTCCGTCAGGCGAAAGACGTGGCGGAAAGCAACCGTGGCTTCTCGCTGGCACAAAAAATGGTCGGTCGCGCCTGCGGCGTCGCTGGTATCCGTCCTGGCGCGTACTGCGAGCCGAAGATGACCTCCGTCGGCTCTCAGGACACCACCGGTCCGATGACCCGTGATGAGCTGAAAGACCTGGCGTGCCTGGGCTTCTCTTCCGATCTGGTGATGCAGTCCTTCTGCCACACTGCGGCGTATCCGAAGCCGGTTGACGTGACCACGCACCACACGCTGCCAGATTTCATCATGAACCGCGGTGGCGTGTCTCTGCGTCCGGGCGACGGCGTTATCCACTCCTGGCTGAACCGCATGCTGCTGCCGGATACCGTCGGTACCGGCGGTGACTCCCATACCCGTTTCCCAATCGGTATCTCCTTCCCGGCGGGCTCCGGTCTGGTGGCGTTTGCTGCCGCGACCGGCGTGATGCCGCTGGATATGCCGGAATCGGTGCTGGTGCGCTTCAAAGGTAAAATGCAGCCGGGTATTACCCTGCGCGACCTGGTTCACGCGATCCCGCTGTATGCCATCAAACAGGGTCTGCTGACCGTTGAGAAAAAAGGGAAGAAAAACATCTTCTCTGGCCGCATTCTGGAAATTGAAGGTCTGCCGGATCTGAAAGTTGAGCAGGCTTTCGAGCTGACCGATGCCTCCGCTGAGCGTTCGGCTGCGGGCTGTACCATCAAGCTGAACAAAGAGCCGATTATTGAGTATCTGAACTCTAACATCGTGCTGCTGAAGTGGATGATTGCAGAAGGCTACGGCGACCGTCGTACGCTGGAGCGTCGTATCCAGGGCATGGAAAAATGGCTGGCCGATCCGCAGCTGCTGGAAGCCGATGCTGACGCAGAGTACGCGGCGGTGATCGACATCGATCTGGCGGATATCAAAGAGCCAATCCTGTGTGCACCGAACGATCCGGACGACGCGCGTCCGCTGTCCGAAGTTCAGGGCGAGAAGATCGACGAAGTGTTCATCGGTTCGTGCATGACCAACATCGGCCACTTCCGTGCAGCCGGCAAGCTGCTGGATACCCACAAAGGCCAGCTGCCAACCCGTCTGTGGGTGGCGCCGCCAACCCGTATGGACGCGGCTCAGCTGACCGAAGAGGGCTACTACAGCGTGTTTGGTAAGAGCGGCGCGCGTATCGAAATTCCTGGCTGTTCCCTGTGTATGGGCAACCAGGCGCGCGTAGCCGACGGCGCGACGGTGGTCTCCACTTCGACCCGTAACTTCCCGAACCGTTTAGGTACCGGTGCGAACGTCTTCCTGGCCTCTGCGGAACTGGCGGCGGTTGCGGCGCTGATTGGCAAACTGCCAACGCCGGAAGAGTACCAGACCTTTGTGGCTCAGGTGGATAAGACGGCGGTGGATACCTATCGCTACCTGAACTTCGACCAGCTCTCTCAGTACACCGAGAAGGCAGACGGGGTGATCTTCCAGACGGCGGTATAAACAGCAAAACCGTCTCTACGAGACGGTTTTTAGTGTTTGCACCCTCTCCCGTGGGAGAGGGACGGAGTGAGGGCATCAGGCCGCAGGGTCTTGCTCTCACCTTTTTATTTTCATTCCTCCCACCTCTCCCGCTTTTTTTCTTCCTCGCTGCTGCGATAATTACCTTAATGGCTTTGCAGAGGAAAACACTATGGATTACGAATTTCTGCGCGACATCACCGGCGTGGTGAAAGTGCGAATGTCGATGGGGCACGAAGCCGTTGGACACTGGTTTAACGAAGAGGTGAAAGAGAACCTCGCGCTGCTGGATGAAGTTGAGCAGGCGGCGGAAACGGTGAAAGGCAGTGAACGCTCCTGGCAACGCGCCGGGCACGAATACACCCTGTGGATGGATGGCGAAGAGGTGATGGTGCGCGCCAACCAGCTTGAGTTCTCGGGTGATGAAATGGAAGAGGGGATGAGCTACTACGACGAAGAGAGCCTGTCGCTGTGCGGCGTGGAAGACTTCCTGAGTGTGGTGAATGCCTACCGCGACTTTATGAAACAGAAGTAACTTCCCGAAGCGTCCCTGCTCCGGGTCACGTTTACACGGTCGGAATGTTACGGCCGTAGTAAATTTCGCGCATCTCTTTCCAGAGCAGGTCGGTAATGACCTTTCGCTCTTCCTCACTTAAATCTTCCGGCTTCGTGTGGAACATGTAGTGCTTAAGGTCGAATTCCTTAAGTAACATTTTGGTGTGGAAGATATTCTCCTGATAGACGTTCACATCCATCATGTCGTACAGCGACTTCATGTCCTCGGACATGAAGTTCTGAATGGAGTTGATCTCATGATCAATGAAGTGCTTCATGCCGTTGATATCACGGGTAAAACCGCGTACGCGATAATCAATGGTGACGATGTCCGATTCCAGCTGGTGGATTAAATAATTCAACGCATTCAGCGGTGAAATCACGCCGCAGGTGGACACTTCAATATCCGCGCGGAAGGTACACAGCCCGCCTTCCGGGTGGCTTTCCGGGTAGGTGTGCACGCAGATGTGGCTTTTATCCAGGTGAGCAACCACCACTTCCGGCAGCGGGCCGGGGTGTTCGGTTTTGTCGATAAGCTGTGGGTCAACCGGCTCTTCACTCACCAGAATGGTGACGCTCGCACCCTGAGGCTCATAATCCTGGCGCGCGATATTGAGGATGTTCGCGCCGATAATCGAGCAGGTCTCTGTCAGGATCTCGGTCAGACGGTTGGCGTTGTAGAGTTCATCGATATAGGCGATGTAACCATCGCGCTCTTCTGCTGTTTTGGCGTAGCAGATATCGTAAATACAAAAACTCAGGCTTTTGGTCAGATTGTTAAAGCCATGCAGTTTAAGCTTTTTCAATTAGTTCACCTCCTTTGAGGACAGCGCGTCTTGCAGATATTGAGGCAACGCAAAGGCTGCGGTATGAATAGCCGGATTGTAGTATCGGCACTGTAGACCTGCCTGATGGAAGCGGGCCTGAATAATTTCGGTGGAGAGATGACGTAATACGTCGTTATCCGTCGCCCAGGCAAAGGTCATGATACCGCCGTAGTACGTCGGAATGGCCGCCTGATAGAAGCTGACGTCAGCAAAATAGGTGCTCAGCTTACGGTGGCTATCAAGCGCTTCATCCTGTTGCAGGAAGCAAACGCCGTTTTGCGCCACAAAAATTCCGCCAGGCTTCAGGCAGCGCTTGCAGCCTTCGTAAAACGACGAGGTAAACAGCGACGCGCCCGGACCGATAGGGTCGGTACAGTCAGAGATAATGACATCAAACGTTTGCGTGGTCTGGTTAACAAAATTGACACCATCGTCGATAACCAGATTAAACCGCGGATCGTCATAGCTGCCGGCATTATGGTTGGGCAGATACTGGCGGCAGAACGACACGACCCCGGCGTCAATTTCCACCATGGTGATGGTTTCGACATTCTGATGGCGAGAGACTTCACGCAGCATCGCGCCGTCGCCGCCGCCGATAATCAGCACGTCCTTCGCGTGGCCGTGGGCCAGCAGCGGGACGTGGGTCATCATTTCGTGATAGATAAACTCGTCGCGCTCGGTGGTTTGCACCACGCCGTCCAGCGCCATCACGCGGCCAAAAGCGGCGTTTTCGAATATTATCAAATCCTGATGATCGGTTTTCTCATGATAGAGCACGTTATCCACGGCAAAATACTGACCAAAATGGTCGTGCAGCGTTTCTTGCCATACCGTTTTTTCGGTCATGGGGAGCACCTCCTTCGTTAACATCCATTACATCCGGCAGATGGGCGCAACACAACACCACCGTGAGGCGGTTAGCGGGTCAACAAGGGGCGTCGGGAAGGTTACTTCACGTAGGCGAGCAGGCTGAGTGAATCGCGAGCCAGCGCTTTGCATTTTTTAGCAGTGGGAATGCCAATACCGCTTAAATCACGGTAGCTGTCTTCACCGAGCGCCTTCATGTCGAAGCTGTCGTAGTTGCTGAGGTCCCATTGATTCTGCTGGGCAAAAAAGACCAGTGCGCGACGAATTTGCCCATTGGGTAAATTCTGGTAACCACAATCGTTTTTCAGAAAAACAAAAACTGCCGTCAGATCGGCCATATCTTCCGCTTCGTTTTCACTTAGCGCGTAACTGTTCGCACACATCGCCATCAGGCTGGCGAACAAAATTGTTCTGAAAAACGTCTTCATTGCCTTTACCACTGCATCACGGAAAATTAACGTTAGCATACTTGATGCCAGGCCGACGATCTTTATTATTGCCGCCGTGCTTGACCTTCCGGTAAGGGGAGGGTTTATGCTCAAAAGATCGCCTGCTGAAAATAAGGAAATGCACATGCAACGTCGTGATTTTTTAAAATTTTCTGCCGCGCTGGGGGTTGCCAGCGCGATACCTCTCTGGAGCCGCGCCGTTTTTGCCGCCGACAGACCGGCTTTACCCATTCCTGAATTACTCGCCCCAGATGCCCGCAGCCGCATTCAGCTTGTGGTGCAGGCCGGTAAAACCACGTTCGGTCAGCACGCCGCCACGACGTGGGGCTATAACGGCAATCTGCTCGGCCCGGCGTTGCAGTTACGCAAAGGGAAGGCGGTGACGGTAGACATTCATAACACGCTTGCGGAAGAGACCACGCTGCACTGGCACGGGCTGGAAGTCCCGGGCGAAGTGGATGGGGGGCCTCAGGGCGTCATCAGGCCTGGTGGTAAACGCAGCGTAACCTTTACCCCGGAACAACGCGCGGCGACCTGCTGGTTCCACCCGCATCAGCATGGCAAAACGGGCCATCAGGTGGCGATGGGGCTGGCCGGGCTGGTGCTGATTGAAGACGATGAAAGCCGCCTGCTGCGCCTGCCGAAACAGTGGGGTATCGACGATGTCCCGGTGATTGTGCAGGATAAAAAATTCAGCGCTGACGGGCAAATTGACTATCAGCTGGACGTAATGAGCGCGGCGGTAGGCTGGTTTGGCGATACGCTGCTGACCAACGGCGCGATCTACCCGCAGCATGCCGCGCCAAAAGGCTGGCTGCGCTTACGTCTGCTTAACGGCTGTAACGCCCGCTCCCTGAACTTCGCCACCAGCGATAAACGCCCGCTTTATGTAGTGGCAAGCGACGGCGGCCTGCTGCCGGAGCCGGTGAAGGTGAGCGAGCTGCCGATGCTGATGGGCGAGCGCTTCGAGGTGTTGGTGGATATCAGCGATGGCAAAGCGTTTGACCTGGTGACCCTGCCGGTCAGCCAGATGGGGATGGCCGTCGCGCCGTTTGATAAGCCGCATCCGGTCCTGCGCATTCAGCCGCTACAGATCACCGCCTCCGGTACGCTGCCGGAGACCCTCACCACGCTGCCAGCACTCCCGTCGCTGGACGGGCTTACGCAGCGTAAACTTAAGCTTTCCATGGACCCGATGCTCGACATGATGGGCATGCAGGCGCTGATGAAGAAGTACGGCAATCAGGCCATGGCGGGAATGCATCACGGCCAGATGATGGGCCATATGAATATGGACCACGGCAATATGGGCGGCATGAATCACGGCGGCCATGGTTTCGATTTCCACAATGCCAACCGCATCAACGGCAAAGCGTTCGATATGAACACGCCCATGTTCGCCGCCACGAAAAGGCAGTTTGAACGCTGGGTGATTTCAGGCGAAGGCGACATGATGCTGCACCCGTTCCATATCCACGGCACGCAGTTCCGTATTCTGTCTGAAAATGGTAAAGCGCCGGAGGCGCATCGTGCGGGCTGGAAAGATACGGTGAGGGTGGAAGGCGGCGTCAGCGAGGTGCTGGTGAAGTTCGACCACGAGGCGCCGAAAGAGTTTGCCTATATGGCCCACTGTCATCTGCTGGAGCATGAAGATACGGGGATGATGCTCGGTTTTACCGTATAAAAAAAAGCCGGGTGGCGGCTTCGCCTTACCCGGCCTACATAGGGCACCCGTAGGCCCGGTATGCGTTAGCGCCACCGGGCTTTTTCGTTACTTAGCGTCGTCAGGCAGTGCATACGCGACAATATAGTCGCCCATCTTCGTGCCAAACGAACCGTGACCACCCGCGGAGATGACAACATACTGTTTGCCATTCACTTCATAGGTCATCGGCGTTGCCTGTCCACCGGCTGGCAGACGGCCTTGCCACAGTTTTTCACCGTTGGTCATGTTGTACGCGCGCAGGTAGTTATCTGCGGTTGCCGCGATAAACAGCACGTTACCGGCGGTGGAGATTGGGCCACCCAGCATTGGCATACCCATATTGAACGGCACTGGAACAGGCATCGGGAACGGCATGCTGTCCTGTGGCGTACCAATACGTTTTTTCCAGACGATCTTATTGGTCTTCAGATCCAGACCGGAGATATAACCCCAGGCAGGCTGTTTACACGGCAGACCGAACGGAGAAAGGAACGGATTCAGGGTCACACCATAAGGAACGCCATACTGCGGCTGGATACCGGCTTCGGTACCGCTGCCTTTCGCATCTTTCGGCTGCTCCATTGGGTTACCCGGACCGCGTGGGATCAGACGGGAAACGAACGGCAGCGCCATTGGGTTAGCGATGGCGACCTGACGGTTAGGGTCAACGGAGATCCCACCCCACTCGAACATCCCCAGGTTACCCGGGAAGACCAGCGTGCCCTGCTCTGAAGGCGGCGTGAAGATGCCTTCATAGCGCAGTTGATGGAACATCACGCGGCACACCAGCTGGTCAAACATGGTGGCACCCCACATGTCTGCACCGCTGAGATCTTTCTTCGGACGGAAGCTCAGGTCAGAGAACGGCTGCGTTTTGGTAACGTAGTCGCCTTTGGCCGCGCCCTGCGGAACCGGTTTTTCTGGCGCAGGAACAACCAGCTTACCGTTGCTGCGATCCAGCACGAAGATGTTGCCGGTTTTGGCCGGGGCGTAAATGACCGGAACGGTTTTACCGTTAACGGTAATGTCCGCCAGCGTCGGCTGGGACGGCATATCCATATCCCACAGATCGTGGTGAACGGTCTGGTAGCTCCATGCCAGTTTACCGGTCGTTGCGTTCAGCGCCACGATGGAGCTGGCGTAACGTTCCTGCTCCGGCGTGCGGTTACCGCCCCAGATATCCGGCGTGGTCACGCCCATCGGCAGGTAAACCAGGTCCAGCTTCGCGTCATACGCTGCCGGTGCCCAGGAGTTCGGTGAGTTAAAGGTAAAGGTGTGTTCATCGGATGGGATCGCGTTAGGATCTTTCGCGCCCGGGTCGAAGGCCCACAGCAGTTTACCGGTGTTCACGTCGAAACCACGGATAACGCCGGAGGTTTCGCGGGTAGAGAAGTTATCCGTTACCGAACCGGCAATCACGATGGTTTTATCAGTGATGATTGGCGGGGAGGTCGGCTCATACAGACCCGGCGTAGTGTCCGGCATGTTGGTCTGAAGATTCAGAATGCCTTTGTTAGCGAAGGTTTCGCACAGCTTACCGGTCTCAGCATTGATGGCAAACAGGCGGCCATCGTTCACCGGCAGCATAATGCGGCGAGGACAGTCGGCAATGACTTCCGGGCTGGCATTATCTGCGCGCGCTTCGTGGTAAGAGACGCCGCGGCAGGTGATGTGCTGGAACGACGGGTTGGAGTTCAGCTGTGGATCAAAGTGCCATTTCTCTTTACCGGTGGCCGCGTCGAGCGCGAACAGGCGCTGGTGCGCCGTACACAGGTAGAGCATGTTGCCCACTTTAATCGGGGTCACTTCGTTGGTCAGCTCACCCGGATCGTTTGGCATCTTCAGGTCGCCGGTACGGAATACCCAGGCTTCCTTCAGGTTTTTCACGTTGTCCGCGTTGATCTGCTTCAGCGGGGAGTAGCGTTGACCTTCCTGGTTACGACCATAAGCAGGCCAGTCACCGTCCGCCACCTGCGAAATAGCCGCAGCCGGCGTGGATTCCGCGTTCAGCGTGCCATTGATCTCCTGCGGGTCGTTAAAACCGGCCCAGGTCAGGATGCCGCCACTAATCAGCAGAGCAACGACCAGACCGGCCACGGCGCCACTGGAAGGGACAATCAGACGACGCCAGACAAACGGCAGGATCAGCCAGATACCGAAGAAGACCAGAATGTCGCTGCGCGGCGTCAGCGCCCAGAAGTCGAACCCGACTTCCCAGACGCCCCAGATCATGGTTGCGAGCAGTAACGCTGCGTACAACCACAGAGCAGATTGTTTTCTGCGTAAAAGCAGGACGGTTACGCCAACCATAACCAGACCCGCAATCGGGTAGTACCAGGAGCCGCCAATCGCGACCAGCCATACGCCACCGATTAACAAATACAGCGCGCAGAATGCGGCAAACGCGGCTGTTAATGTCACCAGTAGACGCGGCTGTTTAGTTTTTGTTTCAGCCATAGAAAAGTACTCGTCAGTTTTGTTAATTATTTGCTAGCAATTAATTATAGGTATTAACAACTGTGATCGGAATCACAAATATTGCTTTTTATAACTCATACGCCAGGCTTATCCATTTACTGGTATAATGGCTGACTTGCGTATCGATGCCGGAGCGAGAGTCATCCGCATTGAGAGATTTTCACTAAAATCATTTGGTTAGTAATATGAAACATACTGTTGAAGTGATGATCCCGGAAGCCGAGATCAAAGCGCGTATCGCCGAACTGGGTCGTCAAATCACCGAACATTACAAGGACAGCGGCAGCGAAATGGTGCTGGTCGGTTTGTTGCGTGGCTCTTTCATGTTCATGGCAGACCTGTGCCGTGAAGTGCAGGTGCCGCACGAGGTCGATTTTATGACCGCCTCCAGTTACGGCAGCGGCATGTCCACAACCCGTGATGTGAAAATCCTGAAAGATCTGGATGAAGATATTCGTGGCAAAGATGTGTTGATTGTTGAGGACATCATCGACTCCGGCAACACGCTCTCTAAAGTGCGTGAGATCCTGAGCCTGCGTGAACCTAAATCACTGGCGATTTGTACTCTGCTGGATAAGCCTGAGCGCCGTGAAGTGCAGGTGCCGGTGGAGTTCGTTGGTTTCTCCATCCCGGATGAGTTCGTGGTGGGTTATGGCATTGATTACGCACAGCGTTATCGCCATCTGCCGTATGTTGGGAAAGTGGTGATTCTGGACGAATAATTGCGGGCTGATGCCCTCACCCCAGCCCTCTCCCACAGGGAGAGGGTGAAAACCCCCGGCTTTGTTATTTATGGTTAACGTGCTTAAGCTTGAGGTTGGCAATTCCCGAGCGGTAACGCTGTTCCAGCGTTTCGCGGTTGGTGGCGGTCACTTCCAGATTGCGCAGTAGGCCGTCGTGAATACCGTACGCCCAGCCGTGGATAGAGACCTTCTGCCCGCGTTTCCAGGCAGACTGCATAATCGTCGAATGGCCCAGGTTATACACCTGCTCCATCACGTTCAGCTCACACAGCGTGTCGAGACGGCGCTCCTGCGGCATTTCGCCCAGCAGTGAGCTATGTTTGAACCAGATATCACGAATGTGCAGCAGCCAGTTATCGATTAACCCCAGCTCTGTATTTTCGACTGCCGCCTGCACGCCGCCGCAGCCGTAGTGACCACAAATAATGATGTGCTCAACCTCAAGAACGTCGACGGCATACTGAACAACCGAAAGGCAGTTGAGATCGGTATGAATAACCAGGTTAGCCACATTGCGGTGAACAAACAGTTCGCCAGGTTCAAGACCAGTCAGACGTTCGGCGGGGACGCGGCTGTCGGAACATCCAATCCAGAGAAAGCGCGGGTTCTGCGCTTGCGCGAGTTTTCCAAAAAATCCGGGGTCTTCCTCCACCAGCATTTTTGACCATAGTGCATTGTTGCTGATGAGTGTATCAATGTCGTTCATGGAGGTTAGCGACCTGTAACCAAGTGATTGCGTTGCGCTACTATAGGGTAACCCGACTTTTAATGAAACCACACAACGTGTGTCAGAACTTAAGGTAAGTTGAATTCATGGCGATTGCACTGGAGCTTGAACAGCTCAAAAAAACCTACCCGGGGGGCGTTCAGGCGCTGCGCGGGATAGATCTTAAAGTCGAAGCGGGAGATTTCTACGCGCTTCTGGGGCCGAACGGGGCAGGGAAATCCACCACCATCGGGATCATCAGTTCACTGGTCAATAAAACCTCGGGCCGCGTCAGCGTGTTTGGCTACGATCTGCAAAAAGATGTGGTCAACGCCAAGCGCCAGTTGGGGCTGGTGCCGCAGGAGTTCAACTTTAACCCGTTTGAGACGGTACAGCAGATTGTTGTTAACCAGGCGGGTTACTATGGCGTGGAGCGCAAAGAGGCGCTTGAGCGCAGCGAAAAGTACCTGAAACAGCTTGATCTGTGGGAGAAACGTAACGAGCGCGCGCGGATGTTGTCCGGAGGGATGAAGCGCCGCCTGATGATTGCCCGCGCGCTGATGCACGAGCCAAAGCTGCTTATCCTTGATGAGCCGACCGCTGGTGTGGATATTGAACTGCGTCGCTCCATGTGGGGTTTCCTGAAAGATCTGAACGACAAAGGCACCACCATCATTCTGACCACGCACTACCTGGAAGAGGCGGAAATGCTGTGCCGCAATATCGGCATCATTCAGCACGGTGAGCTGGTGGAAAACACCTCGATGAAGAATCTGCTCTCCAAGCTCAAATCAGAGACCTTTATCCTCGATCTGGCGGCGAAAAGCGCGCTGCCGAAACTGGAGGGCTACAACTATCGCCTGGTCGATACCTCGACGCTGGAGGTAGAAGTGCTGCGCGAGCAGGGTATTAACAGCGTGTTCTCACAGTTGAGTGCGCAGGGCATTCAGGTATTAAGCATGCGTAACAAAGCAAACCGACTGGAAGAGCTGTTTGTCTCTCTGGTGCACGACAAACAAGGAGACAAGGCATGACGCATCTTTACTGGGTCGCGCTGAAAAGCATCTGGGCGAAAGAGATTAACCGCTTTATGCGTATCTGGGTGCAAACCCTGGTGCCGCCGGTGATCACCATGACGCTCTACTTCATCATTTTCGGCAACCTTATTGGCTCCCGCATTGGTGAGATGCACGGCTTCACCTATATGCAGTTTATCGTGCCGGGCCTGATCATGATGGCGGTGATCACCAACGCCTACGCGAACGTGGCGTCCTCATTCTTCAGCGCCAAGTTCCAGCGCAACATTGAAGAGCTGCTGGTGGCGCCGGTGCCAACGCACGTCATCATCGCCGGTTACGTGGGCGGCGGCGTGGCGCGCGGGCTGTGCGTGGGTATCCTGGTAACGGCCATTTCGCTGTTCTTCGTGCCGTTTCAGGTTCACTCCTGGCTTTTCGTGGCGCTGACGCTGCTGCTCACCGCGATTCTGTTCTCGCTGGCCGGCTTGCTGAATGCGGTGTTCGCTAAAACCTTTGACGACATCAGCCTGATCCCGACCTTTGTGCTGACGCCGCTGACCTACCTCGGCGGGGTGTTTTACTCCCTGACGCTGCTGCCGCCGTTCTGGCAGGCACTCTCGCACCTGAACCCGATTGTCTACATGATCAG
Organism: Enterobacter cloacae complex sp. IR5459; assembly: GCF_049238005.1. Classification (NCBI taxonomy): domain Bacteria; kingdom Pseudomonadati; phylum Pseudomonadota; class Gammaproteobacteria; order Enterobacterales; family Enterobacteriaceae; genus Enterobacter; species Enterobacter cloacae complex sp. IR5459. The sequence continues at coordinate 249,677 of NZ_JBMKIG010000006.1, forward strand.
CGGCTTCCGCTTTGGTTTCCTCGGCATTACCGATGTCCCGCTGTTTACCACGGTGGTGGTGCTGGTGGTGTTCATTATCGCCTTCTACCTGCTGTGCTGGTATCTGATCCAGCGTGGACGTGGGCTGCGTAGCTAACCTTCTGCCCGGCAGACGTTCTGTTTGCCGGGCGCTTTCTTTGACAGTTATCACCGTAAACTAACCTTCACTTCGGTAAACTACTCGCCTGCTAAGGAGAGACGTTATGCTGGGATGGGTGATCACCTGCCACGATGAAGTGGCGCAGGAAATGCTGCTGAAGCTGGAGGCCCGGTTTGGTCCCCTGGCGCAATGCCGTGCTGTAAATTACTGGCGAGGGTTAAGCACCAACATGCTCAGCCGGATGATGTGCGACGCGCTGCATGAAACCGACACCGGTGATGGCGTGATTTTTCTCACCGACAAATCGGGCGCGGCGCCTTACCGTTCAGCGGCGTTAATGAGCCATAAGCATGATAATTGTGAAGTGATCTCCGGTATCAGCCTGCCTTTACTCGAAGCGATGTATCCGCTGCGCGCAACGTTGAGCAGCGCTGAGTTTCGCCACGCCATTGTGGCGCAGGGCTCCCCGGGCGTGAGCAGCCTGTGGCACCAGCAGCAGAAGAACCCGCCTTTCGTTCTGCTTCACGATCTGTATAAGCATTAAACATTGGTATTGATGTCGCTTTTGCTACAATGGCGACTGATTTTCCGTATCGATTTATATCCCATGCTTATGCGCGTTATCTTTATCCTTCTGCTGCTGGTTTCCGGTGGTGCGTCTGCCAGCCTGACCAGTCAGCAAGGCCTTCCTGCCCAATATATGCAAACCACCGAAGATGCGGCCATCTGGGCGCAGGTGGGAAATGCCGTCGTGAATGTAGGGAATGTTCGCGCCGGGCAGATCCTCGCTGTCTTTCCGGCCGCGGCGGATTACTATGAATTTCGTTTCGGATTCGGTACGGGGTTTATTGATAAAGACCACCTTGAAAAAGTTCAGGGCAAACAACGCGTTGAGGATAGCCTGGGTGACTTGAACAAGCCGCTCAGTAATCAAAACCTCATTACCTGGAAAGACACGCCGGTGTATAACGCCCCCAGCAGCGGAAGCGCGCCCTTTGGCACCTTAAGCGCCAATCTTCGCTATCCGATTCTGAATAAGCTGAAAGACCGCCTGAACCAGACCTGGTTTCAAATTCGCATCGGTAATCGTCTGGCGTGGATCAGCAGCCTCGATGCACAGGAAGATAACGGGCTACCGGTTCTGACTTACCATCATATTTTGCGTGATGAAGAGAACACCCGTTTTCGACATACCTCCACGACGACCAGCGTACGTGCGTTTAATAATCAGATGGCCTGGTTACGCGATCAAGGCTATACCACGCTGACGATGTACCAGCTTGAAGGGTACGTGCGTAACAAGATGAACCTACCCGCGAAAGCAGTGGTGATCACCTTTGATGATGGTCTCAAATCGGTGAGCCGCTACGCGTACCCTGTTCTGAAAGAATATGGCTTCAACGCGACGGCGTTTATAATTTCATCACGTATCAAAGGCCATCCGCAGAAGTGGGATCCAAAATCGCTACAGTTTATGAGCGTTCAGGAAATCAAGGGCATCCAGGATGTGTTCGACATTCAGTCTCACACCCATTTCCTGCATCGCGTGGATGGCTATAAACACCCCATCCTGTTGAGCCGTAGCTATCACGTGATCCTGTTTGATTTTGAACGATCACGTCGTGCACTGGCGCAGTTCAACCCGCGCGTGTTGTATGTGTCGTATCCGTTTGGCGGCTATGACAATAAAGCGATTAAAGCGGCGAACGATGCGGGGTTTCATCTGGCGGTGACCACGGTGAAAGGGAAGGTGAAGCCGGGGGATAATCCGTTCTTACTGAAACGTCTGTATATTTTAAGAACGGATTCGCTGGAGACCATGTCGCGGCTGATCAGTAATCAGCCGCAGGGGTAGGTTATTCGTACGTGGTCTGAATGGTCACGGTGGTGCCGAAAACACCGACGGTTACCGGATCGCTGCCGATCTTAACCAGTTTGGCCCAAATTGATTTGTCTAAAATACTCACGGGATCGCCGTACACTTCACCCACCGCGATGACGTGCTTGCTGCCATTCGCTGGCACAGGATAATTATCATTCTGGCTATCCAGAATCATAACGCCAACGCCACCTGCCGCAGTCACACCACCTGAACTCTCCACGGTATTGGTAAAATATTTCTTATCTGCGGTGGTGTGCGTGGAGGATAGCGTATAGTAAACGCCGATGGTATTCACGCATGTACCCGTCACATGGAACTCGACTTTGCTGGTATTCCCGCTTTCGACCTCCGCGGGATACCAGTCACCAAGGTTTACCGTTGTGGGCGCACGTAAGGCACAGGTCGGGCGATTTAATGGAATACTGAACGACATCTGAGACATATTCACCAGAGGGCGAGGGTGATCTTCTACTGTCGTTCCATTTGGATTACCGAGGATAATTTGACCGATTGGACCACTGCTTGCGGTCAGGAAGTCTTCGTCGTTGGGAACACCGGTGAATCCGTTTGTCTGCCAGAACTCCATACGAACGTGCCAGGTTTTTCCTTTTACAGCATCTTCGTTATCATGATCGTTACCCGTGAGATAAAACTCATTTGGATTGGGTGGGAACCAGGCCGTTACACCATTGCCATCAGGATAGAATGCCAGCGTGTAAACAATCCCGGGGATGTTTGTACGAAAAGTGGCTTTGCCATCGATCTCCCCCCAAAGCATTGCATTGTTCGTCATCTGGTAAACATTTTCACCATCGTCACCAACTTCGCAACTTGATGTTAATGCTGGGGTTGTTTCCATAATAATAGTGTTACTGATCTGCACGGGTGTCGTTACCGTACCAACAGGCAGAGGTGTAATGACCGGCTGTGTGCCCGGAGACATAATGAGCAGCGTATCATTACTGTTAAATTTACATTCTAACGCGGAATGCGCTGCGCCAGACAGCCCGAACGCCGCTAACGCTAATATAGTAAGATATTTTTTCATCCTAAATCCCTTTATTCATAGCTTACGTTAACCAGAACATTACTCATCACAGCGCCGCTGGTGATAGTTCCAACGTTCTGATAACGCGCGTAAAATCCATAATCCTTTATATAGTTCTCGCTACTTCCACTGACATCGTAAATAACGTTTGATGTCCCGTCGCTGTTCAGGACGTTAGTTTTGAACGCATCTGAAAAAATAACGATACCCACATTTTCAGCCGCACCGGCTGTGGCATCGTTTTTAAAGACCTGGTTGTGATTACTCCAGAAACCATTTTGCGGAGCAAAACTAAATTTCAGTTTGTTAATCGTTGCGCCTTCTGTACTGCTCGCGTAGCAGTCATCTACGTGGATCGTAAAAGGCGTTCCTGCTTCATCATCGGTTGGCGATAGACGATCGCTCTTGTCGCTGTTATAAAACCAGTCTCGTGTCACGGTCGGCAAAGTGATCTCTCCGCCGTTTTCGACGCTTAGCCGACAGGTATTATTAACAATATTTGCTGTCAGGTTTACATCCACACCTGAACCTGCCTGGCATATGCCAGGCAGAGTGCTACCAGCCAGACCGATAAGCAACACAAGACCGGGCTGGTGTAAATTAAACGGTGATTGTTGCATGATGGTACCTGGAATTATTGATAGGTGACGGTAAACGTTACCGGAGCGGTAACCGCACCTGTGCCAACATCACTAATCGCCATGCCTTGGCCTATGACAATACGAGAGTTCATCGGGAATTCACCCGCGCCGTCAGTAATGGTGACTTCCTGAGCCGCCGGAGGCGTGTTACAGCTCATCAACAAGCCTGTATCGACAGTGCCGGACCAGATTTCAAAGCCCGTTGCTAAGCCGCCAGAGAAAGAGTCACCATTTTTGGCTATACCACTACATTCTCCGCCAGCGCCTTTCGCGGCAGCGACCGTTGCCTTCGTTACCCCAGAACAGTTAGTGAAGCTTATTTTGAGCGGCTCGACGCGGGTTTTATTCACCAGATCCGATTTGTATACATCGCCAAATGCAATTTCAGTGGATGCAGTACCTGCGCCGTTGAGCACTTTTGCTGTACAGGTGCCTGAAACTACCTTTGTTTGAATCGTCATACTGACACTATCGGTGCCTGTAATTGCAGCGCTTACCACTCCAGAGAAGAGAAGGGTAGAAACGGACAGGGCGATTAAAGTTGATTTAAATTTCATAATATTGCTCCGTTTTCCTGCGCCAATTACTCGTAGCTAAACTCGAAAGTTGCCACGGCCTGGAAATCACCAACTGTCATGCTGTTAGCTTTGGTTTCACGCAATGTGGCTACCAATTGAACTTCTTTATTCTGGATTTCTGTAGGGGTCCAGACCAGGCGCTCCGAATCGTCTTTGGAGTTAATGATAAACGGGGCATCCGGTGTGCTGGCTCTGGCAATTTCAACAGCAGAGTAGTCTGCGCCTCCGGCGGTTTTTAATATTGAGTTAACAAGGCCGGAGAATAAATAACCAGAGCGTGTTCCCGATACTGTGGTTTTCAATGAGGTCAGAGATGCCGGGCACTCAACGATCACGATTTTGAAATTGGCATTTGCGGTGCCAGCTTTGACATCGTCAAGGCGCACCTGACCGCCACCGATTTTCAGCGTTTGCTGAGTATCGGAACCCTCACCACCAACCAGTTTCATATCACAAGTGGTTTCACGGATATTAGCCGTGAAGTTAACATCGAGATTCGTGCCCTCGGCGAGCGCTGCACCTGATAACGCCAGCATCGTCATGGCAACGGCTGACAGGCTATAAAGATTTTTTTTCATACAAACTCTCGTCTATTTTCCCGAATAATTACATCTGGCACACTTGATTGCTGAGTACCGTTGTAAGTCCTACTTTTTGAGCATGTGATGAGACGTTATAATGCACGTCACACTTACTGTCTTTATCGCTTCCCCAGACAACATGAAGCGTGCCTTCATCTTCAACGCCGCGGACATAGGCTTGCCCCGCCTGCCCTACGGTGCCAATTGATTCATTTTTTTCATTTAAAACATCAGCGCCTAAAGGAATAAATCCGTTATCGGTGCGCTTAAGTTCTAAAATTAATGAACGACCTTCATCGGTTACAAAATCAACCAGCACAACGGAACCACTGCGGGGAACCGTAATTTCACTGGTGTTTTTAATTTCAACATCGTTTTCCAGCGTGCTGATATCAAGGTATACGCGGTTTTCACGGTAGGCAGACATATAAGGCAGAATGCCATAGCCGGAACTGCCTATTTCACTGTTACCAAAGCCGATACCGGCACCTTTCGCGCCACTCGCTTTGACCAGCGCCAGCGCATCGTTGTCACCAATACTCCCTGGCGCAAATGCGATGCCCCCTGAATGCAATACCATGCCACCGCTATAGGAGGCAGAATATTGTTTACTGTTGTCATCGCCAAAAGAGGCAGATAAACCCAGCGGGCCATATTCACTGTTATAGGACCCGTAGCCGCTTATCTGATTCAGGTCACCATAATTACCGCTGTTTGACGAGGCGCTAACGGAATAACTCACCTTATTATCTTGCGTATTTCCACCCGCGGACGTGTTAAAGCTTGTGCCGCCTTTAAGGTCGGAACGTAATCCCATGTTAATGTTCGAGAATCCACCAGAATTCCCTCTATCTTTTGAGAATACACTTAATGGAATGCTCAGGCTTAAATAAACGCTGTCGTCTTTCTTGCCGTTCTGATCATAGGTTCGCTGTAATGACAGGCTGTAGCTGCCATAGGTGAAGCTATTGTTATAACCAATATTATAATTGGAAGTTGAGCCCGTAGCGTTCCAGTAATCCTGCCAGGTGCCGCTTACATACAGGGAGCCATAATTGTCCTCTCCGGATGTTAGCGGTTGGTTAAGACTAATTTGCACCTGATTTTTGGTGCGCTGGTAGTCTGCATATAACGCTTCGTTTGAGTCATAGCTACGGTTTGAGTATTTCTGGTGCTTAATACTGTCCTGAAGTTGCGCCGCATCGTTAAGCGTCAGGTAGTCTTCCGTCGAGAAACGATAAGCCGCAACGTTAAAGGAAGTATTCGTCGACTCAATCATTTTACTGTACGTTAAACGATAACTTTGACCGCTTAATTTATCCAGCCCCTCAATATCTGCGTATGATTGCGTAACGTCGAATGCAAACGCACCAACAGGGGTATTCATTGCCACGCCGAGAATACCGGCATAAAAATCCATATCGGTATATTGTGCGCCAATATAACCCGTGAACGTATTATTCAGGCCATAGTAAAGGGTACCGTAACCCACTTTAGGCGCATCAATCAGTGAATCGTCATTTAATTCACCTAAACCGACGTCCCAGCGAGAGGCTCCCGGACGGAGCATCTGAGTAACGGATGAAAAGGGTACGGTAAAAGAGCGTTTGCTGCCGTCCGCTTCTTCAATCGTTACCAGTAAATCATTACCGTAACCTGTGGTACTCAGGTCGTTTATTTCAAACGCGCCTGGTGGCACCGAGGTTTCATAGATCTTATTGCCGCTCTGCGTGACGCTGACCTTCGCGTTACTGTTCGCGACACCCCGGATGACAGGAGCGTAGCCTGTGGACCCCATTGGCAACATGCGATCGTCACTGTACATGCGTGCACCGCGAAGGCTCATAGAGTTAAATACCTCGCCACGCGTGTAAGAGTCGCCGATGACAAACTGGGCGCTCAACGGTGTAATATCGCGCTGCAAATAGACATCCTGACTGGAATATTTTGTGCCACTATCTTTGTCCCAGTTAAAATTGCCACGCGAGCGCAGACGCCATGGCCCCATATTCAGACCATAGCGTAATCCTACATATGCACTTTCTGATGTACTGCCGTTGTTCTCGCTACGCCACCCGTTCATGTCATAAGAGAGCAGAGCGGCAGGGATCCCATTATCCCACAACGATGGATCGACATAGCCTGCCGGGCGTTTCAGCACATAAATCTGCGGAAAATTAAAATCCATTGCCTGCTTGCCACTGTCATAGCTAACCGTAGCGCCAGGGAAGGATTTTTTAATATCGACGCAGGTTTCATCGTCTTCCGGTCCGTCAGGCAATGTGCTGGTGTCGACACCCGATTGTGACAGCAGCAGTTTTGTTATGCACGGTGTCGCACGAGGTGTTCCGTTATCTTTAAACGTGACCTCCACGGTAGACTTCAGTTTACCGTTCAGGTTGATCTTAGTGCGATAGGTCCCCGGTAAAACCGGGTTGCCATGTGAAAAACGATTAATATCAATACTAGCACTGCCATTTAAAAGAAATTGATCGTTAAACTCGACCTCTTCTTCATTATCAGGCAAATCTTTTGCTGGCGTGATATTTTCTGCGCAAGCATAAAAAGGCAATGCTGCGCTTATCGCAAGACATAAAAGAGAACGTTTAAATAACATGGCACATCCACTTAATCAGTGTAGAGAGAACTCTCCACAGAGTTAATGCTATCAATTATTATGTGTATTAAAGCGTGTTCTATTTAAGTCCAGCTTCGTGATGGTCTGTGCCGCCATAATCATTAATGGTATCAAACTCGACTTTACCATTTACGGCAGAAGCTAAGCCTTTCACCGTCATTGTGGTATCACTAAACGGTGGAACGGCCTTATGATCAACGTCGTATGTTTTTTGACTGGCTTTAATGGTGACCGCTGAAACGGAGACGTTATAGGGTGAGTTATTATGGGCAACAAGCTTAACTGCGTTCCCCTCTTTTTTCTGCGTCCATGTCAAATGCTCAGCGGCTTCACCTGCCGAGCCTTTTAACCCGTCTGGTCGGTAAAAGAATTTAATACGCGTTCTGAATGCCAGCTGAAGCTGGTTAAGATTCTCTTTATCCGCAGCTTTTGATTTTGGCGGAATCTCCAGGACATTGAACCAGAAAAGCGATTCACGATCCTGTGGTAAAGGTATACCTGTGTAGGTAATACGTACGGATTGGCCTTTTTTCGGGTCAATGCGGGATACCGGAGGGGTAATGATAAAAGGAAGCTTCAACTCTTCCGGGTTTACGCCATCACGCCCATCATCAAGCCAGGTTTGAACCAAAAGCGGTTTGGTTCCATGGTTATCGAGATTAACGACGACATCCTTCGATGACTGTGGGTAGATAATACGGGTGCCGGAAATAACAATGTCCGCACTTGCATTCGATGCGGCCAAAAAAGCAGTTGCGAGCAATGCGGCTTTAAAATTTTTAATAAAGATTGAATGAGACATTTTTCCACTTCCTTTTGGAATTACACAAGCAATCCCTCATTTATCATGAAGGATTGCTTAATTTAAAGTTTACGAATCTCTTATTCGTAAATCATGGTGAAGGCAACCTGTGCCTGCACGGTACCAGCAGATACTGGGTTGCTTGTTGCATTCCAGCCCTGACCCTGGGTGTATGCTACGCGGTAGTACAGGTTTCCTGCGCCAGAAGTCGCATCAATAGTTGCTTTCTGAGTGTTGTTGGTCTGGTCAATTTTAATCTGATCGGTAGCTGAGTTACCGTCGTTTGACAGCACCAGGTTAACGTTCTTAGCAGAACCCTGTGCATTGCTTGGTGGCACCAGCAGACCGCCTTCTGTAGAAGAAGAACCCGCCCATGAAGAGAACTGGGCAGACGCTTTCTTCGCAGTCTCGGTATCACAACCGGTCAGAGAAAGGGAGAATTTCTTTTCACCCAAGGTGCTGGTGGTACCCAGTGCGGTTGAAAAATCACGTACAAATACAGTGTCCAGGGTTACGTCAAAATCGTTACCGTTTTGATCGATTTTCTGGTCAAGGGAGACCTGGCAAGTATTGTTAGAAACCATGCCGTGGAAAGTAATAGTCCCGGTGTCAGAATCTGCTGCTACCGCTGAACCCGCAGCCAGAACGCTTGCTAGTGCAATTGGCAAACCATATTTTTTAGAAATCATTTCAATATCCATATTCGTTGAGTAAATAATAAGTGCCTGTAAAGCTTTTATTTGAAATTAAATTTCGTGGCGAATTATATTGTTAATCTCAATGAAATGTAGATATTGTGCGTGATTTAAACTAAAAGAATAGTTTAGTAAATTTAAAGTTATTTGTTATCAATATGGTGTGTTTGTCTGGTGGGGCGGGAAGAGCTGGATATTAATTCAATAAATGCTTTTTAAAGACCCATTCATTTAATAAATGCACAAGAATGGGTCGTGGGATAAATATTATCAGGCAACCTGCACCGGAATCGCCTTCGCGGTACGTTTCATCTCATTATCGCCTTCAAAGTAGGCCACTTTAGGCTGCCAGCGACGTGCTTCTTCGTCAGACATCATCACAAAGCTGGCAATAATGACGATATCGCCTACGTCCGCGCAGTGCGCTGCTGCCCCATTAACGGAGATGATTTTAGATCCGCGTTCAGCGGCAATCGCGTACGTTGAAAAGCGTTTGCCGTTATTAACGTTCCAGATATCAATAGCTTCGTTTTCGAGAATACCCGCCGCGTCGAGAAAATCCTGGTCAATCGCGCAGGAGCCTTCATAGTGCAGGTCGGCCTGGGTGACTTTCACACGGTGAAGCTTACCTTGTAGCATTTTGCGAATCATTACGTTTACCTTTCACTTCCGGGTAGTAAAACTACGCCAGTTCAACCACTTTGTTATCGATAAGGCGGGCCTGGCCGAGCCATGCCGCCACCAGAATTACCGCACGTTTGCTGGTCTCTGTAAGCGCCAGAAGCGTATCGGCATCCCGAATTTGAACGTCGTCAGCACGAAGACCTTTCTCGTTCAGCGCCTGTTCAGCCAGAGCGATAATTTCTTCTGCGGTTAACTCTTTTGCCAGCAGTTGCTCTGCCATGGTATTCATGACTTTGCTTAAACCCGGCGCAATTTTACGCTGTTCGGCGGTCAGATAGCCGTTACGGGAGCTGAGCGCCAGGCCATCTTTCGCACGCACAATCGGTACGCCGACTATCTCAATGTCGTAGCCCATATCGGCAACCATTTTGCGGATCAGCGCCAGCTGCTGGAAATCTTTCTCGCCAAAACAGGCGATGTCCGGCTGCACCAGGTTAAACAGCTTGCTGACGATGGTAGAAACGCCACGGAAATGGCCCGGGCGGCTGGCGCCCTCCAGCATGGTCGAAATACCCGGCACATCGACGTAGGTCGATTCAGTGGTGCCCTGGGGATATACATCTGCGGGGGCCGGAGCGAAGACGATATCCGCATGACGTTTTTTGAGCTTCTCGCAATCTTCCTGCAAGGTACGTGGGTAGCGCGCCAGATCGTCTTCGCGATCGAACTGCATCGGGTTAACGAAGATACTGACTACCACAATATCTGCACGGGCTCTCGCTTCATCGACCAGCTTCATATGGCCGTCGTGCAGGTTGCCCATGGTTGGAACAAGGGCGATACGTTTACCTTCCTGACGTGCACGGCGGATATGCTGGCGCAGCAGCGGCAGAGTTTCTATGATTAGCACACCTGGACTCCTTAATGGAAACTGTGTTCTTCGCCCGGATAAACGCCGGACTCAACCTCGGCAATATACTGCCGCACAGCAGCACGCATGTCGCCTGCTTCTGTCAGGAAATTTTTAGCAAATTTTGGAATGTGGCCGCCGGTGATCCCGAAGGCGTCGTGCATGACCAGAATCTGGCCATCGGTGACGTTGCCCGCGCCGATGCCGATCACCGGAATCGACAGCGCCTCAGTGATACGCTTAGCCAGCTCAACCGGCACACACTCCAGCACCAGCAGCTGTGCGCCCGCGGCTTCCAGCGCCACGGCATCATCAAACAGCGTCTGCGCCGCATCGCCTCGGCCCTGCACCTTATATCCGCCAAAGATGTTGACAGACTGCGGCGTTAGCCCCAAATGACCACAAACCGGCACGGCGCGTTCGGTAAGCATTTTTACCGTATCGACCAGCCAGGCGCCGCCTTCGATTTTGACCATATTGGCGCCAGCACGCATCACTGTCGCCGCATTTTCAAAGGCCTGTTCCGGGGTGGCATACGCCATAAACGGCAGATCGGAAAGCAGCAGGCAGGCGGGCGCACCCCGGCGCACGGCGCGGGTATGGTAAGCAATATCCTCGACCGTGACCGGCAGAGTGGAATCATGTCCTTGTACCGTCATCCCTAACGAGTCCCCGACCAGCATGACGTTGATCCCTTCTTCGGCAAACAGTTTTGCGAAGCTGTAGTCATACGCGGTGATAGTGGCGAAGCGTTTTTTTTCCTGTTTGCATTTCTGCAATAAGGAGATGGTGGTTGGTTTCATACTGTTTCCTGATGGCCCAATAGCGAATCTTTGCGCATTCTAACAGTAACATTCGAGGGAACAATGATTTTAGGCAATCGATTAACCGCAAATAAGGAATGGTTAATCGATGCAGAGGCGGGATTACCAGCGGGTCGGTTTATCCGCGTTGAGATTTTGCAGAACGGCTTGCAGCGAGGCGCCGTCAGGGAAGGTGAGATCGGGCGCGACTTCAAACAGCGGCCAGAGCATAAACCCGCGGTTTTTCATGTCGTAATGCGGAACGGTGAGGCGTTCGGTGTTAATCACCTCGTGGCCGAAAAGCATAATATCGAGATCGAGGGTGCGCGGTCCCCAGCGTTCGGCTTTGCGGACGCGACCCTGCTGTAGCTCAATACGCTGGGTATTATCCAGCAGCGTTTCTGCGTCAAGGGTCGTTTCCAGCACCACGGCGGCGTTCAGATAATCAGGCTGATCCTGCGGGCCGAGCGGCGGCGTACGGTAAAATGAGGACAGCGCGACGATGCGGCTTTGCGGGATCTTCCCCAGCGCCTGCACAGCAGCGTTAACCTGCTCCAGCGGAGAGGCCAGATTGCTGCCGATGGCGATATACGCAAGGGTCATGCCGTGCCTTCACGACGCGGTGCGCGTTTGCGCGGGCGACGGTGACGACGGCGCGGTGCCGGCTCGTCATCCAGATCCGTAAGCATATCTTTCTGCTCTGGTGGTGCAGAGACCTGAAATTCTCCCCACCACTGCGCCAGACGCTGTAGCTCCTGGTTTCTTTCGACTTCAGCACGCAGAGAGAGCAAATCGAACGCGGCGCGGAACTTAGGATGCTCCATCAGCTTCCAGGCGCGTTTACCCTGACGGCGGGACATACGCAGCTGAAGCTGCCAGATATCACGCACCAGCGTGGTAATACGTTTCGGGATCGCCAGCGTGCGACAGCCTTCGTCCAGCACGTCGTTTGCCGCCAGCGCGAACGCATCATAATAGGCGAGACCACTCTCCTGAGTGATGCGCTGCGCCGTTTCCAGCAGCGGATACCAGAACATGGCCGCGAACAGGAACGCCGGATTCACGCGCATATCGTTATGAATACGGGTATCTGTGTTCTTCAGCACCTGTGCAATCATCCGCTCCATTGCGCTGTCACCGTTTTCGGTGAAGTAGCGGGTAATGGTCGGGAACAGCGGCTGGAACAGGTTGTATTCACGCAGCAAATTGTAGGTTTCAAACCCGTAGCCTGCCTGGAGCAGCTTTAACGACTCCTCAAACAGACGGGCAGGGGGGACGTCGTTAATCAGCGTCGCCAGGCGCGGGATCGGCTCTGCGGTTTCCGGACTGATACGCATGTTCAGCTTGGCGGCGAAACGCACGGCGCGCAGCATTCGGACCGGATCTTCGCGATAGCGCGTTTCCGGCGTGCCGATCAGGCGAATCAGGCCGTCTTTCAGATCCTGCATACCGCCGACGTAATCGCGCACGGTAAAATCCGCCACGCTGTAGTAAAGGCTGTTGATGGTGAAATCGCGACGCTGAGCATCTTCTTCAATAGAGCCGAAGATGTTGTCGCGCAGCAGCATGCCATTTTGGCCGCGCTGGGAAGTCGTGCGATCGTTGACGCCCGCTTCGTGGTGACCGCGGAAGGTCGCCACTTCAATGATTTCTGGTCCAAACATCACGTGCGCCAGACGGAAACGGCGGCCAACCAGACGGCAGTTGCGGAATAATTTACGCACCTGCTCAGGCGTGGCGCTGGTCGTCACGTCGAAATCTTTTGGTTTTTTGCCCAGCAGTAAATCGCGCACCCCGCCGCCGACGAGATAGGCCTCGTAGCCTGCTTTATTCAGACGATAGAGCACCTTGAGGGCATTTTCACTGATATCTTTGCGGGAAATATTGTGCTGCTCACGCGGAATGACCGACATGTGTGGCTGTGCAATAGCGTCGTTCGCCATGCTCTCTTCGCGGCTCAGCACTTTACGGCAAAAATTAGCGACTCGGGTAAAAATAGTACACCTCGTAGTGTGTTTTGTTATCAAAAAAGCGGCTAATCATAGCTCAGCGCAACGCATTTGAGAATGCTGGATTTTTGGCACGGTGATAAGCGCCCAGTCAGCAATGGCCGTTTTCAGCAATTCATCCAGACTCAGATCCTGCCATTCCTGCGTTACATTCTGGTTGAGAAATCGCAGCGCGTCGATCAAAACCGGGCGCGGATCGCCGTCAGGCAGCGCCGGGGCATGATTCTGTTTCGACAGCTTATTTCCCTGTTCATTGACCGCCAGCGGCAGATGGATGTAATCCGGCACCGTCCAGCCAAACTGCTGGTAAAGCGATATTTGCCGCACGGTAGGCTCAACCAGATCCGCCCCGCGCACGATTTCCGTGACGCCCTGGAAATGGTCATCGACAACCACCGCCAGGTTATAGGCAAACAAACCATCACGACGGTGAATAATAAAATCTTCACGCGCCAGGCGTTCATCCGCCTGAATGGTTCCTGAGAGAACGTCGGTAAACTGCGTCACCGGAGAACGCTGTATCAGCCGTACGGCAGCATTCTCAGGACCGTTGTGCCGCGTACGACAGTGGCCGTCGTAAACGCCACCCACGCTTTGAATTCGCGCCCGCGTGCAGGTGCAGTTATAGGAAAGGCCCTGTTCAGCAAGCCACGCCAGACGTTCACGGTAGGCATCATGGCGTTGAGACTGCCAGAGTACGTCGCCGTCCCAGTGAAGACCGTAATGTTCCAGCTGACGCAGAATAGTTTCTGCTGCACCGGGAACTTCACGCGGAGGATCGATATCTTCAATGCGGACCAGCCATTGACCCTGACGGGCGCGAGCCTGTAGGTAGCTGCCAAGCGCGGCAATTAATGAGCCGAAGTGTAATTCACCGGAGGGAGATGGCGCAAAGCGCCCGATATAGTGAGATTCAGACATATCAACAGTAACAAGGCGGGAGAGACTCCCGCCTTAGCAGAGTAGTGAGAGGGCAGGCGTTAGCCAGCCATCTGTTTTTCGCGGATTTCTGCCAGCGTTTTACAGTCGATGCACAGATCGGCTGTTGGACGCGCTTCCAGGCGACGAATACCGATTTCAACACCGCAGGATTCGCAGTAGCCAAAATCTTCGTCCTCGACCTTCTTCAGCGTTTTTTCGATCTTTTTGATCAGTTTGCGCTCGCGGTCACGGTTACGCAGTTCGAGGCTGAACTCTTCTTCCTGAGCGGCACGGTCGACCGGGTCCGGGAAGTTAGCAGCTTCGTCCTGCATATGTGTAACGGTGCGATCGACTTCATCCCTGAGTTGATTACGCCATGCTTCAAGAATACGCTTGAAGTGCGACAGCTGGGCTTCGTTCATATACTCTTCGCCCGGCTTCTCTTGATACGGCTCCACCCCAGCGATGGCGAGAATACTCAGGGACGATGTTTTACGGTTTTGCCCTTCTTGCATGTTGCTTCTCCTTAACACGCACTATCGATCCCCGTGTTGGGGGAAAAATCAGGTCGCTATAAATAGCAGATGCTTTTCCGTATGGCAATTATCTAAACGTAACACTTGACAACCCTGTGAGGAAAAGCGTATTTGCGCACGCGGCCAGAACACTTATTAGTCAATCGTCTAATCCCTTATAAGACAATGGGAAGAGAGGATCTCAGAGTCATATTATCGGCAGAAAGTTCCGCTTTATAAGCGAAAATCTCTACCCCCTGCTTTTGTGCCTCATTCAACAATTGCGCGTATTTAGGATCAATATGACGGGCCGGGGAAAACCGTTCAATGGCTGAATGCAGAACCGCAAACAGCAACACGGCGCGCTTGCCCGCCGCCGCTACACTCATTAGCTCTCGCAGATGCTTCTGGCCACGTAGCGTTACCGCATCCGGAAAGAAGCCGTTTTCCTGTTCCGCTAACGTCACTGATTTCACTTCAATATAGCACTCAGGGCGGTCTTCCGCCTGTAACATAAAATCAATTCTGCTGCCTTCATCGCCATATTTCACTTCGCTTTTTTGCGTGCCGTAACCCACCAGTTCAGGAAGCATTCCATTTGTCAGAGCTTCCTTAACCAGCTGATTTGCGCGCAGGGTATTAACGCAAATAAATGCCCCGCTTTGCGTCTCGGTCATTTCCCAGGTATGGGGATATTTGCGTTTAGTATTTTCTGATGTGGAATACCAGACCGTGTCACCCGGCGTGGCGCAACCGGTCATGGCGCCGGTGTTAGGGCAGTGCAGCGTGAGCGTTTCGCCCGCAGGGGTGATCACATCAGCGAGAAAGCGTTTGTAACGCTGGATCAGCGTGGCGGGCTGGAGTGCAGGACTAAACTTCATCAGGATTCCTTAACGTGTCGCCCAGCGTCCAGCGCTGGAGCGGAGTATAGCGGGTGCGTCCTTGTACAAAGGCAGATTCGTACAGCGCAAATTCATTCACCTGAAAGGACCAGTGAAAGCCCGGTGGCGGGATGGCAACGGCCTGACCCGCATCGCGCAGCAGGGTAATGTGGGGATGAAACGGCTGCGGGCTCTGATAACAGCCGCTGCGCGCGGCCTGCGCCCGCAGCATGTTGGCGAGCTGTAGCAGTCCGCGAGGGGGCTGCCGCGTCCCCAGCCAGACCACCCTAGAGCGCAGCCATTGCCCGGCATCGTCAAGATGCAGCGTAAACCCCGGCTGCGAAATGCGTCCGGCCATTGCGCTTAACGCGCGCTGCTTTTCAGCGCTTACTTCACCAAGAAAGGCTAACGTCAGGTGCATATTGGCGGCGACGACGGGGCGGCCCGCTTCCGCGGGGAAGTGGCTGGCGCGCCAGCGAACAATCTGCCGTTGAAGCGTGGTGGGTAATTCAATGGCGAAGAATAGCCGTTTAGACTCAGACATGCGCAAGACTCGGTAATGATATGCGCCGATGCTACAATGTACGCCGATTAATGTTAACCCTCTGGAGCCGTAAGTGTCCTCTTTGCCCGTCGCCGTCGTCCTTCCTGAGCTACTCGCAGCCTTAGAACATGCGCCACAGGTTTTGCTCAGCGCGCCCACCGGAGCGGGTAAATCCACCTGGCTGCCCCTGCAAATTCTGCGCGATGGGAACATCAGCGGGAAAATTATCCTGCTGGAGCCGCGCAGGCTGGCGGCGCGCAATGTGGCGCAGCGCCTGGCGGAACTGCTGAATGAAAAACCGGGCGAGACGGTAGGGTACCGGATGCGCGCCGAAACCTGTGTTGGACCATCCACGCGGCTGGAAGTGGTCACCGAAGGTATTCTTACCCGTATGTTGCAAAACGATCCGGAGCTGACCGGCGTCGGGCTGGTGATCCTTGATGAATTTCACGAGCGCAGCCTCCAGGCCGATCTGGCCCTTGCGCTGCTGCTCGACGTTCAGCAGGGGCTGCGCGACGACCTTCGGCTGCTGATTATGTCGGCGACGCTGGATAACGAGCGGCTCCGGCAGACGCTCCCTGACGCGCCGATGATCTCCTCTGAAGGGCGTGCGTTCCCGGTCGAGCGCCGCTATCAGCCGCTGCCTGCCCATCAGCGTTTTGACGAAGCGGTTGCCATCGCCACCGCTGAATTGCTCCGCCAGGAGCCCGGCTCGCTGCTGCTGTTTTTACCCGGCGTAGGCGAAATCCAGCGCGTACAGGAGCAGCTGGCATCCCGGGTGAACAGTGACGTTATGCTGTGCCCGCTCTACGGCGCGCTGCCGTTGGCTGACCAGCGCAAGGCGATCCTTCCCGCACCGGCGGGGCAGCGCAAAGTGGTGCTGGCAACCAATATCGCGGAAACCAGTTTGACCATCGAAGGCATTCGCCTGGTGGTGGACAGTACGCTGGAGAGGGTGGCCAGTTTTGATCCGCGTTCCGGGCTGACCAGGCTGCTGACGCAGCGCATCAGCCAGGCCTCAATGTTGCAGCGCGCAGGGCGAGCAGGGCGTCTTGAGCCGGGTATTTGCCTGCATTTAACCAGCGCCGAGCAGGCGGAGCGTGCGGCATTCCAGAGCACGCCTGAGATTTTACAAAGCGATCTCTCCGGACTGGTGATGGATCTGATGCAGTGGGGCTGTCCGGACCCTGACCAGCTCACCTGGCTTAATCCTCCGCCTGTCGTCAACCTTTCCGCCGCGCGCAGCCTGCTGACCCAGCTTGGCGCGCTGGAAGGCGAGCGACTGACGGCGCGCGGCCAGAAAATGGCGGCGCTGGGCAACGATCCACGTCTGGCGGCAATGCTGGTGGCAGCACAGGGCGACGATGAAATTGCCACGGCGGCAAAACTGGCGGCTATTCTTGAGGAGCCGCCGCGCGGTGGCGGCAGCGATCTGGGACAGGCCTTTTCACGCCATCAGGGAAACTGGCAACAGCGGGCGCAGCAGCTGTGTAAACGCCTGAATTGCCGGGGCGGTTCGCCTGACAGCGATAAAGTTATCCCTCTGCTGGCCCAGGCCTTCCCGGACAGAATCGCGCGCCGTCGCGGGCTGGATGGTCGCTATCAGCTGGCAAATGGGATGGGCGCGATGCTGGACAGCGATGACGCCCTGACGCGTCATGAATGGCTGATCGCGCCGCTCTTACTCCAGGGGAGCCACTCCCCGGACGCGCGTATTTTACAGGCGGTTGCCGTGGATATTGACGTCCTGACGCGTACCTGCCCGCAGCTGCTTCAGCAATCTGACATCGTGGAATGGGATGATACCCAGGGCACGCTGAAGGCGTTCCGTCGTAGCCAGATTGGCAAACTGACGCTCGGGACGAAACCGCTGGCGAAGCCGTCGGAGGAAGAGTTACACCAGGCGATGCTGAATGGCATTCGGGAAAAAGGGCTGAGCGTACTGAACTGGACGCCGGAGGCTGAACAATATCGTATACGTCTGCACTGCGCCGCGAAGTGGCTGCCGGAACAGGGGTGGCCAGCTGTGGATGATGAGACGCTGCTCGCGACGCTTGAACAGTGGCTGTTGCCGCAGATGAGCGGCGTACACTCGCTGCGCGCCCTGAAGGCGCTTGATGTTAAGGCTGCGTTACAGAATTTACTGGACTGGTCGTTACGTCAACGTCTGGATAGTGAACTGCCTGGGCATTACACTGTGCCAACCGGGAGCCGGATTGCCATTCGTTATCATGAGGATAATCCGCCGGCGCTGGCGGTTCGGATGCAGGAGATGTTTGGTGAGGCCACCACGCCGTCCATTGCTGAAGGCCGTGTGCCGTTAGTGCTTGAGCTGCTTTCGCCTGCGCATCGTCCCTTGCAGATCACCCGCGACTTGGGAGCGTTCTGGGCGGGGAGCTATCGTGAAGTGCAGAAAGAGATGAAAGGGCGATATCCCAAACACGTCTGGCCGGACGATCCGGCGAATACCGCGCCGACACGGCGCACGAAAAAATATTCGTAATGGGGAAAGTGCGGGCTGATGCCCTCACCCCGGCCCTCTCCCACAGGGAGAGGGAGAAACAAACTTTGAGAGATTTCTTCTTTCACTGACCTGTGCAAGATAAGAAAATCTGGCCTTTGCGCCTGAATGTTGCGGAGAAAAAGCATGGCGGGGAATGACCGCGAGCCAATAGGACGTAAGGGAAAGCCGACGCGTCCGGCGAAAGAAAAGGTAAGCCGTCGTCGCCTCAGAGATGAGGAGTATGACGATGACTATGAAGACGATTATGAGGATGAAGAACCGATGCCGCGTAAAGGGAAAGGCAAAGGGCGTAAGCCTCGTGGTAAGCGCGGCTGGTTCTGGCTGCTGCTGAAGCTGTTCATTGTTTTTGTTGTCCTGATCGCGATTTACGGCGTTTATCTGGATCAGAAGATCCGCAGCCGTATTGACGGGAAAGTCTGGCAATTGCCTGCGGCAGTATACGGCCGCATGGTGAACCTTGAGCCGGACATGTCCATCAGCAAGAACGAGATGGTGAAGCTGCTGCAAGCCACGCAGTATCGTCAGGTCACGAAAATGACCCGTCCAGGCGAATTTACCGTCCAGGCGAAAAGTATTGAGATGATCCGCCGTCCGTTCGACTTCCCGGACAGTAAAGAAGGGCAGGTTCGCGCGCGTCTGACCTTTGACGGCGATCGTCTGGAAACCATTGAGAACATGGATAACGATCGCCAGTTCGGTTTCTTCCGTCTCGATCCGCGTCTCATCACCATGCTGTCGTCCGCAAACGGCGAACAGCGGCTGTTCGTGGCGCGTAACGGCTTCCCGGATTTGCTGGTGGATACCCTGCTGGCAACCGAAGATCGCCACTTCTACGAGCACGACGGTATTAGCCTTTACTCCATTGGTCGTGCGGTACTGGCGAACCTGACCGCCGGGCGTACGGTGCAGGGGGCGAGTACCCTGACCCAGCAGCTGGTGAAAAACCTGTTCCTCTCCAGCGAGCGCTCTTACTGGCGTAAAGCCAACGAAGCGTACATGGCCGTGCTGATGGATGCGCGCTACAGCAAGGATCGTATTCTTGAGCTGTACATGAACGAGGTGTACCTCGGTCAGAGCGGCGATAACGAGATCCGCGGCTTCCCGCTGGCGAGCCTGTACTACTTTGGCCGTCCGGTAGAAGAGCTGAGCCTTGACCAGCAGGCGCTGCTGGTGGGCATGGTGAAAGGCGCGTCGATCTACAACCCGTGGCGTAACCCGAAACTGGCGCTGGAGCGTCGTAACCTGGTGCTGCGTCTGCTGCAACAACAGCAGGTGATTGACCAGGAGCTGTACGACATGCTGAGCGCACGTCCGCTGGGCGTTCAGCCGCGCGGTGGGGTGATCTCTCCGCAGCCTGCCTTTATGCAGATGGTGCGTCAGGAGTTGCAGTCGAAGCTCGGAGATAAAGTGAAAGATCTCTCAGGCGTGAAGATCTTTACCACCTTTGATTCCGTGGCGCAGGATGCGGCAGAAAAAGCGGCGGTAGAAGGTATTCCGGTGCTGAAAAAGCAGCGTAAGCTGAGCGATCTGGAAACCGCGATGGTAGTGGTTGACCGTAACACCGGCGAAGTTCGTGCCATGGTGGGCGGTGCTGAGCCACAGTATGCGGGCTATAACCGCGCAATGCAGGCGCGTCGTTCGATTGGTTCACTGGCAAAACCGGCGACTTATCTGACCGCGCTGAGCCAGCCGAACCTCTATCGACTGAACACCTGGATTGCCGATGCGCCAATCTCCCTGCGCCAGCCTAACGGCCAGGTATGGTCACCGCAGAACGATGACAGACAGTTCAGCGGTCAGGTGATGCTGGTGGATGCGTTAACCCGCTCGATGAACGTGCCAACGGTTAACCTCGGGATGGCGCTGGGCCTGCCAGCCATCACCGACACCTGGCAGAAGCTGGGCGTACCGAAAGATCAGCTGCACCCTGTGCCAGCGATGATCCTGGGGGCGCTTAACCTGACGCCAATCGAAGTGGCGCAGGCGTTCCAGACCATCGCCAGCGGCGGTAACCGAGCGCCGCTCTCCGCTCTGCGTTCGGTGATTGCCGAAGATGGCTCCGTGCTGTATCAGAGCTTCCCGCAGGCGGAGCGCGCTGTTCCGGCACAGGCGGCCTATATGACGCTGTGGACCATGCAGCAGGTGGTTCAGCGCGGTACCGGTCGTCAGCTGGGGGCGAAGTATCCTGGTCTGCATCTGGCGGGTAAAACCGGGACCACCAACAACAATGTCGATACCTGGTTCGCCGGTATTGATGGTCGTGAAGTGGTCATCACCTGGGTGGGGCGCGATAACAACCAGCCGACCAAACTGTATGGCGCGAGCGGTGCGATGTCGATTTACCAGCGCTACCTCGCGAATCAGTCTCCGGTGCCGCTGAACCTCGTTGCTCCGGAAGATATCGTCGATATGGGCGTGGACAGCTCGGGTAACTTCATTTGCGGCGGTGGCGTGCGTACGCTGCCGGTCTGGACGACCAACCCGGATGCGCTGTGCCAGCAAAGCCAGCCAGAAGAACCGACAGGTAACCCGTTCGATCAGTCTTCTCAACCTCAGCAGCCGCAGCAGCAACAGCCGCAGCAGCAGGAAGAGAAGAAAGACAGCGACGGCGTCGCCGGCTGGATCAAGGATATGTTCGGCGGGAACTAACCCTACTGATACCCCCTTCCCGGGAAGGGGGTATTTTTTCACCTCGGCAACTCATTTCCTTAACCCCATTTTCAACCCTTATTAACGACCCATTTTCCGTTGATTATTTCTTAAACCCTTAATTCTTGTAGGGCCGCATATCGCTTGCTATGCCGTCAGCGTTTCGCATATTATTCTGCGGTCATAATAATAATTCTCGTTTACGTTATCATTCACCTTTTTCATCAGAGATCCATCATGGCGCTTTCCAATACTGCTCAGCCAATTAACACGTCGCTGCGTAAAATCGCAGCCGTCGTAGCCACAGCGGTTGCCGGCATGTCTGCTTACGCACAGGCCGCTGAAACCCCCAAGAAAGAAGAAACCATCACCGTGACTGCCGCACCGGCTGCACAGGAAAGTGCCTGGGGTCCTGCACCGACGATTGCAGCAAAGCGCACTGCAACGGCGACGAAAACCGATACACCGATCGAGAAAACCCCGCAGTCTATTTCCGTGGTTACACGTGAAGAGATGGACATGAAACAGCCGGGAACAGTTAAACAGGCGCTGGCCTATACCCCAAGTGTTTTCGCAACGCGCGGCGCATCAACAACTTACGATGTGGTTTCGATTCGTGGTTTCACGACCTCCAGCACCGTGAATACCAACCAGTATCTGGATGGTATGAAGTTGCAGGGAGACAACTACTCTGAAGCGTCCATGGACCCGTACTTCCTTGAGCGCGTAGAGCTGCTGCGTGGCCCGACGTCTGTACTGTATGGCAAAAGCCATCCTGGCGGCGTAGTGAGTATGGTCAGCAAGCGTCCAACTACGGAACCGTTGAAAGAAATTCAGTTCAAAATGGGGACGGATAACCTCTGGCAGACCGGGTTTGATTTCAGCGACGCGATTGACGATGACGGCGTGTGGTCCTACCGTCTGACCGGTCTGGGGCGCAGTGAAAATGCGCAGCAGGAAATGGTGAAGTCTACTCGTTACGCGATTGCGCCGTCTTTCAGCTGGCGCCCTGATGATAAAACCGATTTCACTTTCCTGAGCAACTTCCAGAGCGATCCGGATGCGGGTTACTACGGCTGGCTGCCGCGTGAAGGTACCGTTGTGCCTTACTATGATGCTAACGGAAAAGCGCACAAACTGCCGACCGACTTCAACGAAGGCGATGAAGACAATAAAATCTCCCGTCGTCAGAAAATGGTGGGTTACAGCTTCGCGCATGAATTCAACGACACCTTCACCGTGCGTCAGAACCTGCGTTATACCAAAATCAACACGCTTTACCGTTCAGTTTACGGTAACGGCTATATCGCCCCGGCCCAGATCAGCCGCGCGTACGTGCGCTCAGATGAAGACCTCAACTCGTTCACGGTTGATACACAGCTCCAGTCGAAATTCGCGACCGGCGCCGTTGACCATACCCTGCTGACAGGTGTGGATTACCTTCGTATGCGCAATGACATTGATGCTGACTACGGTACCGCCGATCCGATCAGTATGAACAATCCGCAGCACGGCAATGCGAACGTTAATGTGAACTTCCCGTATGCCATGCTCAATCGCCAGGAGCAGACCGGGCTCTATGCGCAGGATCAGGCGGAATGGGATAAGTGGGTACTCACCTTGGGTGGCCGCTATGACTTTGCGAAAACGTCTGCCTTCAACCGTAATAACGGAACCACCGCGGAAATTAACGATCAGGCATTTACCTGGCGCGGGGGGATTAACTACCTGTTCGATAACGGGATTACACCATACTTCAGCTACAGTGAATCTTTCGAACCGCTCTCTGGCACTACTCAGGGTGGTAAACCGTTCGATCCGGCACGCGGCAAGCAATATGAAGCGGGCGTGAAGTATGTTCCAAAAGATCTGCCTGTTGTGGTGACGGCAGCGGTATACCAGCTGACCAAGAACAATAACCTGACCGCCGATCCGGCGAACCCGACCAGCGGCTTTAGCGTGCAGGGCGGTGAAATCCGCTCCCGTGGCTTTGAGCTGGAAGCGAAAGCGGCGGTGTCGGCTAATGTGAACGTGACGGCGGCCTACAGCTACACCGATGCGGAATATACCCACGATACCTGGTATGAAGGTCGTCGTCCGGCAGAAGTACCGCGCAACATGGCATCCCTGTGGGCGGATTACACCTTCCACGAGACGGCGCTGAGTGGCCTGACCGTCGGTGCAGGCGCGCGTTACATCGGTAACACGGTGACGTACTACTCCTCAGCGTCGCCTAAAGCCTATGAGTCCTTTAACGTCGCGGGTTATGCCCTGGCGGATGCGACCGTGAAATACGATCTGGCGCGCTTCGGTCTGCCGGGCTCTTCCGTCGGCGTCAACGTGAACAACATCTTTGACCGTGAATACGTCTCCAGCTGCTACAGCGAGTATGCATGCTACTGGGGAGCAGGACGCCAGGTTGTTGCCACGGCGACCTTCCGCTTCTAACCTCTTTATGGGCACGGTTCGCCGTGCCCTTTTTATTTAAGTTGGCTGACATGCAGGATAACAAAACGCAATCCGACTCCACCTTCACGCTCAACAATCTCTCCTTTCGCGTACCCGGGCGCACCTTGCTGCATCCGCTCTCTTTGACGTTTCCCGCAGGTAAAGTGACCGGTTTAATCGGGCACAATGGTTCCGGTAAATCGACGCTGCTGAAGATGCTGGGCCGTCATCAGCCACCGTCCGAGGGCGACATTTTGCTGGATGACCAGCCGCTGGCGAGCTGGAGCAGTAAGGCCTTTGCCCGCAAGGTGGCCTATCTGCCGCAGCAGTTGCCGCAGGCGGAGGGGATGACGGTGCGCGAACTGGTGGCGATTGGACGTTATCCGTGGCACGGTGCGCTCGGGCGTTTTGGCGTTGCTGACAGAGAGAAAGTGGAAGAGGCGATCGCGCTGGTGGGATTAAAACCGCTGGCGCACCGTCTGGTGGATAGCCTGTCCGGTGGCGAGCGTCAGCGCGCATGGATCGCAATGCTGGTGGCGCAGGACAGCCGCTGCCTGCTGCTCGACGAACCCACGTCGGCGCTGGATATTGCTCATCAGGTTGACGTCCTGGCGCTGGTGCATCGCTTAAGCCAGCAGCGCGGCCTGACGGTGATTGCCGTTCTGCATGATATCAACATGGCGGCACGCTATTGCGACTATCTGGTAGCGCTGCGCGGCGGTGAAATGATCGCTCAGGGTACGCCTGCCGAACTGATGCGTAGCGAAACGCTGGAACATATCTACGGTATTCCTATGGGCATCCTGCCTCACCCGGCCGGGGCTGCACCCGTGAGCTTTGTCTACTGATGCTGGATTCAACATTCATTAGCCGCCGTCGCCTGCTGACGGCCATGGCGCTCTCACCGCTGCTGTTAAAGATGGGCCCGGCCCGCGCTGCGGCTATCGATCCGCACCGCATCGTGGCGCTGGAGTGGTTGCCCGTTGAACTGATGATGGCGCTGGGCGTGACGCCTTACGGTGTGGCCGATATTCCCAACTACACCCTGTGGGTGAATGAGCCAAAACTGCCGGACTCCGTCATCGACATCGGTCTGCGTACGGAGCCGAACCTTGAGCTTCTCACCCAGATGAAACCGTCTTATTTATTCTGGTCTGCGGGGTATGGTCCGTCGGAAGAGACCATGGCGAAGATTGCGCCCGGACGGGGCTTTTCCTTTAGCGACGGTAAAAAGCCGCTGACCATGGCAAAAAATTCCATCCACGAGATGGCGCAGTTCCTCAACCGTGAGGCTGAGGCGAAAAAACATCTCGATGAATTTGATGCGCTGATTGATTCCCTCAAGCCGCGCTTTGCCCACCGTGGCGATCGGCCTTTGCTGATGGTGACCCTGCTGGATGCCCGCCATATGCTGGTCTTTGGAAATAACTGTCTGTTCCAGGAAGTGCTCGACAGCTTTGGCATTCGCAATGCCTGGGAAGGCGAGATGACGTTCTGGGGCAGTACCGCCGTGGGGATTGACCGTCTGGCGGCGTTTCGTGATGTGGACGTGCTGTGCTTTGACCACGGCAATGAGCGCGAGATGCAAACCCTGATGGCGACTCCGCTCTGGCAGGCAATGCCGTTCGTCCGCGAGCAGCGCTTCCTGCGCGCGCCAGCGGTATGGTTCTACGGCGCGACGCTGTCGGCCATGCATTTTGCCCGCGTGCTGGACAATGCACTGGGAGGCAAGGCATGAGCACGCGTATGGCCCGTTTCCCGATGTTACTGTTAGCAATCATTTTTCTGGCTGCCCTGGCGTTAACCGGCTTTAACCTGACCACGGCGTTGCCGCGCGATCAGTGGGCAGCCGCGTTTGCCGCACCGGATATCGATAATATTCAGCAAATGCTGTTCCACTACAGCCTGCTGCCGCGTCTGGCTATCTCCCTGCTGGTCGGGGCGGGACTGGGACTGGTGGGCGTACTGTTTCAGCAGGTGCTACGTAACCCGCTGGCGGAGCCGACCACGCTGGGCGTGGCGACGGGGGCTCAGTTGGGGATCACCATCACCACTCTCTGGACCCTGCCGGGAGCGTTAACCTCGCAGTTTGCCGCGCTGGCAGGCGCATGCGTGGTCGGTGCGCTGGTCTTTGGCGTGGCCTGGGGAAAACGTCTCTCGCCGGTCACGCTGATCCTCGCGGGGCTGGTCGTCAGCCTCTACTGTGGGGCGATCAACCAGCTGCTGGTGCTGTTTCACCACGACCAGTTGCAAAGCATGTTTATGTGGAGTACCGGCACGCTCACCCAGACCGACTGGAGTATCGTTCAGCGCCTGTGGCCGCAGCTGTTTGGCGGCGTGGTGCTGACACTGCTGCTGCTGCGTCCGCTCACGCTGATGGGCCTGGACGACGGCGTGGCGCGCAATCTCGGGCTGGCGCTGTCGCTGGCGCGTCTGGCGGCCCTGACCCTGGCGATTGTGCTCAGCGCGTTACTGGTTAACGCCGTCGGCATCATCGGCTTTATCGGCCTGTTTGCGCCGCTGCTGGCAAAAATGCTCGGCGCACGCCGTCTGCTGGCGCGCCTGATGCTGGCGCCGCTGATTGGTGCGCTGATCCTCTGGCTTTCCGATCAGCTCATTCTCTGGCTGGCGCGCGTCTGGATGGAAGTTTCCACGGGCTCGGTGACGGCCCTGATCGGCGCGCCGCTGCTGCTGTGGCTCTTGCCGCGCCTGCGCAGCATTAGCGCCCCGGCAATGGATGCCGGCGATAAAGTACATGCTGAGCGTCAGTCGGTGGTGTGGTTCAGCCTTGCCGGACTGGCAGTGCTGGTTATCGCCTCGTTTGCCGCACTCTCGCTGGGACGCGACGCCACGGGCTGGCACTGGGCGACGGGGGATTTGCTGCATGAACTCATGCAGTGGCGCTGGCCGCGGATCTTCTCCGCGCTGATTGCGGGCGTCATGCTGGCGGTGGCGGGCTGTATTATCCAGCGTCTCACCGGTAACCCGATGGCAAGCCCGGAAGTCCTGGGCATCAGTTCCGGCGCCGCGTTTGGCGTGGTGTTGATGCTGTTTCTCGTGCCGGGGAATGCCTTCGGCTGGCTGATGCCTGCCGGGAGTATCGGTGCGGCGGCGACGCTGATGATTATCCTGATCGCCTCCGGGCGCGGCGGTTTCTCGCCTCACCGCATGCTGCTGGCCGGGATGGCGCTGAGCACCGCGTTTACCATGCTGCTGATGATGTTGCAGGCGAGCGGCGATCCGCGCATGGCGCAGATCCTGACCTGGATTTCCGGTTCAACATACAACGCCACCGGCAGTCAGGTGGTGCATACCGGGATTGTGATGATCGTGCTGCTGGCGATTGTGCCGCTGTGCCGTCGCTGGATGACCATTCTGCCGCTGGGTGGGGATACCGCTCGCGTGGTCGGGGTGGCGCTGACGCCAACGCGCATCGCCCTGCTGCTGCTGGCCGCGTGCCTGACGGCGACGGCCACCATGACTATCGGCCCGCTCAGTTTTGTCGGATTAATGGCGCCGCATATCGCCCGTATGATGGGCTTCCGCAGGACTTTGCCACATATCGTGATCTCTGCGCTGACGGGCGGGGCGATCCTGGTCTTTGCTGACTGGTGCGGAAGGATGGTGCTGTTCCCGTATCAGATCCCGGCGGGCCTGCTGTCGACCTTTATCGGCGCGCCGTACTTTATATATCTGTTGAGAAAGCAGAGTCGGTAATAAAAGTAAACGGCAATCCTTAGATTGCCGTTTTAGTGTTTGCTCCCTCTCCCTTGAAGGAGAGGGCTGGGGTGAGGGCATCAGGCCGCACATTTTACAGCTTCGCAAACACCTTACGCGCTGCGTCGATGGTGTTATTGATATCTTCTTCGCTGTGTGCCACGGACATAAAGCCCGCTTCAAACGCTGACGGGGCCAGATACACGCCTTCTTCCAGCATCAGGTGGAAGAAGCGTTTGAAGCGTTCCACGTCGCATTTCACCACGTCCTGATAGCAGGTCACGGTTTTCGCCTCGGTGAAGAAAATCCCGAACATCCCGCCGACGTGGTTTACCACCAGCGGAATACCCGCGTCTTCTGCGGCTTCCAGCAGACCGTTTGCCAGCTGCGTCGTCCGGTCCGTCAGGGTTTGGTGGATGCCCGGCTGCGCCACTTCGGTCAGACAGGCAAAGCCCGCCGCCATCGCAATCGGGTTACCGGAGAGCGTACCCGCCTGGTAAACCGGACCGGTTGGCGCCAGCGCGTCCATTACGTCCTTACGGCCGCCAAACGCGCCGACAGGCATGCCGCCGCCAATGATCTTGCCGAGGCAGGTCAGATCCGGCTCGACGCCGTAGTATGACTGCGCCCCCGCCAGTGCGACGCGGAAACCGGTCATCACTTCGTCGATGATCAGCAGCGCGCCGAACTCATCGCACAGTGCGCGCAGGCCCGGCAGGAAGTCAGGCTGCGGTGGGATACAGTTCATGTTGCCCGCCACCGGTTCGACGATAATGCAGGCGATCTCCTGCGGATACTGCTCGAACGCCGCGCGAACGGTGTCCAGATCGTTATAGGTGCAGGTGAGGGTGTGTTTTGCGAAGTCAGCCGGCACGCCCGGAGAGTTAGGCTGACCGAGCGTCAGCGCGCCGGAACCGGCTTTTACCAGCAGGCAGTCGGCGTGGCCATGGTAACAGCCTTCGAACTTGATAATCTTGTCACGGCCGGTAAAGCCGCGCGCCAGACGGATGGCGCTCATGGTCGCTTCCGTACCGGAGTTCACCATACGCACCATGTCCATCGTTGGCACCAGCTCGGTGACCAGCTCCGCCATTTTAACTTCCATCTCGGTTGGCGCGCCGAAGCTCAGGCCGCGCTGAGCGGCTTCAATCACCGCGTTGCGGATCGCCGGGTGGTTGTGGCCCAGTACCATCGGGCCCCAGGAGCCGACGTAATCGACATAGGCTTTACCATCCACATCATACAGATATGCGCCATCCGCACGTTCGATAAACAGCGGGGTGCCACCCACGCCGGTAAAGGCGCGCACCGGTGAGTTTACGCCGCCTGGGATAAGCTCGCGGGCTGCGCTGTAGAGGTTTTCAGACTTGCTCATGGCGTCGTTCCTGGTTCGTAGAAATAAGTTAAGGCAACTATTCTAAGTGATTCGGAAGAGGTTATAAAATTTTTGCCCCTCAGAAGGCTTAACAATTGTTAAGTATTTTTCAGGGGACGAGGGGATTGTCTCTGGTAAAATCCATGCGGCCATTTGTATGACGAAACAGAAAAGGTAATGAACGAGAACACTCCGTCTTTTGAACAACAGCAGTTTACGCGCGCGAAGCGCCGGGTCAGCATCCGGCGGCTGCTCAACCGTGACAAAACCCCGTTGGCCATTCTGCTGGCAGCTGCCGTTGTGGGCACGCTGGCCGGTCTCGTGGGCGTCGCGTTTGAAAAAGCCGTCAACGCGGTGCTCAACTGGCGCATAGGCACCGTCGCCAGCTTTGCGGATCGGGAATGGCTGGTCTGGGTGTGGGCCTTTGGCCTTTCGGCCCTGTTTGCCATGGTGGGCTATTTCCTGGTACGTAAATTCGCACCCGAAGCGGGCGGCTCGGGGATCCCGGAAATTGAGGGGGCGCTGGAGGAGCTACGCCCGGTTCGCTGGTGGCGGGTACTTCCTGTGAAATTTATCGGCGGGATGGGAACGCTCGGGGCGGGCATGGTGCTCGGTCGGGAAGGGCCAACGGTACAGCTGGGCGGTAACGTCGGGCGCATGGTCGGCGATCTGTTCCGTATGCGCAGCGCCGAAGCACGGCATACGTTGCTGGCGACGGGGGCGGCGGCGGGGCTGTCTGCGGCGTTTAACGCGCCGCTGGCGGGTATCCTGTTTATCATTGAAGAGATGCGCGCCCAGTTCCGCTACAACCTGATCTCCATTAAAGCGGTGTTTACCGGCGTGATTATGTCGAGCATTGTCTTTCGCGTCTTTAATGGCGAAGGGGCGGTGATTGAAGTTGGCAAGCTGACCAATGCGCCGGTCAATACTTTGTGGCTGTATCTGGTTCTTGGGATGATTTTTGGCGTCGTTGGCCCGCTTTTTAACACCCTGATTTTACGGGCTCAGGATATGTTTCAGCGCATCCATGGCGGAAATACCACGAAATGGGTGCTGGTGGGGGGCCTGCTTGGCGGCGTGTGCGGGATCCTCGGCTTCATCGAACCGAACGCGGCGGGCGGCGGTTTCGGCCTGATTCCCATTGCCGCGGCGGGGAATTTCAGCGTGGGGCTGCTGCTGTTTATGTTTATCTCGCGGGTTATCACGACCGTGCTGTGTTTCTCCTCCGGCGCACCGGGCGGCATATTTGCCCCGATGCTGGCGCTGGGAACGCTGCTGGGCACGGCGTTTGGCATGGCGGCAGCGGTTGGCTTCCCGGCCTATCATCTGGACGCGGGGACGTTTGCGGTGGCGGGAATGGGGGCGCTGCTGGCGGCCTCCCTGCGCGCGCCGCTTACCGGGATCGTACTGGTGCTGGAAATGACCGACAATTACCAGCTCATTTTGCCAATGATCATTACCTGTCTCGGCGCGACACTATTAGCCCAATTCCTGGGTGGAAAACCGCTATACTCCACCATTCTTGCCCGTACCCTGGCGAAACAGGAAGCTGAACAGGCCCTGAAGCAGAATACTTGAATGAATTACCAGGGTATTAGATAATGACAAAAAGAATTGGGTGATTTTTGCCCAATAGCAGTCGCAGTATTCATGGGAGCATAAGATGAGTGATGACGTAGCGTTGCCGCTGGAATTTACCGAAGCAGCAGCGAAAAAAGTGAAAACCCTGATTGCCGACGAGGACAATCCGGATCTGAAACTGCGTGTTTATATTACCGGCGGCGGCTGTAGTGGCTTCCAGTATGGTTTTACCTTTGACGACCAGGTTAACGATGGTGATATGACTATCGAGAAACAGGGCGTCGCGCTGGTGGTTGATCCGATGAGCCTGCAATATCTGGTGGGCGGTTCAGTGGACTACACTGAAGGTCTGGAAGGTTCGCGCTTTGTGGTGACTAACCCGAATGCGACCAGCACCTGCGGGTGTGGTTCTTCGTTCAGTATTTAAGCCTGGACGCAGATTGTAGGCCCGGTAAGCGAAGCGCTACCGGGCTTATAAACGACACCTATCTTGAATTTTCATCCAGCGCAAAGGTCGGCAGCTTCAGGTGCCAGCGTATCGCCGCTAAACGGATCACCAGCGTGACCACCATCCCCAGCATCGCCGCATTCTCCAGCGGGACAGCAAAGGTGTAATACGCCGTGGCGTGAACGATCCCCCCGATGATACAGGCCGTCGCGTAGATTTCCGTTCGCAGGATCATCGGGACTTCTCGCGCCAGTATGTCGCGAATAATCCCTCCGCCCACGCCAGTTAACACCCCCATGCAGATCGCCACCAGCGGGCCAGTCCCGGCAATAAAGGCTTTGTTCACGCCTATTCCCACAAAGACCGCCAGACCGACGGCATCCAGCACCGGTAATATCCATTTTGGCAGTCTGCGAGGCTGACGAACCAGCACGATGGTTAACAGGCAGGTGACCATCGCCACCACCAGATCCGTGGGATCTTTTACCCAAAATACCGGGCCATTTGCCAGCGCCATATCGCGGATCGTTCCGCCTCCCACCGCCGTAACGACGCCGAGCACCAGTACGCCAAAAGGATCCATGCGTAGTTTTCCGGCAAGCAAAACGCCGGAGATAGCAAAAACGGCTGTGCCAAGAATATCCAGCCAATACACGAGCATCGTTAAATCCTCGAAGGGGGTATTTATCTGTTTGAGTGACTCTCTGCCAGTTCGGCGCAGAGTTGTTTTGCGGCGAGGATAATACGCGGGCTGGCGCGTTCAAACCAGTCGCTGTTGAGTGCGATGACCGGAATTTTAAGCTGCCGATGCCAGAATTGTTCTATTTTAGGAATCTCGCTCGCATTTCCGACCACCACAATGGCCTGCGGTTGTCGCGCCAGAACCTGCTCACGACTGACCTGGGGCCAGGGGACCCGGCTTTCGGCAAAGATATTTTCACCTCCACAGGTTTCAAGCACCTGGTTCTGGATCGAACCTTTCCCGGTAGTGAACAGCGGCTGGCTGCCAAATTGCAGAAAAACGCGTTGTTTCGGTTGCGTGCCGTATCGGGCTTTTAGCGCGGCATAGTCGTTGAGCATCTGCTGTGCAGCCTGTCCGGCGCGTTGGGGGGTAGGGCTGAAGGGCGCGAGGTCACGGAGGGTTTGCGCCACCTGTTCGATGCTCACCGCGTCCACCCATTTAACCGTTATTCCCAGCGAAGAGAGCTGGTTTACCTGCCGTTCGGCATTACCGCCGCGCCAGGCGAGTACCAGATCGGGCTTTAGCGCAACGATGCGTTCCAGATTCATTCCCTGCCAGGTGGCAACCTGTTCGATTTGGGCGGCCTGCGGTGGATAATCGGAAAAGCTGCTCACCGCAACGGGCGTGATCCCGGCGGCAAACGCCAGTTCCGTATTGGCAGGGGA
Source organism: Enterobacter cloacae complex sp. IR5459 (assembly GCF_049238005.1). Taxonomy (NCBI): domain Bacteria; kingdom Pseudomonadati; phylum Pseudomonadota; class Gammaproteobacteria; order Enterobacterales; family Enterobacteriaceae; genus Enterobacter; species Enterobacter cloacae complex sp. IR5459. The sequence continues at coordinate 282,037 of NZ_JBMKIG010000006.1, forward strand.
GAGTGTGATCACCCGCGGCGCGGCGATGAGCCAGGCCGGAGCGAACAGAAGCAGGGCGACCAGCGCCCTGAATGACACCTTACCCACGCGCCAGTTTCTGCACCAGGGTTTCCACCATCACGGTGGACTGCTTGGCCGCAACGGCCAGGAACTCGTCGAAGCTGATGTGGGACTGCTGGTCCGCTACGTCAGAGATCGCGCGAACGACCACGAACGGCACGCTGAAGTTATGGCACACGTGCGCAATGGCCGTGGCTTCCATCTCAACGGCCACAGCCTGCGGGAAGTTATGACGGATTTTCGCCAGACCAACAGAGCCGTTGATAAAGGCATCGCCGCTGACGATCAGGCCACGCACCGCATTGAGGTTCAGCTCGTTGATGCAGCTTTCAGCGGCGGCAATCAGCTTATCATCCGCTTTAAACCCGGCCGGGCAGCCCGGAAGCTGACCATATTCGTAGCCGAATGCGGTGACGTCTGCATCGTGGTAACGCGCTTCGTCGGAAACCACGATATCGCCCACTTTCAGCGTCGGCGCCAGACCGCCCGCAGAACCTGTATTAATGATAACGTCAGGCTTGCAGCGCTCAAGCAGCAGGGTCGCGCCCAGTGCCGCTGCAACTTTACCGATGCCTGATTTCAGCAGAGCCACGTCAACACCGTTCAGCTGGCCGGTGTAGATCTCACAGCCACCGAGGGAGAGGGTCTGACGGTTCTCAATTTTGTCACGCAGCAGCGTAACTTCTTCTTCCATTGCACCAATAATGCCGATTTTCATAGATTTACTCGCGATGTGCCTTGTTAAGATGCATAGTCTATCATGCGGTTAAGGGGAAACGCATTCTCACGCGGGGGAGCACATGGCACCAATCGATTTTCGCACCAAAATTAACTGGCACCGACGTTTCCGTTCGCCACAGGGCGATAAGAGCGAACATGAGATCCTGCGCATTTTTGAAAGCGATCGCGGACGCATCATCAATTCGCCCGCCATCCGCCGGTTACAGCAAAAAACCCAGGTGTTCCCGCTGGAGCGTAACGCCGCGGTGCGTACGCGGTTAACGCACTCCATGGAAGTGCAGCAGGTGGGGCGCTACATTGCGAAAGAGATCCTCAGCCGCCTTAAAGAGCAACGTCTGCTGGAAACCTACGGACTGGATGAACTGACCGGCCCGTTCGAAAGCATCGTTGAGATGGCCTGCCTGATGCACGATATCGGCAATCCTCCCTTTGGTCATTTCGGCGAGGCCGCCATCAATGACTGGTTTAAACAGCGGCTTTTTCCCTCTGATGCCATAAGCCAGCCGCTCAGCGATGACCGCTGTGTGGTACGCGATTTACGCCTGCGTGAAGGTGAAGATAGCCTGAACGATCTGCGCCGTAAGGTGCGCCAGGATCTGTGTCATTTCGAAGGTAACGCGCAGGGGATCCGTTTGGTGCACTCCCTGATGCGGATGAATCTGACCTGGGCCCAGGTGGGCTGTATTCTTAAATACACGCGTCCCGCGTGGTGGACCGGAGAAACGCCCGCCACGCATAGCTACCTGATGAAAAAACCGGGCTATTACTTATCGGAAGAAGCATATATCGCGCGGTTGCGTAAAGAACTGTCTCTGACCCCCAATGGCCGTTTTCCATTGACATGGATTATGGAAGCGGCTGATGACATTTCTTATTGCGTGGCCGATCTGGAAGACGCGGTGGAAAAAAGAATATTCAGCGTCGAGGAGCTGTATCAGCATCTTCATGATGCCTGGGGAGAGCATGAAAAAGGTTCTCTGTTTGCGCAGGTCGTCGAGAATGCCTGGGATAAATCGCGTTCAAATTCGCTGAGCCGCAGTACCGAAGATCAGTTCTTTATGTATTTGCGAGTAAACACGCTGAATAAACTGGTGCCGTATGCAGCCGCCCGTTTCATTGATAATTTGCCGATGATATTTAGCGGGGAATTTAATCACGCCCTGCTGGAAGATGAGAGCAGTTTTAGCCAGCTTCTTGAATTATATAAAAACGTGGCTGTTCGCCATGTTTTCAGCCACCCGGATGTCGAGCAGCTGGAGCTGCAAGGATACCGGGTTATCAGCGGGTTGCTGGAGATTTATGGCCCGCTGCTCCAGCTGACGGTCGATGAGTTTAGCGAGCTGGTCGAAAATGAACGTGTTCGCCGCCTGCCGATTGAATCTCGTCTCTATCAGAAGCTTTCAACGCGCCACCGGCTGGCATACATTGAAGCCGTCAGTAAAATAGAACGTCATTCTTCCCAATGGCCAGTCATGGAATATTATTATCGCTGTCGTCTTATCCAGGACTATATCAGCGGGATGACAGATTTGTATGCCTGGGATGAATACCGCAAGCTTATGGCCGTTGAATAAGCCATGAGTTTTGTAAAGACGACCAATAAATTTTTACTTTTTCCATAAACTTAATCCCGGAACTAAGCGGTATAAAACGAATCTGAGTTACACAGCAATTTTGCGTTATCTGGTAAATCGAGATTGAGAAACATGAAAAAAACCACATTAGCAATGAGTGCACTGGCTCTGAGTTTAGGTTTAGCGCTGTCCCCTCTGGCGACGGCGGCCGAGACAGCTTCCTCGGCAGCGACTGCGCAGCAGATGCCAAGCCTGGCCCCGATGCTCGAAAAAGTGATGCCATCGGTGGTGAGTATTAACGTTGAGGGCAGCACAACCGTCAATACGCCGCGTATGCCGCGTAATTTCCAGCAGTTCTTCGGCGACAATTCGCCATTCTGCCAGGACGGTTCGCCATTCCAGAGCTCCCCGTTCTGTCAGGGCGGCGGTGCAGGGGATGACGGCATGGGCGGCGGCCAGCAGCAGAAATTCATGGCACTCGGCTCGGGCGTGATTATTGATGCAGCCAAAGGCTACGTGGTGACCAATAACCACGTGGTGGATAATGCTAACACCATTAAGGTGCAGATGAGCGATGGCCGTAAATTCGATGCCAAAGTGGTCGGTAAAGACCCGCGCTCCGATATCGCGCTGATTCAAATCCAGGATCCGAAGAACCTGACGGCGATTAAGCTTGCCGACTCTGACGCGCTGCGCGTGGGTGACTACACCGTCGCCATCGGTAACCCGTTTGGTCTGGGCGAAACCGTGACCTCGGGTATCGTCTCGGCGCTGGGACGTAGCGGCCTGAATGCGGAAAACTATGAAAACTTCATCCAGACGGATGCGGCCATTAACCGTGGTAACTCCGGCGGTGCGCTGGTTAACCTGAATGGTGAACTGATCGGTATCAACACCGCTATCCTGGCACCGGACGGTGGCAACATCGGTATCGGCTTTGCTATCCCGAGCAACATGGTGAAAAACCTGACTGCGCAGATGGTGCAATATGGACAGGTGAAACGCGGTGAGCTGGGTATCATGGGTACCGAGCTGAACTCCGAGCTGGCGAAAGCAATGAAAGTAGACGCTCAGCGCGGCGCATTCGTAAGCCAGGTCATGCCGAACTCCTCGGCGGCGAAAGCCGGCATTAAAGCGGGTGACGTGATCACTTCGCTGAACGGTAAACCGATCAGCAGCTTTGCCGCCCTGCGTGCGGAAGTGGGTTCTATGCCAATCGGCAGTAAAGTGACCCTCGGCCTGCTGCGTGAAGGTAAGCCGGTTAACGTGAGCCTGGAACTGCAACAGAGCAGTCAGAATCAGGTGGATTCCAGCACCATCTTCAGCGGTATTGAAGGTGCTGAGATGAGCAACAAAGGGGCAGATAAAGGCGTGGTGGTGAACAACGTGAAAGCAAACTCACCTGCTGCCCGTATCGGCCTGAAAAAAGGTGATGTGATCATGGGCGCTAACCAGCAGCCGGTGAAAAACATCGCTGAACTGCGCAAAATTCTCGACAGCAAGCCGTCCGTGCTGGCACTGAATATTCAGCGTGGTGATACTTCTATTTATCTCCTGATGCAGTAATCATCTTAAGCCCCTGTTCGCAGGGGCTTTCTCGTTTCTGTGACCTTTCCCACAACTCCATACATCTCTCTCTGCCTTTGGGCATCTGCACAATGCAGCCTTAGCTGAACTTCCCTATGCTTGAGCTCTGCTCACGGGAGGGTTTTATGGCTGGCTGGCATCTTGATACCAAAATGGCGCAGGATATCGTGGCGCGAACCATGCGCATCATTGATACCAATATCAACGTAATGGATGCCCGTGGGCGCATTATCGGCAGCGGCGATCGTGAGCGTATTGGGGAATTGCACGAAGGGGCGTTGCTGGTGCTCTCTCAGGGGCGCGTGGTCGACATCGATGACGCCGTGGCGAAACATCTGCACGGGGTTCGTCAGGGGATCAACCTGCCGCTGCGTCTGGAAGGAGAGATTGTTGGCGTTATCGGTCTGACCGGCGATCCTGAATCGCTGCGTAAATACGGTGAGCTGGTCTGCATGACGGCGGAGATGATGCTGGAGCAGTCGCGTCTGATGCACCTGCTCGCCCAGGACAGCCGCCTGCGCGAAGAGCTGGTGATGAATTTGATTCAGGCGGAGGAGCATACGCCTGCCCTGAGCGAGTGGGCGCAGCGTCTGGGTATCGACCTGAATCAGCCGCGCGTGGTTGCCGTTATTGAGGTGGATAGCGGCCAGCTTGGCGTGGACAGCGCCATGGTGGAGCTACAGCAGCTGCAAAACATGCTGGCGACGCCGGAGCGTAACAACCTGGTGGCAATCGTCTCTTTAACGGAAATGGTGGTGCTCAAGCCTGCGCTTAATCAGTTTGGCCGCTGGGACGCGGAAGATCATCGTCGCCGCGTTGAGCTGCTCATCGAGCGCATGAAGGAGAACGGACAGCTCCGTTTTCGCGTCGCGCTGGGAAATTACTTTACCGGGCCGGGGAGTATCGCCCGTTCATGGCGAACGGCGCGCACCACCATGATGGTGGGTAAACAGCGCATGCCGGAGAGCCGCAGTTATTTCTATCAGGATCTGATGCTGCCGGTCCTGCTCGACAGCCTGCGCGGTGGCTGGCAGGCCAACGAGCTGGCGCGTCCGCTTGTGCGTCTGAAAGCGATGGACAATAACGGACTGCTGCGCCGCACGTTGCAGGCGTGGTTCCGGCATAACGTGCAGCCGCTGGCAACGTCAAAAGCGCTGTTTATTCACCGTAATACGCTGGAGTATCGGCTTAACCGGATCTCGGAACTGACGGGGCTGGATTTAGGGAATTTTGACGACCGGCTACTGCTGTATGTGGCGTTGCAGCTGGATGAGCAGAGATAAGGTTGTGTGCGGTTTTCACCCTCTCCCTGTGGGAGAGGGCCGGGGTGAGGGCATCAGACCGCACCGGAATAACTTATTTCCGCGTCAATTTCTCAAGATCCGCTTCAATCTCGCTGATCTTATTGGTGACTACGCTTTCCAGGTGACGCAGGTCGTCAAGGATCTTACGTTTCAGATCGACTTCGCTGCGATCGCGCTGGCAGATTTGATCGAGTTCGTCGATCACGTAGCGCAGGTTAGGGCTGATTTCCTGTACTTCTTTATATCCCTGACCGATACCGTCAGCGACAACGGTCTTACGCTGGCGAGGGTATTTAAACTTCACGCTTTTGGCGAAGAACTCTCCTTTGTCCTTGTGAAAATAGATTTTCAAAATATCGTTATTGGCTTCCTGGCGAAGACTATAACGATCAATTTCATCAGGATTGGTAATGCCCAGACTTTTCAGATTATCGTACATAGCGGTACCCTTGATCTCAACATAACCTATGAATAATTAACGAAAAAATCTATTTTCGCCACCTTCGGATATAAAAAAAGCGGGGTTGCCCCCGCTTTTTGTTATACCCGATTAATCGATGGTGCGCAGCAGTTCATTGATGCCTACTTTACCGCGCGTTTTCGCGTCCACTTTTTTCACGATGACCGCGCAATACAGGCTGTATTTGCCATCTTTAGACGGCAGGTTGCCGGAAACCACAACGGAACCGGCTGGAACGCGGCCGTAGTGAATTTCACCGGTTTCGCGATCGTAAATACGGGTGCTCTGGCCAATGTACACGCCCATGGAGATCACAGAACCTTCTTCGACGATCACGCCTTCAACCACTTCGGAACGTGCGCCGATGAAGCAGTTGTCTTCGATGATGGTTGGGTTAGCCTGAAGTGGCTCAAGAACGCCACCGATGCCCACGCCGCCGGACAGGTGAACGTTTTTACCGATCTGCGCGCAGGAGCCGACGGTAGCCCAGGTGTCCACCATGGTGCCTTCGTCAACGTAGGCGCCGATGTTCACGTAGGATGGCATCAGCACGGTGTTGCGTGCGATGAATGCCCCCTGACGAACGGCTGCCGGTGGTACTACGCGGAAGCCCTCTTTCTGGAAGCGCGCTTCGTCGTAATCCGCAAATTTCATTGGCACTTTATCGAAGTAGCGGCTTTCTGCTCCGTCGATAACCTGGTTATCGTTGATGCGGAAAGAGAGCAGCACAGCTTTCTTCAGCCATTGATGAGTAACCCACTGACCGTCGATTTTTTCTGCCACGCGCAGCGCGCCGGAATCCAGCAGGGAAATAACCTGGTTTACCGCTTCACGGGTCACGGTATCCACATTTGCCGGAGTGATGTCGGCGCGACGCTCAAAAGCGGACTCAATAACGTTCTGTAACTGCTGCATTGTTTACTCTTTCCATTTCACTAAAAAACACGTCACCCTTTATCGTTTGGATTGAGGGCTGCTGTCAACCGTTGTTGCACTTCAAGTTGCAGGTCATTATTAAGGGCACGCCGGTCGGCCGTCGCGATTATAAATAAATCTTCTACTCGTTCGCCAATCGTTGTAATTCGGGCGCCGTGAAGCGAAATTCCCAGATCGGCAAAAACCTGGCCGACGCGGGCGAGTAGCCCTGGCTGGTCGAGCGCAATCAGCTCAAGGAACGATTTACGGTCGGTATGGGTCGGCAGGAAATTGACCTCGGTATCGACGGTAAAGTGGCGCAGTTTTGCCGCCTGACGGCGCGGCTGCGGAGGTTGCCAGCTGCGCTGCGTAATCGCCTGCTCAAGGCCAAAGCGTATCCCCTCATGCCTGTCCGACGATAGCGGGCTGCCGTCCGGCTCCAGCACAATAAAGGTGTCCATCGCCATGCCGTCGCGGGTGGTAAAAATCTGCGCGTCGTGAACGCTCAGGTTACGCCTGTCCAGCTCGGCACAGACCGCTGCAAACAAATAAGGCCGGTCCGGGCTCCAGATAAAGATCTCCGTCCCGCCGCGTGTGGCCTGCGGGCTAAGCAGAATCATCGGTTTCGTCAGGTCGTGCTTCAGCAGATGCCGGGCGTGCCAGGCAAGCTGGTTTGGGCTGTGGCGCACAAAGTAGTTGGCGCGACAGCGCGCCCAAATCTGATGCAGCGCCTCTTCGTTGATGTTATCCATGCGCAGCAGGGCCAGCGCCTGCAACTGATGGTGGCGCACACGCTCGCGCATGTCCGGGGTATTCTGCATCCCGCGACGCAGCTGTTTTTCGGTAGCGAAATACAGCTCGCGCAGCAGGCTCTGCTTCCAGCTGTTCCACAGGGTTTCGTTGGTGGCGCAGATATCGGCTACCGTCAGGCAGACCAGGTAGCGCAGTCGGTTCTCCGTTTGCACTTCCTCGGCGAACTGCTTGATCACTTCCGGATCCTGAATATCACGACGCTGAGCGGTAACCGACATCAGCAGATGATGGCGAACCAGCCAGGCGATAAGCTGCGTTTCACGCGAGTTCAGGCCGTGCAGCTCGGCAAATTTCAGCACGTCCTGGGCACCGAGTACGGAGTGGTCGCCGCCGCGACCTTTGGCGATATCATGGAACAGAGCAGCGATCAGGATCAGCTCCGGGTGTGCCAGACGTGGCCACAGATCAACGCACAGCGGATGGCGGGATCGCGTCTCTTCTTTAGCGAAACTTTCCAGCTTCAGCATGACGCGGATCGTGTGCTCATCCACCGTATAGGCGTGAAACAGGTCGAACTGCATCTGCCCGACAATATGCGACCACTGAGGCATATAGGCCCACAGCACGCTGTGACGGTGCATTGGCAGCAGTCCGCGGCTGACGGCGCCCGGATGACGAAGCATGCTCAGGAACAACGAGCGCGCCTCCGGGATGTAACACAGCGGCTGCTTCAGATGACGTCGTGCATGGCGCAGATGACGCAGGGTAGTGGAGTAGATCCCGGTGATCGTGCTGTTGCGCACCATGGTATAGAACATTCGCAGGATCGCTTCCGGTTCGCGAATGAACAGCGTTTCGTCGCGCAGATCGATCAGCGTGCCGCGCAGCTGAAATTCGTCATCAATCGGACGCGGTTTTTCGTCTGCCGTCAGCGCGAGGATCGCCTCATCGAACAGCTGTAACAGCATCTGGTTCAGCTCAGAGACGCGGCGGGTGACGCGGAAGAAATCCTTCATCATTTGCTCGACCGGCTCGTTGCCCTCGCCCTGGTAATTCAGGCGCTGCGCCACGCTGAGCTGTCGGTCAAACAGCAGGCGGTTATCGTAGCGGGTGACTTCCAGGTGCAGGGCAAAACGGATGCGCCACAGCAGATGCAGACACTCATTAAGTTCGTTACGTTCGGCTTCGGTCAGAAAACCAAACCCGACCATTTCGTCCAGCGATGTTGCCCCAAAATGGCGACGGGCAACCCATTGCAGCGTGTGTATATCGCGCAGGCCACCGGGGCTGCTTTTAATGTCAGGCTCAAGGTTATAGCTGGTGCCGTGGTAGCGCTGGTGGCGCTGGTTTTGCTCCTCGACTTTCGCGGCGAAGAACTTTTCTGACGGCCAGAAGCCGTCGCTGAAGATGTGTTTTTGCAGCTCCAGGAACAGCGCGACGTCGCCAATCAGCAGACGGGTTTCAATCAGGTTGGTGGCGACGGTCAGGTCAGATAATCCTTCCAGCAGACACTCTTCCAGCGTGCGTACGCTGTGGCCCACTTCCAGCTTTACGTCCCAGAGCAGGGTCAACAGTTCACCGATTTTCTGCGCCCGATCGTCCGGCAGTTTTTTACGGCTTAAGATCAGCAGGTCGATATCAGAGAGCGGATGCAGTTCACCCCGGCCATAGCCGCCAACAGCAACCAGCGCGACGTCGCTCACCTGTCCGAAACCGTAGTCGATCCAGAGACGTTGCAGGAGCTGGTCGATAAATTCGGTGCGCGCTTCAATGAGCTGCTCGGCCGAAACGCCTGCGTCAAATGCGCTTCCCAGCCAGCGATGGAAAACCTCCATGTGGGCTTTGATATGCGCGCAGGTCAGTTCATGCGGTGGCCAGACGCCCGGGTTATCAGGCTGGTCGGGGAGGGTGGGAAGTGCTGTGTTAGCATACTGTTCGGGTAAGAGATTACTCATCGTGCGCCACCCATAAGAAAAAGCTATCGCCATTAAAAAAGCCGGCATTCGCCGGCTTCTTATCACTCAATGTTCGTCAGTATCGCCGGGATGGTGTCATCCTTGCGCAACGTCATAATTTCGCAGCCGTTGTCTGTAACCACAATAGTATGCTCGTACTGGGCAGACAAGCTTCTGTCTTTGGTTTTTACCGTCCAGCCATCTTTCATGGTACGGATGCGGTAATCACCCGCGTTGACCATTGGCTCGATCGTGAAGGTCATGCCCTTTTGCAGCACTACGCCGCCGTCGTCTGCATCGTAGTGCAAAACCTGCGGTTCTTCATGGAACACACGACCAATACCGTGACCGCAATATTCGCGCACCACGGAGAAACCTTCCGCTTCCACAAATTTCTGGATTGCGGCGCCGATGGTGCGCAGGCGGATGCCCGGCTTCACCATTTTCAGCGCCAGGTAGAGGCTCTCTTGCGTTACTTTGCACAGACGCTCGCCCAGAATCGTTGGCTTGCCAACGATGAACATCTTAGAGGTGTCGCCGTGGTAGTCGTCTTTGATGACGGTCACGTCGATGTTGACGATGTCGCCATCTTTCAGCAGCTTCTCGTCATCCGGAATGCCGTGGCAAACCACTTCATTAATAGAGATGCAGACGGATTTCGGGAAACCGTGATAGCCAAGGCAGGCGGAGACCGCGTGCTGTTCGTTGACGATATAGTCGTTACAGATGCGATCCAGTTCGCCAGTGCTGACGCCCGGTTTCACAAACGGCTCAATCATTTCCAGCACGTCCGCGGCCAGACGACCGGCGACGCGCATCTTTTCAATTTCTTCAGGTGTCTTAATAGAGATAGCCATGTAATCTGTCCATCGGTGTCGATTTTTTCGACAATACTAGTGTAAGTGTTGTCAATGGTATCAGTCAGGCGCACCCCGTGCCAAATTGAGAATCATTAACAGCACACTCCGCCAACAATTATTGGTTTCTGGCCGTGTTTTGTGATATAAAGCGCGCCGGACTTCCGATCCATCTCAGATACACAGGCTGGACGGGAGCGACAAATCTCACTTTGTGTAACAACACACACGTATCGGCACATATTCCGGGGTGCCCTTCGGGGTCGGTAATATGGGATACGTGGAGGCATAACCCCAACTTTCAATATAGAGGTTTTAAACATGGCAACTGTTTCCATGCGCGACATGCTCAAGGCTGGTGTTCACTTCGGTCACCAGACCCGTTACTGGAACCCGAAAATGAAGCCTTTCATCTTCGGCGCACGTAACAAAGTTCACATCATCAACCTTGAGAAGACTGTACCAATGTTCAACGAAGCCCTGGCTGAGCTGAACAAGATCTCTTCCCGTAAAGGTAAGATTCTGTTCGTTGGTACTAAGCGCGCTGCAAGCGAAGCTGTGAAAGATGCTGCTAACAGCTGCGACCAGTTCTTCGTGAACCATCGCTGGTTGGGCGGCATGCTGACCAACTGGAAAACTGTTCGTCAGTCCATCAAGCGCCTGAAAGATCTGGAAACCCAGTCTCAGGACGGTACTTTCGATAAGCTGACTAAGAAAGAAGCGCTGATGCGCACTCGTGAACTGGACAAGCTGGAAAACAGCCTGGGCGGTATCAAAGATATGGGCGGCCTGCCAGACGCGCTGTTCGTAATCGATGCAGACCACGAGCACATCGCAATCAAAGAAGCTAACAACCTGGGTATCCCGGTATTCGCTATCGTTGATACCAACTCCGATCCGGACGGTGTTGACTTCGTTATCCCGGGTAACGACGACGCAATCCGTGCTGTTAGCCTGTACCTGAGCGCTGTAGCTGCTACCGTTCGTGAAGGCCGTTCCCAGGATCTGGCTTCTCAGGCGGAAGAAAGCTTCGTAGAAGCTGAATAATAAGGTTTTACCCCTTATTAGTACCGTGTATGAATAGGGGCCCATTATCGGCCCCTTTTTTCAATTTATACTGTTTGGCTCCCGGCCGGGCAGTTCACATCTCCCGAGGATTTAAGAATGGCTGAAATTACCGCATCCCTGGTAAAAGAGCTGCGTGAGCGTACTGGCGCAGGCATGATGGATTGCAAAAAAGCGCTGACCGAAGCGAACGGCGACATCGAGCTGGCAATCGAAAACATGCGTAAATCCGGTGCGATCAAAGCAGCTAAGAAAGCAGGCAACGTTGCTGCTGACGGCGTGATCATCACCAAAATCGACGGCAACTACGGCATCATTCTGGAAGTTAACTGCCAGACTGACTTCGTTGCTAAAGATGCTGGTTTCCAGGCATTTGCTAACAAAGTTCTGGACGCAGCGGTTGCAGGCAAAATCACTGACGTTGAAGTTCTGAAAGCACAGTTCGAAGAAGAGCGTGTTGCGCTGGTTGCTAAAATCGGTGAGAACATCAACATCCGTCGCGTTGCTTCCCTGGAAGGTGACGTTCTGGGCTCTTACCAGCACGGCGCGCGTATCGGTGTTCTGGTTGCGGCTAAAGGCGCTGACGAAGAGCTGGTTAAACAGCTGGCAATGCACATCGCTGCAAGCAAACCAGAATTCGTTAAGCCAGAAGACGTGTCTGCTGAAGTGGTAGAGAAAGAGTACCAGGTTCAGCTGGACATCGCGATGCAGTCTGGTAAGCCAAAAGAAATCGCAGAGAAAATGGTTGAAGGCCGCATGAAGAAATTCACCGGCGAAGTTTCTCTGACTGGCCAGCCTTTCGTAATGGATCCAAGCAAGTCTGTTGCTCAGCTGCTGAAAGAGCACAACGCTGATGTAACTGGCTTCATCCGCTTCGAAGTGGGCGAAGGCATCGAGAAAGTTGAGACTGACTTCGCAGCAGAAGTTGCTGCAATGTCCAAGCAGTCTTAATGATTGAAAAGGAGCCGCCTGAGGGCGGCTTCTTTTTGTCACCCGTCTCACGAAATCAGACAGGCTCCAGTATCGCTGTGCTGATTTGCGACATATCATGTCGCCAGAATTAACCCCATCTTAATCGTTGACAGTCTCAGGAAAGAAACATGGCTACCAATGCAAAACCCGTGTACAAACGCATTCTGCTTAAGCTGAGTGGCGAAGCGCTGCAAGGATCGGAAGGCTTCGGTATTGACGCAAGCATCCTTGATCGCATGGCACAGGAAATCAAAGAACTGGTCGAACTGGGTATTCAGGTTGGCGTGGTCATTGGCGGTGGCAACCTTTTCCGTGGTGCTGGTCTGGCGAAAGCGGGGATGAACCGCGTAGTGGGCGACCACATGGGTATGCTGGCAACCGTGATGAATGGCCTGGCGATGCGTGATGCGCTTCATCGCGCCTATGTGAACGCTCGCCTGATGTCCGCTATTCCTTTGAATGGCGTATGCGATAACTACAGCTGGGCAGAGGCCATCAGCCTGCTGCGCAACAACCGCGTGGTGATCCTCTCCGCCGGTACGGGTAACCCGTTCTTTACCACCGATTCCGCAGCCTGCCTGCGCGGTATCGAAATCGAAGCCGATGTGGTGCTGAAAGCGACCAAAGTAGATGGCGTGTTTACTGCCGACCCGGCAAAAGATCCTTCAGCGACCATGTACGATCAGCTGAGCTACAGCGAAGTGCTGGAAAAAGAGCTAAAAGTGATGGATCTTGCCGCCTTTACGCTGGCTCGTGACCACAAACTGCCGATCCGTGTCTTCAATATGAACAAGCCTGGCGCGCTGCGTCGCGTTGTTATGGGCGAAAAAGAAGGCACTTTGATCACGGAATAATTTCCGTCGGCGATAAATACAGGTAAGATTCCGCTTTATTTCGACGTGGTATCTTACCCGGGCGCGCCTTTGGCGTTGTCATGAATTAAACGCGACTATACTTAGCACACCTGTAGCGCTGTGCTGGCGGATAGTCTGCCTGAGACAAGTTTTCAAGGATCCGTAACGTGATTAACGACATCAGAAAAGATGCTGAAGTACGCATGGACAAATGCGTAGAAGCGTTCAAAAACCAAATCAGCAAAATCCGTACTGGCCGAGCTTCCCCAAGCCTGCTGGATGGCATCATCGTAGAATACTACGGTACGCCTACGCCACTGCGTCAGCTGGCGAGCGTGACGGTAGAAGATACCCGTACCCTGAAAATCAACGTGTTCGATCGCTCAATGAGCCCGGCCGTTGAAAAAGCGATCATGGCATCTGACCTGGGTCTGAACCCAAGCTCAGCGGGCGCGGATATTCGCGTTCCACTGCCTCCGCTGACGGAAGAGCGTCGTAAAGACCTGATCAAAGTGGTTCGCGGTGAAGCTGAGCAGGGTCGCGTTTCCGTACGTAACGTGCGTCGCGATGCGAACGATAAAGTGAAAGCCCTGCTGAAAGAAAAAGAGATCAGCGAAGACGACGATCGTCGTTCTCAGGACGACATTCAGAAAATGACCGACGCGGCGATCAAGAAAATTGATGCGGCGCTGGCAGAAAAAGAAGCGGAACTGATGCAGTTCTGATTTTCGCTGTACACTGATAAACGCCGTTCAGAAGGACATTGAGTCTTGCTGGCGGCGTTTTGCTTTTATCTGGTCTAACTTTTGGGCATCTCATGAAGCATCTCACTCTCCTCGGCTCGACCGGCTCTATCGGTTGCAGCACTCTCGACGTTGTACGTCATAATCCTGACAGCTACACCGTAGCCGCGCTTGTGGCCGGAAAAAACGTGCAGCGAATGGTCGAACAGTGCCTGGAGTTTACCCCCCGTTTTGCGGTGATGGATGATGAAGAGAGCGCCCGCCAGGTAAAAGCGCTGTTGCAGGAGAAGGGCTGCCGTACCGAGGTGCTCAGCGGGCAACAGGCGGCGTGCGATATGGCCGCGCTTGATGAAGTTGATCAGGTTATGGCGGCAATCGTCGGGGCGGCGGGTCTTCTGCCGACGCTTGCCGCGATCGATGCGGGAAAAGATGTCCTGCTTGCGAACAAAGAGTCGCTGGTCACCTGCGGACGCCTCTTTATGGAGGCGGTAAAACAGCGTGGGGCACGTCTTTTGCCGGTCGATAGCGAGCACAACGCCATTTTTCAGAGTTTACCCCAACCTTTTCAACAAAACCTGGGGTACGCTGACCTGGAGCAGAATGGCGTTGTGTCGATTCTGCTTACCGGGTCTGGTGGCCCGTTCCGTGAAACGCCACTGTCTGAATTGAGCGCAATGACGCCGGATCAGGCATGTCGTCATCCGAACTGGTCAATGGGGCGTAAGATCTCCGTCGATTCGGCCACCATGATGAACAAAGGTCTGGAATACATTGAAGCTCGCTGGCTGTTCAATGCGTCGGCGAAACAGATGGAAGTGCTGATCCACCCGCAGTCGGTTATTCACTCGATGGTGCGCTATCAGGACGGCAGCGTGCTGGCCCAGCTGGGCGAACCGGATATGCGTACGCCAATTGCTCATACAATGGCGTGGCCAAACCGCGTAAAATCGGGCGTTAAGCCTCTCGATTTTTGCAAGCTGAGTTCACTGACGTTTAGCGAGCCTGATTACGACCGTTATCCCTGTCTGAAACTGGCGATGACGGCCTTCGATCAGGGGCAGGCGGCGACAACGGCGCTTAATGCGGCCAATGAAGTGACCGTTGAAGCATTCCTGAATCAGCAGATCCGCTTCACTGATATCGCCGCGTTGAATTTATCCGTGCTGGAGATGATGGATTTGCGTGAGCCGCAGAGCGTGGAAGAGGTGCTGGCCGTGGATGAACAGGCACGCATTGTTGCGCGTAAACAGGTGACACGTCTCGCAAGCTGGTGATAAAGCAAGCACTAGTCGTCGTGCTATTTGTTAGCGTTGGGCTTCAGTGATATAGTCTGCGCCACCTGATCGCAGGTATTTGGCTTTAAGTGGTCAGGTAAGCCGTGGTTTGACACGGCTTTTTTATGTATAGGCTTCAGTATTCCTGTGTACCGTTAAATCCTTTCAGGGACTAAAAACGCGTTATGTTGTCTGCGAATCAACCAATAAGCGAAAACTTGCCAGCACATGGCTGTCGCCATGTTGCAATCATCATGGATGGCAATGGCCGCTGGGCGAAAAGACAAGGGAAGATACGAGCCTTTGGGCATAAAGCTGGGGCGAAATCTGTTCGCCGCGCCGTTTCTTTTGCCGCCAATAACGGCATTGATGCGTTAACGCTCTATGCTTTTAGCAGTGAGAACTGGAATCGACCTGCGCAGGAAGTGACTGCGTTGATGGAACTGTTCGTGTGGGCGCTCGATAGCGAAGTAAAAAGCCTGCACCGCCACAACGTCCGCTTGCGTATTATTGGCGAAACCAGTCGTTTTAACTCACGTTTGCAGGAACGGATTCGCAAAGCAGAAGCGCTGACGGAAAATAATACCGGCCTGACGCTCAATATCGCGGCGAATTACGGCGGACGCTGGGATATTATCCAGGGGGTTCGGCATCTGGCTGAGCAGGTTCAGGAAGGGCTGTTAAGACCCGACCAGATTGATGAAGAGGCGCTGAGTCAGCAAATCTGCATGAATGAACTGGCACCCGTGGATTTGGTTATAAGGACAGGGGGGGAGCATCGCATTAGTAACTTTTTGCTGTGGCAAATTGCCTACGCCGAACTTTACTTTACGGATGTTCTTTGGCCAGATTTTGATGAACAAGACTTTGAAGGTGCGCTGCATGCCTTTGCCAATCGAGAGCGTCGTTTCGGCGGCACCGAGCCTGGTGGCGATAACGCCTGATGGGGGTAGCTTTTGCTGAAGTATCGCCTGATTTCCGCTTTTGTATTAATACCCGTCGTCATCGCAGCGCTGTTTTTACTGCCTCCGGTGGGATTCGCTATTGTTACGCTGGTGGTGTGTATGCTCGCCGCGTGGGAATGGGGGCAGCTTAGCGGCTTTACCTCGCGCACTCAGCGGGTATGGCTGGCGGTACTCTGTGGTTTTTTACTGGCCCTGATGCTGTATACCTTGCCTGAATATCATCACGATGTTCACCAGCCGCTGGTTGCCGGATCCTTATGGATATCGCTGGCCTGGTGGATTGCTGCGCTTGTTTTAGTGCTTTTCTATCCAGGCTCTGCGGCGATCTGGCGTAACTCTAAAGTGTTGCGCCTTATTTTTGGTCTGCTCACGATTGTTCCCTTTTTCTGGGGGATGGTTGCGCTGCGCGCCTGGCACTATGACGAAAACCACTACAGCGGCGCGATATGGCTGCTTTATGTGATGATTCTCGTCTGGGGGGCTGACTCCGGGGCCTATATGTTTGGTAAACTGTTCGGCAAACATAAACTGGCGCCAAAGGTTTCTCCGGGCAAAACCTGGCAAGGCTTCATTGGCGGCCTGTTTACGGCAGCAATTATCTCCTGGGGCTATGGGGTCTGGGCGAATCTTGAGGTTGCCCCCTCCACGCTGCTGGTATGTTCGATTTTCGCGGCGCTGGCATCGGTGCTGGGTGATTTAACCGAGAGTATGTTTAAGCGTGAAGCAGGGATTAAGGACAGTGGTCACCTGATTCCAGGACATGGCGGAATACTGGATCGCATTGACAGCCTTACCGCGGCTGTTCCTGTATTTGCTTGCCTGCTTTTACTGGTGTTTGGGACGATATAACGGAAGGTTTTATGCTGAGCATTCTCTGGAATCTGGCGGCGTTCATTGTTGCACTGGGTGTACTGATTACCGTGCATGAATTTGGCCATTTCTGGGTTGCCCGGCGCTGTGGTGTGCGGGTGGAGCGATTCTCGATTGGCTTTGGCAAATCGCTCTGGAAGCGTACCGATAAGCATGGCACCGAGTTTGTCATTGCTCTGATTCCCCTGGGCGGCTATGTCAAAATGCTCGACGAACGCGTTGAGCCTGTCGCCCCGGAACTTCGCCATCGCGCGTTTAACAATAAAACTGTTGGACAACGTGCTGCCATCATCGCTGCCGGCCCGGTAGCCAATTTCATCTTCGCTATCTTCGCCTACTGGCTGGTGTTTATCATCGGCGTGCCTGGCGTGCGCCCGGTCGTGGGCGAAATCACCACGGGTTCTATTGCGGCAACGGCGCAAATTACACCGGGAATGGAACTTAAAGCGATTGATGGTATCGAAACCCCTGATTGGGATGCCGTGAGGTTACAACTGGTTGCCAAAATCGGTGATGAGCAGACAACCGTCAGCGTATCGCCATTTGGTTCCGACCAGCGGCAGGAAAAAGTGCTGGATTTACGCCACTGGCGCTTTGAGCCAGACAAAGAGGACCCTGTCGCCGCACTCGGGATACGCCCGCGCGGCGCGCAGATCGAGCCGGTATTAGCCGAAGTACAGGCCAAATCGGCAGCGAGTAAAGCAGGTTTACAAGCGGGTGACAGGATCGTTAAAGTCGATGGTCAGCCATTAACACAATGGATGACCTTTGTTACTCTGGTGCGCGATAATCCAGGCAAGCCGCTCGCGCTGGAAGTGGAAAGGCAGGGGAGTTCGCTCTCACTGACTCTCACCCCGGATACCAAATCGGGCGGCGGTAAGGCGGAAGGGTTTGCCGGCGTTGTGCCGAAAGTGATCCCACTGCCAGATGAGTACAAGACAATACGCCAGTATGGGCCGTTTAGCGCCATCGTTGAGGCCACGGATAAAACATGGCAGCTGATGAAGCTTACGGTCAACATGTTGGGGAAATTGATAACCGGTGATGTGAAACTGAACAACCTCAGTGGGCCAATTTCGATTGCTCAGGGGGCTGGGATGTCAGCGGAGTTCGGGGTGATTTACTATCTCATGTTCCTTGCGCTGATTAGCGTGAACCTGGGGATAATCAACCTGTTCCCGCTTCCCGTACTAGATGGGGGCCATTTGCTGTTTTTAGCGATTGAAAAGCTAAAAGGCGGACCGGTATCCGAGCGAGTTCAAGACTTTAGTTATCGCATTGGCTCGATTTTGCTGGTGCTGTTAATGGGGCTTGCACTTTTCAATGATTTCTCTCGGTTGTAAGAGAGTTAGTTAGGAAGAACGCATAATAACGATGGCGATGAAAAAGTTGCTCATAGCGTCGCTGCTGTTTAGCAGCGCGACCGTATACGGTGCTGACGGGTTCGTAGTGAAAGATATTCATTTCGAAGGCCTTCAGCGTGTCGCCGTTGGTGCGGCCCTCCTCAGTATGCCTGTGCGCCCCGGCGATACGGTTAATGATGAAGATATCAGTAACACCATCCGTGCTCTGTTTGCCACTGGCAACTTTGAGGACGTCCGCGTCCTGCGCGATGGTGATACGCTGGTGGTTCAGGTAAAAGAACGTCCAACGATTGCCAGCATCACTTTCTCCGGCAACAAGTCGGTGAAAGATGACATGCTCAAGCAGAACCTTGAGGCATCGGGTGTTCGTGTGGGGGAATCTCTGGACCGCACAACCCTTGCAGACATTGAAAAAGGTCTGGAAGATTTCTATTACAGCGTCGGTAAATACAGCGCGAGCGTTAAAGCGGTTGTTACACCGCTGCCACGTAACCGTGTCGACCTGAAACTGGTCTTCCAGGAAGGTGTTTCTGCGAAGATCCAGCAGATCAACATCGTGGGTAACCACGCGTTCAGCACCGACGAACTGATCTCCAACTTCCAGCTGCGTGACGAAGTGCCGTGGTGGAACGTGGTGGGCGATCGTAAATACCAGAAACAGAAACTGGCGGGTGACCTTGAAACCCTCCGCAGCTACTATCTGGATCGCGGTTACGCCCGTTTCAACATCGATTCAACTCAGGTGAGTCTGACTCCGGACAAGAAAGGTATCTACATTACCGTTAACATCACTGAAGGCGATAAGTACACGCTTTCAGGTGTTGAAGTCAGCGGCAACCTGGCAGGACATTCAGCTGAAATTGAATCTCTGACCAAAATTCAGCCGGGCGATCTGTACAGCGGATCTAAAGTCACCAAAATGGAAGACAGCATTAAGAAGCTGCTCGGCCGTTATGGTTATGCGTATCCGCGTGTGCAAACGCAGCCGGAAATTAACGACACGGATAAAACCGTTAAGCTGCACGTTAACGTTGATGCGGGCAACCGTTTCTATGTGCGTAAGATCCGCTTCGAAGGTAACGATACCTCTAAAGACTCCGTTCTGCGCCGTGAAATGCGCCAGATGGAAGGGGCATGGCTGGGAAGCGATCTGGTAGACCAGGGTAAAGAGCGTCTGAACCGTCTGGGCTATTTCGAAACGGTCGATACCGATACTCAGCGTGTACCAGGTCGTCCGGATCAGGTTGATGTTGTTTATAAAGTTAAAGAACGTAATACCGGTAGCTTCAACTTCGGTATTGGTTACGGTACTGAAAGTGGCGTGAGCTTCCAGGTCGGTGTTCAGCAGGATAACTGGCTGGGTACGGGCTACTCTGTCGGTATCAACGGGACGAAAAACGACTACCAGACCTACTCTGAGTTCTCTGTTACCAACCCATACTTCACCGTTGACGGTGTAAGCCTGGGCGGTCGTATCTTCTATAACGACTTTAAAGCGGATGACGCGGACCTCTCCTCGTATACCAACAAGAGTTACGGTCTGGATGGTACGCTCGGCTTCCCGGTTAACGAATACAACACCCTGCGCGCAGGTTTAGGGTACGTGCATAACGACCTGTCCAACATGCAACCGCAGGTGGCGATGTGGCGTTACCTGGACTCCATCGGTCAGTCGGCGAGTACGTCCAGCGATGACAACGGTTTCGCCGCGGATGACTTCACCTTCAACTACGGTTGGACCTACAACCGTCTTGACCGTGGCTACTTCCCTACGGAAGGTTCACGTGTCAACCTGAACGGTAAAGTGACTATCCCGGGCTCGGATAACGAGTTCTACAAGGTCACGCTGGATACGGCGTCCTACTTCCCAATTGATGAAGATCACAAGTGGGTTGTTCTGGGTCGTACCCGTTGGGGTTATGGTGACGGTATTGGAAGCAAAGAACTGCCGTTCTATGAAAACTTCTACGCCGGTGGTTCAAGCACCGTGCGTGGCTTCCAGTCCAATAACATTGGTCCGAAAGCGGTTTATTACGGCGGTAATGACGAAGATAACTGCGCAAGCCGCGATCCTAAGCAAGTATGTAGCTCTGATGACGCAGTAGGTGGTAACGCTATGGCCGTGGCGAGCCTCGAGTTCATCACGCCTACGCCGTTTATCAGCGACAAGTACGCAAACTCTGTCCGCACCTCCTTCTTTATGGATGCAGGTACAGTGTGGGACACCAACTGGGAGAACACCGCCCAGATGCGTGCGGCGGGGGTTCCGGACTACAGCGATCCGAGCAACATTCGCATGTCTGCAGGTATCGCATTACAATGGATGTCACCGCTGGGGCCGTTGGTCTTCTCTTACGCCCAGCCGTTTAAGAAATACGATGGAGACAAAGCGGAGCAGTTCCAGTTTAACATTGGTAAAACCTGGTAATAATCCGCTGCAATGGAATGCGTTGGCAGTGTAGCGCTGACAACCGGCGATCGGTAAAACGATCGCCTTGCCACGCAAAGAACGGTACCCCTCGGGTGCCAATGGGATGGTAAGGAGTTAATTGTGAAAAAGTGGTTATTAGCTGCAGGTCTCGGTTTAGCGATGGCAACTTCTGCTCAGGCAGCGGATAAAATTGCAATCGTCAACATGGGTAATTTGTTCCAGCAGGTTGCACAGAAAACCGGTGTTTCTGCAACGCTGGAAAACGAATTCAAAGGCCGTGCGAGCGAACTGCAACGTATGGAAGGTGATCTTCAGTCCAAGATGCAGCGTCTTCAGCGTGATGGTTCTACCATGAAAGCGAGCGAGCGCAGCAAACTGGAAAAAGACGTCATGTCTCAGCGCCAGACCTTCTCTCAGAAAGCGCAGGCTTTCGAGCAGGATCGTCAGCGTCGTTCTAACGAAGAGCGTGGCAAACTGGTGACGCGTATTCAGTCTGCCGTTAAAGCAGTCGCAGCCGATCAGAGCATCGATCTGGTTGTTGATTCGAACGCCGTTGCATTCAACAGCAGCGATGTTAAAGACATCACCGCTGATGTTCTGAAACAGGTTAAATAAGTAATGCCTTCAATTCGACTGGCTGATTTAGCTCAGCAGTTGGATGCAGAATTACACGGTGATGGCGATATCGTCATCACCGCTGTTGCGTCCATGCAATCTGCTAAAGCAGGCACTATTACCTTCATGGTAAGCCCTAAGTACCGTGAACACCTGGCCCAGTGCCAGGCGTCTGCCGTTGTTCTGACGCAGGACGATCTTCCGTTTGCCACTAACGCTGCACTGGTAGTGAAAAATCCCTACCTGACCTATGCGCGCATGGCCCAAATTCTTGATACCACGCCGCAGCCGGCACAGAACATTGCAGCCAGTGCTGCGATTGATCCGACGGCTCAGCTGGGTAACAACGTATCAGTCGGCGCAAACGCCGTTATCGAATCCGGCGTCGTGCTGGGTGATAACGTGGTGATTGGCCCAGGCTGCTTTGTTGGAAAAAATACGAAAATTGGCGCAGGGACTCGTCTGTGGGCCAATGTCTCTGTCTACCATGAGGTTGAGGTTGGCGAGAATTGTCTCGTACAGTCCAGCACGGTGATTGGTTCTGACGGATTTGGTTACGCTAACGATCGGGGTAACTGGGTTAAGATCCCTCAGCTGGGTCGCGTGATTATCGGCGATCGTGTGGAGATCGGCGCTTGCACCACCATCGACCGCGGTGCGCTTGACGACACCATTATTGGTAACGGTGTTATCATAGACAACCAGTGCCAGATTGCACATAACGTTGTGATTGGCGACAATACCGCAGTGGCGGGTGGTGTTATCATGGCAGGCAGCCTGAAAATTGGCCGTTACTGCATGATTGGCGGTGCCAGCGTGATCAATGGCCATATGGAAATATGCGACAAAGTCACGGTGACGGGGATGGGCATGGTGATGCGTCCAATCACTGAGCCTGGCGTTTATTCCTCCGGTATTCCGCTGCAACCGAACAAGGTCTGGCGTAAAACAGCTGCACTGGTGATGAATATTGATGATATGAGCAAGCGACTCAAAGCGATTGAGCGCAAAATCGATCAACAAGACTAAGCGTTCATCCGTTTAACGCTAAATTTCCCGGCCTGTCGGCTTTGTTTATAAACCGGCAGGCCGTGTTATTATTGCTACTTAGTACATTTGACAGGAAGAGTATTTTGACTACTGACACTCATACTCTGCATATTGAAGAGATTTTAGAACTTCTGCCGCACCGCTATCCGTTTTTACTGGTAGACCGTGTGCTGGATTTTGAAGAAGGTCGTTTTCTGCGCGCAGTGAAAAATGTCTCCGTTAACGAGCCGTTCTTCCAGGGGCACTTCCCTGGTAAGCCTATCTTCCCGGGGGTATTGATCCTGGAAGCGATGGCACAGGCTACCGGTATTCTGGCGTTTAAAAGCGTAGGTAAACTGGAACCGGGTGAACTCTATTACTTCGCGGGTATCGATGAAGCGCGCTTCAAGCGTCCGGTCGTGCCTGGTGATCAAATGATCATGGAAGTCACTTTTGAAAAAACGCGTCGCGGCCTGACTCGCTTCAAAGGCGTAGCTATGGTTGACGGCAAAGTTGTTTGCGAAGCGACAATGATGTGTGCGCGTAGCCGGGAGGCCTGATACGTGATTGATAAATCCGCCTTTATTCATCCTACCGCCATTGTGGAAACGGGTGCCATCATTGGTGCCAATGTCCACATCGGCCCGTTTTGTATTGTTGGACCCCATGTCGAAATTGGTGAGGGTACAGTACTGAAATCTCACGTTGTCGTGAATGGTCATACCACCATTGGCTGCAACAATGAGATCTATCAGTTCGCCTCCATCGGCGAAGTTAACCAGGATCTCAAGTATGCTGGCGAACCGACCCGCGTGGAAATCGGCGATCGTAACCGCATTCGCGAAAGCGTCACCATTCATCGTGGTACAACGCAAGGCGGTGGATTGACGAAGGTGGGCAGCGACAACCTGTTTATGGTTAATGCGCACATTGCGCACGACTGTACCGTGGGTAGCCGCTGTATTCTCGCCAACAACGCAACGCTGGCGGGACACGTATCGGTCGATGATTTCGCCATTATTGGCGGCATGACCGCAGTCCATCAGTTCTGCATCATTGGTGCACACGTGATGGTCGGCGGATGCTCCGGTGTGGCGCAGGACGTCCCACCGTTTGTGATTGCGCAGGGCAACCATGCCACGCCGTTTGGCGTGAACATTGAAGGTCTCAAGCGTCGTGGCTTCAGCCGCGAAGCGATTACCGCGATCCGCAACGCGTACAAATTGCTGTACCGTAGCGGTAAAACGCTGGAAGAGGCTAAGCCGGAAATTGCCGAGCTGGCGAATAAGCACCCTGAAGTGAAAACGTTCATGGAATTCTTTGAACGTTCAACCCGTGGTCTGATTCGTTAATGGTCGACAGTCGTCCGCTTACCATCGCCCTGGTCGCCGGAGAAACCTCCGGCGATATTCTTGGTGCAGGTCTTATCCGCGCGCTTAAAGCCCGTGTACCCAACGCCCGCTTTGTGGGCGTGGCTGGGCCGCTAATGCAGGCCGAAGGCTGCGAAGCCTGGTATGAAATGGAAGAGCTGGCTGTGATGGGCATCGTCGAGGTGCTGGGCCGCTTGCGTCGCCTGCTGCATATCCGCGCCGACCTTACCCGCCGCTTTACCGACCTCAAGCCCGATGTATTTGTCGGCATTGATGCGCCTGATTTCAATATTACCCTTGAAGGGAACCTGAAAAAGCAGGGGATCAAAACGATCCATTACGTCAGCCCGTCCGTGTGGGCGTGGCGACAGAAACGCGTTTTCAAAATCGGACGGTCCACCAATCTGGTGCTGGCTTTTCTGCCTTTCGAAAAAGCGTTTTACGACAGATTTAATGTCCCGTGCCGTTTTATCGGTCATACCATGGCGGATGCCATGCCACTGGATCCGGATAAAAACGCGGCGCGTGACGAACTGGGCATCCCGCATGATGTGCATTGTCTGGCGCTGCTGCCAGGAAGCCGGGGTGCGGAAGTTGAAATGCTCAGTGCTGATTTCCTGAAAACGGCGCAAATTCTTCGCAAGACTTACCCCGATCTTGAAGTGGTCGTGCCGCTGGTGAATGCCAAACGCCGGGAGCAGTTTGAGCGTATCAAAGCCGACGTCGCCCCGGATCTTCACGTCCGCTTGCTGGACGGAAAAGGGCGGCAAGCCATGTTTGCGAGCGATGCCGCACTGCTGGCTTCCGGCACGGCTGCGCTGGAGTGTATGCTGGCAAAATGCCCAATGGTGGTCGGTTATCGCATGAAGCCGTTTACCTTCTGGCTGGCAAAACGTCTGGTAAAAACAGATTACGTATCTCTGCCAAACCTGCTTGCGGGTCGCGAGCTGGTGAAAGAGCTCTTGCAGGATGAATGTCAGCCGCAGGCGCTGGCAGATGCGCTGCTGCCGCTGCTGGCCAACGGTAAAACCAGCCACCAGATGCACGATACGTTCCGTGAACTGCATCAACTGATCCGCTGTAATGCTGATGAGCAGGCGGCCGATGCGGTGCTGGAGTTAGCACAATGATGGAATTTATTTATCCCCATACCCACCTCGTTGCCGGTGTGGATGAAGTCGGTCGTGGCCCGTTAGTGGGTGCCGTTGTGACCGCGGCGGTGATCCTCGATCCAGCACGCCCGATCGTTGGCCTGAACGACTCGAAAAAACTGAGCGAAAAGCGTCGTTTAGCGCTGTTCGATGAAATTAAAGAGAAAGCGCTGGCCTGGAGTCTCGGGCGCGCAGAACCGCATGAGATTGACGATCTAAACATTCTGCACGCTACCATGCTGGCGATGCAGCGTGCCGTTGCGGGCCTGAAGATTGTGCCTGAGTATGTACTGATCGACGGTAACCGTTGTCCGGCGCTGCCGATGCCTTCCATGGCTATTGTTAAAGGCGATACCCGCGTTGCAGAAATCAGTGCGGCGTCAATCATTGCCAAAGTGACGCGCGATGCTGAAATGGCCGCGCTGGACCTCACTTATCCCGCGTATGGTTTCGCCCAGCACAAGGGATATCCAACGGCTTTCCATCTGGAAAAGCTGGCTGAACATGGCGCAACTGAACATCATCGGCGCAGCTTTGGCCCGGTGAAACGCGCGCTGGGACTGGTGTCCTGAATCAAGACGCAAGCAATTAAGTAACGCGGGATTTGAAGATGGCTGAACCACGTTTCGTACACCTGCGGGTGCATAGCGACTACTCCATGATCGATGGGCTGGCAAAGACCGGGCCGCTGGTAAAAAAGGCGGCCTCGCTTGGCATGCCTGCGCTGGCGATCACCGATTTTACCAACCTGTGTGGCCTGGTGAAGTTCTACGGAACGGCGCATGGCGCAGGATTAAAGCCCATCGTCGGTGCGGATTTTCATGTGCAGAGCGACCTGCTCGGCGATGAGATGACGCAAATTTCCGTGTTAGCCATGAATAACACGGGCTATCAGAATCTCACTCTGCTGATCTCAAAAGCCTACCAGCGCGGCTACGGCGCACTGGGTCCATGGATTGACCGCGACTGGCTGGCAGAGCTGAACGAAGGTTTGCTGCTGATCTCCGGTGGTCGTATGGGGGATGTCGGCAAATGTCTGCTGCGCGGTAACAACGCGCTGGTGGATCAGTGCGTCTCGTTCTACGAAGAGTATTTCCCGGATCGCTATTACCTGGAGCTGATCCGTACCGGGCGTGCGGACGAAGAGAGCTATCTGCATGCGGCCGTCGCCCTGGCGGAAGCGCGTGGCCTGCCTGTAGTGGCCACCAACGATGTGCGGTTCCTTGAGGCGGGCGATTTTGACGCGCATGAAATTCGCGTCGCTATCCACGACGGCTTCACCCTCGACGATCCGAAACGCCCGCGCAACTACTCATCGCAGCAGTACATGCGCAGCGAAGAGGAGATGTGTGAGCTTTTCTCGGACATCCCGGAAGCGCTGGAAAACAGCGTAGAGATTGCCAAGCGCTGTAACGTCACCGTGCGTCTCGGCGAATACTTCCTGCCGCAGTTCCCGACGGGCGACATGACCACCGAAGATTTCCTGGTCATGAAATCGAAAGAGGGTCTGGAAGAGCGTCTGGAATTCCTTTTCCCGGATGAAGCGGTCCGTAAAGAGAAGCGTCCTGAATATGACGAGCGCCTGGATATTGAACTCCAGGTGATCAACCAGATGGGGTTCCCTGGCTACTTCCTGATCGTGATGGAGTTCATCCAGTGGTCGAAGGATAACGGCGTGCCGGTAGGCCCGGGCCGTGGTTCCGGTGCCGGCTCGCTGGTGGCGTACGCACTGAAAATCACCGACCTCGATCCGCTGGAATTCGACCTGCTGTTCGAACGTTTCCTCAACCCGGAACGTGTCTCCATGCCCGACTTTGACGTCGACTTCTGCATGGAAAAACGCGACCAGGTGATTGAGCACGTGGCCGATATGTACGGTCGTGATGCGGTTTCACAGATCATTACCTTCGGGACGATGGCGGCGAAAGCGGTTATCCGCGACGTGGGCCGCGTTCTGGACCACCCGTACGGTTTTGTCGATCGTATCTCTAAGCTGGTCCCGCCCGATCCGGGCATGACCCTGGCGAAAGCCTTTGAAGCCGAACCTCAGCTGCCGGAAATCTACGAAGCCGACGAAGAGGTGAAAGCGCTGATCGACATGGCGCGCAAGCTGGAAGGCGTCACGCGTAACGCCGGTAAGCATGCGGGGGGCGTGGTTATCGCCCCGACCAAAATCACCGACTTCGCGCCGCTGTACTGCGATGAAGCGGGCCAGCATCCGGTCACCCAGTTCGACAAGAACGACGTGGAATACGCCGGGCTGGTGAAGTTTGACTTCCTCGGCCTGCGTACGCTGACCATCATCAACTGGGCGCTGGAGATGATCAACGCCCGTCGCGAGAAGAACGGCGAACCGCCGCTGGATATCGCGGCTATCCCGCTTGATGACAAGAAAAGTTTCGACATGCTGCAACGCTCGGAGACGACAGCCGTCTTCCAGCTTGAATCCCGCGGCATGAAAGATTTGATTAAGCGTCTGCAACCCGACTGCTTCGAAGATATGATCGCGCTGGTGGCCCTGTTCCGTCCGGGGCCGTTGCAGTCGGGGATGGTGGATAACTTTATCGACCGTAAGCACGGGCGCGAAGAAATTTCCTACCCGGACGTTCAGTGGCAGCATGAAAGCCTGAAACCGGTACTGGAGCCAACCTATGGCATCATCCTGTATCAGGAACAGGTGATGCAGATCGCCCAGGTACTTTCGGGTTATACCCTTGGCGGCGCAGACATGCTGCGTCGTGCGATGGGTAAGAAAAAGCCTGAAGAGATGGCCAAGCAGCGCTCCATCTTTGAAGATGGAGCGAAGAAAAACGGCATCGATGGCGAACTGGCGATGAAAATCTTCGACCTGGTGGAGAAATTCGCCGGGTACGGATTTAACAAATCTCACTCCGCCGCCTATGCTTTGGTTTCGTATCAGACGCTGTGGCTGAAAGCTCACTATCCCGCTGAGTTTATGGCAGCGGTAATGACTGCCGATATGGACAACACCGAGAAGGTGGTTGGCCTGGTGGACGAGTGCTGGCGCATGGGGCTGAAGATCCTGCCGCCGGATATTAACTCGGGCCTGTATCATTTTCACGTTAACGATGACGGGGAAATCGTCTATGGGATCGGCGCGATCAAGGGCGTGGGTGAGGGGCCGATCGAGGCGATCATTGAAGCGCGTAACAACGGCGGCTACTTCCGTGAGCTGTTCGATCTGTGCGCCCGTACCGATACCAAAAAACTGAACCGCCGCGTGCTGGAAAAACTGATCATGTCCGGCGCGTTTGACCGTCTGGGGCCACACCGCGCCGCGCTGATGAACTCGCTCGGCGATGCGCTGAAGGCGGCCGATCAGCATGCGAAAGCGGAAGCCATTGGCCAGGCGGATATGTTCGGCGTGCTGGCGGAAGAGCCAGAGCAGATCGAGCAGTCCTATTCCAACTGCCAGCCGTGGCCAGAACAGGTAGTGCTGGATGGAGAGCGGGAAACGTTAGGTCTGTACCTGACGGGGCACCCGATCAACCAGTATCTTAAAGAAATTGAGCGCTATGTCGGCGGCCACAGGCTTAAAGACATGCATCCGACAGAACGTGGTAAAATCACCACGGCTGCGGGGCTCGTGATTGCTGCAAGGGTAATGGTCACCAAGCGCGGCAATCGTATCGGCATCTGTACCCTGGATGACCGTTCCGGGCGTCTGGAGGTGATGTTGTTCACCGACGCGCTGGATAAATACCAGCAATTGCTGGAAAAAGACCGCATACTTATCGTCAGCGGACAGGTCAGCTTTGATGACTTCAGCGGGGGGCTTAAAATGACCGCCCGCGAAGTGATGGACATTGACGAAGCCCGGGAAAAATATGCTCGCGGGCTTGCTATCTCGCTGACGGACAGGCAAATTGATGACCAGCTTTTAAACCGACTCCGTCAGTCTCTGGAACCCCACCGCTCGGGGACCATTCCAGTACATCTCTACTATCAGAGGGCGGATGCACGCGCGCGGTTGCGCTTTGGTGCAACGTGGCGTGTCTCTCCGAGCGATCGTTTACTGAACGATCTCCGTGGCCTCATTGGTTCGGAGCAGGTGGAACTGGAGTTTGACTAATACAGGAATACTATGAGTCTGAATTTCCTTGATTTCGAACAGCCGATTGCAGAGCTGGAAGCGAAAATCGATTCTCTGACAGCCGTGAGCCGTCAGGATGAAAAACTGGATATTAACATCGACGAAGAAGTGCATCGTCTGCGCGAAAAAAGCGTAGAACTGACGCGCAAAATCTTTGCCGATCTCGGCGCATGGCAGATCGCCCAGCTGGCGCGACATCCACAGCGTCCGTACACCCTGGATTATGTCCGCCTGGCGTTTGACGAATTTGACGAACTGGCAGGCGACCGCGCATACGCTGACGATAAAGCTATCGTCGGCGGTATCGCGCGTCTGGATGGACGTCCGGTGATGATCATTGGTCATCAGAAAGGCCGTGAAACCAAAGAGAAAATCCGTCGTAACTTCGGTATGCCAGCACCAGAAGGCTACCGTAAGGCCCTGCGTCTGATGGAGATGGCTGAGCGTTTCAATATGCCTATCATCACCTTCATCGACACGCCGGGTGCTTACCCGGGTGTTGGCGCTGAAGAGCGCGGTCAGTCTGAAGCCATCGCACGCAACCTGCGCGAGATGTCTCGCCTGAAAGTGCCGGTTATCTGTACCGTTATCGGTGAAGGTGGGTCCGGCGGTGCGCTGGCAATTGGCGTGGGCGATAAAGTGAATATGCTACAGTACAGTACCTATTCCGTTATCTCTCCGGAAGGCTGTGCCTCCATCCTGTGGAAAAGTGCCGATAAAGCGCCGCTGGCTGCTGAAGCGATGGGCATCATTGCCCCACGTCTGAAAGAGCTGAAGCTGATCGACACCGTTATCCCTGAACCGCTGGGTGGCGCGCATCGTAAGCCGGAAGTGATGGCTGCTTCCCTGAAAGCGCAGCTGCTGGCAGACCTGGCGGACCTGGACGTGCTGAGCACAGAAGATCTGCTCAACCGTCGTTATCAGCGTCTGATGACCTACGGTTACGCGTAAGCCTCACAATTATCCTAAAAGCCGCACATTGTTGCGGCTTTTTTTATACCTGCCGTTTACCTTAACTATGCTTATCTGATGTTTTTCAAGGAGGTAAACCATGAACATCATTGCCATCATGGGGCCACACGGCGTCTTTTATAAAGACGAACCCATCAAGGAGCTGGAGCAAGCCCTTAAAGCACGCGGATACCAGCTGATCTGGCCGCAAAACAGCGCCGACCTGCTGAAATTTATCGAACACAATCCGCGCATCTGTGGCGTGATATTCGACTGGGACGAATACGACATGGAGTTGTGCAGCGATATCAATAAGCTCAACGAATATCTTCCGCTGTACGCGTTTATCAACACTCACTCGACCATGGACGTGAGTGCGCACGATATGCGTATGGCGCTGTGGTTCTTCGAATACTCACTCGGCGTTGCCGAGGACATTGCGACCCGCATTCAGCAGTACACCGGTGAATACCTCGATAACATCACACCGCCGTTTACGCGCGCATTGTTCACCTATGTGAAAGAAGGGAAGTACACCTTCTGTACGCCAGGCCATATGGCGGGAACGGCCTATCAAAAAAGCCCGGTGGGATGCCTGTTCTACGATTTCTTCGGCGGTAACACGCTGAAGGCGGACGTGTCGATTTCGGTCACCGAGTTAGGCTCTCTGCTGGATCATACCGGCCCGCATCTGGAAGCTGAAGAATACATCGCCCGGACCTTTGGCGCCGAGCAAAGCTACATGGTGACCAACGGTACCTCAACCTCGAACAAAATCGTCGGGATGTATGCCGCGCCTGCCGGCAGTACGCTGTTGATTGACCGAAACTGCCATAAATCACTGGCGCATTTGCTGATGATGAGCGATGTGGTGCCGCTCTGGCTGTCGCCTACTCGTAATGCGCTGGGTATTCTCGGCGGCATTCCTCGCCGTGAGTTCGCGCATGAAGCCATTGAGAATAAGATCGCGGCTATCCCCGAGGCAAGCTGGCCTGTGCATGCGGTGATCACCAACTCCACCTATGACGGGCTGCTTTACAACACGAACTGGATCAAGCAGACGCTGGACGTGCCGTCGATTCACTTTGACTCCGCGTGGGTGCCTTACACTAATTTCCACCCGATTTACTCGGGTAAAAGTGGGATGAGCGGCGAGCGGGTGCCGGGCAAGGTGTTCTTCGAAACGCAGTCGACGCACAAAATGCTGGCCGCGTTTTCCCAGGCGTCTCTCATTCACATCAAGGGTGAGTACGACGAGGACACCTTCAACGAAGCTTTCATGATGCACACGACCACGTCGCCAAGCTACCCGCTGGTGGCGTCCATCGAAACGGCGGCAGCGATGCTGCGCGGTAATCCGGGTAAACGCCTGATCAATCGTTCGGTGGAGCGGGCGTTGCATTTCCGAAAAGAGGTTCAGCGACTTAAAGATGAAGCGGACGGCTGGTTCTTTGATATCTGGCAGCCGGAAGAGATTGATGAGGCAGAATGCTGGCCCGTCGCGCCGGGGGAGAGCTGGCACGGTTTTCGGGATGCTGATGCGGACCACATGTTCCTCGATCCGGTTAAGGTGACAATCCTGACGCCGGGCATGGATGAGCAGGGTGTGATGGGTGAGGAAGGGATCCCGGCAGCGCTGGTGGCGAAGTTCCTTGATGAGCGCGGCGTGGTGGTGGAGAAAACCGGCCCCTATAATCTGCTGTTCCTGTTCAGCATCGGGATCGATAAAACCCGCGCGATGGGGCTGCTCCGGGGACTGATGGAGTTTAAGCGCGCATACGATCTGAACCTGCGGGTGAAGAACATGCTGCCGGATCTCTACGCGGAAGATCCTGACTTCTACCGCAATATGCGTATTCAGGATCTGACCCAGGGGATTCACAGGCTGATCCGCCAGCACGATCTGCCGCGCCTGATGTTGCAGGCATTTGATGTTCTGCCTGAAATGAAGCTGACGCCGCACAGGGCGTGGCAGCGCCAGGTGAAAGGGGAGGTTGAAACCGTTGAGCTGGAGAACCTGGTCGGGCGGGTATCGGCCAACATGATCCTGCCTTATCCGCCGGGCGTGCCGCTGCTGATGCCGGGTGAAATGATCACCGAGGAGAGCCGGGCGGTGCTCGATTTCCTGCTGATGCTCTGTTCGGTGGGGCGCCACTATCCTGGCTTTGAAACGGATATTCATGGCGCGAAACGCGATGATAACGGCGTGTACTGGGTGAGAGTCCTAAAATAAAAGGGGCCGCTTGCCAGGGGCGGGTTGTCGGTTGTAACGTTCAGGGCATCATAAAAAGGAGAAACTATGCTGGGTTTAAAAGCGGTTCATCATATTGCGATCATTGCCACCGATTATGCGAAAAGTAAGGCATTCTACTGCGACGTTCTCGGCTTTACGCTGTTGAGCGAGGCCTACCGTGAGGAGCGCGACTCCTGGAAAGGCGATCTGGCGTTAAACGGTCAATATGTGATTGAGCTGTTCTCTTTTCCTTTCCCGCCAGCGCGTCCTTCACGCCCGGAAGCCTGCGGCCTGCGCCACCTGGCCTTCAGTGTCGATGACCTGGACAGCGCGGTAAAACATCTGGAAGCCCACGGCGTGGCCTGCGAAGCGATTCGTGTCGATCCCTTTACCGATAAACGTTTCACTTTTTTCAACGATCCGGACGGCCTGCCGCTGGAGCTTTATCAGCAGTAATCGCCGTCATGTGTGATAATGCCCGTTCAGTTCGGGCATTTTTTATGTGTAATTTCCTATGACCTTACCCGCTATCGCGCACGCCGTTTCACCCTACCGCCAGCTGCTGGTGGGGTTCAGCGGTGGCCTGGATTCCACCGTTTTGCTGCACCGCCTTAAGCTCTGGCGCGACCGTGAGCCTGACGTCCAGCTGCGGGCGATGCATATCCATCACGGCTTAAGCCCCCATGCCGAAGACTGGGTGGCGCACTGCGAAGCGGTGTGCTCAGGGTGGGAGATCCCGCTGATCGTTGAACGCGTCACGCTTGAGGATGAGGGGCTGGGTATTGAGGCGCAGGCGCGGAAAGCCCGCTACGCCGCGTTTTCTGGCGCATTACAGCCTGGAGAAGCGTTGGTCACCGCGCAGCATCTGGACGACCAGTGCGAGACGTTTTTACTGGCGCTCAAGCGGGGCAGCGGGCCTGCGGGTTTATCCGCCATGCCTGAGCGCGCTGATTTTGCTGAAACAGAGCTCATCCGCCCGCTGCTGGGTGAGACGCGCGCATCACTGGAAGCCTGGGCGCAGCAGCATCATCTGTGCTGGATTGAAGACGACAGCAATCAGGACGACAGTTACGACCGTAACTTCCTGCGCCTGCGCGTCTTACCGCTGCTGAGTGAGCGCTGGGCGCATTTTTCCGAAGCGGCGGCCAGAAGCGCCATGCTGTGTGCTGAACAGGAAAGCTTGCTGGATGAGTTGCTGAGCGGGGAGCTGAATACACTGATTACCGCTGACGGTGCCCTGAACGTTGCGCCGTTGAAGGTGATGAGCCCCGTGCGTCGGGCTGCTCTGATTCGCCGCTGGCTGGCTTACCACCGTGCGGTTATGCCGTCCAGGGCGATGCTCAACCGTATCTGGGAGGAAGTTGCACAGGCGAGGGAAGATGCCGCACCGTGTATACACCTGAATGGTTATGACGTCAGGCGTTATAAAGGGCAACTCTGGTGGGTAAAATCTGTGCCGTCGCTGGCTGACGTTGTGCTCGACTGGCCGTCGCCGGAAAAAGCATTAACGCTACCGATGAATGCCGGTGTCGTTGCGTTAAGTCATTCGGGCAATGTGCGTCTACCTGAGCCGGACGAGAACGTTACCATACGCTTCAGGGCCAGCGGCATGCTGCATATCGTCGGTCGTAACGGCGGGCGTAAGCTGAAGAAAATCTGGCAGGAACAGAACGTTCCGCCCTGGCGACGTAATACCACGCCGCTTCTGTTTTACGGCGACACGCTCATCGCGGCGGCAGGGGTGTTCATCACTGAAGAGGGGTGGGCTGAAGCGGGTGTTAATTTTGAATGGAAAGCGTAACGGGCAGCCTGGCTGCCCGTTGGTTATCAGGATTCGCTCACCACGACGGTGCCGATTTCCGGATGGCTGAAACTGGCAATTTTGTCGAGGCGTAGCTCACGCGTTGCACCTGCATCTTCCACAACCAGGTATTCCACATTTTTACGGGAAACCAGATCGCTGGCCTTTGCCTTTAGCACTTCGCCATCTTTTAGCTCCAGCGTCAGTATTAAATGATGCTGGCAGGCGAGTTCGAGGTTGTCATAGTCATCACAATTGATGGGTTGATAAGTATCATTCATCGACATAATCGCTCACCAGTAAATTCGCCGCAGCATACGCTGCTTTTTCCCTGACCGATTCAGAAAGGCTCTCATCAGAGGCCACTTCATTTAGCACGTTCAATACACAGCCCAACGCATCCGGAATGTACCCCAGATCTCCGCTGGCGATCTCCGCATACCGTCTGCGAATCAACTCACAATAATTATTCACATCACCTCCTGCCAGCGTACTGACTTACTGTGAGATATCATTAAGCCTACGAAGTTAAACTCGGTTTAGCAAGGTGACTATACCATACTCATTTAAGCAATATCAGCGCCTTGATAAGAGTGAGCCACCACCTCGTAACAGCCTTTTGCCGCGGTTTTCGCTACAATGTACGCCTGATTCGAAAGGAGTTCTCTCATGGCGCTGAAAGCGACTATTTATAAAGCTGTGGTCAATGTGGCGGATCTTGACCGTAACCAGTTTCTGGATGCGTCATTGACGCTGGCGCGTCACCCTTCTGAAACCCAGGAGCGCATGATGCTGCGCCTGCTGGCGTGGATTAAGTATGCCGACGAGCGTCTGCAATTTACCCGTGGTTTAAGCGCGGAAGATGAACCGGAAGCCTGGCTGCGCAACGATCATCTGGGTATCGATTTATGGATTGAGCTTGGCCTGCCGGATGAACGCAGGATCAAAAAGGCCTGCACCCAGTCTGCTGAAGTGGCGTTGTTTGCCTACAACCAGCGCGCGGCGGAGATCTGGTGGCAACAAAATAAAAATAAATGTGCGCAGTTCAAAAATCTCACCGTCTGGTATCTGGATGATGAACAGCTGGCGCAGTTGAGTGCGTTCGCCAGCCGGACGATGGCGCTACAGGCAACAATTCAGGACGGTGCCATCTGGCTTTCCGATTCTCAGAATAATCTGGAAATTCATCTCACGGCCTGGCAGCCCGCATCATGATTGTATTGTCCCGAAATGTCAGCATCCCTGATAACGAGCTGGAGATCACCGCTATCCGGGCCCAGGGCGCAGGGGGGCAGCACGTTAACAAGGCCTCAACGGCTATCCATTTGCGCTTTGACATTCGGGCCTCCAGCCTGCCAGAGTATTATAAAGAAAGCCTGCTTGCCGCCAGCCATCACCTGATCACCAGCGAGGGTGTGATAGTGATTAAAGCGCAGGAGTATCGCAGCCAGGAGCTTAACCGGGAAGCGGCAATTGCCCGGCTGGTCGCGGTCATCAAAGAGCTGACGGCTGTACAAAAAAGTCGCCGGGCAACACGTCCAACGCGGGCATCGAAAGAACGTCGGTTGTCATCGAAGGCGCAGAAATCCACCGTAAAATCACTGCGTGGCAAAGTCCGTCACCCATAATGTGACGAAAGGGATACCCTTTTCATAAGGAAAGTATTGTGAAAAAAGCATTATTATCAGCGCTGGCCGTGACAAGCCTGTTTGCGCTTTTTGGCTGTAATAACCGTTCGGAAACGCAGGTACTACAGCCAACGCAAAATGAAGAATTAAAGCCGATGCAGCAAAGCTGGCGCGGCGTATTACCGTGTGCAGATTGCGAGGGCATCGAAACCTCTCTGTTCCTGCAAAAAGATGGCACTTGGGTCATGAACCAGCGTTACCAGGGGGCGAAAGAACCGTCTTCTTTTGCATCTTACGGAACATGGGCGCGTACGGCTGAGAAGCTGGTATTGACGGATACCACGGGCGATAAAACCTTCTTCCGCGCCAAAGGCGAGGGGATGGAGATGCTCGATCGCGAAGGCAATCCGATTGAATCCCAGTTCAACTACACGTTGGCCCCGGTGAAAGCGACCCTGCCAGCCACCCCAATGGCGATGCGAGGAATGTATTTCTACATGGCGGATGCGGCGATCTTCACTGACTGTGCAACCGGGAAGAAAGTCAGC
The DNA here is from genome assembly GCF_049238005.1 of Enterobacter cloacae complex sp. IR5459. NCBI lineage: Bacteria > Pseudomonadati > Pseudomonadota > Gammaproteobacteria > Enterobacterales > Enterobacteriaceae > Enterobacter > Enterobacter cloacae complex sp. IR5459. The sequence goes on from NZ_JBMKIG010000006.1 coordinate 318,221, forward strand.
GTGGCGAACAATGCCCAGCTGGAGCGAGACTATGCCGTTGCGCGCGGCAACGACAGTAAGCCAGTGTTGCTGACGGTTGAAGGGCATTTTACGCTGGAGCCAAACCCGGATAGCGGCGAGCTGGTGAAAACGCTAGTGGCAGATAAAGACGCGAAGTTTGCTGCGGGGAAAGACTGCGACAGTAAATAAGATATAGCCATTAAAAAACCCCGCACTGGCGGGGTTTTTTGTTTCTTAACCTTTGATGGCTTTCACCAGGTAATCAAGAATATCGCCCGTCTTGATCATCTGTTTTTCGCCGTTGCGACGGTACTTGTATTCAATCTCGTCGCTGTCGAGGTTACGGTCGCCAATGACGATGGTGTGTGGAATACCGATCAGTTCCATGTCAGCAAACATCACGCCAGGACGCTCTTTACGGTCATCCATTAGCACGTCGATACCTTTCGCGCTCAGCTCAGCGTAGAGTTTCTCAGCCAGCTCCTGCACACGGTAAGACTTGTGCATGTTCATTGGCAGGATCGCTACCTGGAAAGGCGCGATGTTATCCGGCCAGACGATTCCGCGTTCGTCATAGTTCTGCTCGATAGCGGCAGCAACAACGCGCGTTACGCCAATGCCGTAGCAGCCCATGGTCAGAACCTGGTTACGACCATCTTCGCCCTGAACGGCAGCGTTCATTGCGCGTGAGTACTTATCGCCCAGCTGGAAGATGTGGCCTACTTCGATACCGCGTTTGATCATCAGGGTACCCTTGCCGTCCGGGCTTGGATCGCCTGCGACCACGTTACGGATGTCAGCCACTTCCGGCGTCGCCACGTCCCGATCCCAGTTGATGCCGAAGTAGTGTTTACCGTCGATGTTTGCGCCCGCAGCGAAGTCGCTCATCGCCGCAACGGTGCGGTCAATGACCACCGGAACAGGCATGTTCACCGGGCCCAGAGAACCAGGACCTGCATTCACCACGGCGCGGATCTCCGCTTCCGTTGCGAAGGTCAGCGGGCTGGCAACCTGCGGCAGCTTCTCGGCTTTCACTTCGTTCAGCTCGTGATCGCCTCGTACCAGCAGGGCAACCAGTGGATAAGCGCTACCTTCAGCCGATTTCACCAGCAGGGTTTTCACGGTTTTTTCGATCGGCAGAGTAAACTGCTCAACCAGCTCGGCGATGGTTTTCGCGTTTGGCGTATCAACCAGCGTCATCTCTTGCGTTGCCGCGCCGCGTGGTTCTTTTGGTGCCAGCGCTTCTGCAAATTCGATGTTCGCGGCGTAATCAGAGGAGTCAGAGAAGATCACATCGTCTTCGCCGCTCTGCGCCAGAACCTGGAATTCATGGGAGGCGCTACCGCCGATTGAACCGGTATCAGCCTGTACAGCACGGAAATCCAGCCCCATGCGGGAGAAGATTTTACTGTAGGCCGCGTACATTTTGTCGTAGGTCTCTTGCAGCGATTCCTGAGAAGTATGGAAAGAGTAAGCATCTTTCATCAGGAACTCGCGAGAACGCATGACGCCAAAGCGTGGACGCACTTCGTCACGGAACTTGGTCTGGATCTGGAAGAAGTTCAGCGGCAGCTGTTTGTAAGAGCTCAGCTCGTTACGGATCAGATCGGTGATCACTTCTTCATGCGTTGGGCCGAGGACGAATGGACGATCGCCACGATCGGCAATACGCAGCAGTTCAGGACCGTACTGCTCCCAGCGACCGCTCTCCTGCCACAGTTCAGAGGGCTGAACGACCGGCATTAACACCTCGATAGCACCGGCGTTGTTCATCTCTTCACGCACGATGTTTTCGACTTTTTTCAGGACGCGCACGCCGGTCGGCAGCCAGGTGTATAACCCGGAGGCCAGCTTGCGGATCATCCCGGCGCGCAGCATCAGCTGGTGGCTGATCACCTCGGCGTCGGCAGGTGTCTCCTTCAGAGTGGAGAGCAGATATTGGCTAGTACGCATGTTGTTACGGTTCCATTTCGACGATTGGAACAGGCTGAAACACCAGCCTGACACAAAAAAAGTGGTTTAGTTTACCAGTGTGGCAAAGATGCCAAAAGAGAGGAGAACAAAATTACCTGGGTTCTAGGGCAAACACTTCAAAACCCGCCGCAGTCACGCGCCAGCGCACGTTAAAGTCCAGCAGCCAGACGGCGTACGTTTTCCCGGCTTCCTCTTCTTTGCGGTAGGCGGGACGGGGGTCCTGCGCCAGCACTTCAACGATAAAGTCACGCAGACGTGGATAACGCTTTTCCAGCTCGCTGATTTGCGTCGTTATTTCAGACGTGAAGTGAACCGGCATATCTGCCTGCGGTGCGTCCTGAGCATAGCTTGCCCGGGCATCCGGCAGCGCTTCGGCGAAGGGCAGGTAAGGCTTAATATCTATGACCGGTGTGCCATCAACCAGGTCAAGGCTACCTAACTCCAGGATCACCTGATCTCTCTGACAACGTATGCCTTTCAGCTCGACCAGCGACATTCCGATGGGGTTGGGACGAAAGGTTGAGCGGGTGGCAAAGACCCCCATTCTGGCATTTCCGCCCAGACGAGGAGGACGCACAGTGGGACGCCAGCCGCCTTCCATGGTCTGGTGAAACACAAAGACCACCCATAAATGGCTGAACGCCTCAAGCCCGCGCACTGCATCGGCCTGGTTATACGGCGCGACAAGATGAAGCTCGCCGCCGCCGTGAATGACCAGACCCGGCTGACGCGGCACGGCGAACTTTTCTTTATAAGGGGAGCGGATAACGCCTATCTGCTCGAACTGAAATGAACTCATTTCGCCGTAATGTTAAGCGCAGAACCGATACATACCGCCTGACGATAGCAACCTGGTGTGCCGCTGGTGACTTCACAGCTGTGCAGCAACACCGCGTTGGCTTTCATTTTCGACGCGTTGATTTGCATACGCTTGCGGGCTGTCGGAATATTGGGTGGAGAGTCCTGATTCGTTGCCTGGCAGGATTCGCCGCTCACTTCGCCCAGTTCACGGAATGGCTTACCGACCAGCTCGTCGGCTTTGGTAATAATACGTACCGGCGCAGCGCGAGGCGCTTTCGGTTTTGCTGGCTCCGCTTTTGGCGGGGTTGCAGTGCTTTGAACAGGTTCAACAGGAGATCTGCTTAGCATAGAACAGCCGCTCAGCATCAGTGCTAAAAGACAGATCGGTAAAGCACGCATAATAATTCCTCAGTGGATAATCAAAACGTCAGATATTGAAGCAGTTGACCGCACAAATGACAAGACGGGCAAATGCCCGTCTTGATGATATTACACTGCCGGGAGATTACCAGCCTTTAACCGCGCCGCCGTTAAACACCTTATTGGCTTCCTGGTACACTTCTTCAGACTGATATGCCTGTATGAATTTCTTCACATTCTCCGCGTCTTTGTTGTCTTCGCGAGTCACGATCAGGTTGACGTACGGGGAATCTTTATCTTCAACGAAGATGCCATCTTTCGCTGGGGTCAGGCCGATCTGGCTGGCGTAAGTGGTGTTGATCACGGCCAGGGCGATCTGCGCATCGTCCAGAGAACGTGGCAGCTGTGGTGCTTCCAGCTCAACAATTTTCAGATTTTTCGGGTTTTCGGTTACGTCCAGAACGGTCGGTAACAGGCCAACGCCTTCTTTCAGTTTAATCAGGCCCACTTTCTGTAGCAGAAGCAGGGAACGGCCAAGGTTGGTTGGGTCGTTAGGGACGGCAACCTGTGAACCCGGCTGGAGTTCATCCAGAGATTTAATTTTCTTGGAGTAGCCGGCAATCGGGTAAACGAAGGTGTTACCGACAGCAACCAGTTTGTAGCCGCGATCTTTGATCTGCTGATCCAGGTACGGTTTATGCTGGAAGGCGTTAGCGTCAATGTCGCCTTTGCTCAGCGCTTCGTTCGGCAGAACGTAATCGTTGAAGGTCACCAGTTCAACGTCCAGGCCATATTTCTCTTTAGCGATTTTCTGCGCGGCCTCAGCAACCTGCTGTTCTGCACCGACGATAACGCCTACTTTGATGTGGTTTGGATCTTTTTCGTCCTGACCGCAACCCACCAGTGCCAGCGAGCCAATCAGTGCGCCTACTGCTGCGAAGATCTTAAATTTAAACGCCATGTTATATCCTTAACTCGTCGAGTTTGTGTTGTTTGTAACGTTATTTATGCGTAACAGCCCGGACGATACGATCGCCAGAGAATTGAATTAAGTAAACCAGCACAACCAGCAATACCAGAACGGTATTCATTACGGTAGCGTTATAGCCAATATAGCCGTACTGATATCCAATCTGGCCTAAACCGCCAGCACCTACGGCGCCGCCCATTGCGGAATAACCGACCAGCGTGATAAGCGTGATGGTTGCTGCGTTCACCAGCCCAGGCAGCGCCTCTGGCAGCAGAACTTTGCGAACGATCTGCATTGGTGTTGCACCCATCGCGCGGGAAGCTTCAATCAGGCCTGTTGGGATTTCCAGCAGGGCGTTTTCCACCATACGGGCGATAAACGGTGCCGCGCCTACTGTCAGCGGGACAATTGCCGCCTGCAAACCAATCGACGTCCCGACGATCACGCGAGTAAACGGAATCATCCACACCAGCAGAATAATGAACGGAATAGACCGGAAAATGTTCACCAGCGCAGAGAGCGTGCGATACAGCTTCGCGTTTTCAATAATTTGACCCGGGCGCGTGACGTACAGCAACACGCCGACCGGCAGCCCAATCACAAAACCAAAGAAGCCCGATACGAAGGTCATTGCCAGCGTTTCCCAAACGCCGCGAACCAGTAGCCACATCATCGGCTCAGACATAACCCAGTACCTCTACTTTTACGTGATGTTCTTGCAGCCAGGCAATTGCCGCCTGGGTTTCTTCCTGTGTGCCGTGCATTTCCGTCAGCATAATGCCGAACTTCACGCCACCGGCGTAGTCCATCTGCGCGCTAATAATGTTGTTATTCACGTTAAAGCGACGCGCGGTTTCGGACAGCAGCGGTGCGTCAACGGACTGGCCCGTGAACTCCATGCGCAGCATCGGGACGCTGTCAGGCGTTGCGTCTGTTTTTAAACGTTCCAGATAATCTTCCGGAATATCAAGATGCAGTGTGGACTGAATGAACTGCTGAGCCAGCGGCGTTTTCGGGTGCGAGAAGACTTCGCTCACCGTGTCCTGCTCAATCAGCTCACCGTTGCTGATGACTGCTACACAGTCGCAGATACGTTTCACTACATCCATTTCATGCGTAATAAGGAGGATAGTCAGGCCCAGACGACGGTTAATGTCTTTTAACAGTTCCAGAATAGAGCGCGTGGTAGCCGGATCTAATGCGCTGGTGGCTTCATCGCACAGCAGCACTTTTGGGTTGCTTGCCAGCGCGCGAGCGATTGCTACTCGCTGTTTTTGCCCGCCGGACAGATTTGCCGGGTAGCTGTCATGTTTATCACCCAGACCAACCAGATCGAGCAGTTCGGTGACGCGACGCGTAATTTCTTCTTTTGGTGTGTTATCAAGCTCCAGGGGTAACGCAACGTTACCGAAAACGGTGCGTGAGGCCAGCAGGTTAAAGTGCTGGAAAATCATGCCAATCTGGCGACGCGCTTTGGTGAGTTCTTTTTCTGAGAGAGCGGTAAGCTCCTGGCCGCCAACTTCTACGCTGCCCTGGGTTGGGCGCTCAAGCAGGTTAACACAACGGATCAGCGTACTTTTACCTGCACCCGATGCGCCAATGACGCCATAAATCTGACCAGCAGGCACATGCAGGCTGACGTTGTTCAGCGCCTGAATGGTTCGGTTCCCCTGCTGGAACACTTTGGTGATATTGGAAAGTTTAATCATTAGATTATTTTTATCGTAAGTAAGTTAGCCGTGGCATTTTCTTCTGCCAGATACGGGGAATGACCGTAAACAAAATGGATGTTAAGGCATCCAGACGTCTAAATCAATCCACCGCTTTGCGATGAGCACTTTATTGCGCTGCGATTCATGAGATACTAGCTGAACAAGCCTTTTTCAGGAGCAAACCGGTGGCAAAATCTGTACCCGCAATTTTTCTCGATCGTGACGGCACTATTAATGTGGATCACGGTTACGTCCATGAGATTGATGAGTTCGAATTTATCGAGGGCGTAATAGATGCCATGCGCCAGTTGAAAGAGATGGGCTATGCGCTGGTGGTGGTAACTAACCAGTCCGGTATCGCCCGGGGTAAATTTACCGAAGCGCAGTTCGAGACGCTGACGGAATGGATGGACTGGTCTCTGGCCGATCGCGGCGTCGATCTTGATGGCATCTATTATTGTCCGCATCACCCGCAGGGAAGTGTAGAGGCGTATCGTCAGACCTGCGATTGCCGTAAGCCACACCCGGGCATGTTTATCTCTGCACAGGAATTCCTGCACATTGATATGGCCGCATCTTATATGGTGGGCGATAAACTGGAAGATATGCAGGCAGCAACGGCGGCAGGTGTAGGTACCAAAGTATTAGTGCGTACCGGTAAACCGGTCACCCCAGAAGCAGAAAATGCAGCCGACTGGGTGATAACTAGTCTGGCAGAACTGCCAAAAGAGATTAAAAAGCACCAAAAATAGGCGTTTTGGCGAAAAGGTGAGCGGTTGAAATAAAAATGCATTTTTCCGCTTGTCATTCCTCGGCGGCTCCCTATAATGCGCCTCCATCGACACGGCGGATGTGAATCACTTCACAAACAACACGGTCGGTTGAAGAGAAAAAATCCTGAAAATCAGGGTTGACTCTGAAAGAGGAAAGCGTAATATACGCCACCTCGCGACAGAGCGCTGAAACGCGTCGCAACTGCTCTTTAACAATTTATCAGACAATCTGTGTGGGCACTCAAAGTGACATGGATTCTTAACGTCCTCGGACGAAAAATGAATAC
>NZ_JBMKIG010000007.1:0-301964 GCF_049238005.1 Enterobacter cloacae complex sp. IR5459
GTTTGTTTTGCTTTTCTCTGCTGACCCGGCGGCTTGCGTGCCGTTGTTCCGTGTCAGTGGAGGCGCATTATAGGGAGTTCTTCTGAAGTGACAAGAGGAAATTTAAAAAAAATTTCTGACCGTGTTTTTTTTCACCAAAAGCGATGAGATCCAGCCACAAATTGTTCTATTTGATGTATCTGCAACCACAATCACACCTGAGATGGCATAATTAGCCGCATCAATATCTAAGGAATAAAAGCGATGCCATTAAGCGCACAACAGCTGGCAGCTCAAAAAAACCTGTCCTATGTGCTGGCAGAGAAACTGGCGCAGCTGATCTTAGCGGGTAAATATGCTCCAGGTAGCATCCTGCCCAGCGAGATGGAGCTGGGAGATCAGTTTGGCGTTAGCCGTACAGCCGTTCGCGAAGCGGTAAAAACATTAACGGCGAAAGGGATGGTGCTTCCACGCCCGCGCATTGGCACCCGCGTTATGCCTCAGGGAAACTGGAACTTTCTCGATCAGGAGTTGCTCACCTGGTGGATGACCGAAGATAACTTTAATCAGGTCGTCGATCACTTTCTGGTCATGCGCAGCAGTCTTGAACCTCAGGCCTGTCTGCTTGCCGCCACGCTCGGCACAGCAGAGCAAAAAGCGCAGCTCAATACTTTGATGGAAGAGATGGTGGATCTGAAAAAGCACTTTAACCGCGAGCGCTGGATAGCGGTCGATATGGCCTGGCATGAACATATCTATAATATGAGCGGAAATCCTTTCCTGACCTCCTTTGCTTCTTTATTCCATTCTGTGTACCACACTTACTTTACCTCTATCACACAGGATGAGGTGGTGAAGCTGGATCTGCATCAGGCGATAGTCGATGCCATTCAGGAGAGCGACGGGCAGCGAGCCCTGAGTGCGTGCCAGGCGTTGCTGGCCGCGCCAACCCACCAGCAGGTAAATAAATGACAGAGAAAAAAGCACGCAGTATGGCCGGATTGCCGTGGATTGCAGCCATGGCGTTCTTTATGCAGGCACTTGATGCCACTATCCTCAATACCGCCCTTCCCGCCATAGCCCAAAGCCTTAACCGCTCCCCGCTGGCGATGCAATCCGCCATCATCAGCTACACCCTGACGGTGGCGATGCTTATTCCGGTCAGCGGCTGGCTGGCCGATCGTTTCGGCACGCGTAAAGTATTCATGCTGGCGGTGACGTTGTTCACCCTCGGTTCTCTGGCTTGCGCCCTCTCCACCTCTCTGACGGAACTGGTTATCTTCCGCGTTCTACAGGGGATAGGCGGCGCGATGATGATGCCCGTCGCGCGTCTGGCGTTATTGCGCGCCTATCCGCGCAGCGAACTGCTCCCGGTGCTCAACTTTGTGACTATGCCGGGGCTGGTCGGCCCGATACTTGGCCCGGTTCTCGGCGGCGTCCTGGTGACCTGGGCAAGCTGGCACTGGATCTTCCTGATTAATATTCCGATTGGTGTGGCAGGGCTGATTTATGCTCGCAAATATATGCCGAACTTCACCACGCCAAGACGCAGCTTCGATATGGGCGGCTTCTTTCTGTTTGGCCTGAGCCTGGTCCTGTTCTCCAGCGGGATGGAGCTGTTTGGCGAGAAAATCGTAGCGACGTGGCTGGCGCTGGCCGTCATCCTCAGCGGTATTCTGCTGTTCCTTCTATATATACGTCATGCGCGTCGCCATCCGACACCGCTTATCTCTTTATCTCTGTTTAACACCCGAACGTTCTCCGTCGGGATTGCGGGCAACATTGCCTCACGTCTGGGCACGGGCTGCGTACCGTTCCTGATGCCGCTTATGCTCCAGGTCGGTTTCGGCTATCCGGCCCTGATTGCTGGCTGCATGATGGCGCCCACGGCGATGGGCTCGATTCTGGCAAAATCGACGGTCACGCAGGTGCTGCGCTGGTTTGGCTATCGTAAGACGCTGGTTGGCGTGACGATCTTTATCGGATTGATGATTGCGCAGTTCTCTCTGCAATCTGCGGCGTTACCAATCTGGATGCTGATCCTGCCGCTGTTTGTGCTGGGTATGGCCATGTCGACGCAGTTTACGTCGATGAACACCATCACCCTTGCGGACCTCACCGACGAGAATGCCAGCAGCGGCAACAGCGTACTGGCGGTCACTCAACAGCTGTCGATCAGCCTCGGGGTTGCCGTGAGCGCGGCGGTACTGCGGTTTTATGAAGGGTTTGACGGTACAAATACCGTTGAGCAGTTCCACTATACCTTTATCACCATGGGCGCGCTTACCGTGGTATCGGCGGTGGTCTTTATGTTGTTAAAACCAAAAGACGGCCGGAACCTGATTAAAGAGCGTCACAAAGAGAAGGCTAAACCGAACCGCGTTCCATCAGAACAGGAGTAAGCTGCAAACGTTGCTGTTGCAGCGTGGGCTGGGCCATGCGGTGGATCAACACATCGATGGCCAGCTCGCCCAGTTCATCTTTCGGCTGATGGATGGTGGTCAGCGGCGGCGTCATGTAGCGCGCCAGTTCGATATCATCGTAACCGACGATCGCCATGTCGTCCGGGACACGTAATCCCGCCTGATAAAGCGCCTGATAAGCTCCGAATGCCATCGCATCATTACCGATAAACACCGCCTGCGGGCGCGGCTCTTGCGCCAGCAATTTCTGCATTGCTTCAAATCCACCGTTAAATTCGAAATCGCCGGTGATGCAATAGCCATCAGGAATGGCAAGCCCCGCACGTTCCATGGCCGAAAGATAGCCTTCCAGACGCAAGCGCGCCGGGGTTTTATCCAGCGGGCCGGTAATACAGGCAATGCGGGTATGACCTTTATCGATCAGATGCTGAGTCGCCATATCGCCGCCCAGCAGCGAGTTATCCTGGATCAGATCGCTGGTGCCGTCGAACGGCGCCCAGTCCATCATCACCGTGGGAATAGAAGGGTAGCGCTGGATGATCTCTTTCGAAGGTTGATGCGTTTCGGTACAGAGCAGCAGCAGCCCGTCGACGCGTTTTTGCATCAGCGTTTCCAGGTTACGGTTCATGCGCTGCTCATCGCCTTCGGTATTACACAGCACCAGGCTGTAGCCGCGCTCGAAGCAGCTGCGCTCCACGCCGCGCACCAGTTCAGAATAAAAAGGGTTGGTACTGGCCGTGATCAGCATGCCGATGGTGCGCGTCTGGTTGAGCTTCAGGCTGCGGGCCAGCGCAGACGGCGCATAGTTGAGTTCTTTAATTGCAGCGTCAACTTTCTCCCGAATCGCCTCGCTGACGAAGCGATCGTTATTGATAACGTGGGAAACAGTCGAGGTAGAAACGCCCGCCATACGGGCGACATCTTTCATTGTGGCCAAGCGTTACCCCTGCTGACTTAAGAATTCATCAATCTCTTTACGCCATGGAACAGAAGGCTGAGCGCCTTTACGCGTCACCGCGATCGCAGCGGCGGCATGCGCGAAGCGGATCGCTTCATCCATTGCTTTTCCTTCCAGCAGCGCCGTTACCAGCGCACCGTTGAAGGTGTCTCCTGCGGCGATGGTATCAATGGCTTTGACCTTAAAGCCCGGCACGCGACGACCTTCGCCATTGACGCTAGCCCACACCCCACGGCTGCCGAGGGTGATGATCACGGTGCCGATGCCTTTATCATGCAGCGCAAGCGCGGCACGCGCTGCATCGTCATCATTTTCGACACGGATACCCGTCAGCTTTTCCGCTTCGGTTTCGTTCGGGGTGATAATATCCACCAGCGCCAGCAGCTCGTCTGATAATACACGGGCAGGTGCCGGGTTAAGTACGACAGAGGTATGATTTTCATGCGCAATTTTCGCAGCGGCCAGCACGCTTTCAACCGGTGACTCCAGCTGCATCAGCAGGGCTTCCGCTCCGGCGATGATTCCACGCTGCGCTTCGACGCGTTCAGTCGTTAACGCGGCATTAGCCCCCGCATGAATACCGATGACATTCTCACCTTCCGCATTGACGAAAATCAGCGCCACGCCGGTAGATTCCCCTGCAACCACGCTGACGGGTGCGATGTCGATGTTGTCGCTTGCGAGCTGTTTGCGTACGCGCTCGCCGGTATCGTCATCACCCGTACAGGCGATAAACGCGATATTCGCCCCGCTGCGTCCGGCGGCAACCGCCTGGTTTGCGCCCTTACCGCCGAACGCCACCTGATACTGATTGCCGGTGACGGTTTCGCCCGGAGTGGGGAACGTTTCAAGGTTAAGAATGTGATCGGCATTGATACTGCCAAGGACGACGAGGTTGCCTGCGGTTTTCATGTATTGAGGTGTCCATCTGAGAGCGCCACCGGTATTACCCGGTGGCGTATGCCACACTTTTCTTTTATTTGGTGTCCCTCAGGCAGCCAGCGACTGCCTGAATCGCCTTTACTGCTTAATGACCAGTTTCAGGTCAACAGGATATTTGGCCTGAACTTTTTCGCCCTTCAGCACTTTATCGGCAGTTTGCACGCCAGTCGCGCCAATCTGCTCAGGCAGCTGAGCGATGGTCGCAGCCAGTTTGCCATCATTTACTGCTTTTTCACCATCCGGCGTGCCGTCAAATCCGACAACCATCACATCTGATTTACCCGCAGTCTGGAGCGCACGCAGCGCACCGAGCGCCATTTCGTCGTTCTGTGCGAATACCGCCTGCACATCAGGATGCGCGGTCAGCAGGTTCTGCATGACGTTCAGACCCTTTGTACGGTCGAAGTCTGCCGGCTGGCTCGCCAGCACGTTGAATTTGTGCGCCGCTACAGCCTGCTGGAAACCCTCACCACGTTCACGGGCCGCGGAAGTCCCGGCGATACCCTGCAACTCAATCACTTTCGCGCCTTCACCGGCTTTCTTCGCGATGTAGTCGCCGGCGATTTTACCGCCCAGTACGTTATCAGACGCAATGTGGCTGACCACATCCCCTTTCGTTGCCTGACGGTCAAGGGTGATTACCGGGATCTTCGCCTGGTTTGCCATCTTCACGGCATTACCGACCGCGTCGGAATCGGTTGGGTTGATCAGCAGGATTTTGGTGCCACGAACGGTTAAGTCCTGAACGTTAGCCAGCTCTTTCGCCGGGTTGTTCTGAGAATCCAGCACCACCAGGTTGTAGCCCAGTTTATCTGCTTCTTTCTGCGCGCCATCCTTCAGGGAGACGAAGAACGGGTTGTTCAGGGTAGAGACAACCAGCGCGATGGTGTCCTTCGCCATGGCGTTAGCACTTACGGTTGCGCTCAGCGCGACAGCAGAAACCAGGGTAGCCAGTTTTTTCATGTTCATATCTAAGATGTCCTGTAGTGTCGTCAGTTACTGTTTTTTGTTGTCTACCAGTACCGCCAGCAAAATCACCACTGCCTTAACGATCATCTGGTAATAGGAGGAAACACCTAACAAATTCAAACCATTATTCAGGAAACCGAGGATCAGTGCGCCGATCAATGTCCCAACAATGCGACCTTTACCGCCCGCAAGACTCGTACCGCCCAGAACCACTGCCGCGATGGCATCCAGCTCATAGCCCGTACCCGCCGTTGGCTGTGCGGAAGAGAGGCGCGCCACTTCGATGATGCCCGCCAGAGACGCCAGCAGGCCGCACAGGGAGTAAACGATAATTTTGACTTTATTAACGCTGATACCGGACAGGCGCGTTGCCGCTTCGTTACCGCCCAGCGCATAGATATAACGACCCAGACGGGTATGGTGCAGCATGTACCACGCCGCCAGGAAAACGATAGCCATGATCCAGACCGGGGTCGGGACACCCAGCGGGCGACCGATACCGAACCAGCCAAACAGATCGGCGTTATCGGTAAAGCCGGTATTAATCGGGCTGCCGTTGGTGTACACCATGGTCACACCGCGCAGCAGCAGCATCATCACCAGCGTGGCGATGAACGCCTGAACGCGACCTTTCGCCACAATTACGCCGGTTACGGCGCCAATTGCCGCACCTGCCGCCAGCGCAGCGGCAACGGCCACCAGCGCGTTGACCTCAATACCGACAATCGACGCGGCGATCGCGCCGGTGAGGGCCAGCAGGGAACCGACGGACAGATCGATACCCGAGGTCAAAATCACCAGCGTCATCCCCACCGCCATAATGGCGTTGACAGAGGTCTGCTGAAGAATGTTGAACAGGTTATTGACGGTAAAAAAGTTCGGGCTCATGGTCGAGACAATCGCGATCAGCACCAGCAGGGCAATCAGCGATTTTTGTTCCATCAGCCATGCCTTTGTGAAATAGCGGCGACCAGAAACAGCCTGGGTAGTCATCTTCTTACTCCTGATTCACGCGATTAAGCTTGCCCACAGCGGCAGCCATCAGAACTTCCTGGGTGGCCTGCTCGCGAGTGAATTCACCGCCGAGATGCCCTTCATGCATGACGATAATGCGATCGCTCATGCCTAATACTTCTGGCATCTCGGAAGAGACCAGAATGATGCTCAGACCGTCGGCCTTGAACTGGTTAATCAGCTGATAGATCTCTTTTTTCGCGCCCACGTCCACGCCGCGGGTGGGCTCATCGAGGATCAGTACTTTCGGGCGCGTCATCAACCCGCGGGCAATCGCCACTTTCTGCTGATTACCGCCGGACAACAGGCCAATCGCCTGCTCCATCGATGGGGTTTTAACGTTAAAGAGACGGATAAAATCGCTGACCGCCTGCTGCTCATCTTTGTGTTTCAGGCTGCCGCCGCTGCGGCTGAAATAGCCTAGCGCAGTCAGGGACATGTTCTCTTTTACCGACATGCCCAGCACTAAGCCGTCGCGCTTACGGTCTTCAGAGATATAGACGATGCCATTCGCCAGCCCGTCCTGCGGCGAGCGGGTGACCACTTCATGGCCGTCAAGGGTAACGTAGCCGCTGGTGCGCGGCAGTGCGCCATAGAGCACTTTCATCAGTTCAGTACGCCCCGCCCCCATCAGGCCCGCGACGCCAAGGATCTCGCCCTTGCGCAGGGTAAAGGAGACGTCATTCACGCCCGGTCCGCAGAGGTTATCCACCTTCAGGCGGATCTCACCCGGCGCTTTCTCCAGATGTGGATACTGATCTTCGAGCTTACGTCCCACCATCATTTCGATCAGCGAATCTTCGGTCAGGGTTGCTACTTCGCGCTCGGCAATAAACTGCCCGTCGCGAAAGACGGTGACGTCGTCGCAGATTTCGAAGATCTCTTTCATGCGGTGTGAGATATAGACAATGCCGCGGCCCTGGGATTTCAGCTCACGGATCACGCGGAACAAGGATTCGGTTTCGGTATCGGTCAGGGCGTCGGTCGGTTCATCCATAATGATGACCTTCGACTCGAAGCTCAGCACCTTCGCGATTTCCACCATCTGCTGATCGCCGATGGAAAGGTCGCCCACCAGTCGGTCGCTCTTAAAGCGCAGATTCAGCTTCGCCAGCAGTTTGTCCGCTTCGGCATACATGGTTTTCCAGTCGATTTTGCCAAACCGGTTCACGAACTCACGGCCGAGGAAGATGTTCTCCGCAATGGTGAGCTGCGGGATCAGGTTCAGCTCCTGGTGGATGATGCCGATGCCCGCTTCCTGAGAGGATTTCGGGCCGTTGAAGGTGGTCTCTTTACCCAGCCACAGCAGCGAACCGGCATCGCGTTGGTAGATACCGGTCAGCACTTTCATCATGGTGGATTTGCCGGCGCCGTTTTCGCCCACCAGCGCCATGACGCGCCCGGAATAGACGTTCAGCGCCGCGCCGGAGAGGGCTTTTACGCCCGGGAACGATTTATCGATCCCTTTGAGTTGCAGTAATGCGTCCATGATGGCCTCAGAAGGTGACGCCAGCACAGAGAATGATATTCGCATACGGGGAACACTCCCCGCTGCGAATCACCGCCTGACTGTCTGCGGTTTGTTGTTTGAACTGCTCGTGCGTTGTGTAACGAATTTCTATGGTGTTTCCCTGGTGCTGTTGCAGTTGCTCAATGTGGCTGAGCAACGTTTCGTGGAGTTGCGGATTATGCTGTTTGATTTCCGCCGCGAGAATGGCCGCCTCAACCTGCATCTCCGCGGTGACCACTTCCAGTACCTGCATGAACGAGGGCACGCCCTGCGTTAACGCCATATCGATACGGGTTGTGCTGCGCGGAACCGGTAAGCCTGCATCGCAAACCACCAGCGTATCGGTATGCCCAAGACGGGAAATCACCGATGAGATTTCTGAGTTGAGTACTGTGCCTTTCTTCATTTTTTGCTCCACTAGCGAAACGTTTCGCTAAAAACAGTGTAGCCGCAGAAGTGTTCAGAAAACCATCATGACGTAACGGATTTGTGATCAACGTCGAAACGTTTCGCTAAGTGAAATGCAGAGGAGGTAAATGCAAAACGGTAACCGTCAGGTTACCGTTTTTTATGGTTGCGCCCTCTCCCTGTGGGAGAGGGTCGGGGTGAGGGCATCAAGCCCACACGGAGTCTTAAATCTCGACCTGCGTGCCCAGCTCAATCACGCGATTAGGCGGGATCTCAAACTGGTCAGGCGCACGCAGGGCGTTACGTTGCAGAATGAGATACAGCTTGCCGCGCAGGCGCAAATACCATGGGCGCTTGCCGATGATCAGCGACTCGTGGGACATAAAGAACGACGTCTCCATCATGCGGCAACTCAGGCCTTCCAGACCGCAGCGGTGGAACACCTCTTCCACGTTCGGCGTTTCGCGCCAGCCGTAGCTTGCCACCACGCGCCAGAAGGTTGGCGACAGCTGTTCAATCTGTACGCGACGCACGTTGTGAACGTACGGCGCATCTTCAGTACGCAGCGTCAGCAGGATCACGCGCTCGTGCAGCACTTTGTTGTGCTTGAGGTTATGCATCAGCGCAAACGGGATTACGTTCAGCGCGCGAGACATATACACCGCCGTGCCCGGCACGCGCACCGGTGGGGATTTCTCCAGCGAGGCGATCATGGCCTCCAGAGAGTTACCGTGCTCATGCATACGACGCAGCAGGCGGAAACGTTCGCTCTTCCACGTCGTCATCACAATAAACATCACCAGACCCAGCGTCAGCGGCAGCCAGCCACCGGAGACAATCTTGTCGAGATTCGCAGAGAACAGCGGCACGTCGATACAGAGGAAGCCAACCAGGATCAGCCCCACGAGGAACTTATTCCAGTGCCAGTTACGGTACGCCACGGTGGTGGAGAGAATAGAAGTCAACACCATCGTTCCGGTTACCGCGATACCGTACGCCGCCGCCAGATTACTGGAGTGCTCAAAGCTGACGATGACAATCACCACCGCGAAGTAGAGCAGCCAGTTGACGAACGGAATGTAGATCTGGCCAGACTCCATCTCTGAGGTATGGATAATGCGCATTGGGGAGAGATAACCCAACCGCACGGCCTGACGCGTCAGGGAGAATACGCCGGAAATGACAGCCTGAGAGGCAATGACCGTCGCCAGCGTCGCCAGGATCAGCATCGGAACCAGCGCCCAGTCCGGCGCCAGCAGGAAGAACGGGTTTTTAATCGCTTCAGGGTGTGCAAGCAGCAGCGCGCCCTGACCGAAGTAATTCAGCACCAGTGAAGGCAAGACCACGCTAAACCATGCGACGCGAATAGGGAGTTTCCCGAAGTGGCCCATATCCGCATACAGCGCTTCAACACCGGTAATGGAAAGTACCACCGCGCCCAGCGCCACAAACGACACCACTTTATATTCCAGGAAGAAATGCACCGCCCACAATGGGTTCAGCGCGTGCAGGACATCCGGGTTGGCGATAATACTGCGTAAGCCCAGCGCCGCCAGGATCAGGAACCAGGCCAGCATAATAGGCGCGAACAGCTTACCCACCAGCCCGGTACCGTGTTTTTGTATAGCAAACAGCAACGTCAGCACGATAATAGCGAGTGGCACCACCCAAGTATCAAGCTGTGGCGCGACAATCTCCAGCCCCTCTATGGCCGACATTACCGAAATCGCCGGCGTAATCACGACTTCTCCATAGAAGAAGCTGCCGCCAATCAGGCCAATGATGACCAGCACGGAGGTCATTCTTGCAGACGTATTGCGCCCGGCAAGGGACATCAGGGTCAGAATACCGCCCTCGCCCGCGTTATCAGCCCGCATAACGAAAGAGAGATATTTAAGGGAGACCACCAGGATCAGCAGCCAGAAGATGAGCGAGAGGAAACCAAATACGGCGTCACGCTCTACACCAAAACCAAACTGACCGGACAGACATTCACGAAGCGTATAAAGCGGGCTGGTGCCGATATCACCGTAGACAACCCCGATCGCCGCAAGCGTTACTGCGGGTAATGATTGCTTATTATCAGTGCTCATAGACTAGTCTTTTCGTTTGAATAACAAATGTGTGCTTAGTCCCTTGGCCCACAAAAAGCGCACAGTATGCACGATTCAATGCAAAATCGTACCCCTAAATGCAGCCACATTAATGTAGCGCAAAGAAAATAGCGCCGCACTTCAGCCTATTACCAGGCCAGACCGAAACGTCTATACTCGCTTCAATTAGCCGCCACGACGGCGAAAGGATGCAAAACTATTATGGCTCACTCACATTTATTAGCAGAAAGAATTTCCCGCCTTAGCAGTGCGCTGGAAAAAGGCCTTTACGAGCGTAGCCACGCCATTCGTCTCTGTTTACTGGCGGCGCTGAGCGGGGAAAGCGTGTTTCTGCTGGGGCCGCCGGGCATTGCCAAAAGTCTGATCGCACGCCGCCTCAAATTCGCTTTCCAGAACGCGCGCGCATTCGAGTATTTGATGACGCGCTTCTCCACGCCGGAAGAAGTTTTCGGCCCACTCTCCATTCAGGCGCTAAAAGATGAGGGACGCTATGAACGTCTGACGGCGGGCTATCTCCCGGAAGCGGAAATCGTCTTTCTTGATGAGATCTGGAAAGCCGGCCCGGCCATTCTGAATACCCTGCTGACGGCAATTAACGAACGCCGATTCCGCAACGGCGCCAGCGAAGAGAAGATCCCCATGCGCCTGCTGGTGGCCGCGTCAAACGAACTGCCCGAAGCCGACAGCAGCCTGGAAGCGCTGTATGACCGTATGTTGATCCGCCTGTGGCTGGATAAAGTCCAGGATAAATCAAACTTCCGTTCTATGCTGGTAAGCCAGCAGGATGAAAACGAAAATCCGGTGGCAGCGTCATTGCAGGTCACGGACGAGGAATACCACCAGTGGCAGGAGGAGATCGGCAAGATAAAACTGCCCGATCCCGTTTTTGAGCTGATCTTCATGCTGCGCCAGCAGCTTGATTTACTGCCCTCCGCGCCGTACGTCTCCGATCGTCGCTGGAAAAAAGCCATTCGCCTGCTCCAGGCAAGCGCGCTGTTTAGCGGCCGCGATGCTGTCGCTCCCATCGATCTGATCCTGCTGAAAGACTGCCTGTGGCACGACGCAGAAGGGATGAATCTGATGCAGCAGCAGCTGGACGTTTTGATGACCGGACACGCGTGGGGTCAGCAATCCATGCTTAATCAACTGGGGGCGATTGCTCAACGTCGCCTTCAGCTCCAGCAGCAGCAAAGTGACAAAACCGCGCTGAAGGTGAACCGTCTTGGCGGGATGTTTGCCCGTAAACCGCACTACGAACTGCCAGCCGGGCTGACTGACGCCTCGCTAACGCTTCTTCTTCAGCAGCCGCTGAAGCTTCATGATATGCAGGTTGTGCATGTGACTATCGAACGCGTTGCGCTGGTTCAGTGGCTGGATAAGGGCGGTGAGATCCGCGGTAAACTCAACGGTATCGGCTTTGCACAGCCGTTGTCGATGGAAGTCGACAGCAGCCAGCACCTTGTGATCCGCGACGTCAGCCTTCAGGGATCGCGCCTGGCTCTGCCGGGCACGGCCTCCGACACTGTGCCGGAGGAGATCAAACAGCAGCTCGACGCGCTGGATAACGAATGGCATCAGCAGCACACCCGCTTCAGCGAGCAGCAGAAATGCCTCTTTATCCATAGCGACTGGTTAGGTCGCATTGAAGCCAGCTTGCAGGATGTCAGCGCGCAGATCAAACAGGCTCGTCAATGCTAACGCTGGACACGCTTAACGTCATGCTGGCGGTTAGCGAGGAAGGGTTGATCGAAGAGGTCGTCATTACCCTGCTCGCTTCACCGCAGCTGGCGGCCTTCTTTGAAAAATTCCCGAAGCTCCGAAAAGCAATGACGGACGATCTTCCCCGCTGGCGCGATAACCTGCGCCAGCGGTTTAAGGAGACGGAAGTCCCGCCGGAACTGACAGAGGAAGTGGCTGGTTACCAGCAGTGCCAGCGGCTTTCAACGCCGCAGTTTATTGCCCAGCTACAGCAAACTCTGACGCTGCTTGATAACGTTCACTCCCCGTTTGCCAGCCAGGCCAGAGCGCTGGTCACGGACAACCCCAGCTTCACTCCCGCCCTGCATACGCTGTTTTTACAGCGCTGGCGACTGAGCCTTGTGGTCCAGGCCACGGCCCTCAATCAGCAGTTGCTGGACGAAGAGCGCGAACAGTTGCTCAGTGAGGTCCAGGAGCGAATGACCCTGAGCGGCCAGTTAGAACAGGTGCTGGTGGAGAATGAAAACGCCGCTGGTCGACTCTGGGATATGAGTGCCGGCCAGTTAAAGCGGGGCGATTATCAGCTGATCGTGAAGTACGGCGACTTTCTGGCGCAACAGCCGGAGCTGATGAAGCTCGCAGAACAGCTCGGCCGCTCCCGGGAGGCCCGGTCGGTCCCAAAGAAAGATGCGCCGATGGAGACCTTCCGAACGCTGGTACGCGAGCCCTCCACCGTACCGGAGCAGGTGGACGGGTTACAGCAAAGCGATGACATCCTGCGTCTGCTGCCTACGGAACTCAGCACGCTGGGAATGACCGAACTGGAGTATGAGTTTTATCGTCGGCTGGTGGAAAAACAGCTCATTACCTATCGACTGCATGGCGAAGCCTGGCGCGAGAAGATCAGCCAGCGTCCGGTGGTGCACCAGGATTTTGATGAGCAACCGCGCGGCCCATTCATTGTTTGCGTCGATACGTCCGGATCGATGGGGGGCTTTAATGAACAGTGCGCAAAAGCGTTCTGCCTGGCCCTGATGCGCGTGGCGCTCGCCGATCGTCGTCGCTGCTACATCATGCTCTTTTCCAGCGAAGTGGTGGGGTATGAACTGACCAGCCCGCAGGGGCTGGAGCAGGCGATCCGCTTTTTAAGCCAGCGCTTTCGCGGCGGCACCGATCTGGCCAGCTGTTTTCGCAGTATCATTGAGCGCATGCAGGGCGGTGACTGGTACGACGCGGATGCGGTGGTGATTTCCGATTTTATTGCCCAGCGGCTGCCGGACGACGTCGTGAATAAAGTGAAGGAGATGCAGCGCGTGCACCAGCACCGTTTCCATGCCGTGGCGATGTCTGCACATGGAAAACCCGGCATCATGCGCATCTTCGATCATATCTGGCGCTTTGATACCGGGTTGCGTAGCCGCCTGCTCAGACGCTGGCGACGTTAATTAAAGAAGAGAACCGACGCTCTCACGTACCTGCTGCGGCCAGACCCCACACTGCACCTGACCGATATGGGACAGTTGCAACAGCAGCATGGTCAGACGAGACTGGCCAATACCACCGCCGATGGTCTGCGGCATTTCACCGCGCAGCAGCGCCTGGTGCCATTCCAGTTGCAGACGATCCTCATCACCGGTCACGGCCAGCTGACGCTTCAGTGCTTCAGCATCCACGCGGATCCCCATTGAAGAGAGTTCAAACGCATCTTCCAGAACCGGGTTCCAGACCAGAATATCGCCGTTCAGACCAGCATATTCGCTTTCGCCCACTGTGCTCCAGTCATCGTAATCCGGCGCACGGACGTCGTGACGTTTACCATCAGACAATTTTCCGCCAATGCCGATCAGGAATACCGCGCCAAGCTCTTTGGCAATCGCGCGTTCACGGCCTTTGGCATCCAGATCCGGGAAACGGCTCAGCAACTCCTGACTGTGAACAAAGTGGATCGTTTCCGGCAGGAACGGTGCCAGACCAAACTCTTTGCTTACGGCCGCTTCGGTCGCTTTGATCCCGGCGTAGATCGCCTCAACGGTAGACTTCAGCGTGCCAACGTGGCGCTCGCCGTCACCCATTACGCGCTCCCAGTCCCACTGGTCAACGTAGACAGAGTGAATGGGGGAGAGGCGGTCTTCATCGGGGCGAAGGGCTTTCATATGCGTGTAAAGCCCTTCGCCCGCGCTGAAGTCGTGTTGTCCCAGGGTTTGACGCTTCCACTTCGCCAGGGAATGAACCACTTCGAACTGAGCGTCTGGCAGTGTTTTCACTTTTACCTGTACCGCTTTTTCGCAACCAGACAAGTTATCCTGCGTCCCGTCACCCACGCGGCTCAGAATCGGCGCCTGAACTTCAATAAGGCCAAGCTTCTCTTCCAGCTGGCGAGAAAAATGGGATTTAACGAAACTGATCTGGCGTTGTTTTGCGATGTAAGCGGTTTTCATTATTTATACTCCTGCGTCCTGTTGATACTGATTAAGCAACAGAACAGGCGCTTAATTCAATAACCCATCAACAAAAAGCCTCCTTCACTTTTGATTCGTTAAAATAAGACGCTAGAATAGAAGGAATCATTAATCTTCATAAGAAAAACCTATGGAAAATTATCAGATCGACAATCTGGACCGCGGCATTCTGGAAGCGCTCATGGCCAACGCACGCACCGCGTATGCCGAACTGGCTAAACAATTTGGCGTCAGCCCGGGGACCATTCACGTTCGCGTAGAGAAAATGAAGCAGGCCGGGATCATCACCGGCGCACGCATTGATGTCAGCCCGAAGCAACTCGGCTACGACGTCTGCTGCTTCATTGGCATTATTCTGAAAAGCGCCAAAGATTACCCCTCCGCGCTGGAGAAACTGAACGCGCTGGATGAAGTCACTGAGGCGTACTACACCACCGGGCACTACAGCATCTTTATAAAGGTCATGTGCCGATCCATTGACGCCCTCCAGCAGGTACTTATCAACAAGATCCAAACAATCGATGAAATTCAGTCCACTGAAACCCTGATCTCCCTGCAAAACCCGATCATGCGTACTATCCGCCCGTGATCGGGAAATTTCATTCCCACATTTTCCACAGGTAGATCCCAGCTCGTTCACAGCGTACAATGGCCGCCTCTTTATCTGAGCGAGCGATCAATGGCGGACATTACTCTTATCAGCGGCAGCACCCTGGGCGGTGCGGAATATGTAGCGGAACATCTGGCTGAGAAGCTGGAAGACGCGGGCTTTTCTACACAAACGCTGCACGGACCGCTGCTGGAAGATCTCCCGACTGACGGGGTCTGGCTGCTGATCACCTCCACGCACGGCGCGGGCGATCTGCCAGATAACCTGCAACCTTTATATGACGAACTGCTGGAACAACAGCCCGATCTGTCAAACGTCCGGTTTGGCGCTGTGGGGATCGGCAGCCGTGAATATGACACTTTCTGTGGCGCCATAGAGAAAGTAGAAGCAGCGGTGACCGCCTGCGGAGCAAAACAGCTGGGTGAAACGCTGAAGATCAACATCCTCGATCATGATATTCCCGAAGATCCAGCCGAGATCTGGCTCGCGGAATGGAAAAATTTACTCAAAAACGATTAAAGATCGTGCGATCAGATGTGGATAACTCTGGTTAAAAGCTCGTATTAAGCCGTAGTTATCCAAATAACAACGTTGGTTTAGTTTTTGACCTGTGTATAAAGTGGCGATCTGATCCCAGCTTATACGGTCCAGGATCACCGATCATTCACAGCAAACGATCCTTCCTAACTGCATGATCTTATTTATGGGATCGGACTTATCCACAAAGGTCTGCGATCCTAATAAGAGATCACAATAGAACAGATCTCTAAATAAAAAGATCTTCTTTTTAATAGCCCAGGATCCCAATGCTTTCTCGAAAGACTAAAGTTGAGTAGAATCCACGGCCCGGGCTTCAATCCATTTTCATACCGCTTTACGCGAGGCAGACCACCATGTTTTATCAGGATCCTTTTGACGTCATCATCATTGGCGGGGGTCACGCAGGCACTGAGGCCGCAATGGCCGCAGCGCGAATGGGTCAGCAGACCCTGCTTTTGACACACAATATCGACACGCTGGGACAAATGTCCTGTAATCCGGCGATTGGCGGCATTGGGAAAGGACACCTGGTAAAAGAAGTGGATGCACTTGGCGGCCTGATGGCGAAAGCGATCGATCATGCGGGTATTCAGTTTAGGATACTAAACGCGAGTAAAGGTCCGGCTGTTCGCGCCACCCGTGCACAGGCAGACCGTGTGCTTTACCGTCAGGCTGTGCGCACCGCGCTGGAAAACCAACCGAACCTGATGATCTTCCAGCAGGCGGTAGAAGATCTTATCGTGGAGAACGATCGTGTTGTTGGCGCCGTGACCCAAATGGGTCTCAAATTCCGCGCAAAAGCGGTGGTGCTGACGGTCGGGACATTCCTGGACGGTAAAATCCATATTGGTCTGGACAATTACAGCGGTGGTCGTGCTGGCGATCCGCCGTCAATTCCGTTATCTCGTCGTCTGCGTGAGCTGCCGCTGCGCGTAAGCCGCCTGAAAACCGGCACGCCGCCGCGTATTGATGCGCGCACCATTGATTTCAGCGTGCTGGCACAGCAGCACGGCGATAACCCGATGCCGGT
This sequence comes from Enterobacter cloacae complex sp. IR5459, assembly GCF_049238005.1. Taxonomy (NCBI): domain Bacteria; kingdom Pseudomonadati; phylum Pseudomonadota; class Gammaproteobacteria; order Enterobacterales; family Enterobacteriaceae; genus Enterobacter; species Enterobacter cloacae complex sp. IR5459. The sequence goes on from NZ_JBMKIG010000007.1 coordinate 16,655, forward strand.
GTTCTCGTTCATGGGCAATGCGGCGCAACATCCGCAGCAGGTGCCGTGCTACATCACGCACACCAATGAAAAAACCCATGACGTGATCCGCAATAATCTCGATCGCAGCCCAATGTATGCTGGTGTGATCGAAGGGATCGGTCCGCGTTATTGCCCGTCGATCGAAGACAAAGTGATGCGCTTTGCCGATCGTAATCAGCACCAGATCTTCCTCGAACCGGAAGGGCTGACATCTAACGAAATTTACCCGAACGGCATCTCCACCAGCCTGCCGTTCGACGTGCAGATGCAGATTGTGCGTTCAATGCAGGGCATGGAAAACGCGAAGATCGTTCGTCCTGGCTACGCTATTGAGTACGATTTCTTCGATCCGCGTGACCTGAAGCCGACGCTGGAAAGCAAATTCATCCAGGGTCTGTTCTTCGCAGGCCAGATTAACGGCACCACCGGGTACGAAGAAGCTGCCGCGCAAGGGCTGCTGGCCGGTCTGAACGCCGCTCGCTTCTCTGCCGAGAAAGAGGGCTGGGCACCGGCGCGTTCTCAGGCTTACCTGGGCGTTCTGGTCGACGATCTCTGCACGCTGGGGACCAAAGAACCGTACCGCATGTTTACTTCTCGTGCGGAATATCGCCTGATGCTGCGCGAAGACAATGCCGATCTGCGTCTGACCGAGGTGGGCCGCGAGCTGGGTCTGGTGGATGACGAGCGCTGGGCGCGCTTCAACGAGAAGCTGGAGCGCATTGAACAGGAACGTCAGCGCCTGAAAACCACCTGGGTGAATCCGCAGGCGGAAACTGCTGCTGAAGTGAATGCTCACTTAACAGCACCGCTGTCGCGCGAAGCCAGTGGGGAAGATCTGCTGCGCCGTCCTGAAGTCACCTACGAGAATCTGGTCAAACTGACGGCGTTCGCACCGGGCCTTGAAGACGCTGAAGCGGCCGAGCAGGTCGAAATTCAGGTGAAGTACGAAGGCTACATCGCGCGTCAGCAGGATGAGATCGAAAAACAGCAGCGCAACGAAAACACGCTGCTGCCGGAAATGCTGGACTACCGTCAGGTGACGGGCCTTTCCAACGAAGTGATCGCTAAGCTGAACGATCACAAACCTGTGTCGATTGGCCAGGCCTCACGTATCTCTGGCGTCACACCTGCCGCGATTTCGATTCTGCTGGTGTGGCTGAAAAAGCAGGGCATGCTGCGCCGTAGCGCGTAATGCTCTGTAAATAGCCCGGTGGCGCTGTGCTTACCGGGCCTACTGAACCCGTAGGGCGGGTTAGCTAAGCGCCACCCGCCACTTAAGTTTCTCAACAGGTATCCACCGTGCTCAATAAACTCTCTCGTCTGCTGGAACAGGCAGGTATTTCGCTCACCGATCATCAGAAAAATCAGCTGGTGGCCTATGTCGATATGCTGAACAAATGGAATAAAGCGTACAACCTCACCTCCGTACGCGATCCCAACGAGATGCTGATTCGCCATATTCTCGATAGTATCGTCGTGGCGCCGTATCTGAACGGTGAACGTTTTATCGATGTGGGCACCGGTCCGGGCTTGCCGGGCGTTCCGTTGTCTATTGTTCGACCGGAGAGTCATTTCACGCTGCTGGACAGCCTGGGCAAGCGCGTACGCTTTTTACGCCAGGTTCAGCATGAGCTGAAGCTGGAAAACATCACGCCCGTACAGAGCAGGGTAGAGGAGTTCCCGGCAGAGCCACCGTTTGACGGTGTTATCAGCCGCGCGTTTGCCTCACTCAATGACATGGTGAGCTGGTGCAAACACCTGCCAGCGGAGAAGGGGCGTTTTTATGCGCTGAAAGGGCAACTTCCGGGGGACGAAATCGAGCAGCTTCCGGACGGTTTTGTTGTCGAATCCATTGAGAAACTCCAGATCCCTCAGCTCGAAGGTGAGCGTCATCTGGTGATAATTAAGCCAAACACTTTTTAAAAAATTAATAAAAAATGTGGAATTTGTGCTGTTCTGATCGTGTTAAAAAGCAGCACATTCAGTCTGATTTGGTCGTCGTTAATTTAACCTTGTTGTTACCATGGATTTTCTTATGGTTAACCTGACGTGATTCGTTCACTCAGAGGATAGTCAACAATGAAATTATCAGTCTGCTAAAAGTGGGTAAAAGCAACAAGAATGGAATGTTAAATATTTATTAAGAATGTCAATAAAAGGTTTTTGTTGTATACGGCTCTGTTTTAAAAATAGTTGCGGTTTTTTTGCTTTAATTTCATGCAGATGAAATTAATCGTTTTACGTCTTTGATAAATACCATTTTATCGCAAATGTGTATTTTGTGATCTCGTGCACGCTTTATCACCAACGTTTCCGCGCTGTTTGCAGTTTTGCCTGAAGGTCAACGCTTGGGTCAAAAGTTGAAAAATAGGACTGGGGAAAAATATTTAAACATTTATTCACCTTTTCGCTACTTAATGTTTGAAATCACGGGTACGCACCGTATAATTTGACCGCTTTTTGATGCTTGACTCTGAGCCTTAAAGGACGTTTTATACGACACGCGGCATACCTCGAAGGGAGCAGGAGTAAAAACGTGATGTCTGTGTCGCTCTTGAGTAGAAACGTTGCTCGTAAGCTTCTGTTCATTCAGTTTCTGGCTGTGATAGCAAGTGGACTGCTGTTTAGCCTCAAAGACCCCTTCTGGGGCATCTCCGCCGCGTGCGGAGGTTTGGCGGTGGTTCTGCCAAACGTGTTGTTTATGATTTTTGCCTGGCGTCATCAGGCGCATACACCTGCCAAAGGCCGCGTGGCCTGGTCCTTCGCTCTCGGCGAAGTGTGTAAGGTGTTGCTGACCTTTGCTCTACTGGTGATGGCGCTGGCGGTTTTGAAAGTGGTATTCATGCCGCTGATAGCAACGTGGGTTTTGGTGCTGGTGGTACAAGTTCTGGCTCCAGCTGTAATCAATAACAAAGGGTAAAAGGCATCATGGCTTCAGAAAATATGACGCCGCAGGATTACATAGGTCACCATCTGAATAACCTTCAGCTGGACCTGCGTACATTCTCGCTGGTGGATCCACATAACCCCCCGGCCACCTTCTGGACGATCAACATCGACTCCATGTTCTTCTCGGTGGTTTTGGGTCTTCTGTTCCTGGCCATGTTCCGTAGCGTTGCTAAAAAGGCGACCAGCGGTGTTCCAGGGAAATTCCAGACGTTCATCGAGATGATCATCGGCTTCGTCCATGGCAGCGTGAAAGACATGTACCATGGTAAGAGCAAACTGATTGCTCCGCTGGCCCTGACCGTGTTCGTTTGGGTCTTCCTGATGAACCTGATGGACCTCCTGCCTATCGATTTCTTACCTTGGATCGGTGAGCACGTACTCGGCCTGCCTGCACTGCGCGTGGTTCCGTCTGCCGACGTGAACATCACCCTGTCGATGGCGCTGGGCGTATTTATCCTCATTCTGTTCTACAGCATCAAAATGAAAGGCGTAAGCGGCTTTGTGAAAGAGCTTACCTTGCAGCCGTTCAACCACTGGGCGTTTATTCCGGTCAACCTGATCCTGGAAGGCGTTAGCCTGCTGTCCAAACCTGTTTCACTGGGTCTGCGACTGTTCGGCAACATGTATGCGGGTGAGCTGATTTTCATTCTGATCGCGGGTCTTCTGCCGTGGTGGTCACAGTGGATTCTGAATGTGCCATGGGCCATTTTCCACATCCTGATCATTACGCTGCAAGCCTTTATCTTCATGGTTCTGACGATCGTCTATCTGTCGATGGCGTCTGAAGAGCACTGATTTTTTACCAACACTACTACGTTTTAATTGAAACAAACTGGAGACTGTCATGGAAAACCTGAATATGGATCTGCTGTACATGGCTGCCGCTGTGATGATGGGTCTGGCGGCTATCGGTGCTGCGATCGGTATCGGCATCCTCGGGGGCAAATTCCTGGAAGGCGCAGCGCGTCAACCTGATCTGATTCCTCTGCTGCGTACTCAGTTCTTTATCGTTATGGGTCTGGTGGATGCAATCCCAATGATCGCTGTAGGTCTGGGTCTGTACGTGATGTTTGCTGTCGCGTAGTAGTTGTTTTAAAACCCCAAGCCACAGAAATTTAAGAGGTATTGTGCTGTGAACATGAACGCAACAATCCTCGGCCAGGCCATCGCGTTTATTCTCTTTGTCTGGTTCTGCATGAAGTATGTATGGCCGCCTTTAATGGCTGCCATCGAAAAACGTCAGAAAGAAATTGCTGACGGTCTGGCTTCCGCAGAACGCGCTAAGAAAGATTTGGACCTTGCACAGGCCAACGCGACAGACCAGCTGAAAAAAGCGAAAGCTGAAGCTCAGGTAATCATTGAACAGGCTAACAAACGCCGTTCTCAGATCCTGGACGAAGCCAAAGCTGAAGCAGAACAGGAACGTACTAAGATCGTGACACAGGCTCAGGCTGAAATTGAAGCTGAGCGTAAACGTGCTCGTGAAGAACTGCGTAAGCAGGTTGCGATTCTGGCTGTTGCTGGCGCCGAGAAGATCATCGAACGTTCCGTGGATGAAGCTGCTAACAGCGACATCGTGGACAAACTTGTCGCTGAACTGTAAGGAGGGAGGGGCTGATGTCTGAATTTGTTACGGTAGCTCGCCCCTACGCCAAAGCAGCTTTTGACTTTGCTGTCGAACACCAAAATGTCGATCGCTGGCAGAATATGCTGGCGTTTGCCGCTGAGGTGACGAAAAACGAACAAATGGCCGAGTTGCTTTCTGGTGCGTTAGCGCCTGAAACCCTCGCCGCGTCGTTTATCGCCGTGTGCGGAGAGCAACTGGATGCCAACGGCCAGAACCTGATTAAGGTGATGGCGGAAAATGGTCGTCTCCGTGTGCTCCCGGATGTTCTCGAGCAGTTTGAGCACTTACGTGCCCTTAGTGAAGCTACCGCTGAAGTTGAAGTAACTTCCGCGACTGAACTGAGTGACGAACAGCTTGCGAAAATCACCGCCGCGATGGAAAAACGTCTGTCACGCAAAGTTAAGCTGAATTGCAAAATCGATAAGTCTGTAATGGCAGGCGTAATCATCCGCTCGGGTGATATGGTCATTGATGGCAGCGTACGCGGCCGTCTTGAGCGCCTTGCAGACGTCTTGCAGTCTTAAGGGGACTGGAGCATGCAACTGAATTCCACCGAAATCAGCGAACTGATCAAGCAGCGCATTGCTCAGTTCAATGTTGTGAGTGAAGCTCACAACGAAGGTACTATTGTTTCTGTAAGTGACGGTGTTATCCGCATCCACGGCCTGGCCGATTGTATGCAGGGTGAGATGATTTCCCTGCCGGGTAACCGTTACGCTATCGCACTGAACCTGGAGCGCGACTCCGTAGGTGCCGTTGTGATGGGTCCATACGCTGACCTCGCCGAAGGCATGAAGGTTAAGTGTACTGGCCGTATTCTTGAAGTGCCGGTTGGCCGTGGCCTGCTGGGTCGCGTTGTTAACACCCTGGGTGCGCCAATCGACGGTAAAGGTCCGGTTGAGCACGATGGCTTCTCACCAATCGAAGTTATCGCACCAGGCGTTATCGACCGTCAGTCAGTTGATCAGCCAGTACAGACGGGTTATAAGTCCGTTGATGCCATGATCCCAATCGGTCGTGGTCAGCGTGAACTGATCATCGGTGACCGTCAGACCGGTAAAACCGCGATGGCAATCGACGCCATCATCAATCAGCGTGACTCCGGCATCAAATGTGTGTACGTGGCTATCGGCCAGAAAGCGTCCACCATTTCCAACGTGGTTCGTAAACTGGAAGAGCACGGCGCACTGTCTAACACCATCGTTGTGGTAGCAACCGCGTCTGAATCTGCTGCACTGCAATACCTGGCACCATACGCCGGTTGCGCAATGGGCGAATACTTCCGTGACCGCGGTGAAGATGCGCTGATCGTATACGATGACCTGTCTAAACAGGCTGTTGCTTATCGTCAGGTTTCCCTGCTGCTCCGTCGTCCACCAGGACGTGAAGCATTCCCGGGCGACGTATTCTACCTCCACTCTCGTCTGCTGGAGCGTGCTTCCCGCGTTAACGCGGAATACGTCGAGAACTTCACCAAAGGTGAAGTGAAGGGTAAAACAGGTTCTCTGACCGCTCTGCCGATCATTGAAACCCAGGCGGGTGACGTTTCTGCGTTCGTTCCGACCAACGTAATCTCCATTACCGATGGTCAGATCTTCCTGGAAACCAACCTGTTTAACTCCGGTATTCGTCCGGCGGTTAACCCGGGTATCTCCGTATCCCGTGTGGGTGGTGCTGCTCAGACCAAGATCATCAAGAAACTGTCCGGTGGTATCCGTACCGCGCTGGCACAGTATCGTGAACTGGCTGCGTTCTCTCAGTTCGCATCCGATCTGGACGAAGCAACCCGTAAACAGCTGAGCCACGGTCAGAAAGTGACCGAGCTGCTGAAGCAGAAACAGTACGCGCCAATGTCTGTTGCTCAGCAGGGCCTGGTACTGTTCGCGGCTGAACGCGGTTACCTCGAAGATGTGGAACTGGCGAAAATCGGTAGCTTCGAAGCCGCTCTGCTGGCTTACGTCGACCGTGATCACGCTCCGCTGATGCAAGAGATCAACCAGACCGGTGGCTATAACGACGAAATCGAAGGCAAGCTGAAAGCTATCCTCGATTCCTTCAAAGCAACCCAATCCTGGTAATCGTCCGGCGGCTTGTCTCAGGACAAGCCGTCTGGCATTGAGGAGAAGCTCATGGCCGGCGCAAAAGAGATACGTAGTAAGATCGCAAGCGTCCAGAACACGCAAAAGATCACTAAAGCGATGGAGATGGTCGCCGCTTCCAAAATGCGTAAATCGCAGGATCGCATGGCGGCCAGCCGTCCTTATGCAGAGACCATGCGCAAAGTGATTGGTCACCTTGCAAACGGTAATCTGGAATATAAGCACCCTTACCTGGAAGAACGCGACGTTAAGCGCGTGGGCTACCTGGTGGTGTCGACTGACCGTGGTCTGTGTGGCGGCTTGAACATTAACCTGTTCAAAAAACTGCTGGCGGATATGAAAGGCTGGTCCGATAAAGGCGTTCAGTGCGATCTGGCACTGATTGGCTCTAAAGGCGTCTCTTTCTTTAACTCCGTTGGTGGCAACATTGTCGCTCAGGTGACCGGTATGGGTGATAACCCGTCCCTGTCCGAACTGATCGGCCCGGTTAAAGTGATGTTGCAGGCCTACGATGAAGGCCGTCTGGACAGACTGTACGTTGTCAGCAACAAATTTATTAACACCATGTCTCAGGTGCCTACGCTCACTCAGATGCTGCCGTTACCGGCATCAAAAGATGACGAGCTGAAACAGAAAGCCTGGGATTACCTGTATGAACCCGATCCGAAACCGCTGCTGGATACCCTGCTGCGTCGTTACGTTGAATCTCAGGTTTATCAGGGCGTTGTAGAAAACCTGGCCAGCGAGCAGGCCGCACGAATGGTGGCGATGAAAGCCGCGACCGATAATGGCGGCAGCCTGATTAAAGAGCTGCAGTTGGTTTACAACAAAGCTCGTCAGGCCAGCATTACTCAGGAACTCACCGAGATCGTCTCGGGGGCCGCCGCGGTTTAACCAGGTTTACGAATTACGTAGAGGATTCAAGATGGCTACTGGAAAGATTGTCCAGGTAATCGGCGCCGTGGTGGACGTCGAGTTCCCTCAGGACGCCGTACCACGCGTGTACGACGCGCTTGAGGTACAGAATGGTAACGAGAGCCTGGTGCTGGAAGTTCAGCAGCAGCTCGGCGGCGGTATCGTGCGTACCATCGCCATGGGTTCTTCCGACGGTCTGCGTCGTGGTCTGGAAGTAAAAGACCTTGAGCACCCGATCGAAGTCCCGGTAGGTAAAGCAACACTGGGTCGTATCATGAACGTATTGGGTCAACCAATCGACATGAAAGGCGACATCGGTGAAGAAGAGCGTTGGGCTATCCACCGCGCGGCACCTTCCTACGAAGAGCTGTCCAGCTCTCAGGAACTGCTGGAAACCGGCATCAAAGTTATCGACCTGATGTGCCCGTTCGCGAAGGGCGGTAAAGTTGGTCTGTTCGGTGGTGCGGGTGTAGGTAAAACCGTAAACATGATGGAGCTGATCCGTAACATCGCGATCGAGCACTCCGGTTACTCCGTGTTTGCGGGTGTTGGTGAACGTACTCGTGAGGGTAACGACTTCTACCATGAAATGACCGACTCCAACGTTCTGGATAAAGTATCCCTGGTTTACGGCCAGATGAACGAGCCACCAGGAAACCGTCTGCGCGTTGCGCTGACTGGCCTGACGATGGCTGAGAAGTTCCGTGACGAAGGCCGTGACGTTCTGCTGTTCGTTGATAACATCTACCGTTACACCCTGGCCGGTACTGAAGTATCTGCACTGCTGGGTCGTATGCCTTCAGCGGTAGGTTATCAGCCTACGCTTGCGGAAGAGATGGGTGTTCTTCAGGAACGTATCACCTCTACCAAAACTGGTTCTATCACCTCCGTTCAGGCGGTATACGTACCTGCGGATGACTTGACTGACCCATCTCCAGCCACCACCTTTGCTCACTTAGATGCAACCGTGGTACTGAGCCGTCAGATCGCGTCTCTGGGTATCTACCCGGCCGTTGACCCGCTGGACTCCACCAGCCGTCAGCTGGATCCACTGGTTGTTGGCCAGGAGCACTACGACACCGCGCGTGGCGTACAGTCCCTGCTGCAACGTTATCAGGAACTGAAAGACATCATCGCCATCCTGGGTATGGATGAACTGTCTGAAGAAGACAAACTGGTGGTAGCACGTGCGCGTAAGATCCAGCGCTTCCTGTCCCAGCCGTTCTTCGTTGCGGAAGTATTCACCGGTTCTCCAGGTAAATACGTTTCCCTGAAAGACACCATCCGTGGCTTTAAAGGCATCATGGAAGGCGAATACGATCACCTGCCAGAGCAGGCGTTCTACATGGTTGGTTCCATCGAAGAAGCCGTGGAAAAAGCCAAAAAACTTTAACGCCTTAATCGGAGGGTGATATGGCAATGACTTACCACCTGGACGTCGTCAGCGCAGAGCAACAAATGTTCTCTGGTCTGGTCGAGAAAATCCAGGTAACGGGTAGTGAAGGTGAACTGGGTATTTTCCCGGGTCACGCACCGCTGCTCACCGCCATTAAGCCTGGTATGATCCGCATCGTTAAACAGTTCGGTCATGAAGAGTTTATCTATCTGTCCGGCGGCATTCTTGAAGTGCAGCCAGGCAGTGTGACCGTTCTGGCCGATACCGCTATTCGTGGCCAGGATCTCGACGAAGCGCGAGCCCTGGAATCGAAGCGTAAGGCTGAAGAGCACATTAACAGCTCTCATGGTGACGTGGATTACGCTCAGGCGTCTGCGGAGCTGGCCAAAGCGATCGCGAAACTGCGCGTTATCGAGTTGACCAAAAAAGCGATGTAACACCGGCTTGAAAAGCACAAAAGCCAGTCTGGATCCCAGGCTGGCTTTTTTTTTCGGCCTTAATTCATGATGAAAAAGATGTAGAATTTTAAGCATCAAACGTTTTTACTTCTCACACAAACTACCGTCAGGATGCGTATGTTAAACAGTGCGATGAGCGTGGTGATCCTTGCCGCAGGCAAAGGTACCCGCATGTATTCCGATCTGCCTAAAGTGCTCCACACGCTGGCAGGAAAGCCAATGGTTCAGCATGTTATTGATGCAGCGAATGAATTAGGCGCCAGCCAGGTGCATCTGGTTTATGGACATGGCGGCGATCTGCTGAAAAAAACGCTGCGTGACGACAATCTCAACTGGGTGCTTCAGGCAGAACAGCTGGGTACGGGTCATGCAATGCAGCAGGCTGCACCCTTCTTCGCTGATGATGAAGATATCCTGATGCTCTACGGCGACGTCCCGCTGATCTCCGTTGAAACCCTTACTCGCCTGCGTGAAGCCAAACCGCAGGGTGGCATCGGTTTGTTGACCGTCGTGCTGGACGATCCAACCGGCTATGGCCGCATTACGCGTGAAAACGGCAACGTGACAGGGATTGTTGAGCATAAAGATGCCACTGACGAACAGCGCCAGATTCAGGAGATCAACACCGGCATCCTGATTGCGAACGGTGCGGATATGAAGCGCTGGCTGTCCAGACTCAACAATAACAACGCGCAGGGTGAATACTACATCACCGACATCATTGCGATGGCTTACCAGGAAGGGCGTGAGATTGCTGCCGTTCATCCGGCGCGTATCAGCGAAACGGACGGGGTAAACAACCGTCTCCAGCTTTCCCGTCTTGAGCGTATTTACCAGTCCGAGCAGGCAGAAAAGCTGTTGCTCGCGGGCGTTATGCTGCGCGATCCGGCGCGTTTCGATCTGCGTGGCACGCTGACCCACGGGCGCGACGTTGAAATAGATACTAACGTTATCCTGGAAGGTAACGTCACGCTGGGCAACCGCGTCAAAATCGGCACCGGCTGTGTGATTAAAAACAGCGCGATCGGTGACGACTGCGAAATCAGCCCGTACAGCGTGGTGGAAGATGCCCATCTTGAGGCGGCCTGTACGATTGGCCCATTTGCGCGTCTGCGCCCGGGCGCTGAGCTGCTGGAAGGTGCTCACGTAGGTAACTTCGTGGAAATGAAAAAAGCGCGTCTGGGTAAGGGCTCTAAAGCGGGTCATCTGACCTATCTGGGCGATGCGGAAATTGGCGACAACGTAAACATTGGTGCAGGGACGATTACCTGTAACTATGACGGCGCCAATAAGTTTAAAACCATCATTGGTGATGACGTGTTTGTAGGCTCCGATACCCAGCTGGTGGCGCCTGTTACCGTGGGCAAAGGCGTGACCATTGCCGCCGGGACAACCGTTACGCGCGATGTGGCCGAGAACGAGCTGGTGTTAAGCCGCGTTCCGCAGGTCAGCAAGCAGGGCTGGAAACGCCCGGTGAAGCAGAAGTAACGGATTTATACCCCTCACCCTAACCCTCTCCCCACAGGGGAGAGGGGATTGTTCGGTGCGGTGTTTTTCTCCCTCGCCCCTTTGGGGAGAGGGCCGGGGTGAGGGGATAACATAATCCTCCCCCCACAAGCAGTACCCATAAAAATAACCCCACTCTCTACAAGGCTCGGGGCGCCCGGAAAGGGCAAATACAGGTCAGCGACAACGCATGGCATAACGCCATAATCAGGAAATATAACTATGTGTGGAATTGTTGGCGCAGTTGCGCAGCGTGATATTGCTGAAATCCTTCTCGAAGGTTTACGTCGTCTGGAATACCGTGGTTACGACTCAGCCGGGCTGGCTGTCGTTGATGCAGAAGGTCATATGACCCGTCTGCGCCGTCTCGGTAAAGTGCAGATGCTGGCCCAGGCTGCGGAAGAACATCCGCTGCACGGTGGCACCGGTATTGCGCATACCCGCTGGGCGACCCACGGTGAGCCATCTGAAGGCAACGCACACCCGCATGTGTCTGAACACATCGTGGTCGTGCATAACGGCATTATCGAAAACCACGAACCGCTGCGTGAAGAACTGAAAGCGCGCGGCTATACCTTCGTCTCTGAAACCGACACCGAAGTGATTGCTCACCTGGTGCACTGGGAGCTGGCAAAGGGCGGTACACTGCGTGATGCGGTGCTGCGCGCTATCCCTCAGCTACGTGGTGCTTACGGTACGGTGATCATGGATTCCCGCGACCCGTCCACGCTGCTGGCCGCGCGTTCCGGTAGTCCGATGGTGATTGGTCTGGGCATGGGTGAAAACTTTATCGCTTCCGACCAGCTGGCGCTGCTGCCGGTTACCCGTCGCTTTATCTTCCTCGAAGAGGGAGACATTGCCGAGGTGACACGTCGCAGCGTGACCGTATTCGACACGAAAGGCGAGCAGGTTAAGCGTCAGGAGATCGAATCAAACCTGCAATACGACGCGGGCGACAAAGGCGCTTACCGTCACTACATGCAGAAAGAGATCTACGAACAGCCAAACGCCATTAAAAACACCCTGACTGGTCGCATCAGCCATGGTGAAGTGGATCTGAGCGAGCTGGGCGCCAATGCCAACGAACTGCTGAGCAAAGTCGAGCACATTCAGATCGTGGCCTGCGGTACCTCTTACAACTCCGGTATGGTCTCGCGCTACTGGTTTGAATCCCTGGCGGGTGTGCCGTGTGATGTGGAAATCGCCTCTGAGTTCCGCTATCGCAAATCTGCGGTGCGTCGTAACAGCCTGATGATCACCCTTTCTCAGTCTGGCGAAACGGCCGATACCCTGGCGGCGCTGCGTCTGTCTAAAGAACTGGGTTACCTCGGCTCGCTGGCCATTTGTAACGTGCCGGGCTCTTCGCTGGTACGTGAATCCGATCTGGCGCTGATGACCAAAGCGGGTACCGAAATCGGCGTGGCTTCCACCAAAGCGTTTACTACTCAGCTGACCGTTCTGCTGATGCTGGTGGCGAAACTGGCGCGTCTGAAAGGCCAGGATGCTTCCGTTGAGCATGATATCGTTCACGGTCTCCAGGCGCTGCCAAGCCGTATTGAACAGATGCTCTCTCAGGACAAACGCATTGAAGCCCTGGCGGAGGATTTCTCCGACAAGCATCACGCTCTGTTCCTGGGGCGCGGCGATCAGTATCCGATCGCGCTGGAAGGGGCGCTGAAGCTCAAAGAGATCTCTTATATTCACGCTGAAGCCTATGCGGCAGGCGAGCTGAAGCATGGCCCGCTGGCGCTGATCGATGCGGATATGCCAGTTATCGTGGTGGCACCTAACAACGAACTGCTGGAAAAACTGAAATCTAACATCGAAGAAGTGCGCGCCCGTGGTGGTGTTCTGTACGTCTTTGCGGATAAAGATGCCGGTTTCGCCAGCAGCGACAACATGCACATCATCGAGATGCCGCATGTGGAAGAGGTGATTGCGCCGATCTTCTACACCGTACCGCTGCAACTGCTGGCTTATCACGTCGCGCTGATCAAGGGCACCGACGTAGACCAGCCACGTAACCTGGCGAAGTCCGTCACCGTAGAATAATCTCCAGCCTACCCGAGGCTGCCAGTATTCTGGCAGCCTCATAGCCCTCCCCTCAGCGATTATTTCTTTTTATCGCAACCTGTTTCTTTTTTCATTTTTTCTTACATTTTTGCTCTATCTGCTCATTTCACCTATGTCTGCTTAAAAAAGAATCTGATTTAGCTATGACAAAGAAAAGATATTGATAAATTCTTAAAAAAATAGAGAAGAGATATCAATAGCATTTTTTAATTATGTTTTGTTCTTATTTTTAAGGGTTTTTTTATTTTTAATTTTTATTGTTCCATTTTAAAGATATTTCATGTGGGAAAACATATTTGTCATAGAGCAGGAATGAACTGTACTATCGCCACGCTTTAAAGGATGGTGTGTTTTATTTGAATGTATAAATGAGACGCATACAAATAATGTAAATTATGGAGAGTTTCATGAAATTAAACGTTATAGCCACTTCACTGGTTTTATCTTCCGTCCTGTTTTCAGGTGCGACATTAGCGGCTGACGGTACTGTTCATTTCCGTGGCGAGGTGATTGATTCTACTTGTACAGTCACGACTGATACCAGTAATCAGACTGTTAATATTGGTCGTGTATCGGTAAAAACCTTCGCGGGTATTGATTCCACCGCGTCTGTTAAAGATTTCCACATCCGTCTGGAAGGCTGCCCGGCAACCTATACTCAGGCGGCGGTACGCTTTGACGGGACGGAAGATAAAGATACCATCGGTAAAGGTTATCTTTCAATCGGTACGCCGGTGAACGAAGACGGTACGGACGGTGAGTTCACTGGCAGCGGCGACGCCATTGCGGCGACGGGCGTGGCGATAAAACTGTTCAACCTGAGCGATGATACCGCGATCCCTTTGTATAACAATTCTAAATACGTTGCCATTGCAGATGGTAAAGCGGATATGGGATTCAAGGCGAAATTCGTCCAGACTCTGGCAACAGTGACGCCGGGTACTGCGAATGCTGACTCTCAGTTTACTATTGAATACCTGAAATAATCAGCGGTTATGGATTCGGAGCCTGTTAAGAACTTATTTACAGGCTCCTTTATATATAAGGACATTGGATTATGCCAGGGCGTATAGTGAATGTATTATTAGCGTGTTGTCTTACGGGTATTTCTACAATGGCATCGGCAGGTGTGGTTATCGGTGGCACACGAGTGGTTTATTCGAGTGATAAATCCGACGCAACCATTACTGTCAAAAATAACGAAGCGGCTATCCCTTATCTTATTCAAACATGGGTTGACCCCTTCAGTAATACAGGAACCGCGAAAAAACCACCGTTTACCGTCATTCCACCGGTATCTCGTCTGGAGGCTGGGCAGGAAAAAATTCTGCGCATTATGAAAACCGAGGGCAATTTACCGCAGGATCGGGAGTCGGTGTTCTGGCTGAACATCAAAAATATTCCCCCGGCGAGCAATAAGCCGAACGCGATGGAAATCGCCATTAAGACACGTATCAAGCTGATCTGGCGTCCGGCCTCGTTGAACATTACCCCGGAGCGCGCCGCCACGCAGGTGAAGTGGCACAGAGAAAATCGGCAGCTGGTAGTTGAAAATCCCACGCCGCTAAATATCAACGTTATGAATGTGACAGTGGACGGCAAAGATGTGCCGCTCAATATCGTCCATCCCTTTGAAACCCTGCGTTTACCCTTACCGGAAGGCGTGAATGGCCATGCGCTGGTTTGGCGGTATGTGAATGATTTCGGTGCGATTAGTCAGGATTTAAAAGCAGCGCTTTAAGCAAAGGATGGTTTATTTATGGAGTGTTACCGTATTTTCATCGCGCTTGCTTCCGGGATGGTGCTTGGTTTATCCGGCGAGGTGGCCGCGAGGGATATGTTTAACCCTGCGCTGCTTGAAATCGATCATCCGGTGGACGTGGATATCCACCAGTTTAATCGCGCGAACAGTCTGCCTGCCGGGAACTATAAGGTAAGCATCTATGTAAACGGCGAATATGTTGACCGCCGGGAGGTGACCTTTGTCGAAGATACTGCCACCAGCAACCTGCATCCTTGCTTCTCAGACATCAAAACCGTGCTCGCTGAGCTTGGGGTCAAAGTGGCGGCTATCAAGGCCCTTAACGACATAGATGACAAAGCCTGTCTGGACCCCGCGCCGCTCGTTCCTGGCTCAGCCTGGACGTTTGATACGGATAAACTCCAGCTTAACGTCACGTTGCCGCAAATCTATATTGATGTATCGGCGCGCGGCTATATTAATCCCTCACGCTGGGATGAGGGCATCAATGCGCTGATGGTGAACTACGATTTTTCCGGCTCCAGCACGGTGCATTCGAACGAGGATGATAACAACGATTTTTATTATCTGAACCTGCGCAACGGTGCCAACCTGGGGGCATGGCGTTTACGTAACTACAGTACGCTAAACGTGACCGATGGCGAGTCTTCGTATCATTCGATCAATACCTATTTACAGCGCGATATCGCCGCGTTACGCAGCCAAATTATGCTGGGGGATACATGGACCGCAAGCGACGTGTTTGACAGCACGCAACTGCGAGGGATGCGTCTCTACACGGATGATGACATGCTGCCTTCGAGCCTGACGGGGTTTGCGCCAGTGGTTCGCGGCGTGGCGAAAAGCAATGCAACCGTGATTGTGCGGCAAAACGGTTACATCATTTACCAGTCTGCCGTACCGCAGGGAGCGTTTGCGCTCAAGGATTTAAACACCACCAATTCGGGTGGCGATCTGGATGTTACCATCAAAGAAGAGGATGGCAGCGAGCAACATTTTACCCAGCCTTACGCCTCACTGGCGATCCTGAAGCGTGAAGACCAAACCGATGTCGATATCAGCGCGGGTGAACTGCGCGATCAAAACGATTTTCAGCCGACCGTTTTTCAGGCGCAGGTGTTACACGGTTTTCCTGCGGGTATTACCCTCTACGGGGGCGTGCAGGGAACCAGCGATTACACCTCCGCCGCGCTTGGCGTGGGGAAAGATATGGGTTCGCTGGGCGCCCTTTCGCTGGACGTAACGCATGCCCGCTCGCGGTTTGAGGACGATGACGAAAGCGGGCAATCTTACCGTTTTCTCTATTCCAAACGTTTTGATGAAACGAACACAACGTTTCGGCTGGTGGGCTACCGCTACTCCACAGAGGGCTACTACACCCTGAACGAATGGGCGTCCCGGCAGAATAACGAGAGCGACTTCTGGACGACAGGTAACCGCCGTAGCCGTCTGGAGGGAACATGGACGCAGACCTTTGGCGACGGGATGGGAAATATTTATCTTACCCTTAGCCGCCAGCAGTACTGGAGGACGGATGAAGTCGAGCGGCTGGTGCAGCTGGGCTACAGCAATAGCTGGCGCGCTATTTCCTGGAACGTCTCCTGGAACTACACCGATTCACTCACCTCGGCCCAAAATAGCACCGACACTGACGTCAGCGACAGTCAGGGCAGCGAACAGATTTTTATGCTCTCCCTCTCCATACCGTTGTCAGGCTGGCTGCATGACAGCTACGTCAACTATGGGTACACCCAAAACAACCACGGAAAAGGGATGCACCAGGTGGGGCTGAGCGGTAACGCGCTGGATGCGCACAACCTCTCCTGGAACGTTCAGCAGTCTTACGATGCGGATAACGAAGATTACAACAACAGCGCAGGGGTGGGCTATGACGGCACCTATGGTTCGGTAAACGCCAGTTACGACTATACCCAGGACAACCAGCGCCTCAACTATGGAATGAAGGGCGGGATTCTGGCCCACAGCGATGGCATAACTTTCTCTCAGGAACTGGGGGAAACCGTCGCGCTGGTTAAAGCCCCGGGAGCTTCCGGCCTGGCGCTGGAGAATGGTACGGGTAAGGCGACGGACTGGCGCGGCTATACGGTACAGACGCAGCTCAACGCCTACGATGAAAACAGAGTGGAGATCGACAGCGATTACTTTGCGAAGGCCAACGTCGAAATCGACAACAGTATCCTCAGCGTTATCCCGACGCGCGGCGCGGTGGTACGGGCGGAGTTTGTCACTCACGTGGGCTATCGCGTCCTGTTCAATGTGCGGCAGAAGAGTGGCAAACCGGTGCCGTTTGGCGCCATGGCCTCGGCTGATTTACCCCACGGCAGCGTAACCGGCATTGTGGGCGAAAATGGCGAGCTTTATCTGTCCGGCATGCCGGAAGAGGGGGCGTTTGTCCTGAAGTGGGGCGCAGATAACACGATGACCTGCCCGGTTAACTACCACTTTACCCCGCCAGAAGGCGTCGAACTGATACAAATATCGGCAGTATGCCAATAGGGAAATAAGATGAAATTCAGGACACCTCTGTTTTTAAGCGCGTTGATAATATTTATGACGCCAGTATGCAAAGCGTACACCACGGGCGACGGGATTTGTCACTCCGAAGGTGGCGCTTATATCTATAACCTTAATCTGAACGGGCAGTCGATCCCGGCGGATAAAAATAAAGCAGGTACAGAGATCAGGGATCTGGAAACGCTCAGTTCATCTGCGAGTTACAAAGCGCAATGCAACTGTCTTACGCATTACTCTACGGGCTTTCGCCAAATCTACTACACCGCACGATCGTCGTTAAGTGAAGATGTGGTAAAGAACGGGTATACCTATTTTACCCTTAATAACAACCTCAGCATCGCCACGTCGATACTTGTGCTCGGCAGAGATTATATACCGGTACCTTTCAGCGCAGAACCAAACGTAATGTCTCATAGCTCCTATTGTTATGCGCCTGGTGAGGAAGGGAGCGAACCAACACTCAATACCGGTTCAAAAATAAAAATATCATTCTTAATTAACAAGCCGTTTATTGGCCGGGTGAGTGTGCCAGGTACGATAGTCGCCGATCTTTATGGCGGGCTGGATGCGGCCTCCTCGACCTCCAGCACCGAAAAAATGGCAGAGATCAAAATCGCTGGCGATATCGTCGTGCCGCAAAACTGCGAGATAGCGCCCGGGCAGACGCTTGAGATAGATTTTGGCAAAATCCCGGCCCCGGAATTTTCCGCTACCAAAGGCACCGCCGTGACGAGTCACAAGGTAAAAAAGACGATTCAGGTACAGTGCACAGGCATGCTGGATGAGAATATTGTCTACTCCACTTTCCATGGAGACCCTGTCGACGCCGATGCCACGATGATGAAAGTCAACGGCAATGATGATGTAGGCATTGTGGTATACGACAAGTGGGATCGTCAGGTCAGCGTCAACGGCGGCAGGATGGACATGGATAGGGGAGAAAACAATAACGGCGCCGAAAACAATTCGCTTACCTTTTCCGCTGCGCCTGCAAGCGCAACGGGGGCGCAGCCAAAACCTGGAACGTTTGAAGCGTACGCAACGGTCACGCTGGAAATTGAACATTAATCACCCAACGGCTGTTTATGACAGCCGTTGTCATTTTTCCTCTTTTGCACCAGGCTTATCCCTTTCTATATGACAACTCTATGATGCTCCCCTGAACAAATAATCATTAATATCAGTGGCTTATTTTACACACTCTCATTGTCATAAAACTGTCATATTTCGTACATTTATCTGTCACCTGTTTGTCCTATTTTGCTCATCGTAGCCACTTAAACAATGATTTACGAAATCCTTGCAGGAGACATTATGAAAGTTATGCGTACCACTGTCGCAACTGTTGTCGCCGCGACCTTATCGATGAGCGCTTTCTCTGCCTTCGCAGCAGCAAGCCTGACTGGCGCTGGTGCAACCTTCCCTGCGCCGGTGTATGCCAAATGGGCGGATACCTACCAGAAAGAGACCGGTAACAAGGTCAACTATCAGGGTATCGGCTCCTCCGGTGGCGTAAAACAAATTACCGCGAATACCGTTGATTTCGGCGCATCCGACGCTCCGCTGTCTGATGAGAAACTGAATCAGGAAGGCCTGTTCCAGTTCCCGACCGTGATTGGCGGCGTTGTGCTGGCTGTTAACATCCCTGGCCTGAAATCAGGCGAGCTGGTGCTGGACGGCAAAACCCTGGGTGACATCTACCTGGGCAAAATCAAAAAATGGGATGACGAAGCCATCACTAAGCTGAACCCAGGCGTTAAGCTGCCTTCGCAGAATATCGCGGTGGTTCGTCGTGCTGACGGCTCTGGTACCTCTTTCGTGTTCACCAGCTACCTGGCGAAAGTGAACGAAGAGTGGAAATCTAAAGTCGGTTCCGGCTCTACCGTTAACTGGCCAACCGGTCTGGGCGGTAAAGGCAACGACGGTATCGCAGCCTTCGTACAGCGTCTGCCTGGCTCTATCGGCTACGTAGAGTACGCCTACGCTAAGCAGAACAATCTGGCCTACACCAAACTGGTTTCTGCCGACGGCAAACCGGTTAGCCCGACCGAAGAGAACTTCGCCAACGCCGCCAAAGGCGCTGACTGGAGCAAATCCTTCGCTCAGGACCTGACTAACCAGAAAGGTGAAGACGCGTGGCCAATCACCTCTACCACCTTCATTCTGGTTCACAAAGAGCAGAAGAAACCAGAGCAGGGCGCAGAAGTGCTGAAGTTCTTCGACTGGGCATACAAAAACGGCGGCAAACAGGCTAATGACCTGGATTACGCCAGCCTGCCAGACAGCGTGGTTGAGCAGATTCGTGCTGCATGGAAAACCAACGTGAAAGACAGCAGCGGTAAAGCGCTGTACTAACAGGATATTTTTAACGAAGATGGCGGGTGGCGCGCAGCGATCCCGCCCTACGGTTTACTCTGTAGGCCCGGTAAGCGTCAGCGCCACCGGGCATATTCGTAAGACGTCTCATAAAGAAGAGTAATTTATGGCTGCAACCAAGCCTGCATTTAACCCTCCGGGTAAAAAAGGTGACATGATTTTCAGCGCGCTGGTGAAACTGGCTGCGCTGATTGTGCTATTGCTGCTGGGCGGCATTATCGTGTCCCTGATTTTCTCCTCCTGGCCGAGCATTCAAAAATTTGGTTTCGCCTTCCTGTGGACCAAAGAGTGGGATGCGCCGAACGATATTTACGGTGCGCTGGTGCCGATTTACGGCACGCTGGTGACCTCTTTTATCGCCCTGCTAATTGCGGTTCCGGTGAGCTTCGGTATTGCCTTGTTCCTGACGGAACTGGCGCCAGGCTGGCTGCGGCGTCCGCTGGGTATCGCCATTGAACTGCTGGCGGCCATCCCAAGTATCGTTTACGGCATGTGGGGCCTGTTTATTTTTGCTCCGCTGTTTGCAACGTACTTCCAGGAGCCGGTCGGTAACGTGCTTTCTGCCGTTCCGTTTGTGGGGGCGCTGTTCTCCGGCCCGGCATTCGGTATCGGCATTCTGGCGGCGGGTGTGATCCTCGCCATCATGATTATTCCGTACATTGCGGCGGTCATGCGCGATGTCTTCGAACAAACCCCGGTGATGATGAAAGAGTCCGCCTACGGCATCGGCTGCACCACCTGGGAAGTTATCTGGCGCATCGTCCTTCCGTTCACCAAAAATGGGGTGATTGGCGGCATTATGCTGGGCTTAGGTCGCGCGCTCGGTGAAACCATGGCGGTCACCTTTATCATCGGCAACACCTACCAGCTCGACAGCGCTTCGCTCTATATGCCGGGGAACAGTATTACTTCTGCGCTGGCGAACGAATTTGCCGAAGCGGAATCCGGGCTGCACGTCGCGGCGCTGATGGAACTGGGCCTGATCCTGTTTGTTATCACCTTTATTGTGCTGGCTATCTCCAAGCTGATGATTATGCGTCTGGCTAAAAACGAGGGGGCACGCTAATGGCAACTCTCGATATGCAAAATACCGCTCAGCTTGCGGAATCCCGTCGCAAAATGCAGTCAAAGCGCCGGATTAAAAACCGCATTGCGCTGACGCTTTCCATGGCCACGATGGCGTTCGGCCTGTTCTGGCTGATCTGGATCCTGATGTCAACCATCACCCGCGGCATCGATGGAATGTCCCTGGCGCTGTTCACGGAAATGACGCCGCCGCCGAACACGGCGGGCGGTGGTCTGGCAAACGCCCTGGCGGGTAGCGGCCTGCTGATCCTGTGGGCGACCGTTTTCGGTACACCGTTGGGCATCATGGCGGGTATCTATCTGGCGGAGTATGGGCGCAAGTCCTGGATCGCTGAAGTCATCCGCTTTATTAACGACATTCTGCTTTCTGCCCCGTCGATTGTCGTGGGTCTGTTTGTTTACACCATCGTGGTGGCGCAAATGGAACACTTCTCCGGCTGGGCGGGTGTGATTGCGCTGGCGCTGTTGCAGGTGCCTATCGTTATTCGTACTACTGAAAACATGCTGAAACTGGTGCCGGACAGCCTGCGTGAAGCGGCTTACGCGCTGGGCACGCCGAAATGGAAAATGATTTCGGCGATCACCCTGAAAGCATCCGTCTCGGGGATCATGACCGGTATCCTGCTGGCTATCGCCCGTATCGCCGGTGAAACCGCACCGCTGCTGTTTACCGCCCTCTCCAACCAGTTCTGGAGCACGGACATGATGCAGCCGATCGCCAACCTGCCGGTGACGATCTTTAAATTTGCGATGAGCCCATTCGCGGAATGGCAGCAGCTGGCCTGGGCCGGGGTGCTGATCATCACCCTTTGCGTACTGTTGCTGAACATTCTGGCGCGCGTCATTTTCGCGAAGAAGAAACACGGTTAAATTTTTACGGCGCGGCAGCTCGCGGCGCCGAATGAGGAAATGAGTCAATGAGTATGGTTGAT
This sequence comes from Enterobacter cloacae complex sp. IR5459, assembly GCF_049238005.1. Classification (NCBI taxonomy): domain Bacteria; kingdom Pseudomonadati; phylum Pseudomonadota; class Gammaproteobacteria; order Enterobacterales; family Enterobacteriaceae; genus Enterobacter; species Enterobacter cloacae complex sp. IR5459. Next base: position 38,390 of record NZ_JBMKIG010000007.1, read on the forward strand.
ACTGCCCCGGGTAAGATTCAGGTTCGTGATTTGAACTTCTACTACGGCAAATTCCATGCCCTGAAGAATATCAATCTGGATATCGCGAAGAACCAGGTAACGGCATTCATCGGTCCGTCCGGCTGTGGTAAATCCACGCTGCTGCGCACCTTTAACAAAATGTATTCGCTCTATCCGGAGCAGCGCGCAGAAGGTGAAATTCTGCTGGACGGTGACAACATCCTGACCAATACCCAGGATATCGCCCTGCTGCGTGCGAAAGTGGGGATGGTATTCCAGAAACCCACGCCGTTCCCGATGTCGATCTATGACAACATCGCCTTTGGTGTGCGTCTGTTTGAGAAGCTCTCCCGTGCGGATATGGACGAGCGCGTGCAGTGGGCATTGACCAAGGCCGCATTATGGAACGAAACCAAAGATAAACTTCACCAGAGTGGGTACTCTCTCTCCGGTGGTCAGCAGCAGCGTCTGTGCATTGCGCGCGGTATCGCCATTCGCCCGGAAGTCTTGCTGCTGGATGAGCCGTGCTCAGCCCTGGACCCGATCTCAACCGGGCGTATCGAAGAGCTGATCACCGAGCTGAAGCAGGATTACACCGTGGTGATCGTGACCCACAACATGCAGCAGGCTGCACGTTGTTCTGACCACACGGCGTTTATGTACCTGGGCGAGTTGATTGAGTTCAGCGATACGGATGCGCTTTTCACCCGTCCGGCGAAGAAACAAACCGAAGATTATATTACTGGCCGCTACGGTTGATTTGCCTTAGTGCATGTGGAGAAACCATGGACAACCTCAATCTTAATAAACACATTTCCGGCCAGTTTAACGCAGAGCTGGAAAGCATTCGCACCCAGGTGATGACCATGGGCGGCATGGTCGAGCAGCAGCTTTCTGATGCGATCACGGCGATGCACAACCAGGACAGCGAGCTGGCGAAGCGCGTTATTGAAGGCGACCACAACGTCAATATGATGGAAGTCGCCATCGACGAAGCCTGCGTGCGCATCATTGCGAAGCGTCAGCCGACGGCGAGCGACCTGCGTCTGGTGATGGCGATCATCAAAACCATCGCCGAGCTGGAGCGTATCGGTGACGTGGCGGATAAAATCTGCCGCACCGCGCTGGAGAAATTCTCCCAGCAGCACCAGCCGCTGCTGGTGAGTCTGGAGTCTCTCGGTCGCCACACCGTGCAGATGCTGCACGACGTGCTGGACGCTTTCGCGCGCATGGATCTGGACGAAGCGGTCCGTATCTACCGTGAAGACAAGAAAGTTGACCAGGAATACGAAGGCATAGTGCGTCAGCTGATGACCTACATGATGGAAGATTCCCGTACCATTCCAAGCGTACTCACCGCGCTGTTCTGCGCGCGCTCAATCGAGCGTATCGGTGACCGCTGCCAGAACATTTGCGAATACATCTTCTACTTCGTGAAGGGGCAGGATTTCCGACACGTGGGCGGCGACGAGCTGGACAAGCTGCTGGCGGGCAAAGATCCGAAAGAGTGATTTTTACCCTCACCCTAACCCTCTCCCACAGGGAGAGGGGACCATTCGGTTTTCTCCCTCTCCCTGTGGGAGAGGGCCGGGGTGAGGGGAAAACTCAGCGAGTAATATCCCACCCGCGCGCCTTCCACAACGCTGGCAGTTGCGCCAGATCGGTAAAGGTCGTCACTTTTGGATGATCGATCGGCTTGTTGTGCGGATCGGCGCAGAAGTAAAACACCTCCATCCCCGCATCAATCCCCGACTGCGCGCCCGCAGACGAGTCATCCACCAGGATGCAGTTCTCCACGTTGACGTTCATCGCCTTCGCCGCGTGGAACATCAATGCCGGATCCGGCTTCCAGCGCTGGATATCGTAGCCACTGAACAGTTTTTCCGGGAAGTGGTGCAACATGTTCAGCTTGCCGAGCGAGTGCTGCATTTTGCTGACCGGGCCGTTAGAGACCACGCAGATCGGCACCGTCATCGCATCCAGCAGCGTGTTAGCGCCAGCGATAACTTCCAGCTCGGCGTCGAAGAGGCGTGCGACCTCGGCGCGGTACACCGGTTCCAGATCCGCTTTCGCCAGATCCACCCCGTGCTCTTCGTTAATGATGTCGATGATCTCGTACAGCTTCACGCCCTTAAAGCGTTTAAACACCTCTTCGAGATCGAGCGTAATACCAAATTCCTGGAACATGGCGACATACGCGCGGGAACAAATGACCTCACTGTCGACCAGCGTACCGTCACAGTCGAAAAATACCGCTTCAATTCCGGACATGCCTTTCCCTTTTAACAAGTTTAACGTTTTCGTACGGCAGTTCACCGGGACGCAATCGTTGCCGTATAAGCAAAATCAATGAAAAAAGTATCCCGTAACCGCCACTATTGTCGCATTTTGGTATAGGATAGCGACGAATTTTCCCTCCTTGTTCGGAAATTGATGATGAGTCAACAACACACTACCCAGACGTCTGGTCAGGGGCTGCTTGAGCGCGTGTTCAAACTGCGCGAGCACGGCACAACGGCACGCACCGAAGTGATCGCCGGTTTTACTACCTTCCTGACGATGGTCTATATCGTTTTCGTTAACCCGCAAATTCTGGGCGTGGCTGGCATGGACACCAGCGCCGTCTTTGTAACCACCTGTCTGATCGCGGCGCTTGGCAGCATCCTGATGGGCGTTTTCGCTAATCTGCCCGTGGCGCTGGCCCCGGCAATGGGTCTGAATGCGTTCTTTGCGTTCGTGGTGGTTCAGGCGATGGGCCTGCCGTGGCAGGTTGGGATGGGCGCTATTTTCTGGGGCGCGGTCGGCCTGCTGCTGCTGACCATCTTCCGCGTGCGCTACTGGATGATTGCGAACATTCCCGTGAGCCTGCGCGTGGGCATCACCAGCGGTATCGGTCTGTTCATCGGCATGATGGGGCTGAAAAACGCTGGCGTTATCGTGGCGAACCCGGAAACGCTGGTGAGCATTGGTAACCTGACCTCTCACAGCGTGCTGCTGGGCGTGCTGGGCTTCTTTATCATCGCGATCCTGGCATCGCGCAACATCCATGCTGCGGTGCTGGTCTCTATCATTGTGACCACGCTGCTGGGCTGGATGCTGGGTGACGTGCATTACAACGGTATCGTCTCTGCGCCACCGAGCGTCTCTACCGTGATTGGCCACGTTGATCTGGCGGGCTCGCTGAACCTGGGACTGGCCGGGGTGATTTTCTCCTTCATGCTGGTCAACCTGTTTGACTCCTCCGGTACGCTGATTGGCGTGACCGACAAAGCGGGTCTGGCGGATGAAAAAGGCAAATTCCCGCGCATGAAGCAGGCGCTGTATGTGGATAGCATCTCTTCCGTTGCTGGCTCTTTCATCGGTACCTCGTCTGTTACCGCTTACATTGAATCCTCTTCCGGTGTGTCCGTGGGCGGTCGTACTGGCCTGACGGCGGTAGTTGTGGGTCTGCTGTTCCTGCTAGTGATCTTCCTCTCTCCGCTGGCGGGGATGGTGCCACCATACGCGGCAGCTGGCGCGCTGATTTACGTCGGCGTGCTGATGACCTCAAGCCTGGCGCGCGTGAAGTGGGAAGATTTGACGGAAGCCGTTCCGGCGTTTATTACCGCGGTGATGATGCCATTCAGCTTCTCGATCACCGAAGGTATCGCGCTGGGCTTTATCTCTTACTGCGTGATGAAGATCGGTACCGGCCGCTTCCGCGAACTCAGCCCGTGCGTGATTATTGTTGCGCTGCTGTTTGTGTTGAAGATTGTGTTTATTGATTCACACTAAGATGCTGGTGGTGTCAGGTGGCGCTTCGCTTACCTGACCTACGGGCAAAGTTCCCTCTCCCTGTGGGAGAGGGTTAGGGCGAAGGCTTACGCCTTCACCCGCTTAATATAATCCCCAAACGCGGTCAGCTGGCCAGAGAGATGGTCACGCGTACTCTGATCCACCACTTCACCCGTCTGCGGGTCGACCTTGTTCTGAATCACGCCGCCCATAAATTCCGGCTTGTTCATCACCATCGCATCCAGGAACACCAGGATCTGACGCAGGTGATACTGGCAGCGCGCGCCGCCAATGGCGCCCATTGAGCTGGTCTGGATCAGCACAGGTTTACCAGACAGCGGCTGCTCCGGTAAACGGGACAGCCAGTCAATGGCGTTCTTCAGACCACCCGGCACCGAGTAGTTATACTCAGGCGTCACAATCACCACGCCGTCAGCCTGACGGATCTGCTCGGCTATCGCTTCCACGCTTTGCGGGAACCCTTCTTCCTGCTGAACGTCAGCATCATAAAGCGGGATGTCGCCAATGGACGGCAGGGCACTGATCTCCATTCCCGCAGGCGCCAGCTGCGGCAGCGTACGGGCAACCATCCCGTTAAAAGAACCTTTGCGCAGGCTTCCCAGTAACGTAACAACTTTCAACGTATCAGACATGATTACTCCTGTTTCATCATGATGACCCTGGACGGATCAGCTATGGGTGTATGCTTTTTCTGCCGGTAAACTGGTTAATCGCATCAGGCGCGCGGCGGGCTCGTTGGCGCGCTCAGGGACATCCGGAAGACTACGCCAACCGCGAATACTGTCAAATTCCCAGATTTTCAGCCGTTCGATGGCGGGGCTCACCGCAACGGACCAGATCAGTACGTCCTCAGCGTCGCTGAGCGCCTCTACCAGCGAGGCTTTTGTCGCGCGCAGGCGTCCGGAGCCGGGGAGCAGCTGCAACAGGCTGGCGTCGTCTGACGCCGCGCCGTTCAGTTTGCGGATGCTCTGGCGAAGGGTGATGAGCTGCGCTCTGGCTTCAACAGGGTCGTTCTGGTTACGTATCCACAGCTTTTCATTGCTGGAGAGCGGGTATTCATCGAGCGCGTTAGCACCATGGAAGCTACGCGTGACGCGTTGCAGCTCCATATCCAGGCCACAATCACCTTCAGTCGTCAGCGCGACGCCAACAATGTTGCCGGTGTACGCAATGGAAAAATGGGGGAGTGCCGGGTCCGCAAAAACCGGGCGACCTTCTGGCTGGGTGAGTATGTCCGGTAGTTCGCTAGTGCCGTAGAGCATAAAAAGCAGTTCTGCGAGGAGCGCTCTGGAAGCTAAAAACCGCGTCCTGCGGTGTTCAGGTAGTTTGAGCGCCTCACTGTGACAGGCTGAAGAAAGTCTGGCCGATACGAGATGCCCTTCCGTTAATGTTCCTCGTGCAAAGTGCGTAGCCATTTTTCGCTCCTTGATAATGGTCGTAGTCGGTTAAACGGTTACATGATTATCGCTTAACTTAGCTTCTGTTTTAATCAGTAAATGGAAATAAGAGAAGCCTGAGCACCGAACTTTACATTATCTTAGGCAAAAACCTGATCTGGTGCGGTATACAGCGCTTTAATCGTCTCACGCAGCCAGAGGATTTTCGAATTATGGCTGTTCCGTTTATGCCAGATCAGCGTGAAGGGTACGGTGAGCTTTTCTGCCTGCGCCTCATCGATGGGAATGGGCAGACAGACCAGATTACGCTGGTGGAGTTGGTTGTAGTGATGGCAGTAGTGCGGCGCAGTGGCTATGTAGTTGTGATCCGGCTGGGCCGCCATAAACATCGACTGTTCAAAACCGGGCAAACTCATGGCGATGTTACGCTCCCGGCCCATCTCCCTTAGCACCTCGTCGAGCGCCCAGGTGTCACTGCGTTCCCAGAAGATGCTGATATGCGGGTAGCGCAGAAACGTCTCCAGATCCCACGCTTCCTGGAGCGCGGGATGATCCTCGCGCAAATACACGCACGGACGGTCACTGAACAGGATTTCGTAGTCGATAAACCACGGCATCAGCTTTAGCAGTTCGCGCGAGCGAGGGTGCGTTTCACGCCCGGTGAAGCCCAGATCCACTTCTCCGCGCGTAATGGCGTCCAGCGAATCGTAATCCCATTGCCGCAGTTTCACCGTCGCCTGTGGGTAGCGCTCGTTCACCTGCTCCAGCAGGGTATTAAAGCGGATCAGCATCAGCGGTGTTTCGGCGGCGAGCACAAACTTAAGCCCGCCTGGAGAGCTATGGTGGAATTTATCGAGGATCTGGTTGCCAATCTGCATCCAGTCGGCCAAATCCTGTTCCAGACTCACCGTCAGCGGCGTGGGCAGTAGCCCTAAAGGCGTTTTCACAAACAGCGGATCGTCGAACCAGTCGCGCAGCTTCGCCAGCGATTTACTCACCGCGGACGGCGTCACGTTCATCCGCTTCGCGGCTTTGGTGACGCTGCGCTCCTGCAACAAAAGTTGCAGGCAAAGTAAAAGATTAAGATCGAGACTGCTGATGGGCTTCTTCATAGTGCGCCGCGGGCTGGATGACCATAAGTAAGGTAATGCAGAGTATGCTACAGCCAATCAGAACCCCGATCAGCATATTCAGCGCGTTAAGGCCGATCACCGCCGCCAGCCAAATCCATAGCGAAGAACCGCAGACCTGCGCAATGCCCAGCACCGAGCTGGCCACGCCTGCCCGCAGCGAGAAGGGGCCAAGCGCCTGACTCATCGCCACACCAAAGCCGACGGAGAATCCGGCGCAGATCAAAGTAATGCCCACCAGCATTACAGCGTGTGAGGTGGCGGTCGCCAGGATCACGCCTGCGGCGAGAAACAGCGTCTGTGAGGTGAGCATCAGCGTGCGCTGGCGGAAGATGTTGAGCGCAAAGGGCGTTGAGAATGAAACCGCCATGCTCACCATCGCGGTTAGCGCCATCACCGTTGAATACTCACCGCGATCGAAGCCCATCGTCTCCATCAGCAACACCGGGGAAACGTTTACATAGGTGAGGATCACCGCCACGCTAAGCGTGGTGATTGCCAGCCGACTCAGGAAAAAGCGATTCACCAGCTTTTCAGCCGGATGGAGGGTTGCGGTGTGATATGGCTGTTGCGAACCGGGATGGGTCTCTTTCAGCACCGTCACGGACAGGATAAAGACGATGGCGCCCATGGCTGCCATGGTCCAGAAAAGACTCTGCCACGGAAATTTAAGCATAATCAGGTAGCCTACAACCGGTGCCAGCACCGGGATGATGCAGGTAATGCCGTTCAGCATCGACAGCACCTTGGCGCGGCGCTGGGCGCTCAAGGTATCGCGCAGAATGGCAAAGGCCACCACGTAACAGCCGCCTGCGCCAATGCCCTGGATAAAACGTCCTGACAGGAACATTGTGCTTTCCTGAGCCACTGAACAGAGTACTGATGCCAGCGCAAAGATAACTGCACCCGTAATCGCGACGGGCTGGCGGCCTGCTTTATCCGCGATTTTCCCGGCAAATACCATCGACGACGCCATTCCCGCGAGGTAGGCCGAAAACGCGATGTGCAGTTGCGCCTCGCTGGCACCCAGATCGCGGGCAATATGCGGTAGCCCCACCAGATACATATCAATGCCGGACGGATAAAGCAGAACTAATGCGAAACTACAAAACAGAAAACGCGCCATAAACCCCCCATAGATGCAGGCATGCAGGATAGGGGGTGAAAGGGGATTAGGCGAGTTGCCATTTGGACAATGGTGATTTCCCTGGTGGAAATCACCCTGTATTAACGGGAATTACTTACCAATGCAGAAGCTCGAGAAAATCCGTCCAAGCAGATCGTCCGACGTAAACTCCCCGGTGATCTCGCTCAGGTTCTGTTGCGCCAGACGCAGCTCTTCCGCCAGCAGTTCACCGGCCCACGCGCCGATCAGCTGGGCTTTACCCTGCTCAAGGTGGCGAGCCGCCTCTTCCAGCGCCTGCAAGTGACGACGACGCGCCAGGAAGCCACCCTCCATGCTGGTGTCGAACCCCATGCTCTGTTTGAGATGGCTACGCAGGGCTTCCACGCCTTCACCGGTACGGGCCGACAGGCGAATAAGTGAGTGACCATTCACATCGCTGATGCCCAGCGTTTCGCCGGTAACGTCGGCCTTGTTGCGCACCACGGTGATCGGCAGTTTAGCCGGGAGACGGGCGATAAAGTCTGGCCAGATTTCAGCCGGGTCAACGGCGTCGGTTGTGGTGCCGTCCACCATAAACAGCACGCGGTCGGCCTGCTCGATCTCCTGCCAGGCGCGTTCGATACCGATACGCTCGACTTCATCGCTCGCATCGCGCAGGCCAGCGGTGTCGATGATGTGCAGCGGCATTCCGTCGATGTGGATATGCTCGCGCAGCACGTCGCGGGTGGTGCCGGCTATGTCGGTGACGATCGCCGCTTCACGGCCCGCCAGGGCGTTCAGCAGGCTCGATTTCCCGGCGTTGGGGCGTCCGGCAATGACCACCTTCATGCCTTCACGCAGCAGGCTGCCCTGGCGCGCTTCGGCGCGGACGGCATCGAGATCGTTCATCACCTGGTTGAGCTGAGCTTCAATTTTACCGTCTGAGAGGAAGTCGATCTCCTCGTCCGGGAAGTCGATAGCCGCTTCGACATAGATTCGCAGGTGAGTAAGTGCTTCCACAAGGTGATTCACGCGTGCGGAAAACGCGCCCTGCAACGAGTTCAGCGCGGAGCGGGCCGCCTGTTCGGAGCTGGCGTCGATCAGATCAGCAATCGCCTCGGCCTGCGCCAGGTCGAGCTTATCGTTGAGGAAAGCACGCTCGGAGAACTCACCCGGCTTCGCAATGCGCAGGCCAGGCAGGGTCAGAATACGTTTTAACAGCAGGTCGAGGATCACCGGGCCGCCGTGGCCCTGAAGTTCCAGCACATCTTCGCCGGTAAAGGAGTTTGGGCCGGGGAACCACAGCGCGATGCCCTGGTCCAGCGGTGTGCCGTCAGCATCTTTAAACGGCAGATAATCAGCGTAGCGCGGCTTTGGCAGTTTACCCAGCACCGCTTCGGCCACCTCACGCGCCTTCAGGCCGGAGATACGCAGAATGCCTACACCACCGCGTCCCGGTGGGGTTGCCTGGGCGACGATAGTGTCGTTATGGCTCATGGTTGCTCTCGTTCAATACAAATAAAAAAGGCGGTCAATCGACCGCCCTTATTTTAGCGTTAAGTTACCGAATCAGGACTTTTTCTTTTCGCGGCTATGCAGGCCACGTTTTTCCAGACCACGGTAAATCAGCTGCTGCTGGATGATGGTCACTAGGTTGCTGACGATATAGTACAGCACCAGACCTGACGGGAACCACAGGAAGAACACGGTGAAGATGACCGGCATAAAGGTCATGATCTTCTGCTGCATCGGGTCGGTCACGGTGGTCGGAGACATCTTCTGAATGAAGAACATCGTCACGCCCATCAGGATCGGCAGGATGTAGTACGGGTCCTGTGCGGACAGGTCATGGATCCACAGGGCGAACGGCGCGTGGCGCAGCTCAACGGAACCCATCAGCATGTAGTACAGCGCAAGGAAGATTGGCATCTGAATCAGCAGCGGGAAGCAACCACCCAGTGGGTTCACTTTCTCTGCTTTATACAGGGCCATCATCTCCTGGCTCTGACGCTGTTTGTCATCGCCCAGACGCTCACGCATAGCCTGAATCTTCGGCTGTAGCATACGCATCTTCGCCATGGAGGTGTACTGCGCTTTAGTCAGCGGGTACATGATGCCACGAACGATAAAGGTGATAACGATGATGGAGAAGCCCCAGTTACCCAGGAAGCTGTGGATGAACTTCAGCAGCTTAAACAGCGGCTGAGAGATGAACCACAACCAACCGTAATCCACGGTCAGATCCAGGTGCGGCGCAACGGCAGCCATTTTGTCCTGGATTTCCGGGCCGACCCACAGGGTGCTTGCCAGTTTACCGGTTTGACCCGGCTGCACCAGAACCGGCTGAGATTTGTAGCCGATGGCTGCAATACCGTTGCCGAGGTTCGCGGTGTAGAAGTTGTTCGTACCGTCGTTATTCGGTACCCACGCCGTCGCGAAATACTGTTGCAGCATTGCGACCCAACCGCCTTTAGAGCTGACGTTCAGGTTTTCGTTATCGGCAATGGTGTCGAATTTGTATTTCTCGTACTTGGTATCTGGCGTGGAGTAAGCCGCGCCACGGAAGGTATGCAGCGCAAAGTTGCTGCTTCCGGTATCACGGTGAGACGGCAGATTGATGGACTGCTTCAGCTGACCAAAGGTAGAGATTTCCAGCGGTTTCGCACCGGCGTTCTGTACGCTGTAGCCCACGTTCACCGCATACTCACCGCGTTTCAGGGTGAAGGTTTTGGTGAAGGTGTTGCCTGCCGCGTCGGTGTAGGTCATCGGGATAACCAGTTCGTTCTGACCATCAGCCAGTACAAACGTGTCATTCTCGACGTTATACAGTGGACGCGCACCGTTAGCCGGATTATCCGGGCCATCACGACCGGTCAGGCCGCTCTGCGCCTGGTAGATAAATTCAGGCGTGGTTTCCAGTAACTGGAACGGTTCGGTAGACTTCAGTTCTTTCGGGTAGGTCAACAGCAGCGCCTGCTCAACATCACCACCACGGGTGTTGATAGTCAGCTCAAGCACATCGGTCTTAACCGTAATCTGTTTCCCCTGGCCACTGGCCGGTACGCCCTGGTCGGCGGCGCTACCCGCTGCGGTGGTCGTGGTCTGCGTGGTCTGCTGCTGGGGTTGAGGATTTTTATCCTGCTCCCATGCCTGCCAGATCATGAAAGACACGAACAACAAAGCGATGATAAGAAGATTGCGTTGCGAATCCATCGTTAGTGTTCTCTGGTATCAAAAGGTCCTGGAGGGACGGGGTCGTCTCCACCTGGGTGTAAAGGGTGGCATTTTAATACGCGTTTCACCGTCAACCAACTGCCTTTTATCACTCCAAACCTGCGCAATGCCTCAATTCCGTAGCTTGAGCATGTTGGCGTGAAACGGCAGTGTGGCCCGAGTAGCGGACTAATCAGGCGTTGATAGACCCGAATGAGGGCTATCAGGACCCGCGAGCCAGGCGACAGTGGCGGCGCCATAATTTTTCCAACGCTTCCGAGAGAGCACGGTTATCGAGGTCGGCAACCCCTTTTTTCGCCACCACCACGAAATCCATTGAAGGCAGTTCGTGCTGACGTAAACGGAAACTTTCACGCGTCAGACGTTTAATCCGGTTGCGTTCATGCGCACGCTTAACGTTTTTCTTGGCGACTGTGAGACCGATGCGGGGATGCCCCAGCGAATTTTGGCGGCCGAGGATGGTGATTTGCGGCGTGCCAGCCCGTTGTGGCTGCTGGAAGACGAAAGTGAAATGAGTGGGAGTTAACAAACGTAACTCCCTGGGAAATGCGAGCTTAACCACTCAGGGGTTAGCTTTATTACTTGGAAACGGTCAGACGAGCGCGGCCTTTAGCACGACGACGTGCCAGAACCTGACGACCATTTTTAGTAGCCATACGAGCACGGAAGCCGTGAGAACGGTTGCGCTTCAGTACAGACGGTTGAAAAGTGCGTTTCATGGCGATTTCTACCTAAACTTGAATAAATTCACTGACTTTTGCGTATACCCGAACGAGATTCGAACGACTAACGCCTCAGCGTGGGTGATTAAAGAGGCCGGATTGTAATAATTGTACACTCCGGAGTCAATTCTCTTTCCTTATTTCCCGCGTATTTCCGCACGATTTCGCGTGGAAAATGAGCAACGGACGACGCAGGAAGATGAGCATCACGCGCCGGGTCGAGGATTATACGGGCTCGCCAACAAAGCGCAAGGATCGTCCCGGATCTTCGTTAGATCATTTAAGCCAAAAATTGTCTGTGCTCATTAAATTTTCCAATATGCGGCCTAAATCGCGAGGCACTCGCGTCAGGATCGTTTACACTTACCCGATTCCGGATCTTCCTGTGGATAAATCGGGAAGAATCTGTGAGAAACAGAAGATCTCTGGCTCAGTTTAGGCTATGATCCGCGGTCCCGATCGGGATCCAGCGATCCTGGTCGGGCATAAACACAACATCGTTCAGGCTGTATCAACGATAGCGTGTATAACCGCAGATAGCGGTTCGCACATCACCCTGATGGGGTCATGTCGATGTGCGCCAACAATCATGAATATTCAATAGTTTTCTTTTATTGTTCGAGTGGAGTCCGCCGTGTCACTTTCGCTTTGGCAGCAGTGTCTTGCCCGATTGCAGGATGAGTTACCAGCCACAGAATTCAGTATGTGGATCCGCCCGTTGCAGGCGGAACTGAGCGATAACACGCTGGCTTTGTATGCGCCAAACCGTTTCGTGCTCGATTGGGTAAGGGATAAATACCTTAATAACATCAATGGACTGCTGAACGATTTCTGCGGGTCAGATGCCCCACAGCTGCGTTTTGAAGTGGGCACAAAGCCGGTCACCCAAACCGTTCGTGAAGTTGTCAATGTGGCAGCCCCTGCACAGGCGGCGCCCGCTCCAGCGCCTCGCGTTGCACCGGCTCGTCAGGGTTGGGATAACGTTCCGGCCCCCGCTGAGCCTACCTACCGCTCTAACGTTAACGTGAAACACACGTTCGATAACTTCGTTGAAGGTAAGTCGAACCAGCTGGCGCGCGCGGCGGCTCGCCAGGTTGCCGATAACCCCGGTGGCGCTTACAACCCGCTGTTCCTGTATGGCGGCACGGGTCTCGGTAAAACGCACCTGTTGCATGCGGTGGGCAACGGCATTATGGCGCGTAAGCCCAATGCCAAAGTAGTGTATATGCACTCCGAACGCTTCGTTCAGGACATGGTAAAAGCCCTGCAAAACAATGCGATCGAAGAGTTTAAACGCTACTACCGTTCCGTTGATGCGCTGCTGATCGATGACATTCAGTTCTTTGCCAATAAAGAACGATCGCAGGAAGAGTTTTTCCATACCTTTAACGCCCTGCTGGAAGGCAATCAGCAGATCATTCTGACCTCGGATCGTTATCCAAAAGAGATCAACGGCGTTGAAGATCGTCTCAAATCCCGCTTCGGCTGGGGCCTGACCGTGGCGATCGAGCCGCCGGAACTGGAAACCCGCGTCGCGATCCTGATGAAAAAAGCCGACGAGAACGACATTCGCCTGCCGGGTGAAGTGGCGTTCTTTATTGCCAAGCGCTTGCGTTCCAACGTGCGTGAGCTGGAAGGGGCGCTGAACCGCGTTATCGCTAACGCCAACTTCACCGGTCGTGCGATCACCATCGATTTTGTGCGTGAAGCGCTGCGCGATTTATTGGCTTTGCAGGAAAAACTGGTCACTATCGACAATATTCAGAAGACGGTGGCTGAGTACTACAAGATCAAAGTGGCAGATTTACTGTCTAAACGTCGTTCCCGCTCGGTGGCGCGTCCGCGTCAGATGGCGATGGCGCTGGCAAAAGAGCTCACCAACCACAGCCTGCCGGAAATCGGTGATGCGTTTGGTGGCCGTGACCATACGACCGTGCTGCACGCCTGTCGCAAGATCGAGCAGCTACGCGAAGAAAGCCACGACATAAAAGAAGATTTTTCCAATTTAATCAGAACATTATCATCGTGACGCTATGAAATTTACCGTTGAACGTGAACATTTATTAAAACCGCTGCAACAGGTGAGTGGCCCATTAGGCGGCCGCCCTACGCTGCCTATTCTTGGAAACCTGCTGCTTCAGGTCGCGGACGGTACGCTGTCGCTGACCGGCACAGATCTGGAAATGGAAATGATCGCGCGCGTTACGCTGACTCAGCCGCACGACGCGGGCGCGACCACGGTTCCGGCACGTAAATTCTTTGATATTTGCCGTGGGCTGCCGGAAGGCGCTGAAATCGCCGTGCAGCTGGAGGGCGACCGCATGCTGGTGCGCTCTGGCCGCAGCCGTTTCTCCCTCTCCACGCTGCCCGCTGCGGACTTCCCGAACCTGGATGACTGGCAGAGCGAAGTTGAATTTACCCTGCCGCAGGCGACGATGAAGCGTCTGATTGAAGCCACGCAGTTCTCCATGGCGCATCAGGACGTTCGTTACTACTTAAACGGCATGCTGTTCGAAACCGAAGGTGAAGAGCTGCGTACCGTGGCGACCGACGGTCACCGTCTGGCGGTCTGTTCCATGCCGATTGGCGATTCACTGCCAAACCATTCGGTGATCGTACCGCGTAAAGGCGTAATTGAACTGATGCGCATGCTCGACGGCGGCGATACCCCACTGCGCGTGCAGATTGGCAGCAACAATATTCGTGCCCACGTGGGCGATTTTGTCTTCACATCGAAGCTGGTAGACGGTCGTTTCCCGGATTATCGCCGCGTATTGCCGAAGAATCCGGACAAAACGCTGGAGGCGGGTTGCGACATCCTCAAGCAGGCGTTTGCGCGTGCCGCTATTCTCTCGAACGAGAAATTCCGCGGCGTACGTCTGTACGTGAGTGAAAACCAGATCAAAATCACCGCCAACAACCCGGAGCAGGAAGAGGCAGAAGAGATACTGGACGTCACCTACGCCGGGGCTGAGATGGAAATCGGCTTCAACGTCAGCTACGTGCTGGATGTGCTGAATGCACTGAAATGCGAGAACGTTCGCATCCTGCTGACTGACTCCGTTTCGAGCGTACAGATTGAAGATGCCGCATCACAGTCGGCTGCTTATGTTGTCATGCCAATGAGACTGTAATGTCGCTCACCCGTCTGTTGATCCGCGACTTTCGCAATATCGAAAGCGCGGATCTCGCTTTATCCCCTGGCTTTAACTTCCTGGTTGGCGCGAACGGCAGCGGCAAAACCAGCGTGCTGGAAGCCATCTATACGCTCGGCCACGGCCGGGCGTTTCGCAGTTTGCAGATTGGTCGCGTGATTCGCCACGAACAGGATGCGTTTGTGCTGCATGGGCGTTTGCAGGGCGCAGAGCGGGAAACCGCCATCGGCCTGACCAAAGACAAGCAGGGCGACAGCAAGGTGCGCATCGACGGCACCGATGGCCACAAGGTGGCGGAGCTGGCGCTGCTGATGCCGATGCAGCTGATTACGCCCGAGGGGTTTACTTTACTCAACGGCGGCCCCAAATACAGAAGAGCGTTCCTCGACTGGGGATGCTTTCACAATGAAGCCGGTTTCTTTAACGCCTGGAGCAACCTGAAGCGTCTGCTTAAACAGCGTAACGCCGCATTGCGCCAGGTCACGCGCTACGCCCAGCTGCGTCCGTGGGACATGGAACTCATCCCTCTAGCGGAACAAATCAGCCGCTGGCGTGCCGAATACAGCGCAGGTATCGCCGAAGACATGGCCGACACCTGCAAACAGTTTTTACCCGAGTTCTCTCTCACCTTTTCTTTCCAGCGCGGCTGGGAGAAAGAGACGGATTATGCCGAGGTGTTAGAGAGAAGCTTCGAGCGCGACCGCATGCTGACCTACACCGCGCACGGCCCGCACAAGGCGGACTTCCGCATTCGTGCCGACGGTGCGCCGGTGGAAGACACGCTGTCGCGCGGGCAGCTGAAGCTCCTGATGTGTGCGCTGCGCCTGGCGCAGGGGGAGTTCCTCACCCGCGAAAGTGGGCGACGCTGCCTGTACCTGATAGATGATTTTGCCTCGGAACTTGACGACGCGCGGCGCGGGCTGCTTGCCAGCCGCCTGAAAGCCACGCAGTCGCAGGTTTTCGTCAGCGCCATTAGCGCTGAACACGTTATGGACATGTCGGACGAAAATTCGAAGATGTTTACCGTGGAAAAGGGTAAAATAACGGATTAACCCAAGTTGAAATGAGCGAGAAACGTTGATGTCGAATTCTTATGACTCCTCCAGTATCAAAGTCCTGAAAGGGCTGGATGCGGTGCGTAAGCGCCCGGGTATGTATATCGGCGACACGGATGACGGCACCGGTCTGCACCACATGGTATTCGAGGTGGTAGATAACGCTATCGACGAAGCGCTCGCGGGTCACTGTAAAGACATCGTGGTCACGATCCATGCGGACAACTCCGTGTCCGTTACCGATGACGGTCGTGGCATCCCAACCGGTATTCACCCGGAAGAGGGCGTATCTGCTGCGGAAGTGATCATGACCGTTCTGCACGCAGGCGGTAAGTTCGATGATAACTCCTATAAAGTTTCCGGCGGTCTGCACGGCGTAGGCGTATCCGTAGTAAACGCCCTGTCGCAGAAGCTGGAGCTGGTTATCCAGCGCGAAGGCAAAATTCACCGTCAGATCTACCAGCACGGCGTGCCTGAAGCGCCGCTGGCCGTCACGGGTGATACCGAGAAAACCGGTACCATGGTGCGTTTCTGGCCGAGCCTTGAAACCTTCACCAACGTCACCGAATTCGAGTACGACATTCTGGCGAAACGCCTGCGTGAACTGTCGTTCCTGAACTCCGGCGTGTCGATTCGTCTGCGCGACAAACGCGACAACAAAGAAGACCACTTCCATTACGAAGGTGGTATCAAGGCGTTCGTTGAGTATCTGAACAAGAACAAAACGCCAATTCACCCGAATATCTTCTACTTCTCTACTGAAAAAGACGGTATCGGCGTAGAAGTGGCCTTGCAGTGGAACGACGGTTTCCAGGAAAACATTTACTGCTTCACCAACAACATTCCACAGCGCGACGGCGGTACGCACCTTGCGGGCTTCCGCGCGGCGATGACTCGTACCCTGAACGCTTACATGGACAAAGAAGGCTACAGCAAAAAAGCGAAAGTCAGCGCCACCGGTGACGATGCCCGTGAAGGCCTGATTGCCGTGGTCTCCGTGAAGGTGCCGGATCCGAAGTTCTCCTCACAGACCAAAGACAAGCTGGTCTCTTCTGAGGTGAAATCGGCGGTTGAACAGCAGATGAACGAACTGCTGAGCGAATACCTGCTGGAAAACCCGTCCGACGCGAAAATCGTGGTGGGTAAAATTATCGATGCGGCGCGTGCCCGTGAAGCGGCGCGTAAAGCGCGTGAAATGACCCGTCGTAAAGGCGCGCTGGACCTGGCAGGCCTGCCGGGCAAACTGGCTGACTGTCAGGAACGCGACCCGGCGCTGTCTGAACTGTACCTTGTGGAAGGGGACTCCGCGGGCGGTTCTGCAAAGCAGGGCCGTAACCGCAAGAACCAGGCGATTCTGCCGCTGAAGGGTAAAATCCTCAACGTTGAGAAAGCGCGCTTCGACAAGATGCTTTCTTCTCAGGAAGTGGCGACGCTCATCACCGCGCTCGGCTGCGGCATTGGTCGCGACGAGTACAACCCGGACAAACTGCGTTATCACAGCATCATCATCATGACCGATGCGGACGTCGACGGCTCGCACATCCGTACGCTGCTGCTGACCTTCTTCTATCGTCAGATGCCGGAAATCGTTGAGCGCGGCCACGTCTACATTGCGCAGCCACCGCTGTACAAGGTGAAAAAAGGCAAGCAGGAACAGTACATTAAAGATGACGACGCGATGGATCAGTACCAAATCGCGATCGCCCTTGATGGTGCGACCCTGCACGCAAACTCCAGCGCGCCAGCGCTGGCCGGTGAGCCGCTGGAGCGTCTGGTCTCCGAGTTCAACGCCACGCAGAAAATGATTGGCCGTATGGAGCGTCGCTATCCGAAAGCGCTGCTGAAAGAGCTGATTTACCAGCCGACCCTGACCGAAGCCGATCTGAGCAACGAGCAGACCGTCACCCGCTGGGTGAACACCCTGGTGAGCGAGCTGAACGAGAAAGAGCAGCACGGCAGCCAGTGGAAGTTCGACGTTCAGCAGAACGCTGAGCAGCAGTTCGAGCCGATCGTCCGCGTGCGTACCCACGGCGTCGATACCGACTACCCGCTGGAGCACGAGTTTGTTACCGGTCCGGAATACCGCCGTATCTGCACCCTGGGCGAGAAGCTGCGCGGTCTGATCGAAGACGATGCGTTCATCGAACGTGGCGAGCGCCGTCAGCCGGTGGCAAGCTTCGAGCAGGCGCTGGAATGGCTGGTGAAAGAGTCCCGTCGCGGCCTCTCTATTCAGCGTTATAAAGGTCTGGGCGAAATGAACCCGGATCAGCTGTGGGAAACCACCATGGATCCGGAAAGCCGCCGCATGCTGCGCGTTACCGTTAAAGACGCGATTGCAGCGGATCAGCTGTTCACGACCCTGATGGGCGATGCGGTTGAACCACGTCGCGCCTTCATCGAAGAGAACGCCCTGAAGGCGGCGAATATCGATATTTAATCGTCGCTTTACGACAACATAACTGGCCGCGCTTTAGCGCGGCTTTTTTATGGACGCAGGAAACTCCAGCGACATCACTGCCGGTAAACGTTTGACCAGCATATCTATGGCAATTCTTACCCTTAGCGGCAGGTGTGGCGTCTGCTGCCAGACGGCATGAACGTCGAAGCGTACATCCGGGGCCTGCTTAAAGAGCGGGACAAGATTTCCCTGATGAATTTCTTTGATGACCATCCAGCAGGGTAACCATGCAATACCGTGGCCGGCCAGCGCCGCGTCGCAGATCGCCTGCAAATCATCCATATTGAGGGATGAGCGGGGAATAAACGTGCGCGACGTGCCATCGTAATCCATCAGCTGCCAGGGTAAGACTCTGCCCGCACGCGTGTAGTTAATGGCCGTATACTGGCGTAAATCATCAACGCTTTGCGGCTGGCCATTCTTAATCAGATAATCCGGCGCGGCACACAGAACCATTCGGTGCACCCCCAGCCTTCTGGCGACCAGCACGGCGCTGTCAGCCAGGGTGCCATTGCGCACCGCCATATCAAACCCTTCTTCCACAAGATCCACGATGCGGTCGCTAAAGGACATTTCAAGCTCAAGCCCGGGATGCTCCTGCGCCAGCTCTATTAGCAGCGGGGCGATACACTGGCGACCAAACAGCACCGGCATGGCAACACGCAGCCGACCGCTGACCTGATGTTTTCCGGTTTCAAGCTGCGATTCAGCGCCACGGATCTCTTCCAGCGCGCGCAGGCAGCGTTCATAAAAAAGCGCGCCGTTATCGGTCAGCCTCTGGCTGCGGGTGGTCCGATGAAACAGACGAACCCCCAGCCTCTCTTCAAGACGAGCAATGCTTTTTCCTACCGCCGAGCGCGACAAATGCAGACGGACGGCGGCCTGGGCAAAACTTCCTGCCTCAACGGAGGCAACGAAAACGGGAATATCTTTCAGCGTATCGGTCATGGATGAATTGTATCAATTTGGTCATCAATGAAGGGAAAACTTATCGCCACTGGTGACGCTGAGTCAACGGTAGACTGTCAGAACTGAAAATCATCTGATGACAGGAGAAAAAAATGACAGCAACAATGCAACGCTGGTCAATGGATGCCCTTGGTCGTGAAAGCCTCAGGCTCGTTCAGGAGCCTGTTCCACAGCCAGGCCCGGGAGAGGTCCGCGTACGGGTTAATGCCGTTGCGCTCAACTACCGGGATAAAATGGTGATTGAAGGCACGATGCCGATTCCGCTTTCCTTCCCGTTTACCCCAGCATCTGACATGGCAGGCGTGGTGGACAGCATCGGTGAAGGCGTTACGCGTTTCAAACCCGGCGCACGCGTCATCTCAACCTTCTTCCCGGAATGGATCGACGGCAAGCCGCAGGCAGACGCGCGCGATTTGCCCTATAAAACGTCCGGTGGATACTTCCAGGGCATGCTGGCCGAATATGTGATTGTGAGTGAAAACGCGCTGGTGGCGTCCCCGGAAAGCCTGGATGACGCTGAGGCCAGTACGCTTCCTTGCGCGGGGCTTACCGCATGGTTCGCGCTGGTGGAGCGCGGTCATTTACGCGCCGGGCAATCGGTGCTGGTACAAGGGACGGGCGGAGTGGCGCTATTCGCTTTGCAGATAGCAAAAGCGCACGGCGCAGAGGTGTTTGTCTCCTCGGGAAGTGATGAAAAACTGGCGCGGGCCAAAAAGCTGGGGGCCAGCCAGGGCATCAACCGACTGAAAGGCGACTGGGCTGAAAATACGCTGGCACTGACGCAGGATCGCGGCATCGACCATATTATCGAAACCGTGGGTGGGGAGAACCTGAGACATTCCCTGCGCGCCGTTGCCGTTCATGGGCGGATATCGGTCATTGGCGTGCTGGCCGGGACAGAAATTTCTCTGCCTGCAAGCGAGCTGTTGCTGAAATCCCCCGTCATTCAGGGGATTGGGGTTGGACACCGCCGGGCGCTGGAAGATTTTGTCCGTGCTGTTGATGTCACGGAGTTAAAACCGGTGATTGAGCATCGCTACCGTTTTGACGAGCTGGAACAGGCGCTTGAGCATCTGGATCGCGGTGCGTTTGGCAAAATCGTTCTCACCCGCGAGTGAGTTCCCGTTCCCGGGATAAACGTAAAAGGGGCTTTTTGTTGCGCAAGGTAGCTCTATTTTTGTGTGCTTAATCGCGTTAGCATGAGGTAGCACTCATTTATCCCGGGGACCCCATGGCCATCAAACTCATTGCAATCGATATGGACGGCACGCTGCTGCTGCCAGACCACACTATCTCTCCTGCCGTTAAAAATGCGATCGCCGCCGCACGCGAAAAAGGCGTAAACGTGGTGCTCACCACCGGACGCCCGTATGCCGGGGTGCACAGTTACCTGAAAGAGCTGCACATGAACCAGCCTGGTGATTACTGCATCACCTATAACGGCGCGCTGGTGCAAAAGGCAGCCGATGGCAGCACGGTGGCGCAAACGGCACTGAGCTATGATGACTACCGGTTCCTGGAAAAACTCTCCCGCGACGTGGGCTCTCACTTCCACGCGCTAGATCGCAATACGCTTTACACCGCCAACCGCGATATCAGCTACTACACGGTGCACGAGTCCTACGTTGCAACCATTCCACTGGTGTTCTGTGAAGCGGAGAAAATGGATCCGGCGACACAGTTCCTGAAAGTGATGATGATTGATGAACCTGCGGTTCTCGACAAAGCCATTTCACGCATTCCGGCTGAGGTAAAAGAGAAATACACCGTACTGAAAAGTGCGCCGTACTTCCTCGAAATCCTCGATAAACGCGTCAATAAAGGCACGGGCGTCAAATCGCTTGCCGATGCGCTGGGCATCAAGCCTGAGGAGATCATGGCGCTGGGCGACCAGGAAAACGATATTGCGATGATCGAATATGCAGGCATGGGCGTGGCGATGGATAACGCCATCCCGTCGGTAAAAGAAGTGGCGAACTTCGTGACCAAATCTAACCTGGAAGACGGCGTTGCCTGGGCGATCGAGAAATTTGTCCTCTCCTAGCAGCTGTCTGTAATCATCAGCCTCGGTTATCTACCGGGGCTTTTTTTGGCCCTGAATTTATCGAATTGTTCTTTTTGTGATCTTGATTGTAGTACAACATTAATTGATTGTACTACATTGTCACCACGGCAAAGACGAAAGGCCTCACGTTTGTACTGCAAAAGTGAGGCGAAATTCAGCGGTCGCGGTAAAGTAGTGATGGACTTACAGAGCACAAGGACTCTCCATGACACTCAATAAAACCGATCGCATTGTCATCACGCTGGGCACTCAGATTGTGGGTGGCAAATACGTTCCCGGTTCGCCGCTGCCAGCAGAGGCGGAACTGTGCGAGGAGTTTGAAACCTCGCGCAACATCATCCGGGAAGTGTTCCGCTCGCTGATGGCGAAGCGGCTGATTGAAATGAAGCGCTATCGCGGCGCGTTTGTGGCGCCGCGTAACCAGTGGAACTACCTCGATACCGATGTTCTGCAATGGGTACTGGAAAACGACTACGACCCACGGCTTATCGGCGCGATGAGCGAAGTCCGAAATCTGGTGGAACCGGCCATTGCCCGCTGGGCGGCTGAGCGCGCAACGTCAGGTGACCTGGCACAGATTGAGTCGGCTTTAAACGACATGATCGCCAATAACCAGAATCGGGAGGCGTTCAACGAGGCGGACATTCGCTACCACGAGGCGGTATTGCAGTCGGTGCATAACCCGGTGTTACAGCAGCTTAGCGTGGCGATCAGCTCGCTACAGCGAGCAGTATTTGAACGTACCTGGATGGGCGATGAGGCCAACATGCCGAAAACGCTTCAGGAACATAAAGCGCTGTTCGATGCGATACGGCATCAGGACGGCGATGCGGCAGAGCAGGCGGCGCTGACCATGATCGCCAGCTCGACACGAAGGTTGAAGGAAATCACATGACATCACGCTACATCGCAATTGACTGGGGATCGACCAATCTGCGCGCCTGGCTCTACCAGGGTGAGCAGTGCCTGGAACGCAGGCAATCAGAAGCAGGTGTGACGCGCCTGAACGGTAAATCCCCAGCAGCGGTGTTAGCAGAGGTGACACAAAACTGGCGCGACGGTACTACGCCAGTGGTGATGGCCGGAATGGTCGGCAGTAACGTAGGCTGGAAGGTTGCGCCTTATCTGTCGGTTCCGGTGCATTTCACTGCCGTTGGCGAACAGTTAACGTCCGTTGGCGACAATGTCTGGATTATCCCCGGTTTATGCGTCTCTCGCGACGATAACCATAACGTGATGCGCGGTGAAGAGACGCAACTGCTCGGGGCGCGCACGCTTTCTCCTTCTTCTGTCTACGTCATGCCCGGGACGCACTGCAAATGGGTCCAGGCGGATGCTGAGCAAATTCATGACTTTCGCACCGTAATGACCGGCGAATTGCACCACTTGCTGCTTAAGCATTCGCTGGTGGGGGCCGGTTTGCCGGAGCAGACCCCTTCGCCGGAAGCGTTTGCCGCCGGGCTTGAGCGCGGGATCGCATCCCCTGCCGTTTTGCCGCAACTTTTTGAGGTTCGCGCCTCGCACGTGCTGGGAAATCTTCCGCGCGAACAGGTCAGCGAATTTCTGTCCGGCCTGCTGATTGGCGCAGAGGTCGCCACCCTGAGCGACGCGTTCGCCGGGCAGCAGGCCATCACGCTCGTCGCGGGTTCATCGCTGACGTCTCGTTACCGCCAGGCGTTCCACGCTATCGGACGGGATGTTGCTGCGGTGGAAGGCGACACGGCATTTCAGGCAGGCATAAGGAGCATCGCTCATGCAGTGGCAAACTGAACTTCCCCTGATCGCGATTTTGCGCGGTATCACGCCCGGTGAGGCCTTAGCGCACGTTGGCGCGGTGATCGACGCCGGGTTCGACGCGGTGGAAATCCCGCTCAACTCCCCGGAGTGGGAAAAAAGCATTCCGGCAATTGTGAAGGCGTTTGGTGATAAGGCGCTGATTGGCGCTGGCACCGTATTACAGCCGGAGCAGGTGGATGAACTGGCGAAGATGGGCTGCAAGCTTATCGTCACACCGAATATCAACCCCGAGGTGATCCGCCGGGCGGTGGAGTACGGCATGACCGTTTGCCCGGGTTGCGCCACGGCTACAGAAGCCTTTGCCGCCCTCGATGCAGGCGCACAGTCTCTCAAAATTTTCCCGTCGTCGGCCTTTGGTCCGGATTACATCAAAGCGCTGAAAGCGGTCTTACCCGCCAGCGTGCCGGTCTTTGCCGTGGGCGGCGTCACGCCGGAAAACCTGGTGCAGTGGATAAAAGCGGGCTGTGTGGGCGCCGGGCTGGGCAGCGATCTCTATCGTGCCGGACAGCCCGTTGAGCGTACCGCACAGCAGGCGGCAGCATTTGTGAAAGCGTATCGAGAGGCAGTGCAATGAAAATAACCAAACTCACCACGTACCGTTTACCCCCGCGTTGGATGTTCCTGAAAATCGAAACCGACGAAGGCGTGGTTGGCTGGGGCGAGCCGGTGATTGAAGGCCGTGCGCGCACCGTTGAAGCCGCGGTTCACGAGCTGGGCGAATACCTGATTGGCCAGGATCCGGCGCGCATCAACGACCTGTGGCAGGTCATGTACCGGGCGGGATTTTACCGTGGCGGTCCGATCCTGATGAGCGCCATCGCCGGTATTGATCAGGCGCTGTGGGATATCAAAGGCAAAGTGCTGAATGCCCCGGTCTGGCAATTAATGGGCGGCCTGGTGCGCGACAAAATCAAAGCCTACAGCTGGGTGGGCGGTGACCGCCCTGCGGAAGTGATCGACGGTATCCGGCAACTGCGCAACATCGGTTTTGACACCTTCAAACTCAACGGCTGCGAAGAGATGGGCGTTATCGACAACTCGCGCGCGGTAGACCGGGCGGTGAACACCGTGGCGCAAATCCGCGAGGCTTTCGGCAACGAGATTGAGTTTGGCCTGGATTTCCACGGCCGCGTCAGCGCGCCAATGGCCAAAGTGCTGATTAAAGAGCTGGAGCCGTATCGCCCGCTGTTTATCGAAGAGCCGGTGCTGGCCGAGCAGGCGGAATACTATCCGAAACTGGCTGAACAGACGCACATTCCCATCGCGGCGGGTGAACGCATGTTCTCGCGCTTCGAGTTTAAACGCTTGCTGGAAGCGGGCGGCATTGCGATCCTGCAACCGGACCTCTCCCACGCGGGTGGCATCACCGAATGCTACAAAATTGCCGGAATGGCAGAAGCCTACGATGTGGCGCTGGCCCCGCACTGTCCGCTTGGGCCAATTGCGCTTGCGGCCTGTCTGCACGTCGACTTCGTCTCGCGCAATGCGGTGTTCCAGGAACAAAGCATGGGCATTCACTATAACAAGGGCGCGGAGCTGCTCGACTTTGTGAAAAACAAGGAAGACTTCAGCATGGAAGGCGGTTTCTTTAAACCGTTAACGAAGCCGGGCCTTGGCGTGGAGATCGACGAAGCCAAAGTCATTGAGCTGAGTAAAAGTGCGCCGGACTGGCGTAACCCACTGTGGCGTCATGAAGACGGTTCCGTAGCCGAGTGGTAAATGCGCGTCATACTTCGCGCTGGTGATGCGTTGGCTGCGTTTTCTTACCCCGGTCACATACTTTTGTATGCTCCCGGGGATGCGAAAACTTGCCGCCTTCCCCCAGCACGAATTATTTAGCGTATTCCGTTTACGTTTTTAATTAAAAAAACCAAATACACCCTCTGTAAATTACAGGGCATGGTGAGCGGCTTCGCTATGCCCAAAATCTGGAGACAGATTGCGATGGATATTCCAGTTACTGCTGCAAAAACCGGGCGTCGTCGTTACCTGACGCTGATCATGATCTTTATTACCGTGGTCATCTGTTATGTCGACCGCGCCAACCTTGCCGTGGCATCGGCTCATATTCAGGAAGAGTTTGGCATCACCAAAGCGGAAATGGGCTACGTCTTCTCGGCGTTTGCCTGGCTGTATACGCTCTGCCAGATCCCGGGCGGCTGGTTCCTTGACCGCGTGGGGTCGCGTCTGACCTACTTTATCGCTATTTTTGGCTGGTCCGTGGCGACCCTGTTCCAGGGCTTCGCCACCGGGCTGATGTCACTGATTGGCCTGCGCGCCATCACCGGGGTGTTTGAAGCGCCCGCGTTTCCGACCAACAACCGCATGGTGACCAGCTGGTTCCCGGAACACGAACGCGCTTCCGCTGTTGGTTTTTACACCTCCGGGCAGTTTGTTGGCCTGGCATTTCTGACGCCGCTGTTAATCTGGATCCAGGAGCTACTGAGCTGGCATTGGGTGTTCATCGTCACCGGCGGGATCGGCATTATCTGGTCGTTAATCTGGTTTAAGGTCTATCAGCCGCCGCGCCTGACCAAAAGCATCACCAAAGCCGAACTGGACTACATCCGCGACGGCGGTGGCCTGGTGGACGGCGATGCGCCCGTGAAAAAAGAGGCGCGCCAGCCGCTGACCAGAGCGGACTGGAAGCTGGTCTTCCACCGTAAGCTGGTGGGCGTTTATCTGGGTCAGTTCGCGGTGACTTCCACGCTGTGGTTCTTCCTCACCTGGTTCCCGAACTATCTGACCCAGGAAAAAGGGATTACCGCGCTGAAGGCGGGCTTTATGACCACCGTACCCTTCCTTGCGGCGTTTTTCGGCGTCCTGCTCTCGGGCTGGCTGGCGGACAAACTGGTGAAAAAAGGCTTCTCACTGGGCGTTGCGCGTAAAACGCCTATTATCTGCGGCCTACTGATCTCTACCTGCATCATGGGAGCGAACTACACCAACGATCCGGTGTGGATCATGACCTTGATGGCGGTAGCGTTCTTCGGGAACGGTTTTGCCTCCATCACCTGGTCGCTGGTGTCGTCGCTGGCGCCGATGCGTCTGATTGGCCTGACCGGCGGCGTGTTTAACTTCGTTGGCGGCCTGGGCGGGATCACCGTGCCGCTGGTCATCGGTTACCTGGCGCAGGACTACGGCTTTGGTCCGGCGCTGGTGTATATCTCTGCCGTGGCGCTGATCGGGGCGCTCTCCTACATCCTGCTGGTCGGCGACGTGAAACGAGTAGGCTAATCCCTTCGGATGTTTTACCCTGATGCGATAACCGCGCATCAGGGTATTTTCATGAAACAAATCACCTTCGCTTCCCGCAACCACCAGCTCACCAACATCAACACCTGGACGCCAGACAGCCAGTGGCTTGTCTATGATGTCCGCCCGTCCGGCGCGTCGTTTACCGGTGAAACCATTGAGCGGGTCAATGTTAGTACGGGCGAGGTTGAGGCGATCTACCGTGCGACTGACGGCGCGCATGTTGGCGTGGTAACCGTTCATCCGGCGCAGGACAAATATGTTTTTATCCACGGCCCGAAAAACCCGGATGCAGACTGGCAGTATGATTTTCACCATCGTCAGGGGGTGATTGCGCACAATGGTCAGGTGAGCAATCTTGATGCGATGGATATCACCGCGCCTTACACGGCAGGTGCGCTGCGTGGCGGCACCCACGTTCACGTTTTTAGCCCGAACGGGCAGTTCGTCAGCTTTACCTATAACGACCATGTGCTGCACGCGCGCGATCCGCAGCTGGATTTGCGTAACGTCGGGGTGGCGGCGCCTTTTGGCCCAGTAAACCCACAGGGGAACCATCCGCGGGAATATGCCGGCACCTTCTGGAGCGTACTGGTAAGCCGTACAACGCCGAACCCGAAACCGGGCAGCGATGAGATCAACCGCGCCTATGAAGAGGGCTGGGTGGGCAACGACAGGCTGGCGTTTATCGGCGATACGGTGTCTGCGAAAGGCGAGAAAGTGCCCGAACTGTTTATTGTCGATCTTCCCAAAGACGAGCAGGGCTGGAAACGAGCGGGCGATGCGCCGTTGCAGGGAACGCCGGATACAATGCCCGCGCCGCCTGCGGGCGTCATGCAACGCCGCCTTACCTTCACCCATCAGAAGGCGTATCCGGGGCTGGTGAACGTGCCGCGCCACTGGGTGCGCAGCAATCCACAGGGGACGCAGGTTGCGTTTTTAATGCGGGACGATAACGGCGTTGTGCAGCTGTGGCTTATCTCCCCTGAGGGCGGCGAGCCGCGCCAGCTGACCCACAGTGAAAGTGATATCCAGTCGGCTTTTAACTGGCATCCTTCTGGCCGCACACTTGGGTTTGTGCTCGAAAGCCGCATTGCCTGCTGCGATGCGCAGACCGGTGAGGTGACGTTTTTGACCTCCGATCATGGCAATCCGCCGTCTGCTGACGCTGTGGTGTTTTCCCCGGACGGACGATTTATTGCATGGATGGAAGCGAAGGACGGTTTCCGCCAGCTGTGGCTAACGGAAACCACACAGAATTAGCGTGGAGGCATCGCTGCGGGCGGGATGACGGAGTTGGTTGCCAGCGTCTCCTGCTCGCTTTTCTCAACGCGCGAACGCACTGAGCTGTCGGTGCGGAACATATCCCACGGCAGCAAAAGCGTATCGGCAACCGCCGTAAACGGCATATCAAGAATCGCCAGAGATTTGGTACCCCAGTTTGTCTCATCATCAGAGATCATTGCGGCACTGGCGCGCGTCCCCGGATATGTTCCTTCTTTACCGCCGGTGTGCGACATCACGCTCGAACACCCGCAAAGTAAAACAACCCCGCTGAACGTCGCCAGCTTAATCAGAACATTTCTCATCATCACTCAGTCATCATTAGTAGCACGGCATTGACCTGCAACTCAGGGTTATAGCGAGGCGCGTCCAAAATGGATAGCTCCAAACTCCCGCACTGTGGTCGCCATCGCAATTTAACCCTTTGTGCTGTGCCCCTGAGTCTATGCGACAACCAGCAAAGTGCAAAAAAATCTCACATCAACAGGCTTGAAAAGGCCGTATCCATACCCATTTTAAGAATGTAACCCGATAACGGACACGCCTGATGGGTGTTCGGGGAAGCAGAAGCCTGTCCATGGTGGAAGGCTACATTTTCTCGCTGATTTCAGGAGCATTTATCTATGCGTAATTTCGATCTCTCTCCGCTATACCGTTCTGCCATTGGTTTTGATCGTCTGTTCAACCACTTAGAAAACAACCAGAGCCAGAGCAACGGCTATCCTCCATACAACGTTGAACTGGTTGACGAAAACCACTATCGCATTGCGATTGCTGTTGCCGGTTTCGCAGAGAGCGAACTGGAGATCACCGCGCAGGACAATCTGCTGGTGGTGAAAGGCTCCCATGCGGGCGAGCAGAAAGAACGAACCTACCTCTACCAGGGTATCGCAGAGCGTAACTTTGAACGCAAGTTCCAGCTGGCTGAGAACATCCACGTCAAGGGCGCGAACCTGGTGAACGGCCTGCTGTTTATCGAACTGGAACGTGTGATTCCGGAAGAGAAAAAACCGCGTCGTATCGAAATCAATTAATTAAGCGGGTCGCGGCTGCGGCCCACCTGAAATTGCTTGCCGTAAAGGGAGCATATGCGAATCCGCAAGGGTTTGCAGGTACAACTGTGCACAAAATTAAACTGTGCCGAACTCGCTTCTCAGAAGGAGATTTAGTATGCGTAACTATGATTTTTCCCCCCTGCTGCGTCAGTGGATCGGTTTTGACAAACTGGCTAACGCGCTGCAAAGCGCAACCGAACAGCAGACCTTTCCGCCGTACAACATCGAAAAAAGCGATGATAACCACTACCGCATCACGCTTGCGCTGGCCGGGTTCCGCCAGGAAGATCTCGACATCCAGCTTGAGGGTGCGCGCCTGACCGTGAAAGGGTCACCGGAAAAACCAGACACCGAGACCAAATGGCTGCATCAGGGGCTTGTCACTCAGCCGTTTAGCCTGAGCTTTACCCTGGCAGACCATATGGAAGTTTCTGGCGCGACGTTCACTAACGGGCTGCTGAACATTGACCTCACCCGTAACGTGCCGGAAGCCATTGCGCCTCAGCGCATCGCCATTAGCGAACGCCCGGCGTTGAATAGCTAATCGTGTGCGGGCTGGTGCCCTCACCCCGACTCTCTCCCTGTGGGAGAGGGTGCAAACACTAAAAACGGTCACCTTCGGGTGACCGTTTTGCGTTTACCTTCGGCTTTTATGTGCGCCATCGCCCATACAACCGCCGCCAGTTCTGAGAGAATCCTTATCATAACTAAGGTTATACACAGGATGTGGAACATGAGTGATATCGCGTTAACCGTCAGCGTGTTGGCCCTTGTCGCGGTAGTGGGGCTATGGCTGGGGAATATCAAAATCCGCGGCGTCGGGTTTGGGATTGGCGGGGTGCTGTTCGGCGGGATTTTTGTCGGCCATTTTGCCGACCAGCTTGGGTGGGTGCTCAGCGCCGATATGCTGCATTTCATCCAGGAGTTCGGCCTGATCCTCTTTGTGTATACCATCGGTATTCAGGTGGGGCCGGGCTTCTTCGCTTCCCTGCGCGTCTCCGGTTTACGCCTTAATCTCTTTGCCTTCGGCATTGTTGTGATGGGTGGGCTGGTCACCGCGATCCTGCATAAACTCTTCGCTATTCCGCTGCCCGTCGTGCTGGGCATCTTCTCCGGCGCCGTCACGAATACGCCCGCGCTCGGGGCGGGCCAGCAAATTCTGCGCGATCTGGGTATCCCTGCTGATGTCGTCGATCAGATGGGGATGAGCTACGCCATGGCCTATCCGTTTGGCATTTGCGGTATTTTGCTCTCGATGTGGCTGGTGCGCGTGCTGTTCCGCGTTAACGTCGAGCAGGAGGCAAAAGAGCATGAAAGCACGCTGACCAACGGCCATGCGCTCATTAAAACTATCAATATTCGCGTCGAAAACCCTAATCTGAACAATATGGCGATTCAGGATGTTCCCATTCTGAACAGCGCGACCATTATCTGTTCCCGCCTGAAACGTGATGAAACGCTGATGGTGCCTTCACCGGATACCCTTATTCAGCACGGCGATCTCCTGCATCTGGTAGGGCAACCGGCGGATTTAAACAATGCCCGGCTGGTGATCGGTCAGGAGGTGGATACCTCACTCTCAACCCGTGGAACGGACATGCGCGTGGAGCGCGTGGTAGTGACCAATGAGAAGGTTCTGGGCAAGAAAATACGCGATTTGCAGGTTAAAGAGCGTTATGACGTGGTGATCTCCCGGCTTAACCGCGCCGGTGTCGAGCTGGTGGCCAGCCAGGATGCCAGCCTGCAATTCGGTGATATTCTCAACCTCGTCGGGCGTCCTTCATCTATTGATGCCGTAGCGGACATGGTGGGCAACGCCCAGCAAAAACTCCAGCAGGTGCAGATGCTGCCGGTCTTTATCGGCGTCGGGCTTGGCGTCATGCTTGGCTCCATCCCCCTGTACGTGCCCGGCTTCCCGGTAGCACTGAAGCTGGGTCTGGCAGGCGGGCCGCTCATTATGGCGCTTATCCTCGGGCGTATCGGCTCCATCGGTAAGCTCTACTGGTTTATGCCGCCGAGCGCTAACCTGGCGCTGCGGGAGTTGGGCATCGTGCTGTTTCTGGCGGTGGTGGGGCTGAAATCCGGCGGCGATTTTGTCGATACTCTGGTGAACGGCGAAGGGATGAGCTGGGTAGGATACGGCATATTTATTACCGCTATCCCACTGATAACTGTCGGGTTATTGGCGCGTATGTTCGCTAAAATGAACTATCTCACGCTGTGCGGCATGCTGGCCGGTTCCATGACCGATCCGCCCGCGCTGGCGTTCGCCAATAACCTGCACGCCACCAGCGGCGCGGCGGCGTTATCCTACGCCACGGTTTATCCGCTGGTGATGTTTCTGCGCATCATCACCCCGCAGCTACTGGCGGTGCTATTCTGGGGGATGGGCTAATAAGTCTTCCGGGTGGATACGCCGCAGATGGTAGTCCACCTGGTAATCGCTTGTGTTCCGGAACATCACGGAATAATTGAGGAACTCGCCGCTGTCGCTGTAGGAAAGGGAAGTGATGCGCAGCAGCGGCGTCTGTTCCGGCACATTCATATAACCGGCCAGCTGTTTATCTGCCAGCACCGGCGTCAGGCTCTCGTAATTGCCGCTGATGGTGATCCCACACTCCTTCTCGATGTAATCAAACTTAGACCCTTCGAGATGCGCCAGGGAAAGATTGCGGAACAGCTTCACCGGCATAAAGCTGTCCTCCAGCATCAGCGGTTTTCCGTCCACGTAACGCACCCGCCTTGAAAAATAGATCCGCTCATCAACCTGAATCCGCAGCTGGCTGGCGATGGCGGGCGGCGCGGGCATCACTTCAAACTGCAACACCTTGCTTTGCACTTCTTTCCCCTGCTGGCGCAATACCTCCACCAGCCCAGTCAGGTTAGTCGTTTCATGATGAACGTCTTTGCGCGCCACGAACGTCCCGCTACCGTGTCGACGTTCAACCAGCCCCCAGCTTACCAGCAGATCCAGCGCTTTGCGGACGGTCATCCGGGCT
Organism: Enterobacter cloacae complex sp. IR5459; assembly: GCF_049238005.1. Lineage (NCBI taxonomy): Bacteria > Pseudomonadati > Pseudomonadota > Gammaproteobacteria > Enterobacterales > Enterobacteriaceae > Enterobacter > Enterobacter cloacae complex sp. IR5459. Next base: position 69,865 of record NZ_JBMKIG010000007.1, read on the forward strand.
ACGCCAAACTCCTTTGCCAGCGCTTTTTCTCCGGGTAACGGACTGCCAATGTTGTAGTCCGAAGAATTCAGCCGCAGCCGTAGCCGATCGGCAATTGATTTGTAGATCACCAGTAGACCTCTCTGCGCACATCATGGCGTGGAATACGTCTTAACTTGTCCATGTTTAGTTTAAAAAGTAGACCTGATTGGTCAAATTAAAACCATGAATGCGATCACGAATCGCAGCGGCACGCCATGTTCCCGCATCAGTAACTTCTTATGCTCACCTCAGGCCAGTAAAAAACCATAAAGGCCTCTATCCCCTACAGGTTGTTTCATGAGGATTTAAAAATGCTCAGTCAAATACAACGTTTTGGCGGCGCCATGTTCACCCCGGTTTTGCTGTTTCCCTTTGCCGGGATCGTGGTTGGGATCGCCATCATGCTTCGCAATCCGCTGTTTGTCGGTGAGGCCTTAACCGCGCCTGATAATCTGTTCGCGCAAATTGTTCACATCATCGAAGAGGGCGGCTGGGCGGTGTTCCGTAATATGCCGCTGATTTTTGCTGTCGGCTTACCGATTGGCCTGGCAAAGCAGGCGCAGGGCCGCGCCTGTCTGGCGGTGCTGATTAGCTTCCTGACCTGGAACTATTTTATCAATGCGATGGGGATGACCTGGGGTCACTTCTTTGGCGTCGACTTCTCTGCTGAACCCACTGCCGGCAGCGGGCTGGCGAGGATTGCCGGAATCAAAACGCTTGATACCAGCATCATCGGGGCGATTATCATTTCCGGGCTCGTCACCGCCATCCACAACCGATTTTTCGACAAGCCGTTGCCGGTCTTTCTGGGGATTTTCCAGGGCACCTCGTTTGTCGTTATCCTCGCGTTCTTCGTGATGATCCCCTGCGCCTGGCTGACGCTGCTGGGCTGGCCGAAAGTGCAGATGGGCATTGAGTCGTTGCAGGCCTTTCTACGTACCGCTGGCGCGCTGGGCGTATGGGTTTATACCTTCCTGGAACGCATTCTGATCCCAACCGGATTACACCACTTTGTCTACGGCCCGTTTATCTTCGGCCCGGCTGCGGTAGAAGGCGGCATTCAGGTCTACTGGGCACAGCACCTTCAGGAATTCAGCCAGAGCACTGTGCCGCTTAAAACGCTGTTCCCGGAGGGCGGATTCGCGCTGCACGGCAACTCTAAGGTGTTTGGCTCAGTCGGTATTGCGCTGGCTATCTGGTATACCGCGTCACCGGAGAACCGCGTCAAAGTGGCAGGTCTGCTGATCCCGGCCACGCTTACCGCCGTGCTGGTAGGCATTACCGAACCGCTGGAGTTCACCTTCCTGTTTATCTCGCCGTTGCTGTTTGCCATCCACGCCGTGCTGGCTGCAACGATGGCGACGGTGATGTATATCTTCGGGGTGGTGGGGAACATGGGCGGCGGTCTGCTGGACCAGTTCCTGCCGCAAAACTGGATCCCGATGTTCCATAACCACGCCTCGACGGTATTCACCCAGATTGGCATCGGCCTCTGCTTCACCGGGATCTACTTCGTGGTCTTCAGAACGCTTATCGAACGTCTGAATCTCAAAACGCCGGGCCGGGAAGAGAGCGAAATCAAGCTCTACAGCAAGGCCGACTATAAGGCCGCTCGTGGGCAAACCACCGCCCCGGCGGCAGCCAGCCAGCAGGTCGGACAGGCCGCTGGGTTCTTACAGGCGCTCGGCGGCGCAGCGAATATCGAAAGTATCAATAACTGCGCCACCCGCCTGCGTATCGCCCTGGTGGATATGACGAAAACCCAAAGCGATGACGTATTCAAAGCCCTGGGCGCACACGGTGTGGTGCGGCGCGGCAACGGCATACAGGTGATTGTCGGTCTGCACGTTCCTCAGGTGCGCGACCAGCTGGAATCGCTGATGAAAACCCCTTTAACAAACGAACAAACCACTCTGACAGAGGCTATATCATGAAAAAATTCTCAGTTGTTATTGCAGGCGGCGGCAGTACATTCACGCCTGGTATCGTCCTGATGCTGTTAGCCAACCGTGACCGTTTCCCGCTGCGTGCGCTGAAGTTCTATGACAATGACGGAGCACGTCAGGAGATCATCGCCGAGGCGTGTAAAATCATCCTTAAGGAGCAGGCGCCGGAGATTGAATTTAGTTACACCACCGATCCTGAAGCGGCCTTTACCGATGTCGATTTCGTGATGGCGCATATTCGCGTTGGCAAATATCCCATGCGTGAAAAGGATGAAAAAATCCCGCTGCGCCACGGCGTGCTGGGCCAGGAAACGTGCGGGCCGGGCGGCATCTCCTACGGCATGCGCTCCATCGGCGGCGTGCTGGAGCTGGTGGATTACATGGAGCAGTACTCCCCGAACGCGTGGATGCTGAACTACTCCAACCCGGCGGCGATTGTCGCGGAAGCCACGCGCCGCCTGCGTCCGAACGCGAAAATTCTCAACATCTGCGACATGCCGATCGGCATTGAAGGACGTATGGCGCAAATCGTCGGCCTGAAAGACCGCAAAGAGATGCGCGTGCGCTACTACGGCCTGAACCACTTCGGCTGGTGGACGTCGATTGAAGATCAGAACGGCAACGATCTGATGCCGAAGCTGCGCGAATACGTGGCGAAAAACGGTTATGTTCCGCCTTCGGAAGATGTGCATACTGAAGCGAGCTGGAACGATACCTTCGCCAAGGCCAAAGACGTACAGGCGCTGGATCCGGACACCATGCCGAACACCTACCTGAAGTATTACCTGTTCCCGGACTATGTGGTCGCCCATTCCAATCCGGAGCGTACCCGCGCCAATGAAGTGATGGATCACCGTGAGAAGCATGTATTCAGTTCATGTCGGGCGATTATCGAAGCCGGTCATTCTTCTGCCGGTGAACTGGAAATTGACGAACATGCGTCGTACATCGTCGATCTGGCGACCGCGATTGCCTTTAACACCCAGGAACGCATGCTGCTGATTGTGCCTAACAATGGGGCTATCCATAACTTTGATGCTGACGCGATGGTAGAAATACCTTGTCTGGTCGGCCACAACGGACCGGAGCCGCTGACCGTGGGTGATATTCCGCACTTCCAGAAAGGGCTCATGAGCCAGCAGGTGGCGGTGGAAAAACTGGTGGTGGACGCCTGGGAGCAGCGCTCGTATCAGAAACTCTGGCAGGCGATTACCCTGTCGAAAACCGTACCGAGCGCATCGGTGGCGAAGGCGATTCTGGACGATCTGATTGAAGCGAATAAGGATTACTGGCCAGAGCTGCACTAATCTTTCTGACCGGCATCGCCTGATGCCGGTCTCCTTGTCCTGGCTGAATTACGCTATGCTGAAGCCTGCATGCAGCACGACAAGGAACTTTCATGAACATTTCCCGCCTCGGTGAAGCACCGGACTACCGCTTCTCACTGGCTAACGAACGCACGTTCTTAGCGTGGATCCGCACCGCCCTGGGCTTTCTGGCCGCAGGCGTCGGCCTTGATCAGCTCGCCCCCGATTTTGCCACCCCGTTGATTCGCGAAGTGCTGGCCCTGCTACTGTGCCTGATTGCCGGCGTGCTGGCGATTTATGGCTATCTGCGCTGGCTGAGAAATGAAAAGGCGATGCGTCTGAAGCAGGATCTCCCCTACACGCGCGGCTTGCTCATTATCAGTACGATTTTGCTGATGGTTGCGGGCGTAGTGATGTTACTGGTGCTGTATGCCGGATAGCCGCAAAGCGCGGCGGGAAGCGGACCCCGGCCTTCAGCCGGAGCGAACCTCGCTGGCCTGGCTGCGCACGCTGCTGGGGTATGGCGCGCTGATCGCTCTTGCCATTAAGCACAACTGGCACCGCACGGGGGCGCCATTCTGGATCTCCATTGTTGTGCTGGCGCTGGTAGCCATCATTTTATGGCGCTACACCCGCAGCCGTAACCTGATGGACGTGTCGCAGAACGACTTTGCGCAGCCGAAAGCGGTGCGGGATAAGTTCCTCATCGCCCTGGCCGTGCTGTCGTTGTCACTGCTGTTTGCGGTAACCCACATTCAACAAATTTTGCACCTGTAGGCCGGGTAAGGCGCAGCCGCCACCCGGCATAATTACTTCCCTTTCGCTAAATATTTCGCCATCTCGTCTTCCGGCACCATGCCGCCGCCGGTCGCCCACACCAGGTGGGTAACGTTCTCATCGGCATCGACGCGCAGCGGCCCGGCCATCCCCGCCAGCGCCGACGGCTCCAGGCGAATCCTTTCCTCCTGCGCCAGCCAGCCGAGCATGTCGTACATGCTTTGATCGGAGAGGGTATAGAACCCGTCGAGCAGGCGCTCCATCGCGCGGCCCACGAAGCCGGAGGCACGTCCTACCGCCAGTCCGTCCGCCGCCGTCACGTTATCAATACCCAGGTCCTGCACGGCGATTTCATCGTGCAGCCCGGTATAAACGCCCAGCAGCATGCACGGTGAGTGCGTTGGCTCCGCAAAGAAGCAGTGGACGTTATCGCCAAAGGCCAGCTTCAGGCCAAAAGCCACGCCGCCGGGGCCGCCGCCGACGCCGCACGGCAGATAGACGTACAGAGGATGATCGGCATCCACCACGCGGCCCTGTTCGATAAACTGCGCCTTCAGGCGCTCGCCAGCAACCGCATAGCCCAGGAACAGCGTGCGTGAATTCTCATCGTCAATAAAGAAGCAGTTCGGATCGCTTTCCGCCGCTTTGCGTCCCTGCTCCACCGCCACGCCGTAATCCTGCTCATATTCAACGACGATCACGCCGTGGCTGCGCAGTTTGGCTTTCTTCCACTCGCGGGCGTCGGCGGACATATGCACGGTCACCTTAAAGCCAATGCGTGCGCTCATAATGCCGATGGACATCCCCAGGTTGCCGGTTGAGCCCACCGCGATGCTGTACTGGCTGAAGAAGTCCTTAAAGCGCGGCTCCAGCAGAACGCTGTAGTCGTCTTCAACGCTCAGCAACCCGGCTTCCAGCGCCAGTTTCTCCGCATGGGTCAGCACCTCATAGATGCCGCCGCGCGCTTTGATCGAGCCGGAAATCGGCAGATGGCTGTCTTTTTTCAGCAGCAGCGTGCCTGTAACAGGCTTCGCAGATTCTTTCTCCAGCCGCGCCTGCATCGCCGGGATCGCGACCAGGTCGGATTCGATAATCCCGCCCGTTGCCGCCGTTTCCGGGAACGCTTTCGCCAGATACGGCGCGAAGCGTTTCAGGCGCGCGTGCGCGTCGTCTACGTCGGCTTTCGTCAGCCCGACATACGGCAATCCTTCCGCCAGCGTCGTGGTGCGAGGGTTAAGCCAGGTGGTTTCTTTCAGGGCAATCAGATCCTCAACCAGAGGAAACTGTGCGGTTAAAGTAGTGATAGTTGCGTTTTCCATAATACGTCTCTTCGCGCTCAGATAATGAAAGAAAGCAGGAATGTGCCGCCAAGTGCAAGCACCGAGGCGATAAACGTCGCCGTCGTATAGTATTTGAAGGTCTCATTCAGGGTCGCGCCGCAGTACTGCTTCACCAGCCAGAAGAGAGAGTCGGTCACGATCGTGCAGCCAATAGCGCCGGACCCGATGGCAATGGTGATGATCTCCGGGCTTACGTTCGGGTAGAGCGGCAGCATCGGCGCCACTATCGCCGTGGCACCCATCATCGCTACCGTTGCCGAACCCACGGCGGCGTGCAGCACCAGTGCCACCAGCCAGGCGAGAAGGATAGGGTGCATATGCAGGTTCGAGAGAATATGCGCCAGCGTCTCCGCCAGACCACTGATTTTAAGGATGGCGTTGAACGCCCCGCCCGCACCGATAATCAGCAAAATGTTGGCGATAGAGCCAAAGCCGTGCTCCGTATGGATCAGCATTGCGCCCATGCCCATGTGCTGGCGGATCCCCAGCAGGTAGTAGGCGACAAACACGGCGATAAACATCGCGGTGATGGGGTTGCCGATAAACTCCAGCAGGGTATACAGCGAGCCTTCTTTCGCCATGTTCAGCTCGGCAATGGTTTTCACCAGCATCAGGGCAATCGGCAGCAGCACGGTGAACAGCGTGGCGCCCAGCGACGGCAGAGTGTGCTCTTCCCGCACCTTCAGGTCTGAAAATTCCGCCGGAACCGGCTTATAGGGCAGACGGTTGCCGAGCAGCTTCAGGAACAGCGGGCCACCAACCAGAGACGCCATCAGGCCCACCACCAGACCGTAGACAATCACCGTCCCGACGTCCGCCCCTAATTTGTTGGTGACAAATAGTGCGGCCGGATGCGGAGGCACCACGCAGTGCACTGCCATTAGTGCGGTACAGAGCGGAATGGCCAGCTTGAGCAGCGACGTGTTGGTCTTTTTGGCGATGGAAAACGCCAGCGGGATCAGCAGTACCACGCCCACTTCAACAAACAGCGTAATGCCGCAGATCAGGCCGACCAGGACCATAATCACGTCCGCCGACAGCCAGCGGCAGCGCTGCAACGTAATCCCGATGCGCTCTGCCGCGCCGGAGACTTCCATCATTTTGCCGAGAATAGTGCCAAGACCGATAACCGCCGCCAGGAAGCCCAGCGTACCGCCAATCCCGCTCTCAATGGCGTTAACCATATCCAGCGGGCTCATCCCCATCATCGCGCCAACGAAAAAGCTTGCCAGCAGCAGCGCGAGGAACGGGTGAAACTTCAGTTTTACGATGGTTAAAACAATCAACACGATGCTGACAAGCAGCGTTGCCACAACCCAGACCTGAGATCCCATATCTCACCTCACCCTTATGTCATCTGGGGATATTGGACGAAAAAACGGCTTGGGCTGACAAACGATATAAATTGGCGTTCAGATGAGCCAGATTGGATCAACTGAGTGACTGGACTCTAAAAAGCGCACTTATTTTGCCGTTGGTTCACATAAATTCATTCTTGAGCGGTATGCTGAACGCAGAAATTACGTGTGGGAATTGTGATGACCGATGCGAATGAAGGCAGAAACCGGCTGTTAAACGGCTGGCAGCTGTCGAAAATGTACACCTTTGAAGTGGCTGCCCGGCATGAGTCCTTCGCCCTGGCGGCGGCGGAGCTGTCGCTCAGCCCCAGCGCGGTGAGCCACCGCATTAACCTGCTGGAAGAGGAGCTGGGCATTCAGCTGTTTGTCCGCTCACACCGTAAAGTGGAGCTGACGCAGGAAGGCAAGCGCGTTTACTGGACGCTGAAATCGTCCCTCGACACCCTGAATCAGGAGATCCTGGACATTAAAAACCAGGCGCTGTCAGGTACGCTAACGGTGTACTCCCGGCCCTCGATCGCCCAGTGCTGGCTGGTGCCGATGCTGGGGGATTTTACCCGCCGCTACCCGTCGATTTCACTTACTATTCTGACTGGTAATGATTACGTCAACATGCAGCGAACCGGCATCGATCTGGCGCTCTATTTCGACGATACGCCGCCAAACCACCTTTCTCATCACTTTTTGATGGATGAAGAGATTTTGCCCGTCTGCTCGCCAGCGTATGCCCGGGAGCATGAACTGCTGAAAAACCCCCATAACCTCAGCCACTGCACGTTACTGCACGACCGTCAGGCCTGGAGCAATGATTCCGGTACGGATGAGTGGCTGAGCTGGGCGCAGCATTTCGCGGTGAATATGCCGTTATCATCGGGTATTGGCTTCGATCGTTCTGATTTAGCCATTATCGCGGCCATGAGTAATGTCGGGGTGGCGATGGGGAGAAAGCGGCTGGTGCAAAAACGTCTCGAACGGGGGGAGTTGATCGCACCTTTTGATGGGGAAACCCTCAAGTGCCATCAGCATTATTACGTCTCAACGCTTCCCGGCCGTCAGTGGCCGAAAATTGACGCCTTTATCGGCTGGCTAAGAGAGCTGGCGGGTTGAAGAATTATTACGCTTTCGCTCTACACCAAATGTGAAAAAGCGTGCTAAATACAGGTAATGCTTTTGATTTTTCCAGGGTAAACCGTGTTAAAGCCTTTTATTGCCACTGCGATCTTACTCTCTTCCGGCTGGGCGACTGCCGCTGAGCCGCCGCTGACGGCTGCCCGTTATGCGCAGCAGCTGGGCGTCGGGATGGATGTGGACTGGGCACGCACCGAGCGCGGTATCCGCGAATTCGACCCGCTGGTGGTCCGTGATTTTCAGGCGAAAGGCATACACCATGTCCGTATTCGGGTGGCGGGCGAACCGACGGAAGCGCGGCTGATTCACCTGCGTAAGCTGGTGGAGGCATGCGAGCAATACGGCGTCATCCCCATCATCGCTTATCAGGCCGATGAATATAAAAACGACCCGAAAGCGGATACCGAAAAAGAGGTGATTAACTGGTGGATTGCCGTGGCGCACTATTTTGGTCAGCGCTCGCCGTTGCTGGGCTTTGACCTGATCTACGAACCGGCGGACAAGCTCAACCACAACGTTGCTTCGCTCAACCGGGTGTATGAGAAAGCGATCAAAGACATTCACGCCATTGATGCCAGCCGCATGATTTTTATCGCCCCTCGTCTGCGCGCCGCGCCGGAGGATTTATCCACCCTGAAGCTGCCCGCGCACAGCCAGAATTACCTGCTGGCGGAGTGGCATATTTTCCCCTGGGGTCCGCTGAAAACGAACGGTAAATACCCGTGGACGTCCGGAACTGCGGCTGAGAAAGCGGCTATCCGTAACCGAATCAACGCCGCGCTGCACTGGCAACAAAAAACCGGGCATGTGAGCTGGGTTGGCGGCTGGGGGGTGGGCGAATCGAAAAGCCTGACGCCAACCGCCTCGCAGATGGCGTTTGCCACGTTTATGGCGTGCGAGCTGCAACATGCCAACATCCCGTATGCGATAAACGCCGATGTTCAGTTTTATGACGGGGAAGAGGGGGCGTGGCGGCCTGCCCCAGAGCGGCTATTGCAGGCGATGATTGCGCCCGTCTGTGAAAAGCCCGGCGAGAAGCCGGGCCATCATGCGGTTAAACCGGCTGTTCGTGATGCGAGACACGCGACGCCAGCGGCAGCCAGCACAGCAAAATCAGCAGCCCCATCAGGGTCATCAGCAAGCCTAAACTCGCCTGCCCGGTCTGCGGCATCATAGCCGAAAGCCAGGCCAGCGCGCCGGAACCGATGTTCTGCAAACCGCCCACCAGCGCGCCTGCCGTGCCTGCGAGGAACGGGAACGGCTCCATCGCGCCGCTGGTGGCGAGGGGAAACAGCATGCCCGCGCCGAAGAAGAACAGCGCTGCCGGGATGAGCAACGTCCAGACCGACATCACGTCAAACAGCCCCGGGATCCACATCATCAGCCCGGCCAGCAGACAGCTGATCACCGACTGCCACATCAGGGTGGAGAAACGCTTGTTCGGACGTCCGGCGAACCATGCGCCGAAGAACGCCGCCGGGATCGGCAGAATAAACAGAATACTCACCACCATACTGCTCAGGCCAAGGCCCGCGCCCAGCAGCACGCCGGAACAGGCTTCAAACACCGCAATGCCCGCCAGGCCGCCGATTAGCATCAACAGATAACAGGTAAAGGACCCATTACCGAACAGCGTTTTGTAGCTGGCGATGAGATTCGTGCGCGGCGCGTCTTTTGGGCGGGTTTCCGGCATCCAGCGCCCCATGCTGAAGGTGACAATAATGCACAGCACCAGCAGGAAGGCATAACAGGCGCGCCAGGACCAGACGGTGTCCAGCAGACCCCCAATCAGCGGGGCCAGCAGCGGGCTGACCAGAATACCCATATTTAACAGACTGTTGGCGTGGCGAAGCTGTGTGCCCTGGTACATATCACGCGGCAGGGTACGCGCCATAACCCCGCCGACGCCGGTGCCCACACCCTGAAGGGCGCTGGCGGCAATCAGGACGGTCAGGCTGTGAGTGGTAATGGCGATCATCGTCGCTACCATGAAAATGCTCATGCCCACCAGAATGACCGGACGACGCCCGACGCGATCGGACAGGGGACCATAAACCAGCTGTGAAACGCCATAGGTTAGCAGATAGGCTGCCATCACGCTCTGGACTGCACCTTCGCGGACGCTCAGATCTTTTGCCATATCGGCAATCGCCGGAATGTAGATGGTTTGCGCCATCTGCCCGACGGCCACCAGTAACACCAGCATCAACAATAAGTTCACGTTCCGTTGCTTTTTCATGTCGCTGAATACTTTTGCCAAAAGAGATAAATGAAGAATAAGTGACTATGCATTCCCATAAATGCGCGAGGAATCTACCACAGAGAGATGACAATTTAAGCATTACTGTGATGAATGACAGAAGACGTGAAGGCAGGATTTGTAAACAAGATCGGCAACTAATGTTGCCAGCGAATTACGCCAGGCGCAGCAGGATCGCACCGGCAGCAATACCCAGTGCCGCCGCGATGCGCAGGCCGGCAACCTTCTCTTTTAAAAGCACAAATGCGATTAATGCGCCGAAGAGAATAGAGGTTTCACGCAGTGCGGCGACCACAGCCAGCGGTGCCTGGGTCATCGCCCAGAGTGCCAGACCGTAAGATCCCATCGTCCCGACGCCGCCGAGCAGCCCTTTTTTCCAGTGCAGGCGCAGGTAGCTGGACGCTTCGCGACGCCGCGCCACCATTGCCCAGCTCAGCAGACAGAAACCATTCATGAAGAAGGTCCAGAGCGTGTAGCCCAGCGCAGTGTCCGAGAGTCGCACACCGGTGCCGTCCACCAGGGTATACCCGGCGATAAAACAGGCGTTCAGCAGCGCCAGCCAGATCCCCTTGCGTGACTGCATGCGGCCGTTCATCGCCATCGCCAGAATCGAAAGACAAATGACCCCGATGCCGGACCACGCAAGCCAGGAGAGATGATCCCCGAGCACCGTTACGCTGATCAGCGCCACCAGCAGAGGGGCCGTCCCGCGCATAAGGGGGTAGGTCTGGCTCATGTCGGAGACCTGATAAGTTTTTGCCACCAGTACCGTATACACCACCTGTAACGCACAGGAGACGAACAAATATGGCCAGCTTGCGGCAGTTGGCTGAGGAGAGAAGGGCAGTAAAATCAGGGCAATAAGCGCGGCTGAACCGCTGACTCCGATCGCCGAGTAGAGTTTATCCGTTCCGGCTTTAACGATGGCGTTCCAGCTGGCATGCAGCAGTGCGGCGAACAGTAAAATGCAGAAAACGGTGATGGTCATGGCGTATCGGTTGGTGAAATGTCATCCAACTGTAACATTCACCCGTCGATGCTGCCAGCCGCTTACACTGCGCAAAAAAGGCGGTGCGTCACCCGGGGTTCGTCTGACACCAGCCTGAAGCCCGCCCGATGGTAAAATCCGTACGCGGTTTCCGGCGCATGGGTATTAAGAAAATCAAACCAGATGCTGGCATCCGCCATCACCACGGTCAAAAGTTGTTTGCCAATGCCCTGCCCACGGCACTTTTCGCTGACGTAGAGATGACGAATACGTCCGGCGCGCGGCTGCTGGCTGAACGGATCGCGGTTGAGGCCGCACACGCCCACCAGCCTGCCGTTAAGAAACGCCCCCAGCAGCTTTTCACCCGGCGCGTTAAAGCGGTTTTCACCCCGCTGCCAGTTCTCTTCCAGCCTGCGCAGCATATTGAAATTCAACGCGATACTCTCCGCCTTCAGGGCGATATAGCCCGGTTCATCAGGCGTAACAGGCTCAATTAACAGACGCGACATAGCATTCCCTCGTTATTAAAGAGGGGCGGTTGCCCGCCCCTCTCAGGTGCGACTTGAACCTGAATCACCGAACGTATTTCAGGACAGCATCAAGCAGTTGCAATACAGCAACAATGAGTTTGAGGACAAGTATGACCATATCCACGACGCTCATACGCGTCTCCTTTTGGTTAAAAGGAGCACGATGCTGGCGTACCTTTCCGCCGCCTGTGGCCAGCACCTGGATTGACGTAACACAGTGTGCTCACTTCAGGGGTTAAGGCACTGACGGCACCACCCGTTTCAGCCAGGACTTCGTTGCGCCGGTAAACTGCGGCCCCCTCGCTCACTGCGAACACCCTCAGTATAGATAAATACTGTATGCATGAACAGTATTTTATGGACAAATTTTGGAAGGCGATCCATACTCAAAAACGTCAAAATCCGTGCCGGAATTGCGCGTTCGTCTTCGATCGCGTATACTTTTCGCGTTGACGTAACACAGTGTGTTCTGCGGCAACCAACCGCAAAACCCTGATAAAAACCTCGCTTAGGCGGGGTTTTTTGTTTTCTGACGAAGTGAAAATAGTACCCTTCGTTGACTTATTGGCAACAGGTGTTATCGTTGCCATAATGGCAATGGACGCGGCAGGCAAGCAGGATGCATTTAATCTCAATGAAGGCAATTTTGGATGCGGTAAGCCAGTTCCCGCAACACAGAGAAGAGCTTCTCTTTTTAGGACGAGTTATTGAAAAGAGCCACTGCCCGACGCCCGCTGCACTGAGAAAACTTTTCCCAACGCTGGATAACTTCAAGTATCTTGATAAGCATTATGTTATTGATATTGCAAATAACAATCTCAGAGTAGTGGCTCTCATCTTCTTTGAAAGCCAAAAGTTTTATGTGCGCCATGTTTTTACTCATAAGGAATATGACCGTTTTACGGAGAAACATCGCACTAAGGGGAAGAAATGATGATCGTCGCTGATGCAATGAAAGCTACGCACGCCCTTGTTGCGGCCGTTCCTTTACTGGGTGAACAGCCGAGCGAGAAAGATTATAAGGATGCGCTTGAGCTGGTTGAGTATCTCCTTATGAACGAGCCCAATAGCCCCTTGCTGGATATTGTGTGCGCCAGAATTAGCCGTTACGAAGCTAATCGGCCAGAGATAGTCGCATTACGCAAGGAGATGGAGTCCGTTCCCGTCGGAATTGCAGTTTTAAGAACCTTGATGGATCAATACAATCTGACGATATCGGATTTTAAGGATGAAATTGGTAGTAAATCGATGGTTTCACGGGTTCTGAATGGTCAGAGACAGCTTACCCTGAACCATATTAAAAAGCTGGCGGCCAGATTTGGGGTATCACCTGCGTTATTTATTGAGTGAGTAAAAACCCTTTATTGAGTGTCACCACCCAACAAACGAAACGTGATCCCTGACGCATTTTTGCGCAGATGAAAATATTTCCATTGTCACGCCCGAAAACCTGTGTTTGTATAAATTCAATCAATGATTCCAAACACAGGTCCCCAATGACTTCATCCATCTTCACTTCGACCCTACTAAAAACTGCGCAACCTGCCGCAGTGGTCGTCGTGCGTGTGGTGGTGGTCGTCGGCAATGCGCCGTAGGGACTGGATCAACACACGAATCCAAAACCCCGCCGGCGCAAACCGGGCGGGGTTTTTCGTTTAGGACCCCTCCCGGATACGCTAAGTAGTTCGGGTTGCAGGAAGGCGGCAAGTGAGCGAATCCCCAGGAGCGTACATAGGTACGTGACTGGGGTGAGGGAACGCAGCCAACGCATCTGCAACCTGAACTACGACGCGTAAAGCTGGCTCAGAAGAAAAGGACTGGAGCATGGCAAGTTCGGGCACAACATCCACCAAGACGCGTTTTACAGGCGCGCAGCTGATTATTCATTTACTGGAACGACAGGGCATCACCACCGTTGCGGGCATCCCGGGTGGGACCGTGCTGCCGCTGTATGATGCGTTAAGCCAAAGCACACAGATCCGCCACGTGCTGGCGCGCCACGAGCAGGGCGCAGGCTTTATCGCCCAGGGCATGGCGCGTACCCAGGGTAAACCGGCGGTCTGTATGGCCTGTAGCGGGCCGGGCGCCACTAACCTGGTGACCGCCATCGCCGACGCGCGTCTCGACTCCATTCCGCTGATCTGCATTACCGGCCAGGTGCCGTCCTCGATGATCGGCACCGATGCGTTCCAGGAAGTCGATACCTACGGCATCTCTATCCCCATCACCAAACATAACTATTTAGTTCGCGATATCAGCGAGCTGCCTCAGGTTATCAGCGATGCGTTCCGCATTGCGCAGTCTGGCCGCCCGGGCCCGGTGTGGATAGACATTCCTAAGGATGTCCAGACCGCAGAGATCGAGATCGACATTCTGCCGGAGCCGGGCGAGCGTGCCCCCGCGCCGGAGTTCAGCGCTGAGAGCGTGCGCGATGCGGCGGCAATGATCAACGCCGCCAAACGCCCGGTGCTGTATCTGGGCGGCGGGGCGATCAACGCCGCGGATGAAATCCGCCAGTTTGCGGAAAAAGCCAACCTGCCGACCACCATGACCCTGATGGCGCTGGGTATGCTGCCCAAAGCGCATCCATTGTCTTTAGGGATGCTGGGCATGCACGGCGCGCGCAGCACCAACTACATCCTGCAAGAGGCGGATTTGCTGATAGTTATGGGGGCGCGTTTTGATGACCGGGCGATTGGCAAAACCGAGCAGTTCTGCCCGAACGCCAAAATCATTCACGTGGATATCGACCGCGCCGAGCTGGGTAAAATCAAGCAGCCGCACGTGGCGATCCAGGGCGACGTGGCCGAGGTGCTGGCGCAGCTGATCCCGCAGACGGTGGCAACCGACCGCGCCGACTGGCGCCAGCTGGTGGCCGATCTGCAACGCGAGTTCCCGGGCGCTATCCCAACCGAGGGCGACCCGCTGAGCCACTATGGTCTTATCAACGCTGTTGCCGCCTGCGTGGATGACAGCGCGATTATCACCACCGACGTCGGCCAGCATCAGATGTGGACTGCCCAGGCGTATCCGCTGAACCGCCCGCGCCAGTGGCTGACCTCCGGCGGCCTTGGCACCATGGGCTTCGGCCTGCCCGCAGCGGTTGGCGCGGCGCTCGCCAACCCGGACCGTAAGGTGATCTGCTTCTCCGGTGACGGCAGCCTGATGATGAATATTCAGGAGATGGCGACGGCGGCCGAAAACCAGTTAGACGTCAAAATCATTCTGATGAACAACGAGGCGCTGGGTCTGGTACACCAGCAGCAGAGCCTGTTCTATAAGCAGGGCGTGTTTGCGGCGACCTATCCGGGGATGATCAACTTCATGCAGATTGCCGCTGGTTTTGGCCTGCACACCTGCGATCTGAACGCCGAAGAAGATGCCCACGCGGCGTTGCAGGATGCGATTTCTCGCCCTGGCCCGGCGTTGATCCACGTGCGTATCGACCCTGAACAAAAAGTGTATCCGATGGTGCCGCCGGGTGCGGCCAATACTGAGATGGTGGGGGAATAAGCCATGCAGAAACAACATGATAACGTCATTCTGGAACTCACCGTCCGCAACCACCCTGGCGTCATGACCCACGTCTGCGGGCTGTTTGCCCGCCGGGCATTTAACGTGGAAGGCATTCTCTGCCTGCCGATTCAGGGCAGCGAGCACAGCCGCATCTGGCTACTGGTGAACGACGACCAGCGTCTGGAGCAGATGATGGCGCAGATCGACAAGCTGGAAGATGTCACCAAAGTGGCGCGTAACCAGTCCGATCCCACCATGTTTAACAAAATTGCGGTGTTTTTTGAGTAAATCACTTAAGGTAAGAGGCTTTTGCCGGATGGCGCTGCGCTTATCCGGCCTACAAGGACGTTACACGTAGGCCGGATAAGGCATTTGCGCCGCCATCCGGCGCGTTCACGCATCAGGATCAAACCATGACCACCATCGCCCTTATCGACGACCACCTTATCGTCCGCTCCGGCTTTGCCCAGCTTTTAAACCTCGAACCGGATTTTCAGGTCGTGGCCGAGTTTGGCTCAGGACGCGAGGCGCTGGCGGGCCTGCCGGGGCGCGGGGTGCAGGTCTGTATCTGCGATATCTCAATGCCGGATCTCTCCGGGCTGGAGCTGTTAAGCCAGCTGCCGAAAGGAATGGCGACGATCATGCTCTCGGTCCACGACAGCCCGGCGCTGGTTGAGCAGGCGCTCAACGCGGGGGCGCGCGGGTTTCTCTCTAAACGCTGTAGCCCGGACGAGCTGATTGCCGCCGTGCGTACCGTCTCCACCGGCGGCTGCTACCTGACGCCGGATATTGCCATCAAGCTGGCGGCGGGACGGCAGGATCCGCTCACCAGACGCGAGCGCCAGGTGGCAGAGAAACTTGCCCAGGGCATGTCGGTGAAAGAGATTGCCGTAGAGCTGGGGCTGTCGCCAAAGACCGTTCACGTTCATCGCGCCAACCTGATGGAAAAACTCAACGTCAGTAACGATGTCGAGCTGGCGCGCCGTATGTTTGACAGCTGGCAATGAACTCCCTGTTTTCGCGGCTGATCGCCGTTGTTGCCAGCTTTTTCATCTTCTCCGCCGCGTGGTTCTGTCTGTGGAGTATCAGCCTGCATCTTGTCGAGCGCCCGGAGCTGGCGGTGCTGCTGTTCCCCTTTGGCCTGCGGCTGGGGCTAATGCTGCAATGCCCGCGCGGCTACTGGCCGGTGCTGCTGGGCGCAGAGTGGCTGATGCTGATCTGGCTGGCGCAGGAAGTGGCGTTGGCGCATCTGCCTTTATTGATGACCGGAAGCCTGCTCACGCTTATCCCGGTCGCCCTGATTTCCCGCTACCGTCACCAGCGCGACTGGCGCACGCTGCTGCGTCAGGGTGCGGCGCTGATTGCCGCCGCGCTGTTGCAGTCCCTGCCGTGGGTGGGTGAAAAGGAGGGGCTCAACGCCCTGCTGCTGACCCTCACCGGCGGCCTGACGCTGGCCCCGACCTGCCTTGTGATCTGGCATTACCTTACCAGCACCGTCTGGCAGCCGCTCGGCCCGGCGCTGGTCTCCCAGCCGGTGAACTGGCGCGCCCGGCACCTGATCTGGTATCTGCTGCTGTTTGTGGTGAGCCTGTGGCTCCAGCTTGGTCTCCCCGCTGAATTATCACGCTTCACGCCGTTTTGTCTGGCGCTGCCGATCATCGCCCTTGCCTGGCACTACGGCTGGCAGGGCGCATTGATCGCCACGCTGATGAACGCCATCGCGCTGATTGCCAGCCAGACCTGGCACGATCATCCGGTAGATTTACTGCTTTCCCTGCTGGCCCAGAGCCTGACCGGGTTGCTGCTCGGCGCGGGCATACAGCGCCTGCGCGAGCTGAACCAGTCCCTGCAAAACGAGCTGGCGCGCAACCGCCGTCTGGCGGAGCGTCTGCTGGAGACGGAAGAGAGCGTGCGGCAAGAGGTTGCCCGCGAGCTGCACGACGACATCGGCCAGACCATCACCGCCATCCGTACCCAGGCGGGCATTGTTCAGCGCCTGGCGGCAGAAAACGCGGGCGTGAAGCAGGGCGGGGCGCATATCGAACAGCTTTCGCTGGGCGTCTATGATTCCGTTCGTCGCCTGTTAGGGCGGCTGCGCCCGCGCCAGCTTGACGATCTCTCCCTGGAGCAGGCGGTACGCTCTCTGATGCGCGAGATGGAGCTGGAAAGCCGCGGCATTGTGAGCCATCTCGACTGGCGCATTAGCGAACCTGCGCTGAGCGAAGGCCAGCGCGTAACCCTGTTCCGTGTCTGTCAGGAGGGGCTGAACAATATCGTCAAACATGCCAGTGCCAGCGCGGTCACGATTCAGGGCTGGCAGCAGGACGAGCGCCTGATGCTGGTGATTGAAGACGACGGCTGCGGCCTGCCGCCGGGCTCCGGCCAGCAGGGCTTTGGCCTGGCGGGCATGCGCGAGCGCGTAAAGGCGCTTGGCGGCACGCTGAGCCTCTCCTGCACCCACGGGACGCGCGTCAGCGTCAGTTTGCCGTTAAGGACGCATCATGTTTAAAACCCCCGCCAGCGCCGCCCCGCTAAGCAACAAAGCGGAAATCGACTCCCGCTACCGCTACTGGCGTCGCCATATCCTGATTACCATCTGGCTCGGCTACGCGCTGTTCTACTTTACCCGCAAAAGCTTCAACGCCGCCGCGCCGGAGATCCTCGCGAGCGGCGTGATGACCCGCACCGATATCGGCCTGCTGGCGACGCTGTTTTATATCACCTACGGCCTGTCGAAGTTCTTCTCCGGCATCGTCAGCGATCGCTCCAACGCGCGTTATTTTATGGGCGTCGGGCTGATCGCCACCGGCGTGGTGAATATTCTGTTTGGCTTCTCCACCTCGCTCTGGGCCTTCGCCCTGCTGTGGGCGCTGAACGCCTTTTTCCAGGGCTGGGGCGCGCCGGTCTGCGCCCGCCTGCTGACCGCCTGGTACTCACGCAACGAGCGTGGCGGCTGGTGGGCGATATGGAACACCGCGCATAACGTCGGCGGGGCGCTGATCCCGATGGTGGTGGGTGCCGCGGCGCTGCACTACGGCTGGCGCGCGGGGATGATGATAGCCGGTGGCCTCGCGATTGTCGCCGGGCTGTTCCTCTGCTGGCGCCTGCGCGACAGGCCGCAGACCGTCGGCCTTCCACCGGTGGGCGACTGGCGGCACGACGAGATGGAGATCGCCCAGCAGCAGGAAGGGGCCGGGCTGTCCCGCCAGGAGATCCTCACCAAATACGTGCTGAAAAACCCCTACATCTGGCTGCTGTCGCTCTGCTACGTGCTGGTCTACGTGGTGCGCGCGGCCATCAACGACTGGGGCAATCTGTACATGTCCGAGACGCTCGGCGTGGATCTGGTGACCGCCAACTCGGCGGTGACCATGTTTGAACTGGGCGGGTTTATCGGCGCGCTGGTGGCGGGCTGGGGCTCAGACAAGCTGTTCAACGGCAACCGCGGCCCGATGAACCTGATTTTTGCCGCCGGGATCTTGCTCTCCGTCGGCTCACTATGGTTGATGCCGTTCGCCAGCTACGTGATGCAGGCGGCGTGCTTCTTCACCATCGGATTTTTCGTCTTTGGCCCGCAGATGCTGATCGGCATGGCGGCGGCGGAGTGCTCCCACAAAGAGGCGGCCGGCGCGGCGACGGGCTTTGTCGGGCTGTTTGCCTATCTTGGCGCATCGCTCTCCGGCTGGCCGCTGGCGCGGGTCATCGACATCTGGCACTGGAGTGGCTTCTTCGCGGTGATCGCCATGGCGGCGGGCATCTCCGCCCTGCTTTTACTGCCGTTTTTGCAAGCGCAGGCGCCGCGCGAAGCGTGACGCGCCTCACCTTTTGCTGCCGAGACGCGCAAAACTAAGAAATTTTCCCGGTTTCACCTGGACGCTGTCTCAGGCATCTCTCCTGGCTGGTTTTTACAATGCTGCAAAAATCAGCTCAGGAGTAAACCAACCATGCTGGCCTTCTTAAACCAGGTGCGCAAGCCGACCCTGGATCTGCCGCTCGACGTGCGGCGCAAGATGTGGTTCAAACCGTTCATGCAGTCCTATCTGGTGGTCTTCATCGGCTACCTGACCATGTATCTGATCCGCAAAAACTTTAACATCGCGCAGAACGACATGATCTCGACCTACGGGCTGAGCATGACGCAGCTGGGGATGATTGGCCTGGGCTTCTCCATTACGTACGGCGTGGGGAAAACCGTTGTCTCGTACTATGCAGACGGCAAAAACACCAAGCAGTTCCTGCCGTTTATGCTGATCCTCTCCGCCATCTGTATGCTCGGCTTCAGCGCCAGCATGGGCGCGGGTTCCGTTAGCCTGTTCCTGATGATCGCCTTCTACGCCCTGAGCGGTTTCTTCCAGAGTACCGGCGGGTCGTGCAGCTATTCCACCATTACCAAATGGACCCCGCGCCGCAAGCGTGGTTCCTACCTCGGCATGTGGAACATCTCCCACAACCTCGGCGGGGCGGGCGCGGCTGGCGTAGCGCTGTTCGGCGCAAACTACCTGTTCGACGGCCATGTGATCGGCATGTTTATCTTCCCGTCGATTATCGCCCTGATCGTCGGTTTTATCGGCCTTCGCTACGGCAGCGACTCCCCGGAATCGTACGGCCTCGGCAAAGCCGAAGAGCTGTTCGGCGAGGAGATCAGCGAAGAGGACAAAGAGACCGAAGAGAACGAGATGACCAAATGGCAGATCTTTGTTGAGTACGTGCTGAAAAACAAAGTGATTTGGCTGCTCTGCTTCTCAAACATCTTCCTCTACGTGGTGCGTATCGGCATTGACCAGTGGTCAACCGTGTATGCTTTCCAGGAGCTGAAGCTTTCTAAAGAGGTGGCGATTCAGGGCTTCACCCTGTTCGAAGTGGGCGCGCTGGTCGGCACGCTGCTGTGGGGCTGGCTCTCCGACCTCGCCAACGGCCGTCGCGCGCTGGTGGCCTGCATCGCGCTGGCGTTGATTATCGCCACCCTCGGCGTCTACCAGCACGCCAGCAACCAGTACGTTTACCTCGCATCCCTGTTCGCGCTCGGCTTCCTGGTGTTTGGCCCTCAGCTGCTGATTGGCGTGGCGGCCGTAGGGTTCGTGCCGAAAAAAGCGATCGGCGCCGCCGATGGGATTAAAGGCACCTTCGCCTACCTGATCGGCGACAGCTTCGCCAAGCTGGGCCTGGGGATGATCGCCGACGGCACGCCGATTTTCGGCCTCACCGGCTGGGCGGGCACCTTCGCGGCGCTGGATGCGGCAGCGATCGGCTGTATCGTCCTGATGGCGATGGTCGCGGTGCTGGAAGAACGTAAAATTCGCCGTGAAAATCGCGCGCAGAAATTAAAAACAGCCTGAGTGTGCAGGTAACTTCTTTGCCCGGTGTGTGATGCCGGGCTTTTTTATTTGCACGCCACACCTTTACCCCGCTTTACACACTCACCCTTCTCCATGCTCTACAGTGTTTTTGCTGCCGCCTTTCGTGCAGCCTTAGCCCCTTTTGCTAACGGAGAGCTTGCATGTTAACCCGACGATTGTCCTGCCTGGCGCTGCTGATGGCGCTGGCCTCCCCCGCAATGGCCGCGAATGCACCTACCTACGGCGAGAAGCTGGAAGGTTTTGACTACGGCTGGCCGGTAAAACACTTTACCTTTACCTCGCAGAACCAGCCTCTGGATATGGCTTACCTGGACGTGAAGCCGGAAAAACCCAACGGCCGCACCGCGGTGCTGATGCACGGCAAAAACTTCTGCGCCGGTACCTGGGACGGCACGATCCGCACGCTTTCAGCCAGCGGGTATCGCGTGATCGCACCCGACCAGATCGGCTTCTGCAAATCCACCAAGCCGGAGCATTATCAGTACACCTTCCAGCAGCTGGCGGATAACACCCACGCGCTGCTGAAAACGCTGGGCGTCGATCGCGTCACGGTTATCGGCCACTCGACCGGCGGCATGCTGGCGACCCGCTACGCGCTGATGTGGCCGCAGCAGGTGGAGCAGCTGGTGATGGTCAACCCGATAGGCCTGGAGGACTGGAAAGCGCGCGGCGTGCCGCATATTACGGTCGACCAGTGGTACCAGCGCGAGCTGAAGGTCAGCGCCGACGGCATTCGTCAGTACGAGAAAAATACCTACTATGCCGGAGAGTGGAAGCCGGAATACGAACGCTGGGTGACCATGCTCGCCGGGCTGAACAACGGGCCGGGAAAAGAACGTGTGGCCTGGAACTCGGCGCTGCTCTACGACATGATCTACACCCAGCCGGTGATCTACGAATTTAGCGAACTCAGCATGCCGGTATTATTGATGATCGGCACGAAGGACAACACCGCCATCGGGAAAGATCTCGCCCCGCCTGAGATCCGCAAAACGCTCGGCAACTATGCGGTGCTGGGAAAGGGGACGGCGAAGCGCATCCCGCACGCTACGCTGGTGGAATTTAACGACATGGGCCACGCGCCCCAGATGCAGGATCCTGAGCGCTTCCACGAGGCGCTGCTTAAGGGGCTTCAGGCCCGCTGACTGGTTTGCAGCAACAGCCCGCGCAGCCACGCCTGCGCGGGATTGCGGTGCGTTCTGCCGTGCCAGGCCATGCTCTTGGTAAAGCCTGGCACGGGAACTGGCGTCTCGCAGATGAACATCCCCGTCTGATTTTCCGCGATGCGTGACGGCACGACGGCAATCATATCGCTGAGGGCCAGCACGTCCGGCAGAACCAAAAAGTGGCTCACCGAGAGCCCCACGTGCCGCGTCCGGCCAATTTTCTCCAGCGCGCTATCGGTTACCCCGCGAAAGCCGTCTCCCTCGTAAGAAACCAGCACATGCTCAAGGGCGCAAAATCGGTCTAACGTCATTGGCTCTCCGGCGTTTGGATGATCGGCGCGCATCATGCATACGTACCGTTCATCATAAAGCGCACGGCTGTGAAGCTCTTCGGGCGTGGTGTGGGGGGTGATAAGCGCTACGTCAATAGCGCCCTGCTCAAGCTGGCTGACAAGGCTACCGGGGGTAACGGGCACCACGCGCACGCGTATGCCAGGCGCCTGTGTTTTAAGGGCGGCGATAAACGGCACAACAACCGCCCGAAGTGCATAATCCGTAGCGGCAAGAGTAAAGGTGAGGCGAGCGGTATTTGGGGCAAAGGCAACGGGCTGAAGCAGCACGTCGATATCCGCGAGAATGCGCTTCACCGGAGCGGCCAGCGCTTCCGCGCGCGTGGTTGGCACCATGCCGTGCGGGGCGCGGATAAAGAGCGGATCGTCGAAGTAGTCCCGCAGGCGGTTGAGCATGCCGCTCACGGCGGGCTGGGTCAGAGCAAGACGCGCCGCCGCGCGGGTGACGCTGCGTTCATCCAGCAGAGCGTCAAGCGTTTTCAGCAGGTTTAGATCCAGCGTGCGCAGATCCGCTTTCATGATGTTTTGCTACCTCTTTTCCGTTCACTATTATGGCGCTGCCCGCTGTCGACGCGTTGCGTTTCCCGCTATGATGGGCGGCTAGTCTAAGGAGAACGCATGGTCTGGATAATGCTGGCAACGCTTGCCGTGGTGTTTGTAGTTGGGTTTCGTGTCCTGACCTCGGATTCCCGCCGCGCCATCAAACGCTTGAGCGAACGGCTGGGTATCACCCCGATGCCGGTAGAATCGATGATCGACCAGTTCGGTAAAACGCCGGGCAATGAGTTTATCCGCTACCTTGAGCGCCCAGACGAAGCGCACCTGCAAAACGCCGCCCAGGTCCTGCTTATCTGGCAGGTCTGCATCGTCGACGGTAGCGAAGAGAATCTGCATACCTGGCACCGCATGCTGCGTAAAGCCCGCCTGGCCGCACCGATCACCGATGCGCAAATCCGCCTCGCGCTCGGCTTCATGCGCGAGATAGAGCCCGATCCGCAGGAGCTTGACGCCTTCCAGCTGCGCTATAACCAGCTTTTCCTCCCGGAAGAGGGCGTGTTTTATCTGCACTGATATCATGAAACGTGATGAAGAGTATAAAGCATCGTCATTAGATTTATATCTGCCGCAGGCGCACCATCACTTCATCCACTCGCTGATGAGGTGAACCATGAAACAATCCGCCATTATCTGGCCAAACGACTACCTGCCAGGCACAACCGATAACTTTGCATCCAACGAAATCATCGTCGCCGGGCTGAGCGCAAAAGAGATTTGGGCGCAGCTTAACGACACTACCCTGTGGCCGAACTACTACAGCAACGCCGAAGATATTCGTTTTCACGACGGCAGCGGTCCGGAACTGAGCGCCAACGCCCGCTTCCGCTTTACGACCTTTGGCTTCCCGGTTGAGGCGCAGGTCACGGAGTATGTTCCGCCCGTTGACGGCGAAGCCGCACGGATCGCCTGGCACGGCTGGGTGGAGGGCGATGCCAGCTCGCGTCTGGATGTGATCCACGCCTGGCTGTTTGAAGACTTGCCGGGAAACCGCGTCCGTATTCTGACTCAGGAGTCGCAGAAAGGCGTTCCTGCACAGGAACTTGCTCGCACCGTGCCGAATCCGATGATCAACGGGCACCAGGAGTGGATCGTTGGGCTGGCGAATGCAGCGATGCAAGAAAAGTTGTCGAAACGTTAAATTCGTCACACTTTTGATGATAAACTGCGCGACTTTTCCGCACGTTTTTATCTTCAGGTGATGCCATGACAGAACATACCCAGCCCACGACCACACCGCAGACCAAAGAGGTGTCGCGCCCCAACTGGTCGGCGGTTTTCTCCGTGGCGTTCTGCGTCGCCTGCCTGATCACCGTTGAGTTTCTACCGGTGAGCCTGCTGACGCCGATGGCGCAGGATCTGGGCATTTCCGAGGGCGTGGCGGGGCAGTCCGTTACCGTCACCGCGTTTGTGGCGATGTTCGCCAGCCTGTTTATCACTCAGGCGATCGGCACCATCGACCGTCGCAAGGTGGTTATTCTGTTCAGCGTGCTGCTGACGCTCTCCTGCCTGCTGGTCTCTTTCGCTGAAAGCTTCACCCTGCTGCTGCTCGGCCGTGCCTGCCTGGGGCTGGGATTAGGCGGCTTCTGGGCGATGTCCGCCTCGCTGACCATGCGCCTGGTGCCCGCGCGTACGGTGCCGAAGGCCCTGTCCGTCATCTTCGGCGCGGTCTCCATCGCGCTGGTGATTGCCGCGCCGCTGGGCAGCTTCCTCGGCGGGATTATTGGCTGGCGTAACGTCTTTAACGCGGCGGCGGTGATGGGCGTGCTGTGCATTATCTGGGTGTGGAAGGCGCTGCCGTCCCTGCCGGGTGAGGCGGCGCACCACAAACAGAACATGTTCGCGCTGCTGAAACGTCCGGGCGTGCTGGCGGGGATGACCGCCATCTTCATGGCCTTTGCCGGGCAGTTTGCTTTCTTCACCTATATCCGCCCGGTGTATATGACCATGGCGGGCTTTGACGTGGACGGCCTGACGCTGGTGCTCCTGAGCTTCGGTATCGCCAGTTTTGTCGGCACCTCACTGTCGTCTCAGTTCCTGAAGCGCTCCCTGAAGGTGGCGCTGGCGGGTGCCCCGCTGGTGCTGGCGATCAGCGCCGCGGTGCTGGTGTTGTGGGGTAGCGATAAGTGGGTGGCTTCGGCGATCGCGATTATCTGGGGCTTTGCCTTTGCGCTGGTGCCGGTGGGCTGGTCGACGTGGATCACCCGCTCGCTTGCCGATCAGGCGGAAAAAGCCGGGTCGATTCAGGTAGCGGTGATCCAGCTGGCGAACACCTGCGGCGCGGCGGTGGGCGGCGTAGCGCTCGACCATCTGGGGCTGACGTCACCGCTGGTGATTTCCGGCACGCTGATGCTGCTGACGGCGCTGCTGGTGGCGGGGAAGGTTAAGGCGAAGTAGTGCTTTTCTCCCTCTCCCGTGGGAGAGGGTTGGGGTGAGGGCATCAGGCTACGCCGATGCCTTAACCCTTCTGCGTGAATCCATCGAAATCAACACCACCGACGACACAATCAACAGCGTCCCCAGCCAGTCCGGCAGGGTGAATGCCACCCCCAGCAACACCACCGACAGCAGCGCGCTGCTCAGCGGTTCGGCGCAGCTCAGAATGCTCGCTTTCGGCCCGCCGATCATCTGTGCGCCTTTCAGATACAGGCTGAACGTCAGCGCGGTGCCAATCACCACCAGGTAGAAAAACGCCAGCAGCAGGCCGCCGTCGATCACAAAGGTGGTGCCGCGTCCGGCGTAGAACGGCGTCAGCATTAATCCCGCAATCAACATACTCCAGCCGACAATCGGCAGCGTGCCGTAGCGGGCTATAAGCGTTGATGGATAGGTGGTGTAAAACGCCGCGGCAAACGCTGAGGCGATACCGAAGAACAGCGCGGCAGGCGAGATGGAGAGCGACGTCGGGTCGCCGTGGGTGACCAGCAGGAAGGTACCCACAAGCGACGTGAAAATCGCGGATAAGACAAATATGCCGGGACGCGTTTTCCGCGCCAGCGCAAACCATGCCACGATAATGGTCGGCGACAGAAACTGGAGCACGGTGGCCGTCGCAGCGTTGGATTTTTCAATCGTCAGCAGGA
The DNA here is from genome assembly GCF_049238005.1 of Enterobacter cloacae complex sp. IR5459. Classification (NCBI taxonomy): domain Bacteria; kingdom Pseudomonadati; phylum Pseudomonadota; class Gammaproteobacteria; order Enterobacterales; family Enterobacteriaceae; genus Enterobacter; species Enterobacter cloacae complex sp. IR5459. The sequence continues at coordinate 95,547 of NZ_JBMKIG010000007.1, forward strand.
AGGTGAGCTGCACGGTGAGCGCGCCAACCAGCGAGAAAAACAGCAGGCTGAGGGCGTCTTTGCGGTTTTTGATGACCGAGAAAATCTTGTCGCCGTGAACGAAGGAGAGCGTCAACAGGATCACGCCGGTAAACAGCAGACGAACCATGGTCAGGTAAGGCGAAGAAATGTGGCTTTTCTCCATGATGTACTGCGCGCAAACCCCGGAACTGCCCCATAAAACGGCGGCGATCAGGACGTTGAGCATCCCTTTGCGTGTGGAACCCATGTTCTCCCCTGTTATGTTGTCGTTAATTCGGTCAACAGCATAGCATGGTTGTGTGCGGCCTGATGCCCTCACCCCGGCCCTCTCCCACGGGGAGAGGGAGCGAACACTAAAAACGGCAACTTTCGTTGCCGTTTTGCTTTTACTTTAGAACCACGCCTCCCACATCGCGCCGACGTTGAAGTCGTCCAGCGTCTCATCTTTGGTGTTGTTCACGCGCGCGGTGCGTTCGTTATCCACCTTGCCGCCGGTCACGTAGAAGCGCAGCATCGGGCGGAACTCCGGCCCCATGGCGATAGACATGTTCTGCGACAGGGTCAGCTTCCAGCCCTTGTTGTCGCCGCCGTTGTCGTAATCCACGTGCTGCCAGCCCGCTTCCAGCCAGGTGGAGTGAACGTCGTTCCACCAGTGCATCGGGCGCACGATGGCATTGTAGTTCTTGCGGTTGTCGGTCTTATCGCGGCTATTGTCGTAATCGTGGAAGGCGAGGATGTACTCCACCTGCGTCGCCTGGGTGAATTTGTACAGCCCTTCGAAGCTGGCGTAGACCGTGGTCAGGTCTTCGGTTTTATTGAACACGCTGTTGTCCGAATTATCGGAGTAGCGGGCGATCACCTTGTTCACGCCGCTGTCGTTTGTGTGGCTCAGCACCACGCCACCCTGCCAGGCGTTAAGACGCTCGTCGCTCTCTACCGCTTTTGAATCAAAGCCGTAGTTGGCGTACAGCTCCAGATCCAGCGGACCGAGCTTCATGCCGTGGATTTTAGAGGTGGCCGCGTAGTTACCTTTGTCGCCCGTGCCGGACCCGCCGGTACAGGTGATGCGTGACGGGTTCGCTTCGTCTTCCATCACTTCCGGGCTACAGGATTCCACTGCCGCCACGGCAGCGACGTCAAACTGCACGCCGCCGATATCGAAGTTCTTCACCCCGGCGCCCTGGCCGTCGTGGTTCATCCAGAAGTAATCGTTGATACCCTGCTGCGGACGCTGGTGGAAGTCGCGACCGGCCCAGAAATAGGCGTTCGGGTTGGAGGCCATAATGTTGGTCACCCCCGCGTAGGCCTTTTTCAGGTTAACTTCGTCGCCCCAGTGGTCGATCATCACGTTGATGTCCCAGATGGCGCCGTTTTCGCCCTTGAAAGCTTTGGAGAGCTGGAACTCGCCGCCGTTGCCTTCGTTACCCAGACGACCGATCGCGGACGCGCCGTTGTAGGAGCCATCGACAGCCACGTATTTCTGATCGGCAGCCTGGAAGTGCGCGCCGTAGCGGGCGTAGCCGGTAAATTTAACCCCGAACGGGATCGCCATATCCGGGGATTGCGCCGCGCTCTGCGGCTCGGTCACCACGTCCGCTTTTTTCGCGACCGCCGCATCCATTTTAGCCTGACGCTCGGCCAGGGCTTTATCCACCGCTTTCGCCACAATGGCGTCGATTTGCTCCTGAGTGAATTCCTGAGCGAGGACGGAAATTGGGCAAAGCGCGGCGATAACCGCCATGGTTAATGGAAGTTTTTTAATCGTATTCATGGTTATCTCAATATAGTTTAATTTTATTCAGACAATAACCATCCCGCTCCGATCTGACAGAATATGTCGCTATCATCAGAACAAGTGGATTTCTAGTTTTAGGTACAGAGGTATTACATTAAATTATTTCGCCATAGACTATCTCTGATATAAATGAATAATCTCTTCAGATAATTCACGCGCTAATAGCGAATTCATTAAATGATCCTGCGCGTGCACCATAATTAATGTCATCGGCTGGCGGGCTTCGCCCGCGTCCTGCTCAATCAGTTTGGTCTGCATCTTGTGCGCCTGGCGCGCGTAGCCGTCGGCTTCGCGCAGCAGGCTTTTGGCCTCGTCAAGGTTGCCCTGGCGCGCCGCGTGCAGGGCTTCAAAGCACAGGCTGCGGGACTGCCCGGCGTTGACGATAATTTCCATTACGGCTTCTTCTAGTGCGATCATTATCTTTACTCTTTATCAAAACTATTATTTAAGGCGGTGGCGGCAAACCACTCTCCGCTTTTTTTAATGGTGCGCTGCTGCGTCTCTACATCGAGCTGAATAAAACCGTAGCGGTTTTTATACGCATTACACCACGACCAGTTATCAATAAACGTCCACATATGGTAGCCAAGGCAATTGCAGCCTTCGCTAATACCTTTGTGCAGCCACGATAAATGCTCAGAAATAAAATCAATGCGGTATTGATCGTTAATCTGGCCATTTTCAATAAAACGTTGCTCGTTTTCGACGCCCATGCCGTTTTCAGAAATAAAGCAGCGGGGGTTGCCGTAATTGTCGCGCAGGTTAACCAGAATATCGTAAATACCCGGCTCGTAGATTTCCCAGCCGCGGTACGGATTCATCTTGCGGCCCGGCATCTCGTAATTATCAAAGAACCACTCCGGCATAAACGGCGCCTGCGGGTTCACCGCGCTGTCGCGACACTTCACGCGACGCGGCTGATAGTAGTTAATGCCGAGCAGGTCGATTTTCCCTTCCGCAATCAGGAAGCCGTCTTCCGGCTTGCAGGCGGGCAGCTGATCGTAAGATTTCAGCAATGCCACCAGGTCGGCCGGATACTCCCCGCGCAGCACCGGGTCGAGGAAGCTGCGGTTAAACATTAAATCCGCAATGTGCGCCGCCTTCACGTCTGCCGGGTTCTGCGAACGCGGATACGACGGCGTCAGGTTCAGCACGATGCCGATCTCCCCCGCGTAGTGCCCGGCGCGGTAGGCCTGAACCGCCTTCGCATGGGCCAGCACGGTGTGATACGCCACGGTGGCCGCCCGGCGGAAATCCACTACGTTGGGGTAGTGGAAGTCGTACAGATAACCGCCTTCCACCGGAACAATCGGCTCGTTGAAGGTAAACCAGTGCAGCACGCGGTCGCCGAACAGCTCGAAGCATATCTGCGCATAGCGGGCGTACGCGTCCACTACGTCACGGTTTTCCCAGCCGCCAATTTCCTGCATCGCCATCGGCATGTCGAAATGGAACAGGGTGATAAACGGCGTGATGCCCTGTTCATTCAGCTCATCAATGACCTGATTATAAAAATCGACCGCGTCCGGGTTCACTTCACCGATACCGTCGGGGATCAGGCGCGCCCAGCTAATCGAGGTACGAAAGCTGTTGTGGTTCAGCTGTTTTAACAGCTGAATGTCCGTTTTCCAGTGCTGATAAAACGTGGAGGTGTGCTGCGGCCCCACGCCGTTGTGAAAACGGTTCGGCTCGCGGGCAAACCAGTAGTCCCACGTGGTTTCACCCTCTCGTGTCCCTTCCGTCTGGAGAGCGGAGCTTGCGCTGCCCCACCAGAAGTTATCGGGAAATGCGTATTTCATGACCCTTCCTCTTTGACTTAATTGCTTGTGGCTTCAGCGGCACCCACGGTTGCAGCCTGGGCTTTCTGCTCTTCGTTTTTAATCAGCGTACGCTCATAGGCGCGCAGGAACGGCAGGTACATCAGCGCCGACATCACCATGCAGACGAGGCACATCACCACCGGGCTCAGCGCCCAGTTCGCCGCCCACGAGGCGCCAATCGGCGCGGGCGTGGTCCACGGGGTTAACGAAACCACCTGAGCCAGCCAGCCGAGTTTAGTTGCGCCGTACGCCAGGCAGGCGTTGACCAGCGGAACGAACACGAACGGGATAAACAGCATCGGGTTCATGATGATCGGCGCGCCGAACAGAATCGGTTCGTTGATGTTAAAGAAGCTTGGCACAACGCCCATTTTGCCGATGGTGCGCAGATGGGTAACGCGGCTACGCAGCAAGAGGAACGCCAGCGGCAGGGTCGAGCCTACGCCGCCAATCAGCAGGTAGTGATCCCAGAAACCTTGCAGATAAACGTGCGGCAGCGCCGCGCCCGCCGCCAGCGCCGCCTGGTTTGCAGAGAGGTTCGCCATCCAGAACGGGTTCATGATGCCGGTGACAATCAGCGACCCGTGGATACCCGCGAACCAGAAGATCTGGCACAGCAGCACGGAGAGCAGAATCGCGGGCAGGGAGTCAGACGCCGACACCAGCGGCTCCAGCAGGTGCATGATCGCCTGCGGGATGATCATCCCGGTCTGCGCTTCAATGAACAGGTTCAGCGGGTGCAGCGTTCCGATCACCACCATCACCGGGATCAGGATCTCAAACGAACGCGCCACGCCGGTCGGCACCTCTTTCGGCAAGCGGATGGTGACGTTGTTCTGCTTCAGCCACGCGTACACGCGGGTGGAGTAGATCGCGGTGATAAGCGCAGTGAAGATCCCCTGGCCGGAGAGATACTGGGTCGAAATTTTGCCATCGGCATAGGGTGCTGCGACCAGCAGGAAGGCCATAAAGGCCAGCAGGCCGGACATCACCGGATCGAGGTTAAACTGACGCCCCAGGCTCGCCCCAATCCCCACCGAGATGAAGAAGGTCATCACGCCCATGCTGAGGTTAAACGGCAGCATCAGCTGTTCGCGGTAGGTCTCGGAGAAATCCAGCCAGCCGCGGGCGAAGCTGTTGGTGGTATCCGCCGAAAACGGCGGGAAGATAAACACCAGCATAAACGAGCCGATGATCATAAACGGCAGCGCGGCGGTAAAGCCGTCGCGGATGGCAATCACATACTTTTGCTGACCCAGCTTCGCGGCCAGCGGGGTAATTGATTGCTCAATGACCGCGACCATAGATTGATATAACGAACTCATGTGAACACCTTTTAGTGTGCCGCTTCGATAAGCGACAGAGCATAGTCCAGTACTTTATCGCCACGCTGCATGCCGTAATCCATCATGTCGATGGGCTGCACCGGAATGCCTTGCGTCGCTGCCTTGTCTGAGAGTGTCTTTAACATGTATTTCACTTGCGGTCCGAGAAGCACCACCTGATAGTGCGGAAACTGCGTATCAAATTCGGATACGCCATACGCATCTATCTTCACGGGCAAGCCCCGTTCTTTTGCAACATCGATCATTTTGCTGACCAGCAGGCTGGTGGACATCCCGGCAGAGCAGCACAGCATAATCTTGAACATCGACAACCATCCTCAAAATGTAAAAAGTTATTGCGAGGATGATTGGACATGATACGGAAACCGGTTTCCATTTATAAAAGACAGAAGTGTGACAACCATCAAGATCCCTTACTTATGAGGCTAATTAACCGGATGTGGGTCACATAATTTGGCTGTTTTGGCATCAAATTGAGTGGAAACGGAAAATCGGTTTCCATGGAAAACGGAAACGGATATACTCCGTTCTGGCTATAATGTGAGCCGTAGCGGTGATGGAAATTACAGACGCCAGTTGCGTCTGACAGGGGAGAGAGATGTCTACAATCAACGATGTATCGCGTCTGGCCGGGGTGTCCAAAGCCACGGTATCACGGGTGTTGAGCGGGTCGCGTGGCGTTAAAGAAGCCAGCCGCCAGGCTGTTCTGAAAGCGGTGGACGAGCTGAACTATCGTCCCAACGTGATCGCCCAGTCGCTGCTCAGCCAGTCGACGGGCTGCATTGGGGTAATTTGCGCGCAGGAAAACATTAACCAGACCACCGGTTACCTGTACGCGCTGGAAAAACACCTCAGCCAGCATCAAAAACATCTGCTGCTGCGTTTCGCACACACGAAAACAGAAGTGATGAACGCCCTTGAAGAACTCTCCTGCGGCTTATGTGATGACATTCTGGTGATTGGCGCGCGTTTCCCGCTGGACGTGGACATGGACAACGTGATTCTGGTCGACTGTATGGAAGCCGATAACGCCAACAGCATACAGTTCGATCACGCGTTCGCGGCTGAAACGGCCTGCAACTATCTCACCAGCCAGGGGCGTCGCCAGATAGCGCTCATCCACCCGCACGGCAGCGGCTTTGCCGATCAGGTGCTGTTGGGTTATAAACATGCGCTGGAGAAAAACTTCCTGCCCTTTAATCGCAACCTCGTGTTTATGGACGCAACTTCATCGTCCGTTGCGCTTCAGGAATTACTCAACAACGCGTCCACGCTGAACTTCAACGCGCTGCTGGTGGCGGATGAGCAGGAAGCCCAGCGGGTGATCCCGCAGTTACAGGCGTTTAATAAATCGGTACCGGAAGACATCATGGTTTTCAGCCTCGGCGGTTCGCTGCATCTGCCGGGTATTCCGGTGATCCCGGCCATTGAGTATTCCATGGACGCCATGGCGGCGCGCATCGTGAGCTGGCTGACAGAGAAAACGCAGATGCTCGGGTCCTACGTTCTGCGCGGGGATTTGATTATTCCGGATGTGCGGAAGCGTTAAACGTGTGATGTAGGCCGGGTAAGCGCAGCGCCACCCGGCGCTCAACCCTCAGTAATCTTCCATACAATCCACCTGACTGACTGCATCCCAGTAGGCGTCCAGGTTGTCACGCTTCACGGCGGTGATGGCGTTTTTGATCAGCAGCTGATTGGCCTCAGACGACAAAATCATCGCCTGCCAGGCCTTATCGCTCTGCTTTTTCTGCGGGGTACAGGTTTTCTTCACATCTTTCAGGACCTGCTGTTTTATTTGCGCCTCTTTCTCCGGAGCGCTCTTCTCCTGCGCGTGAACAAACGCAGCGAAAATCAGGCAAACGAGCAGGCAAACCAGGTGTGCAGATTTCATCGAAACCTCCTTTGAAAGTCACATGCTTCCCCTGAAATATATCGTTACATTCATCAACGCGATTCAAGCCAAAAGTATGAATTTACGCATTCTGCGTGCGAGATCCGATCGCCAGTGCAATGCCATAGCTTACTAACACCGCGAGACTCATTTTCAGCATCGTTTCTCCGCCAATACCCGCGAGAGGCGCTGCGATCCCGCCGAATAAAAACATCAGCATGCCCAGAATGGCTGACGCTGTGCCGGACTCCTTCATGTCGACTGCGCTCATCGCTTCTGAACCCGCAAGGGTGCTGATCCCGCTGTTAAAGGCGACGGTGAAAAAGAGTGCAACCAGTGCCGGAACGGAAAGCTGCATCCACGTAAAGAGCAACGTCAGCCCCGCGCAGGACACCGCCAGAACGAGGCCTGTTCGCATCAATCTTTCCGCCAGATGGCGGCGTGCCAGACGGGAGAAAATCAGCGCTGAGACGATCAGGCCGATACCGTTCACACCGAACAGCAGGCTGAACTGCATGGCGCTCAGGCCATACTCGTTTTGCATCACAAAGGAGGATGCCCCGATATAGGCGAACAGCCCCGCCAGCATGAAGGCCTGGATCAGGCAGTAGCGCATAAAGCGACGATTTTTAAGTACCGTCCTGGCTGTTTGCGTCAGCGATCCCCTGCCCTGTTTCTCTGTGAGGGACTCGCGGATAAAAAGCTGGCAGGCGATCAGCAGCGCCAGACCCGCCCCTGCCATTACCCAGAACAGCATCCGCCAGTCGAAATGCGACGCGATATAGCCACCGAGTACCGGGGACACCACGGGCGCGATGCCGTTGACCGTCATCAGTAGGGCAAAAAACTGCGTTAGCATCGTGCCATGATAGTTATCGCGGGCGATGGAGCGGGCAAGTACGGAGCCGCCCGCCCCGGCAACGCCCTGCACAAATCGCCAGCCGATCAGGGCGTAAATATTCTGCGTGCTGGCACAAAGCACTGAAGCCAGTACAAACAGCAAAAGTGAGAACAGCAGCGGCGTTTTACGTCCGATGCGATCGCTTAGTGGGCCGAAAAAGAGTTGTCCCAGCCCCAGACCAATCAGCGCCGAGGTAAGAGAAAGCTGCGTCAGCGTTGTGGAGGTGTTGAGCTGGGTGGCGATCTCCGGCAGAGCCGGAAGATAAAAATCGGAACACAGCGGCCCGATCGCCGTCAGCAGGCCAAGGATGGCCGCGAAAGAAAAAGAGAGTTTTGCCATAGGTATTTACTCTGATGGCCGGGCAACGTTGCGCCGCCCGGCAGTGATGTTACTGTATCCCGCCGCCCAGCGACTGCCACAGCGTGATGCGGTTTTCCAGGTCGGTTTGCTGCAAGGCAATCAGTGATTCCTGCGCCGACCACAGCGACCGCTGCGCGGTGAGTACCGTCAGATAATCACCCGCGCCAGCCTTGTAACTGCGTGTCGCCACATCCAGCGTTTTTTGCTCCGCCGCCACGTATTCGCGCTGGGCATCAAGCTGTTCACTCAACGTTTCGCGCCGCGCCAGCGCGTCGGCCACGTCCTTGAACGCGCTCTGGATGGTTTTCTCATAGGTCGCAATTAACCCTTTTTTCTCGGCTTCCGCATAGCGCAGCTGCGCCATATTGTTGCCGCCGCTGAACAGCGGCAGGGTGATGGAAGGTGCAAACGACCAGACCTTCATCCCGTGGCTGAACAGGGACGACAGCGAATCGCTGCCGACGCCCGCGCTGGCGGTGAGCGAGATGGTCGGGAAGAAGTTGGCGCGCGCCGCGCCGATGTTGGCGTTGGCGCTCAGCAGGTTGTGTTCCGCCTCCTGAATGTCCGGACGACGCAGCAGCGCGCTGGAGCTAACGCCCGCCGGGATCAGCGTGATGGCGTTGTCGCTCAGGCTCTCCAGCGTGCCGGGTAGCAGGTTCTCGGGCACCGTATCGCCCGCCAGCAGGTTGAGAGCGTTTTTGTCCTGCATCACCAGCGTCTGGTAGCTCGCCACGCTGGCGCGCGCCTGCTGGTAAACCGCCATCGCTTCACTGACGTCCGTTGCCGCTGCCACGCCTACTTCCTGCTGGCGCTTCACAATCTTGAGTGAGTTTGCGGCGCTCTCCAGGGTGGACTTCGCCAGCGCCAGATTGCTGTTATCCGCCGCCAGCGTCACCCAGGCCGTGGTCAGCTCGCTGACCATCGTCAGGCGCGTGTTCTGCGCGGTGAATTCGCTGGCAAGCCAGGTTTCACGCGCGGCACGCGACAGGCTCTGGTTGCGGCCAAACAGATCCAGTTCGAAGCTGGAGACCGCGCCGTTGGCTTCGTCACTTGTCGCGACACCGCTCGCCAGCGTGCGGCTGCGGGTGTGGCTCAGTTCCGCGTCCACCGTCGGGAACAGGGACGAGCGCGTTTCGCCATACTGGGCACGGGCGGCGTCGATATCCGCAATCGCTTTTTGCACGTCGCGGTTGCTGTTGAGCGCCATCGTCACCACGCTTTTCAACCGCGCATCATTCATCACCTGCTGCCACTGGCTCACCACGGCGTTGGCTTCGCCATGGGCGCCAGGCAACGTCGCCGGGACGGGGGCGTCCGGGCGCTGATACGTGGGATCTAATGACACACAGCCCGCGCTCAGCAGCGCTAACGTTAATACGGTTACACGAAACATTATGACCTCCGGTTTGCGTGCTTACCGGAGAACAGACGTTTCACCAGTACAAAGAATAAAGGAACAAAGAAGATGGCCAGCAGCGTCGCGGCCAGCGTCCCGCCGATAATACCGGTACCGATCGCCACGCGGCTGTTGGCCCCGGCGCCGGTGGCAATCGCCAGCGGCGTCACGCCTGCGATAAACGCCAGCGAGGTCATGATGATCGGACGCAGACGCGTCTGGGCGGCCCGCAGGGCGGCGCGCGTCAGGGAGTAGCCTTCGGCCACTTTGGCTTCGGCAAACTCGACAATCAGAATGGCGTTCTTCGACGACAGACCGATGGTGGTCAGCAGCGCCACCTGGAAATAGACGTCGTTGTTCAGGCCGCGCAGGGAGGCGGCAACCGCCGCGCCCAGCACCCCTAGCGGGATCACCATGATGACCGAAATCGGTACTGACCAGCTCTCATACAGCGCTGCCAGGCACAGGAACACCACCAGGATCGAGAGGGCATAAAGGCTCATCGCCTGGCCGCTCGCCAGTTTTTCCTGCAACGACAAACCGCTCCACGCCCATGTGCTGCCGGACGGCAGGCTGTTTGCCAACTGCTCCATTTTGCTCATCGCCGTGCCGGAGCTGGCGCCACTGGCGTTTTCGCCCTGAATCTCATACGCCGCCGAGCCGTTGTAGCGCACCAGGCTTTCCGGGCCGTACTCCCAGCGGGTGGTGGCGAAGGCGGAGAACGGTGTCATGGTGCTGTCGCTGCCGCGCACATACCACTTGTTGAGATCCGACGGCACGGCGCGATAGTCGCTGTCGCCCTGGATGTAGACCTTTTTCACGCGGCCGCGATCGATAAAGTCGTTCACGTAGGTCCCGCCCCAGGCGCTGGAGAGGGTGTCGGTGACGTCGCTCAGGGACAGCCCCAGCGACACGGCTTTGTTGTTATCGATATCCACCTGAAGCTGCGGCATCTGCGGCAGATCGTTGGCGCGCACGGCGTGCAGCGAGTTGTCCTGGTTGGCTTCGCCAATCAGCTGGTTACGCAGTTTCAGCAGCGCGTCGCGGTCGGTGCCGCCGCTGGCCATCAGCTCAAAGGTAAAGCCGTTGCTCTGGCCTAAACCATCCACCGCCGGGGGCGTCATGGCGAAAATTGTGGCATCCCGAATGGTGCTCAGCTCCTGCGTGGCGCGCAGGGCAATGGCCTGGGCGGTATTCTCATCGCCTTTGCGCTCTGACCAGTTTTTCAGGGAGACGAACGCCATCCCGGCGTTCTGGCCGCTGCCGCTGAAGCTGAAGCCTTCAATGGTGAAGATCACGTCGGTATTGGCTTTCTCTTTGGTGAGGAACCACTCGCGTACCTGGCGGCTTACCTCGGCGGTACGCACCGCGGTTGCGCCGGCAGGCAGGGTGTACTGCACCATGATTTCACCCTGGTCTTCGGTTGGCAGGAAGCTGCCCGGCAGTTTTAGCATGGCGAACCCCATCGCGCCGCAGAGCAGGGCGTAGATCACCAGCATGCCACCGGAACGGCGCAGGGCGCGCAGCACCTTGTTCTGATAGCTGTGCTCGGTCTTACTGTAGAAGCGGTTAAACGCGCCGAAGAAGCCCTTTTTGTGCGGAGCGGTGTGATTCAGGATCGAGCCGCACAGCGCGGGCGTCAGGGTCAGCGCCACCACCACGGAGAGGAACATCGCCGAAATAATGGTGACCGAGAACTGGCGGTAAATGACCCCGGTAGAGCCGCCGAAGAAGGCCATCGGCAGGAATACCGCAGAGAGCACCAGCGCAATGGCGATCAGCGCGCCGGAAATTTCGCCCATCGATTTTTCGGTCGCTTCCCGGGCGGGCAGCCCTTCGTCGCGCATAATACGCTCGACATTTTCCACCACCACGATGGCGTCATCCACCAAAAGCCCTATCGCCAGCACCATCGCAAATAGCGTCAGGGTGTTGATGGAGTAACCGAACAGCGCCAGCACGCCGAAGGTGCCCAGCAGCACCACCGGCACCGCCAGCGCCGGGATCAGCGTCGCACGGATGTTTTGCAGGAACAGGTACATCACCACCACCACGAGGATAATGGCTTCGAACAGGGTCTGAATCACGTCCTCAACGGAGATCTTGATGAACTCGGTGCTGTCTTTCGGGTAGGCCACGTCGTAGCCTTCCGGCATCGACTTTTTGAACTCGGCGATCTTATCTTTTACCGCCGTGGCGGTGTTAAGCGCGTTGGCGCCCGGTGAGAGCATCACCGCCATACCCGCCGCCGGGTGGCCGTTCAGCTTCGCGGTGGCGGTGTAATCTTCGCTGCCCATCTCCACGCGCGCGACGTCGCTGATGCGCACCACCGCACCGTTGGACTGGCTCTTGACGATGATCTTTTTGAACTCATCGACCGTTTGCAGACGCGACTGAGCGCGGACGGTGGCGGTCAGCTGTTGGGCGTTCGACGAGGGCAGCGCGCCGATTTTACCGGCGGAAACCTGCACGTTCTGCGCTTCAATCGCGCTCTGCACGTCGGAGGGCATCAGCGAGTACGACGCCAGCTTCGCCGGGTCGAGCCAGATGCGCATCGCGTATTCTGCACCGAACACCTGTAGGCTACCGACGCCATCCACGCGCGCCAGCGGATCCTGCATATTACTCACCAGCCAGTCGGCGATATCCGAGCTGCTGGCGGTGTCGGTTTTGTCATATACGCCCATGATCAGCAGGAAGTTGCTCTGGGATTTTTCGACGGTGATCCCGGACTGCTGCACCTCGGTCGGCAGGCGCGATTCCGCCTGCTGGACTTTGTTCTGCACCTGTACCTGAGCGGTGTCCGGATCGGTTCCCTGTTCAAACGTGACGTTAATACTCACCGACCCGTCCGAGCTGCTGGTGGAGGTGAAGTAGAGCAGGTTATCCAGCCCGGTGAGCTGCTGCTCGATCACCTGCGTCACGCTGTTTTCCAGCGTCTGTGCGGAGGCACCGGTATAGGTGGCGGAGATTTTGATCGACGGCGGAGCCACGTCCGGGTACTGCGCAACGGGCAGCGTGCGGATCGCCAGCATTCCGGCGAGCATGATGAGAATGGCGATAACCCAGGCAAAGACCGGGCGACGCACGAAGAAACGGGAAAACATCAGGCGTTTCCTCCGTTGGTTTTCATCTCTTCAGCTTTCACTTCCTGCCCGGCGGTGACTTTATCGGTGCCTTCCACAATCAGCTTATCGCCAGCCTTCAAACCGCTCAGCACCAGCCATTTGTCGCCGTAGGTGTCACCCGTCTCCAGCTGACGCTGTTCGACCTTGTTGCTGGCGTTCACCACCAGCGCGGTGGCGGTGCCTTTGGCGTCGCGAGTGATGCCCTGCTGCGGGGCGAGGATCGCGTCATTCATGATGCCTTCATCCACTCTGGCGCGGACGAACATGCCCGGCAGAAGCTGATGCTGCGGGTTCGGGAAGACGGCGCGCAGGGTAACTGAGCCGGTAGACTCATCCACCGCCACTTCGGTCAGCGCCAGGCGGCCTTTTTCGCTGTAGCTGCTGCCGTCTTCGAGAATCAACGACACGTTCAGCGTATCGCTGTTGCTGGCGAGGGTTTGCTTGCGTAAACGCAGCAGATCGGCGCTGGAACGGGTTAAATCGACGTACATACTGTCCAGCCCGCGAATGGTGGCCAGCGCGGTATCCTGCTGGGCGGTCACCAGCGCGCCAGGAGTCACAGAGGAGATGCCGATACGTCCGGCAATCGGCGCGGTGACGGTGGTCCAGTTGAGGTTAATGCGGGCGCTTTCCAGCGCGGCTTTCTTTGACTCGACGCTGGCCTTGTCCTGCGCACAGGTGGACTTCGCGTCTTCCGCATCCTGACGTGATACGCCGTCGTCCTTCACCAGCTGCGCATAGCGTCGGGCTTTCTGGCAGTCGGCCTGCACCAGCGCCTGCGCCTGTTTCAGTGCGGCGGCAGCTTCATTATAAGCGGCGCGGTAGCTGGAAGGATCGATCTGATACAGCGCCTGCCCGGCCTTGACCGTATCGCCTTCGGTGAAGAGCCGTTTCTGAATAATGCCGCCCACCTGAGGGCGCACTTCGGCGCTCATCGCGGCGGCGGTGCGGCCGGTCAGCTCGCTAACGACGGACACCGGCTGGCTCATGAGTGTGACAATCCCCACTTCCGGAAGAGGACGTTGAGGAGCAGATGTTTGCGCATTATCGCACCCTGTCAGGAGGAGTAATGCTGCGATGGAGGTTGTTATGGTTTTCATAATCTTTTTCCAGGGTGAACGAAGCCTGCCCTGTTAATCGCTTAACAGGGAGGAGGGCTAATTAAAAGCACAGCGATCCCGCATCTCTGGCAGAGCCAGAAATGAAAAAAGGGAAATTAATTATTTCCGCTAATTATTCACATGCGATTACTTCGCAGAGAAAAGCATATTTAAAATATTCTGGTATATGGGCTCTAATTGTTCTGACGGTACTTTTAAAGGCGTGAGTCGACGGTAAATCGTGCCTTCGATCATCACAGCGGTAATCTCCACGCAGCAGCGAATATGCTCATCGCTCAGGTGGGGGAACTGCTTTTTAAGGTGCTCACAGGCGTTGGCGAACATGCGGGCTTCGGCTTCGATCAGCATGTTTGCCACCAGCGGATTGCGCGTGGCCTCTGCGGACATTTCGAGCATTAGCGCGTCATCATCTTCGTTAAGCGTCTGGCGCCAGGCAAGCGCCTGCGGCATCCCTTCAACCAGGGTTTTGCCCTGCATCTCCTCAATACGTGAGTCGATAATGCGCCGGATCATCTCTTCAATGATCGCGTCTTTGTTACTGAAATAGCGATAGATTTGTCCGACGCTGAGCCTGGCTTCGCTGGCGATCTGCGACATGCTGGCAGCGTGAAATCCACTGGCGCGAAAGCAGCGGCGCGCGGCGGTGATGATTTCGTCCTGCCGTAGTTTTTGTCGTTCTTCCAGCTTTGTGCTCATCGTCGGCTACCGTAAAAAGTGAGAATGATCGTTCTCATTATACGTTTTCGGAGCCTATTGGAAAGGTTTTTTTTATTTACATATTGAATGAATATTTCCTTGTTTAAACAATGGAGGAAATAAGGAGTTTTTATGAAGGTTAAGCTGTGAGATATTCAGATTGCGCTGAAAATAAGGAGAGATTTATGCACCTGAGCATTACAGATAAAGTCACGGCTGAAGAAAAAGAAGAATTATTAACGGGGCTAAGAGCCTATAACGCGCAGTATTTAGATCTGGCGACGTTTAGTGGCGATATTGGCGTATATATGCGAGACGACAATGGCGTCATGCTGGGCGGGTTAATCGGCGTACGGAAAGGCGACTGGCTGAACATCGACTATCTGTGGGTCAGTGACAGCGTGCGGGGTACGGGTGTGGGAAGCCAGCTTATCAAAACGGCTGAAGAGGAGGCCCGTCGCAAAGGCTGTCGTCACGCGCTGGTGGATACGGTCAGCTTCCAGGCGCGTCCGTTCTATGAAAAACAGGGTTATCAGGTGCAGATGTCCTTGCAGGATTACCCTTATCAGGGAATGCAGAGACACTATCTGTCCAAAAATCTTTAACCGCCGATCCCGGTGCCTATCACGGCTAACACGTGGCGCACCACGATCTCCGGCGAGAGGGCGCTAAGCCTCTCGTCATTGCGCATGCGGGAGAACGGCACCAGCACCAGGCTCAGCAGCGTAGTGAACAGCAGTTCGGGGGCCAGCGCCGGATTCAGCTTTCCTTCCTGCTGCCAGCCTTTGATGGTTGCCAGCGTGGTGTGATATTTCTCATCGCCAAAGCGTGCCTGCAAATGGGTGCGCAGTACCGGCATCTCGCCAATCACCTCCTGCATCCACAGCGGGGCAAACCAGCGATACTTTTCCGCCAGTTCGGCCAGCACCCTGACCATTTCCGTCAGGGCATCCACCGGCGAATCCCGGTTGTCGGCGAAAATCGCCCCGATCCGCTCGCGTAACGGCAGGAAGCGCTCCTCAATCATCGCATCCAGCAACTGTTCTCTGGAGTTGAAGTAGTAGTGCAGCATGGCGGGCGTCACGCCTGCTTCGCGGGCAATAGCGTTCAACGACGTATTGGCGATCCCCTGGCGGGAAAAGAGATTCAGGGCGATATCCAGCAGCTGTTCACGGCTGGCGGTAACGCGCTTGCCGCCGCGTGGCCGACCGGGGCGGCGGGGTTCAGAATTGTCCTTTTGTGCTGACATGGTCACCGTATCTCTTGATCTTATTCATCACTTCCACAAATATTAATTATACGATTAATTAATTTCAAGTGATGTCTTATGGAGTCCGACGTAATGACTCAACCTGCGAAAAAGGCGCCGTCGATTAAGCTGCTGTTCAGCGCACTCCTGCTGGTGATGCTGCTCTCGGCGCTGGATCAGACCATTGTTTCCACCGCGCTGCCGACCATCGTGGGTGAGCTGGGCGGGCTGGATAAACTCTCGTGGGTGGTAACGGCCTATATCCTCAGTTCGACCATCGTGGTGCCGCTGTACGGCAAATTCGGCGATCTGTTTGGCCGAAAAATCGTTCTGCAAATCGCGATTGTGCTGTTCCTTGTAGGGTCCGCGCTGTGCGGTCTGGCGCAGAACATGACCCAGCTGGTGCTGATGCGCGCCCTGCAAGGGCTGGGGGGCGGCGGTCTGATGGTGATCAGCATGGCTGCCGTGGCGGACGTGATCCCGCCTGCCGATCGGGGTCGCTATCAGGGGTTGTTTGGCGGCGTGTTTGGCCTGGCGACGGTGATAGGGCCGCTGATCGGCGGGTTTATCGTTCAGCACGCATCCTGGCGCTGGATTTTCTACATCAACCTGCCGCTGGGGCTGTTTGCCCTGCTGGTGATTGGCGCGGTTTTCCACGGCAGCGCGCGGCGCAGCAAGCATGAGATTGACTACCTGGGGGCGATTTACCTCAGCATGGCGTTGCTGTGCATCATTCTGTTTACCACCGAGGGCGGGACGATCCGCCAATGGAGCGACCCGCAGCTGTGGTGTATTCTGGCCTTCGGCCTGACGGGGATCGCCGGGTTTATCTACGAAGAGCGGCTGGCGTGGGAGCCGATTATCCCGCTGTCGCTCTTCCGCGACCGCAGCTTCCTGCTCTGTAGCCTGATCGGTTTTATTATCGGCATGTCGCTGTTTGGCTCCGTCACTTTCCTGCCGCTCTATTTACAGGTGGTAAAAGACGCCACGCCGACGCAGGCCGGTTTGCAGCTCATCCCCCTGATGGGGGGGCTGTTGCTCACCTCCATCATCAGCGGGCGCATCATCAGCCGTACCGGGAAATATCGTCTGTTCCCGATCCTCGGCACGCTGCTCGGCGTGGTGGGGATGATGTTACTGACGCGCATTTCAATCACCTCTCCAACCTGGCAGCTTTACCTGTTTACCGGCGTGCTGGGCATGGGGCTGGGACTGGTGATGCAGGTGCTGGTGCTGGCGGTGCAAAACAGCGTGTCAGCCGATCAATACGGCGTCGCGACGTCTGGGGTGACGCTGTTCCGCTCCATTGGCGGGGCGATTGGCGTTGCGCTGTTTGGCGCGGTGTTCACCCATATTCTGCAATCAGGTCTGATCGACAGGCTGCCTGAAGGGGCGGAACTGCCGCGTGAACTTAATCCCGTTGCCATACACCATCTGCCTGATGCCCTGCGTCTGGACTATCTGGATGCGTTCGGCTCGGCGATCCATGCGGTGTTCATGCTGGCGGCGGGGATTATGGTGCTGGCGTTTGTGTTGTCGTGGTTTTTGCGCGAAGCGCCGCTGCGTCGGCAGGCGTGAGGTTAGCGGTTCTGCTTGCGCCTGGACTACCGTAGCCTGATGCCCATCGCCCGGTGGCGCTACGCTTACCGGGCCTACACTTCCCCCGTCACGTAGGCCGGGTAAGCGCAGCGCCACCCGGCAACAGGCCGCATATAACTTAACCGTCTTACTGATTCCTTTTCGTTTTTTAGCCTGCCGTCTCGTTGTCGATATAGTCTTCAAAACGTCTTTCAAAAGGAACTGTCTCGTGAAACTTCGAATGGGTGTGCTTCTCCTGACTGGCCTGCTGCTCGCGGGCTGTGACCAGGGCGGCAATGATGCCAGACACATTAAAGTCGGCGTAATCAATGGCGCTGAGCAGGACGTGGCGGAAGTCGCCAAAAAGGTGGCAAAGGAGAAATACGGTCTGGATGTTGAGCTGGTGGGCTTTAGCGGCTCGCTGCTACCCAACGATGCCACCAACCAGGGCGAACTGGACGCCAACGTCTTCCAGCATCGCCCTTTCCTTGCAGAAGATAACAAGGCGCACAATTACAAGCTGGTCGCCGTGGCCAATACCTTCGTCTTCCCGATGGCGGGTTACTCCCGAAAGATTAAATCGGTGTCTGAGCTGAAGGACGGCGCAACCATTGCGATTCCAAACGATCCCACCAACCTTGGTCGCGCGCTGTTGCTGCTGCAAAAAGAGAAGCTGATTACCCTTAAACCGGATGTTGGCCTGCTGCCAACGGCGCTGGATATTACCGCGAACCCGAAAAACTTACAGATTATGGAGCTGGAAGGGGCGCAGCTGCCGCGCGTGCTGGACGATCCGAAAGTGGATGTGGCCATCATCAGTACCACCTATCTCCAGCAAACGGGGCTGTCTCCGGTACACGACAGCGTCTTTATTGAAGACAAAAACTCACCCTATGTGAATATTGTGGTCACGCGTGAAGACAACAAAGACGCTGAAAACGTGAAGGAATTTATCCAGTCCTATCAGTCGCCGGAAGTGGCGAAAGCGGCAGAGACCCTTTTTAACGGTGGCGCGGTGCCGGGCTGGTAAGCCCCGGTAAAAAGGCCAGCGCTCCGCTGGCCGTCAAAGCGTTACGCGGGCATCGGTTCGGCTTTCGGGCCACAGAAAACCCTGGCCAGACTGTGCGCCGGACGCGCGGGCGCGCGCCAGATCCCGCGAATTCTCGATGCCTTCGATAAGAATTGATTGCGCGATACCTGTCCTGACCTCCTGCACAAACGGGGCAAGCGGCGCGCGCTCGCGCAGTGCTGAACGGTCAATTTTTACCCCATCCAGCGGTAGCGCAAGCCGCGCGAACGCCTCAGCCAACTCCCGGGTTAAATCGTCCAGCCAGATTTGCCATCCCGCCTCTTTTAACCGAACAAGCGTGGCATGAAAACGACGTTGCTCAGCCTCGCTCAGCCGTGTGATGGTCAGGGGATCCTGAATTTCAATCGTTAACCGCTGCTGATGGCGTAACGCCAGCAACAACCGGATAGCGCGTTCGTCGAGAAGGTGTTCTGCCGGAAGGTTTAGCCAGTAAGCGTCCCGGGCGGGTATCTGTAACAGGGTGTTGGCCTGCCAGAAGCAGATTTGCAGCGCGCTGCGCGAGGGCAGCGAGGCAAACAGCACCTCAAGATTGACGTTATGGATCTCCACGAGAACTTCATGCGCGAACACCTGGCCCGAATGAAGATCGACAAGCGGCTGGAAGCGCAGCCCTGAGATACGTTGCAACAGGGGAGAGGGAAGAACGGTATACATGGAACAGCCTTCAGGAAATGAAAAAAAGGTTCCCGCGGACACGGGAACAAAAGGCAAACGACACACGGTCAAATTCTTAATTCAGGATCCAGCGAATGCTCTGGTAAAACGAGGGGCCACGCACGGCTTTAAGCTTGTTCATGGCGTTGTTCTTATAAAAGTAAACCAGCCTGACGTTACACCCCAGCTGACGGGCGATTTGCTTGGTTTTGAGATTACAGGAATAGCCGCGCAATACGCTGGCCTCCTCGCTGGACAGCCTCGCCGGGGTGCGTAAGCGGGTCGTCATGCCTACGTTGTAACGGCCAGACTCTTGCGGCGTCTGGCTCATCAGTATTTGCCACAGCGCTTTGATATCCCCCAGGGAGACTCTTTTGCTGATGACCCCATCAACATGTTTGAATTTCAAATAGCCGGCGGATAACGAATAGATATAGATCTTCGCCGTCACTTGTTTCTGTTTAATGCAGAGAATGTCGTCATTTGTCGTCACCCGGAAATGACGCGTATTCAACGGATCATAAATGATGATATCAAAGAGTTGTTCACTCATAGCAAGTTCTTCGATATGGGTAAACCCATGGAAAATAACGTCGTGTTTTTCATCAGGCTCACGCTTTCCAAGCGATTGCAGGCCAATCATCGTGAATTCGCAGCTGTCAACAACGGCAACGTGAATTGTTTTTTTATTTTGCATTGGCATTCTCCTTTCGCTGAGTAAACAGTCCATATAAGAGAAAATGGCGGTTCGCACTCTCTTATTAAAAGAATAGCGAGCACTTTTTTAAATAACGCGATGCGATGGCATCAATGTAAGCCAATACAAACCGGCGAGTAAAGCTGATGCCAATTATTAGAAGAAGATAAAATTGAAAAATGGTTTTAATGGTATATGTAATTGTTTTAATCTTCTTATAATATTCATGACAGGTTTTTATTCTGTAAAGGAGTGGATATTAAGTGTCAGGTAGTTGATTAATGGAGTTGATACACTGTTTTATCAGTGGGTTATTGCTGTTTCTGTGAGAAAAGTTGTGATCGTGGCAGGATTATCGACAGGGCTTAATCTGCGAGAGGAAACGGCGTGCAGAATAAAATAGAATTTTTTCTATAAATTTAATGTCCTTGTTCAGATTTTTGGGCCTGAGAAGGATAAAATCCTGGCGCGAAGAGGTTGTGAGTGGTGAGTACATAAACTATTATCATTTTCCTCCGGTCACGAGAATTTAGAAAAGACATGAATAATACTGAACGTATCGTAAGGGTAATGGTGTTTTATAAAATAAATATATTTAAAGAGATAATATTCCGGGCGCTCCAGGATCTTTTACCCGATTACGTACTGAACATTACTCAGGTCGATTCCACAGAACAGGCGCTGGCGGCGGTGGCGGATAATAGCGTGGATGTTTTCTTCACTGAATTTAATTATCTGCTTAATCATAAAGAGTGGAGTGCGGAGGTCAGCAGCCGTTTTACATCTTTATGTAAAACCCATCACGTCAGGCGTGTTCTGTTGGTGCCCGAGCTGCCTTACGGGCTGTTAAAAAAAGTTCTGGAGATGAAATTTGAATTAACCATCAGTCAGCAGGATGAATTGACTGAACTGAAAAAGGAATTACCCGCGTTGCTCATGGCGGACGGGCAAAAACCGTCGATCTCTTCGTGGCTCAGGCGGGTAATGCGGTCCGGCTCCCGGGCGCGCTCCATCCTCTCGGCCAGAGAGTGGGAGGTGCTTCATCTTATTGTGGAAGGATTTTCAACGACGGAGATTGCCCGTCATCGAAACCGTTCGGTCAGTACTATTGCGACGCAGAAGCATAATGCGATGAAAAAGCTGAATCTTTCCAACCACAGCGAACTGATTAAGTATGTGCAGGCGGTTGGAAAGATGGAGGAATAGTCCACATCAGGGGTAGATAATATTCAGCGTAGCCGATGTATTGATCTTACCCTGGCTCACCTGGGCGGGTGCCCACACGTAATAGTACGCCGCCATCGGAAGGGTGAAATGTTCGTCCAGCGCCGCGCCAGCCGCCACGCTGAAGATCATTGTGGCGTTGCCACGGCTGGTGGTCGAGGTAGAGAAGGTCACCGGCGTTTGCGGGGCGTCACGTTTTATCAGGCGGAGCCCCACGCCCTGCGCCGCGCTACTGCTGCTGTCGATCAGCACCGAGCTGTCGGTCGAAAGCAGCTGCGTGCTGGACAGAAACATCTCAATTGCCCGATCGGAATTGCCATTAACCCCGACGTTCTGACAGCTCATGTTCAGTGAAAAAGGCGTCAGCCCCGGCTGTGAGGATGCACTGAGCTGGGGAATGCCGAGCGTCGGCAGCGCCACGGTCAGCCCCGCATTATCAAAGGAACAGGTAGTCAGTTTTGGCGCGTATTTGATGATCATCGGCTGACCAAACATATCGCGGTTGTCGTAAGGCCACTTGAACCCGCTGAATAACCACTGCGCTATCTTGATGACCTGATTGATTGGCCAGGTGATGATTTCCCAGATAGATAACCCGCTCATGTCGCTGACGAACAGAACGTCGCTCATGTTCGCCGTATCCCCCGTCAGGGTGGTGCCGCTCTGGTTAACGAGGGTGAAGCGAACCGTAAACGGTGTATTCAGCTCAGACGCCGTATGGCTACCGCTGGCAGACAGGGTTTTATTGGCCGGGGGATTGGTGATCTCCGCCCGCACCATATACTTGTTGTTGCTGAATCCGAGGATGGTCGCGTATTTGCTGTCGGTCGAGAGGATCGGCGTGTAAGAAAATTCGCTATTACCCGTCGTACAGTTGAACGAGCCGCTGTACTGGGTGGTGAAGCTGCCGGTCCATGTGGGCGTGGCCGGGCTCAGCTTATCCGATAAATCAATGGTAATCGGTGTGCCATAAACGATGCTGCTGCCGGAGCAGGTGGCATAGCTCATCCCGCTAACGCTGGTGAGGAGCAGGAACATGAATGATCGTAACATTTTGATAATCCGTAATTAATGGCAAACCGATGAGGGGCTGTTCAGCCCCCAGGCCGGGGAGGAGATTTCGCACTTTCCGCCGCGGAGATGCACGTTGAGCGCGCGTGGCGGCTGTTCAGCACGGATATACAGTACGCTGGCCTGTCCGACATACCCGACAGATTCACCATGTTCATCCAGCACTTCGGTGCCAAAGGGCAGCGGTTTGCCGTCGGCGCGCGTCGCATGAAGTACCCATGACTGGCGCTTGTCGGTTTCAAAGCGGATATAGCTCACCGCCCCGTCGTAAGGAGCCACGTTAGCCATATTGCCGATCACTTCCGCGCCAGCGCTGTTTTCAGTTTCAGTTAACGTAATGGCGTTTTTGCGATACGGGGTGGCGTAAGGCACCAGCGCCACGCCATCGCGGTTCGTCATAATGCTTTCATCGCCGTTCACCATCAGCCCCTCCGCCTTTGGCGCATCGACGATAGTCATGGTTGTGCCGGTTTCGTTTGAGGCGAGAACGTGCCACGGGTAGGCCACCAGGCTGCCGCGTCCGCTGAGCCCGGTCTGGCGGTAGTCGGAGGATTCGCTGTAAGAGCCACCGAGTGTCGCGAAGTTCGAACGGTACGCGGCGTTAACGCTTGCCGCATTTTTCCCCCCCCGCGCATTACTGCCGGAGAGGGTGTAGCTCAGTCGGTTCGACTCCAGCGCGTTCCCGCTCATGCTGATATTGCTCTGCTCGTAATGCGAATCGCTGGCCGTCAGGCTGGAGGTGATCCACGCATTATTATCAAACAGCGAGAACGGCAGGCTGAGGGAGAGGTAAAGGCGCGTCTCTTCTTCACTGTCCCTGTTCCGTACCCGGCTGGCCGACAGGGTATAGCTGGCGCGGCCGATGGCGTTGGAATAGCCCATCTGGTATTCGCGCGTGGTTTGCTGTGAGTTCCAGTAATCGCGCTGTGTGCCGGAGACAAACACCGTGCCCCAGTTATTGAGCAGGCGCTGATTAAGGTTAAGCGTAAAGGTATTCTTGGGCTGCGCCGCGCGCATGGCGTCCCAGGTGCTTAGCGACATGTCGGGCGCAACGCCAAACCGATCTTCATAGTCGTCGTACTGCGCTCTCAGGCGCTGATACCCTTCGCGCGAATAGAGCGCGTCGCTGAAGCTGTAATAGCCTTTAGTGGAATAGCGATAGGCCGCCAGGGTGAAGTTGGTGGCGGTGGTATCGATAAATTTGCTGTACGACACGCGATAACTCTGACCGCTGCTGGTGCGATCCTGTAGGGTGGTTTTGGCGTGGGTGACATCAAACGAGACCGCGCCAAAGGGAAGGTTCCACCCGGTACCGACAAGCCCGGCCTGGTAGTTATCGCTAATAATCGTCCCGGTATACCCGGTGATGAGGTTATTAAACCCGTAGCGCAGCGTGGCCTGCATGAATGCGGGTTCGGCATCGAGCGTGTTCTGATGCACTTTACCCGCCACCACGCTGTACTGACTCACCCCTTCTTTTAGCATCCCGGGTACGGCGGAAAACGGCACCGTGAAGGACTGCTGTGAACCGTCCGCTTCACGCACCACCACCAGCAAATCGCCCGCGGAGCCGGTAGGCTGAATGCTGTCGAGGGTAAACTGGCCCGGCGGCACATTCTCCTGATAGATCACGTTGCCATTCTGGATAACTTTCACCAGGGCGTTCGTCCGTGCCACGCCGTGAACCACCGGTGAAAAACCCTGCTGTGAATTTGGGCGCATCTTCATGTCCGACGCCAGCGACACGCCGCGCACGCGCAGGGAATCAAACAGATCGCCAGGAATATAAAAGTCACCCAGCGTCAGGTTGGATTTCAGCGAGGCCAGGGGACGGCGCAGGTAGCGGGTATTATTCTGCCAGCTACTCTCTCCGCTGGCCGTTTTCCGCCAGGCGCTGCTGTCGCGAAACTGCCAGCCGAACAGGTTGGCGCCGGAATCCAGCCCGGCATAAAAATCATCATTTGTGTCTTTCGCAGCGCCTTTCGCGCGGGTGTTGTACCAGGTCGTGTTCCACGAGAGCATCAGCGCCGGTATCCCCTCGTCCCAGAACTGGGGGGCAATGTAACCTTCTTCAGTACGCAGCACGGCCGCCTGCGGAACGGTAAGCGCCAGACTCAGAGTGCTGGTATCGGTTTTGACTTCACCGCCCTGAACCAGATCGCGCAGCTGAACCTGCCCGTGCGCAATGGCGGGCGCAGGCACGGACGTGGTGTTGATGCCAAGCGACCGGGCATCTTTCCAGGCAATGCGGATGTCGTCACGCTGCTCGCCGTAGATGACGGTATAACGTCCCTTCCAGCTGCCGTTTACGTAGATATCCATCTCCTGACTGCCGGCAGGCATGGCGTTGTTTTCGGAAAAGCGAGACAGATCGGACTCACCGGATGCGCCAGCAAGCAGGGAGGGATCAAACGAGACGGCCCCTGATTTATGCGAAAGCAGAAGCGTGCAGACTGCCAGCAGACAGAGTCTGTTTTGTTTCATTTTCATGGTGAGTCTTTCCGATCACTGACTGGTGAAAGTCCGGGTTTTATACGCGCCAAGATCGTCCACATACATCAGCTGGAAGGTCTGTCCGCGCTTAACCGTATTTTTTGCGGCGACCGTCAGCTGCCCAAACGGGGAAACCATAGGGGACTCCTGGAGCAATTTCGTTTTACCCAGCGAAATATTGGCGACCGTAATATGGAACGGACTGTTATTTGTAATACGAAAGCGATCGCCTTCGGCGGCGAGCGTCAGTTTCGCCACAGCGTCATCCAGCGTGCCTTTCAGCGCAGCGGGCCGGTAAAAAAGTTTGATACGGGATTTAATCGCCAGCTGAACGGTATTCTGATTTTGCAGATTTTCAGGTCTGGGCGGAATGTCGAGAACATTCAGGAAAAAGACGGATTCGCGATCCGCAGGCAAGCTGGACGGCAGCTTTTTAATACGAAGCTGTTGGCCATTATGTTCGTTAACCTTTATTACTGGCGGCGACAGCAAAAACGGCACATTGGCTGTTTCCGGCGTGGAATTAATATCACCGTCATCTATCCAGGATTGCACCAGAGCGGGCGCATCGCCCGTATTCATTAACTGGACGATCACCTCTTTGTTATTTTCAGGATAAAGGACACGGGTGCCATTAATGACAATATTGGCCCATGAGTGACCGGTGCTTAGCAGTAAGCCTGCCAGCAAAATTGCCTTGCGCATGATTGCAACCTTAAATACAGGCTCTGCGAAAACAGAGCCTGAATAATCATTATTACAGGTAGGAAATGGTATACGTTACGTTGGAGCTTAACTCGCCCACGGTGGCGGCAGCGGCGTTCGTTTTATAATAATAAACATCCAGCGTCAGCGTCTCGGAATCTGGCGCGGTCGCTGTACCCATAATATCCGTGGTGTAAGGCTGGTTCAGGGTAATTGGCGTAGACGAACCTGGCTCCACTAGCGCAAAACCGACATTACGTGCCACGCTGGCATCGCTTTCGTTCACGCTGTTATTCAGCAGGTATTTACCGTCAGTGGAAATATTATCCGCGCTGGAGAAATACACTTTCAGCGGGGTGCCGGTCGTTCCGGCTGCTGGTGAACAACCTGAGAAAGTCAGCGCAATAGATTTTTTATTCTTAGTGATCAGGCCAACCGTGGTGCCCGCATCTTTTACCGAAATAGGGGAAAGCGCAACGGTAAAGTCTGCGCTTTTACCGCCGTTAATGGTACAGGTTGTATCGGTAATAGCGCCGGTAAAGTTAATAATACCACCCGCCGAATTGTCTGCGGCCACTGCGCTGGTAGAGGCAATAGCGGCGGCCAGCAGTGATACGGTCATGATCGATTTGAACATGATAAACTCCATGAAGATTTGTGTTATTTAAAATGAATGTTAATCGGCTACACATGTCCCTGATGTACCGGCTAGACGCATGGCGACTCGGGAGAATGCTTTGACGATATTATGTTGCACTAAAAAAGTACATAACAAAACATTATTCCAACAATTTCTAAAGTTTAAGATTATAATCTTGTGTGTTAGTTTTTTTTAATGTTTTAACCTAAATGCGTTGATTCAAATATTTTTATTAATGATTTAATAATTGTTAATTAATGAAGCTTTATGAATTCATCTCTCAATTAATATCACGCGACTTGACCACACAAACTTTAGACTTATTATTGCCTGGCAAATGCACATAATTTTAACAATGGCGTAATAATAATATGAAGTATCTCATTGATCTTACAATGCTTTATGAAGTCGACACCGGTATGATCATGATTAATGGAGAGGAAGAGTCATCCATTAAGTTATCTAACCAGGCGGGTCGTCTGCTTTATGAACTTATCATCAATAATGGTAAAACTCTCGACAGAGACGACCTGATAAAGAAGGTCTGGGAGGATCATGGTTTCTCTGGTTCTTCGGTGAGTCTGAATGTTGCCATAAGTGAAATCAGAAAAGCATTTCGTACATTAGGATGCGACCCTTTACTGATAAAAACGATACGTGGCAAGGGATTTAGCCTTGCCGCGCATATTGAACACCACACGGTCAGGCCGCCGGTTGTTTCAACGCTTAGTGAACAATCTGCCTCTGAATCATTCGATACGCTAGCGCATAAGAAAGATGCCGATCCGCCTAAACAATTAATATCGCTGCACAGACTCTTTATTTCTCTCTGCACCTTATTACTGATTACCGTTATCGGCACCGCTGTTTTACTGTTGCACCAAAGAGATTCCTATGCCGAGAGCCTGAAAGATTCTGATATGCATCTGCTCGGTAAAGTGGACCGGTGTACGGTATACCTGATCGATAAGAATATGTATCAGCCGCGACAGCACTACTTTAATCACGTAAAAGAGGTCATCGCCAGTCAACATATCGACTGTCAACATCAGGTTGCAGATGCTTACTATTCCAGGTTTAAAAAGTCGCAGATAGAAAATTATTTCCTGGCCATCTGTTATCAGCAGGACAGTATCGACGATTATAAGAACTGCATTTCTTACAGAAGCCTGACCGGGAGTTAAAATATGTCAAGGACTAAAATGAGTGTACTGTTCAGTATCGTACTGGCGCTGTCTGTCATCGCGTTGTTATGGATCTATTTTACCAGAACGCAGGATGAGGGGTTTGGCTGCCAGTCAGATACCATTTCCTGGAAAACATATTCCACGGGTGAGTCAACCGATATGTCGCTAACCACGCTTTTCCTGTTTAACAACAAAGATGTTGTGACGGTTATTCATAAAGGCGTGCTCAAGAAAGAGGGCAAAAGCTACCTGATTGACCGAAATTACACGCTCAGCGTGGAAAAAGTCGATGGAAGCAATATCTTTTATATTAAGGATAAAAAGCTGAATAAATCTGAAGATGATGCGGCGCCGGATGGCGTTGTAAACGAAATGTTACTTGATAATATCAACTTCTTCTATATTACCAGCGTAAAAAAACATGCGTGGTTAATTAAGGGGCTGGTGTTGCCTGTAATGATGTGTGTGGCTGTCCCGACGTCCTGATATTTCTCTTTATTAAAAAATCGATATTTATCTATTACTCGGGAAAGTGAGTAATTTACTCAATACGTAACAATAAGATACGAGAAATTTATTTATATTTTTATTGTTGCTCTCCGTCGAGTGAATTTTTCTGTATTGCCTCGTTATTTTTCGGCTGTCTATACTCCGCCTCGAAAAAGGGGCTCCCCTTTTTATACACGTGGATTCTTTTTTGAAGGACTAAATAAATGAACAAACTGAACGCTATCGTTCTGGGCTCCCTGCTGTCTGTTTCTGCCCTGAGCGCAGTTAATGCAGCAGAAACGACGGCTTCTGCCACATGGCAGGCAACCGCGACCAAAGACAGCGAATCCGATCTGGTTGTTACGCCAACGCGTGCTCTGAACTTTGTTTACAGCGCCAACACCAAATCTTTCAACACCGACACCGGTCTGTTTGATGTGGCTATCCGTGGCGATCACTCTACGGCGACCAGCTTCAAACTCGAAGCTATCCTCGACGATTCAAACAACACGCTGTTCAGCGTGGGTGGTGAAGCGACCAAGCTGAAAGTGGGTGCGCGTTGGGGCGGTAACGACCTGGGCTCTATCGGTGGCACCGTGGGGGCGAAATCAACCGCATGGACCACGCTGGTTGATTCCTCTTCTAACACCGGCGTCTCTTCTGGCCTGTGGAACTTGACCACCAGCGCAGGCGCGGCGGCAGATACCGAAATTACCGGCCAGGACAAATTCGTCTTCTACGTTGACTCCGCTCAGGACAATGCCGGTACGGCGAAAGAGTTCAAAGACCTGACCAACAGCCTGTGGGAAGGGACCGTGTCTGTTGCGTTCCGCGCAACCTGGGGCTAAGGCCTGATCGATCCAGGGGCGCAAGCCCCTGTTTAGGGAAATAGCATGTTTAACCTCAAATCCGCCTTCTTATTTTTATTATTTATCTCTTCCTCCGCGCTGGCCATTAATGTGGGAAAAGTCACCACCATTATTTCTGCGGATGCTGACTCCACCGCCAAGGAAATAAAAAACGAAGCAGACAGCGTGCGTATTGTTTCTGTTCGCGCACAGCGGATCAGCAGCCCAATGGATGAAGGGATCGTCATTAATCCGGAGAAAGTGGACGAACTGTTGCTGACGCCCACGCGCATGGTGATGCCCGCCGGTACCAGCAATATCGTCAAATTTTACTATCACGGGAACGCCGATAACAAAGAGCGTTACTACCGCATTACCTTCACGGATGAAGGGGTAAGCGAAGAGGTGGACAGCGGTTCGCCAAAAAACGGCACCGGGATGACGCGCGCGGTGGTGAGCACCATTCTGGTGGTTCAGCCCCGGGATAAGAAGATTGATTTCGTCTATGTGGCGGGAAAAATAACCAATAAAGGGAACACCTCGTTTCGCGTCAATGCGACCGGGACCTGCCTGAAGCCGAATCCGGAATCCCCCGGCACGCCGTGTAGCAAAAACTTCTACCTGATGCCAGAGACCTCGCGCGCTATCGAGGATATCAACGTTACGGATAACCATTTTCATCTCGGAATATGGGACCTGAAACAGTTCATTCCTGTTAAGTAAGGATGCATGGTGAAAAATAAATTAGTGTTGCCGGTGATGATGGCTTGCGCATCCGGCACGCTGCCCGCGCTTGCGCATGCAGCCTCAAGCTCCGTGGTTATCGCTAATTACCGTTTTCCCGACTCGCTTTATGCACTGCTGGAGCAGGGGATCAAAATTCCCGTCTATCTGGTGAATACGCGTCCACACTCAGCACAACAAGGGAACCACGAAGGCACGGCGAGCGAATATGTTCGTATCGGTGACGTGACGCTCTTTGCAAAAGGTCTGAAGCTGGGGCTGAGGGACGTTCAGGTTCAGGAGTCTGATAACGGCATTCGTCTGTCAAAAGAGATGAGAACGTTATTGCAGAGCATTAACGATAAGCAGTTTGATGACCAGATGCGCATTCCGGTAAGTACGGGGTCCGCGTTCGAGCTGGATCAGAAAAAAATGCGCCTGTTGCTGAATCTGTCGCAGAGCGACTACGGGGTGAATATTCGCCCGCGTGAGGTGGACATTGATGCGCCGGAGTCTGACGACCTGAGCGGCACGTTCTCCTACAACCTCGGGGCGTATCACACCGAGAGCGGCTACGGTGACAGCTGGTCGTCGGGCTATCTGAACGCGAGAAACTGGATCTCAATGGGCGTCGATCATGTGCTGATCGACGGCTCTGGCTACGTCAACGAGAGCAGCAGCGATACCCAGATGAATGCGGTTATGTGGGAGCGCGACTATCAGGGGATGCGCTACGCCGCAGGCATGCTGAACGGCTGGGCGATGCAGTCTCTGGCGAGCGTCAGCGGGATT
Organism: Enterobacter cloacae complex sp. IR5459; assembly: GCF_049238005.1. NCBI lineage: Bacteria > Pseudomonadati > Pseudomonadota > Gammaproteobacteria > Enterobacterales > Enterobacteriaceae > Enterobacter > Enterobacter cloacae complex sp. IR5459. The sequence continues at coordinate 125,465 of NZ_JBMKIG010000007.1, forward strand.
TCCGGCGGTGAAGTCTACGGCGTTTCCATGGGCAACCAGGCCAACTCCCGCAAACGCGATAACACGCTCTCTCTGACGCCGGTGGTGGTCTATTTCCCCACGGCGGGCGAGGCCCGTATTCGTCGTGACGGGCAGCTTATCGGCATTCAGCGCTTTGACGTCGGCAACCATGAAATTGACACCAGCAGCCTGCCCTACGGGATCTACAGCATCGAAGTTGAGGTGGTGAGCGGAAGCCGCACCGTGTCGCGTAACATGTACACCGTAAATAAGCCGTTCTCCAGCAACGTGTCGGAAACGCTGCGCTGGCAGATGTGGGGCGGGATGTATAGCCGCGATAAATCCGTCGTCAATTATAAAAAATACGCGAAACGCAAAAACGAGCAGGACAACACCTACTACTACGATTACGACACCAAACATAAAGACACCATGTCGCTGGTGGGAGCCTCGTTCAGCAAGCGCAGCGGGATGGTCGACTGGAACGCCTCCACCTACATGATGCGGGAACACATCGTCAGCGAGCTGTGGGCCTCCCTGAACCTGACGGGCTATTTCTCGGTGAATACCCAGACCATGGCCGCCTCCGACGGAACCTATCGCGCCAACTATGGGGCGAATCTCAGCCTGCCGTGGCAGATCGGCTCGGTGTGGTACTCCCATGAACAGCTCTCCAGTGGCAAGTTCCTGGATATCTATGAGAGCAAGGGCAATACCTGGGGCACCTCCTTTAGCCTGCCGTCGTTCGGTCTGCCCTCGGCGGGCAACCTGAGCCTGATGCGCCAGGAGGACGACCTCTATCGCTATAAACGCTATCAGCTGGACTACTCCCAGGGGTTATACGCCGGTCGCTACGGTACGGCGCGCCTGCGGGTGGGAATGTCGCGCAACAAATACGACGGGTATTACGAAGAGAAAGATCGTTACGTGATGCTCGATTTCGCTATACCGCTCGGCAATACCGTGTCGGTTGGCGTTTCCCACAATCGCGATACCGGCACGGCGCTGAACGTCAGCGCCAGCCGCCAGTTTGAAGGCGATTACCTGAAATCGGCTACCGCCAACGTCTCGAAAGCCTTTAACAGCCGCCAGGATCGCAGCGTAAGCGGCGGCGGCAGCGTGAACTTCGACACGCCGTGGAACAGCAACATCCTCAGCGTCCAGAGCGGCATGAGTAAAGGCTGGAACTCCACGCTGACCAGTGACGGCAGCGTGGGCTGGTCCAAAGAGGCCATCGCCGCCGGGAAAGGCACCGAAAGCGCAGGGGTGATTGTCAGTACCGGTCTCAAATCTGATGAAGCGCTGACCCTGAAGCTTAACGGCCGGGCAGAACGCATCAAAGGGGATAAGACCTGGCTGTCGCTGCCGGCATACCAGGCTTATGACCTGGAAGTGATGAACAGTGAAACCGGTACGGAAAGCTATGAGATTGGCGCGAATGCGCGTCGCCATATCACGGTTTATCCGGGCAATACCGTGGTGATGAAGCCGCAGGTGAAGAAAATCGTCACTCTGTTTGGTCGTCTTGTGGATGCAAACGGGGCCCCGATTGGCGCCATGCAGATCAAAAACCACGTCGGGCTGACCCGGACGGAAAACGACGGACGCTTCGTGATCGACGTTGATAAGAACAACCCTGTCCTGAGTATCGCCACGCCGGACGACAGCGTCTGCGAAGTGCGCCTGGACATCGAGTCTAACCGCGGTGCGCTGTGGCTTGGGGACATCTCCTGCGACAAAGGCGATTTCGTCTGGCAGGAAGCAAAAGGAACGCAGGAACGTGACGATGAAAAAGATATTCGCTCTTAATTTACTGCTGATGAGCGCGGCGGCCCAGGCGCAGGAGCTGCCCTATTTCGCCATTAATAACCCGGACAATAACGGTACGGGAAACAGCGCAGGGCTGTTTAGTCTGAACAGCACGTCGACCGCGTTTTTACACGGTTCGCGCGAGTGGCCGACCCTGAGTGCGAAAACGAATAACGGTATCGCCACTTACATCCCGGACAACAGCTTCAACGGCCCGGCAGGCAGCGCGTTAACTATCGACTTTTCGGTGACCGGTTCCAGCGCTTCTCCGTTCTTTAAAGGGACGGCGTGTTCCTCGTCCTGCGGCAACACGGGGTACACCCCGACGACCAGCTATACCGACACGTCGATGGTAGTTAAGCCGCCGGTGATGGAGCCCGGCACGTCATACGGGCGCTGGGTACTGGGCGATCCGTTCTTTAACTATTTGCTCAACGCCGCGCCAGGGGATGAAGTGACCATCACCTCCACGCCGCAAATCAGCTCCATCAACAAAGTGACCACCACCAATACGCTTCACAAGGTGGGCACGCTGACCATGACCAACTCCAGAGCGCTTAACCTGGGTATTGACCCGATCAGCGGCGAGGTGACGATTGTCGATGGATCAACGGGGGCCACCTGCACCAAGTACACCCGTAACACGGTCTCTGGCGTCCTGTGCGACCTGCTCGAATACACATTTGTTGGGGAAGATATCTCCGGTTACAACGGAGGGCTGGCGCTCACCTCTTCCCGCGTCAACAGCGTGCTGCAATCGCACATGAGCGGCGGCACCGGGCTTGCCGCCGAGCTGACCTTCGATGAAAACACCTGGTATAGTATCTCCGGCGGTATCCTGAGCGATACGCGTGTCCTGGCGAACACCTTCCTTGCAGCGCCGCAGAAAAACGGCGGCAAAGCGTACCTTAAAATCTTTTTGCCGAAAGCGTTAATTCTGAGTGTGGCGCAGGCGGGGGACGGCAGCAACATTGGCAATATCGTCAGCCTGTGTCTGACGCCCGGCAACAGCTCGCTGGCGGCGGATTTCTGCTTCCAGCCGGGGGGCGGCCTGGTGATTAACCCGATCGAACCCGGGCTGGAAATTGTGCCAGACAACCCGGATTACACCCTCGATCCTGACGGTCTGGGCGGCTCAGGGAAAGGCATTATCGGCGAAGCGCCCATTGAGATCCCCTACACCATCACCTACAGCGGGGCGCAAAAAGATGCGGCGATTGCGGTCACGGTAAAAGTCACCGGGCCTACCCAAAGCCTGAATGGGGTGGACTACTGCGCCTTTAGCGGCAACGGCTTCACGGTTCCCATTCCGGGCAACGTGCTGGTGGGGAAAAGCCAGACGCTGATGGCGCACAACTGTAAAGGCGAAGTACTGTCGATCCCGGCGCCGGCCACCCATGCGGAAGAGTGGGACAAAATGAGTTCCGGCGTGACCGATATGTGGGTCTGGAAAACACCGCTGATCCTCCAGTTCGTTATGGATAATCCGGTATCGAAAACCACCTATGACGGAAATAGCTGGTTTGGTGAAGTGACCGCGCAGGGAAGAATAGATGTTAGCGCATCCTGGAATTAATCAACCATGACTGGAAAATTCCTAGCTATTTTTGCAATAAATTGCTTCATTTCCACAGGGGCAAATGCTTTAATTATCGAAAGTCTGAATATTGATTTTCTTCCCGAAAGAGAAGTTGTTTTTCAGCCGATAAAAAACGATACCAGCGAGCGTCAGAATTATACCGTGTCGCTTATTCAGGTAGACGTTCCTAAAGAGAAGGGAAAAGAAACCGAAATAAAAGACGGCGAAGTCATGTATTCGCCTAAGCAATTAACGCTGGGGAGCGGTGAACGCGCGGGTTTTAAATTTTATTATACCGGCCCGCATGACAACAAAGAGCGATACTATCGCGTAAAATTCACCGAGACGCCGCTCCAGGCAAAGGTGATCACGCGCAAAGGCCAGCGCATCCAGTCGGATGTGGTGGTCTCGCTTGAGGCTATTTTGATTGTCCGACCATGGACACGACATTTTGATTATGCGTTTAGCAACGGGGTGGTGAGTAATACCGGGAATACCTATTTTAAATATGTTTCCTCGGTCGGGTGCAGTACGCAATACAACAATTCAAAATATATTCCACCGGGGCAACGGCTGGAAATAGATAATGCCGGGCAGGCTGCAAGGCGGATGATTATTTATGGCAATAAAATCATTCCGCTGACCACCTGCCCGTAGCAACCGCTTTCCTTCATAAAAGGAAATTAGCCTTTAGCATCATGCTAAAGATCCATCACTACAGGAGATAAAAATGAAAGCGATTTCATTCGTAGAAGCGAAAGACATTATTGGCGGCGCGTTAAACCCGTTCGCTGGTCTGGTTAAAGGTGCACAGCTGGGTTACGACACCGGCGCCAGCATCATGGGCATGGTTGGCGGTGTGGTTGGCGGAGTTCTGGGTGGCGCAATGGGCTTCCTGGGCGCGCTGGTTGGTAGCTACAACTAATTCACGTTAACAGGAAAAGTATCATGCAAGTTATCGATTTCAAAAAAGCACAGGCCATCATCGGTGGTTGGGATCCGTTTGCTGCCGCTATTCAGGGCGCAAGCGCGGGCTATAACGCGGGCAGCCAGATGTTAGGCGCGCTGGGCGGCACCATCGGCGGCGTATTCGGCCTGGTGGGCGGCTTCATCGGCGGTTTCTTCAGCGCCTAAGCGAGAAGCACGTTGTACGCATGGCCCGCATTGCCGGGCCATTTTTTTATTTCAGCCACGGATCATTATGTTTTCGCTCTTTCAGTATAAAAAACAGGGTAAGACCCCTGTTATTCGCCAGCATGAATTTACCGAATGTGGACTGGCCTGCCTGGCGATGGTGTTGGGGCACTACGACCACCATGTCTCCGTCAGCCAGCTGCGCCGGGAGATTTCCGTTTCCGCCGATGCGGGAACCTCAATGGCGGAATTGATGACCCTTGCCAGCGATAAAAATATGTCTGGCCGGGTGCTTAAAGGCGAAATCACTGAAATAGAAACGTCTGAGCTGCCGCTCATCGCCTTCTGGCGCGGCAACCATTTCGTGGTCATCGTGAAGATCGACAGCCGCAGCGTGACCGTTCACGACCCGGCCAGCGGCGTGCGTCGTTACCGTCTGAAAGAGGCGGAAAAACTCTTTTCCGGGTATGTGCTTGAGCTTAAGCCCACGCCGTGCTTCGAAAAGAAATCCCCGGATGAAACGCTCACGCTTGGCCGTTTAGCCAATAAATCTCCGAGCCTGTTCCAGCGCCAGCTGCTGCTGTTTGTGCTCTGTATTTTTACTCTCATCACCATGCTGGCAAGCCCCACCTACGTGCAGCTGATTATGGATGAGGCCATTTCCCGCAGCGACAGCGATCTGGTGATCCTGCTCACCGCGATCTTCGCTATCGTCTTTATCTTTGAAGTCATCGGTAAATTCCTCAAGCAGCTGCTTGAGATCCTGATGCGTAACATTGCCTATGACGATTTAAGCCAGTCCGTGCGCCACTACATGCTGCGCACCCAGACCAGCTGGTTCCGCTCGCGCCCGCCGGGCATCGTGCTGGCTATTGAGAAATCGCTCCACGCCTGCGCGGAGTTCATCAGCAATGGTTACGTGCAAATTCTCTTTTCCAGCCTGATCGCCGTCACCAGCCTGCTGTTTATGCTGCTGTATAACGTCAAAATTGCGCTGCTGACAATGCTGCTGATGGGCGTGTTTTTTCTGATCCGCTTTTCGCTGATCGGCCCCTATCAACGCGCGGTGGATGACTCCATCGAGCGCACCGCCCAGTATGAGTCTCTGCTGGTGGAGACGCAGAAAGGGATCATAACGCTCAAAGCGAACAACATGGAGCAGGCCCGGGATGCGGTGATGGACAAATCCCAGCGCGAGCACATCGCCGGGCTGATGCGTAAAGAGCGGCTACTGGCCCGCTTTGACGTGGCTTCGCTGCTGGTGATCAATGCCGAGCAGCTGCTGGTGGTCTGCTTTGGCGCGTGGCTGATCCTGGAAGGGCAGATGAGCATCGGGATGCTTTACGCCTATATCAGCTATAAGCGCTATTTTTCCGATGCCATGGTGCAGGTGGCGCAGAAGCTGCTGGACAAAAATGCTCTCAAGGGGCCGCTGGATCGCGTGGGCGACCTGCTGTTTGCCCCCTCTGAAACCAGCCAGTTTGGGAAGCGGATTGTCACCTCGCCGGTCTGTCTGCAATTTGAGGATGTCTCATTTGCCTATCCTGGCCGGGAGGCCACGCTACAGCATATCAACATGACCCTGAAGCAGGGCGAAGAAGCGGTGATTGTGGGCCAGAGCGGGTCGGGAAAAACCACGCTGCTGCGTCTGATCTCCGGCATGCTGCTGGCATCGTCTGGCACGCTGCGGATCAATAAGATCCCCATTGAGGAGTGCGATCTTTCCTCGCTGCGTCAGCACATCCGCATCGTCCATGCGGACGATATTCTCTTCACCGGCTCGATTCTGGACAACATCGCCTGCTTTGACAGCGCACCGGATAAAGAGCAGGTCATTGCCGCGTGTCGGCTGGCGGAGGTGGACCACGTCGTCGCCCGGCTGCCGCACGGCTACGAAACGGAGATGCTGCCGGGGAACACCTTTTTCTCTGCCGGGGAGATGCAGCGTCTGGTTCTGGCGCGCGCCCTGTACAGCCAGCCTAAGCTTCTGCTCTGTGACGAAGTGACGGCGAACCTGGATAAAACGACCGCGCAGAAAGTGCTGGCGAACCTGCGTAGCCTGGGGATTGGCCTGGTGTTTGTCACCCACTCGCCGGACGTGGTGGGCTGTCAGGGGCGTCTCTATACCATGGAAAACGGCACCCTGCGGGAGAGTGAGCAATGATGCTTTTGCCGCGTCTCTATGCGCGACTCTGCGCGCGCCAGGCCGGGCGCACGCTGCTGGCAAACCGGATCACGCAAAACTACAGCCAGTTTATGCGCTGCCCGGAGGCCGATGTTCCGGCTGATTTTCTGCATCAGAATGCGCATGAGCTGAGCGGGTTTAACTTCGTGGAGCAGATCTTCCCGCCCGCGCTTTGGGCGCGCAACGTTCGTTTTGATCTGCACGGGTACGTGGCGCAGTGGACGCGGGAGCAGGCATTTTACAGTTCATCTCGCACCCTGCTACTGGGCATGCGCTGGGCGGGCTTTGGTCTGATCGTGGATGCGCTGCTCGCCACTGCGCCAGCCGATGTGCGCTTTCAGTTTATTACCCGTCACCCTGCGCTGCATAAGCTGATGGCCGCGCACGAAGGCCGACGCGCCAGCTCGTTTTTCGCCCCTCACCGCCTGGTGACGGTGCTGCTGATGGACGAACGCCTGCCGGATGCGCCGCTGTTCTCCACCCAGGCAGGGGATCAAAAGGCGTGGTTAACGGACGTCTCAACGCGGTTTTTATCGCGCTATGGCTACAGCGTCCGAACGCTGCTGCCGATCTGTTCGCTGCACGCGGCGGAGTTTGGGCTGGAGAGTCAGGCGTATGCGCCGGAGGATTACCGTCAGGCCGCCGCCGACACGCTGAACGCGCTGCGCAAAACCCCCACGCTCTGGAGTGCATGGGATGATCTTTCAGTGATTTATCATGGATGACATATCGTGAAATTAAAAAACCGAAGCGGACAGCGGCGGGCGCTGATCCCGCATCACTTCTCAAAAAGCTATCACATCAACGCGCCACGGCTGAAAGCCGTGCTGACCTTGTTCATCGCCTTTTTTCTCTGCCTGCTGGTCTTTGCGATTGTCTTTAATTTTTCGGAAACCACGCTGGCACGCGGGGTGTTGATCCCGGCGCAGGGCGATGTGGAAGTCCGCGCCAGAGAGTCCGGTACCCTTGTCGATTTTGCCGTCCGGCCCGGTCAGTACGTGAAGGAAAACGATCCGCTGTTCACCGTGTCGCAGGACTATGGCGGCAAGCAGGGCTCGGTGGTGCAGTTTGACCGCCAGCAGATGGAAGCGGAGAAGAAGCGCAGCGAGCAGCGCATTCAGGCCATTGAGGACTCGATTGCGTCGTATCGCAAAAATCTGGCGCAGCAGCTGGCTCTCACCGACAAGCAGATCGCCGTTTCCCGCGATAAGGTGAAGAAGCTGCGCGCGCTGTTAAAAAACAGCACCGACACCTACGAGGCGTGGAAATCCGTCTCCGGGAAGGGCTATGTCTCCAGAGTGGATCTCGATAAAAGCCACAATGATGTGCTCAATGCGCAGCTCAACCTGACGCTGGAGGAGAGCACTATTCTTGAGCTTGAGGCACGCAAAACCAGCCTGACCGACAGCACCCAGTCGCAAATTGACTCTCTGAGCGAAGAGCAGCTGTATGTGAAAAACCGCATCAGCGAAATCGATCGCAACCTGTCCAGCCGGGGAAGTTCCACCATGGCGATGCTGGCCCCTTCCGATGGTTACGTGGTGGCGATTAACTTCCCGCCTGGCCGGGCCATTACGCAAAATAGCGAGGTGGTGGTGGTGATCCGTAAAAATACCGCGGCGACGATGGAGGGGTACCTGTATGTTCCGGCAACGGGGGTGGGGCGCGTGGCGAAAGGCGATAAGGTTAAGCTGCGCTTCGACTCCTGGCCCGTGGACAAATACGGTTCGGTGGAGGCGACGCTGTCCGATTTCTATGAGGTAAACATTGATGCCCATTCGGCGCTGATCCCGCTCCAGGAAGGGCAGAACTACTACCTGGCTAAAGTGCGCGTCCCCTCCTGGTTTACCGACCCGGACAAGAAAAAGCGCATGCTGATGGGCGGGATGACGGTGAACGCCGATATCGTTATCGATCGTAAGCCGCTTATCAATCTGCTGATTGCCCCGCTGGAAAGGGTGCGCAAGCGGTTTATCGATTGACCCGATTTCATCGATCATCGCCCTTTGGCCCACATTCTTAACGGCACCCTGGGGCTATTCTCCTTCTCATACCAACCGGAGGATAGCCCATGAACATTACGCAAATTCGCAATGCCACCCAACTGATCACTTACGCGGGAAAACGCTTTTTAATCGACCCAATGCTGGCGCCAAAAGGCACTTATCCGGGTTTTCCCGGCACGGCGCGGGCTGATATTCGCAACCCGATGGTCGAGCTTCCCGTTGACGTTCAAACGCTTCTGGATGCTGACGCGGTGATCGTCACCCATACCCATGCCGATCACTGGGATCAGTACGCCGTTGAGCTGATCGCCAAAGGCAAGCCGATCTACGTGCAAAATGATAGCGATGCCGCGCTGCTGCGCAGCCAGGGATTTACCAACCTGACGATCATGACCGGGGAAACAACATACGGCGATATCCGGATAGTGAAAACCCACGGCGGCCAGCACGGTACTGACCGCGCTTACGCCGTGCCGGAGCTGGCAGAGTTTCTGGGGGAAGCCTGCGGCGTGGTGTTCCGTCATCCCGATGAGAAGACGCTTTATATCGCAGGGGATACCATCTGGCGCGATGCGGTGGCGGCCGATCTGCAAAAGCACCAGCCGGATATCGTCGTGCTCAACGCCGGTTACGCTCATGTCATTGGGTTTGGGCCGATTATCATGGGGGAAGAAGATCTGCTTAACGTGCATTTCCTGCTGCCGCAGGCGAAAATCGTGGCGACCCATATGGAAGCTATCAACCACTGCCTGCTGACCCGCCGCGCGCTGCGCGAGTATGTTGACGCCAACGAGATAAGTGACGCGGTGAGCATTCCTCAGGACGGCGAAACCGTTATATTCTGAGTGTTAAAGGGGAAAGGAGAGACAGATGCCGCTTGTTAACGTTGCTATTGTCGCGGTGGACGGGTTTAGCCCGTTCCACTACTCCGTCCCCTGCATTCTGTTTGGCGATACGGTATCCGGGGAAAAGCGCTTTAACGTTACGATCTGCGCTGAAAAACCGGGATTCCTGACCTCGAAAGACGGTTTTGCCCTGCATGCGACGCAGGATTTTTCTGCAATCGCATCGGCTGAAATTGTGGTTGTACCCTACTGGCAGCACGTGCTGGAGCGCCCGCCTCAGACGCTGCTCGACAGCCTGGTTCAGGCCAGAGACAACGGGGCGGAAATTGTTGGGCTGTGTCTGGGCTCGTTTGTACTGGGCTATGCGGGCATACTCAGCGGCAAACGGGCCGCCACCCACTGGGAGTTTGAACACCAGTTTCAGACGCTGTTTCCGGACGTTCGACTGGACATCAACGCGCTCTACGTGGACGACGGCAATGTGATCACCTCGGCGGGTACCGCCGCCGCGCTCGACTGCTGTTTGTACATCATCCGCCAGCGCTTTGGCAGCGTCGTCGCCAATCAGATTGCCCGCCGGATGATCGTCCCGCCGCACCGCGAGGGCGGGCAGGCGCAGTTTATTGCGCAACCTGTGCCGAAAGATACCCGCGACGGGCGGATTAACTGTCTCATTGACTACCTTCAGCAGCACATTTCCGAGCCGCATAACCTGGATTCGCTGGCGGACGTGGTGTCGATGAGCCGACGCACGCTGACCCGCCATTTTATCAAGGCGACGGGCATGAGCGTTGCCGACTGGCTTACCGCCGAGCGCCTGCGGCGCAGCCAGATCCTGCTGGAGTCCGGCAGTCTGCCAATCGAAAGCGTCGCTGAGCAGGTGGGGTTTTTATCAGCGGTGACGTATCGGCAGCAGTTTAAGGCGCGCTTTGGTGTCAGTCCGGCGGAGTGGCGTAAGACGTTTCGCGTTAAGCCGTATGCAGCGAAAAATAATGCTGGCGCGATGGAATAAAAAGACGTGGGCGGCTTCTTTGCCTTTAAAGCTGGCGGCAATGGATATACATCAGACGGGTTACAAGCACTTCTCTTCCGGTTAAGATAATCCACGTTACTTTCCAGAAGAAAAGGTAGTGGCATGAACAATATTGAAACGCAGTTACTTGAATCAGGTTTCACCGTAAAAGAATTAGCGTATCTGAACCGAAACATTAGCCGTTATGGTTCATCCCTGCTCGAGGTAGTGCTTGAGTTAGGTAAGCGATTTATCATGGTTCTGTGTATTACTGCGACTGTGGCCCTGATTTTCCTGGCGCTTCTTTTTTTCGCTGAACATTATAATATTGTTTCCGGTGGCATTTCTCTTTTCATCGTATTGATTATTGCCTGGTTTTTTCAACCCCCGATCATTACCTACAAAGCCTGGCGCTTCAGAAAGAAATACATTAGTTCTGTCCAGACGCATTAGAAATTAAATCAAACGAGACTTTTGCAGAGACACCCCAGCCGACAATTTTCATAGTGAGCGCTGCGCGATTCATTCCGTCGACTTTGCGGTAGAAATCCAGCGGGAGATAACGAAACAGACGCCATGATTCGGGTTTCCGGATGGCGCCAAATACCGTATAGACGCTTGCTGCCAGGCTTACGCTATTGAATACCCCAAGTGCTGATTCACGTTTAAATCCCATAAACTGAGCGATATCCATGACGCCATCTGCCAGCATACCTTCGGAGTTTGGTTGATGTTGAAGCGTTCTGTTAATTTCTTTTGAAATGGCATTTGCACCATCCATAACCAGAATCGCTCCTGCAAGCGCACCCACTGGATTCATTGTCATCATTGCACCAACACCTGCAACAATCTGTAACCCTGAAAGCACAACCTTAATCGATGAGATAACGTAACCGACGACTTTGTTATTTTCTTTAACCAGTTCAATCTGAGCAAAAAGCTGAGCTGTACGGGAGCGAAGCATTCTGCTTTGCTCAAGAAGACTTTCGTTCTCAGCCCGGATGTTTTTCAGGCATTCTATGCACTCCTCATCACTTCTGGCTGCCGGGTAGCACTAAATTGTTGCATCACAAACTGCCGAATATCATCCATAAATTTAATCCGTGCGAGTCCGTCGCTGAGATGTTGCCCTCCGACAATATTCGCAGTATTGATGAGCTTGCGGGCTTCAAGATTTATCATTGTTTCAGCCCATGCGCGGGCGTTCTGACCAGGGAAAAGTACAATATCCATTTTAATTTTCTCATCTGATAACCAACGTTTACAGATTATCCTGGCATCAGAAACTGGCAACAATAAATTGGATAATCTGTCGCGAGCGCAGAATTCGCCGAAGGTATATACCGACGGAAATCATCTTCGTCGTTGATGGCGACCTTGAAAGTGGTGACAGCATAAAAGAAGTGCATTACCCCAGCCGCTCCATCCGTGTCTCCCCCTCCGCCATCGACAGCTGATACAGCGAAAACGATCGGTGCTTCTCAATCAAATGCGCCAGCTCCGGCGAATGGCTGGTGAGCCAGATCTGCGAATAGCGGCTGGCCTCGGCAATGAGGCTTGCCAGGGCGGGCAGCATCTGCGGATGCAGGCTGTTTTCCGGTTCGTTGAGGGCGATAAATGCGGGAGGGCGCGGGCTTAACAGCGCCACCGCCAGGCATAAAAAACGCAGCGTGCCGTCGGAGAACTCTGCCGGTTCCAGCGGTCTGCTCAGCCCCTCGCGCTGCATCATCATGCGGAAGCGCCCGCCGGTGTTGTCGCTGTAAAACACGCAGCCGGGGAAGGCCTGGTCGAGAATGCGCATCAGCAGCAGCTCGTCGCCAATTTCGACAATGGTCTGAAACGCGGCGGCCAGGTTCGCGCCGTCGCTGGCCAGCACCGGGGAGCGGAAACCCACCTGCGGCGCGCGGATCGCCGAGCCGGATGAGACGGAAAACTCATGATAAAATCGCCAGTTACGCAGGGACTCGCGCATCTGCGACACTTCGGGGTAGAGGTGCGGTTCGCCGAGCTGCCCGAACACCGACTCGTTCTCATACAGCGTACCGCTGTGGGTCACTTTTTCGTGATGTACGTTGTTCAGGAATACGGCCTGGTTCTTACGCTTCATCAGCTGTGACGACGGACGACGGTGCTGGCCGCTCAGCCAGATAGATTCCTCTTTGATCACCGGATCGAGCTGAAACTGTGAGGGGTAGGGCAGCTTTTCCACGAACCCGACCTGAAGCTCATATTCATAGGTTTCCGTTTCCACCGCCAGGTTCATGCGCCGCAGCTGGTCGCTGCGGGTTTTGCCCGCCCAGAACACTTTCAAAATGCCCCCCTCGTTTGCCAGCGCCTGGGAGAATTGCCCCTGCGCCGCGCTGTGCATCAGGTAAATCGCTTTATAAATATTGGATTTTCCGGTGCCGTTGGGGCCGAACACGATATTGAGCTGTTCCAGCTCAAGCGACATATCGCGAATTGAGCGGTAGTTTTGAATATGCAGATTTTTGATCATCGTGTTACTCCGCTGTGCACGCTTAACCTGTACAGAATTACAGTATTTTACGCTGAGCGCAAAAAAAAGACGACAGTGAGGGTGTCGTCTAAACGGGGTACAGCTTTGGGCCTCTGTGGGTCAATGGGGCCTTCGCTTCTTTCTTATCAGGTAACGGCAAGACGCAGACCCAAATCATCAGGATAGGGATCAAAGTAGTTTTGCGTCATCAGATACCGGTCAGGGTATTCAGCCAGATAATGCTTAAGCAGCGTCAGCGGCGCGAGGATCGGCAGCAGTCCGTCCCGGTAATGCAGGATCACATCACGCAGTTCTCCGCGCTGGCGGCTGTTCAGCTGGTTACGGAAATAGCCCTGAATGTGCATCAGCACGTTAGTGTGATTCTTCCGCGAAGCAGGTTTTTTCAGGATGGTCATCAGTTTGTCGCGATAGGCCACGAAAAACGCGTCCAGATCGTCCCACTCGTGCAGTGATGCCACGAACGGGCCAATTTCACGGTAGCCTGCCTGATGGTGCGCCAGAAGCTGAAGCTTATAGCGGCTGTGAAAGTCCAGCAGAGCACGGCGCGTCAGGCCATTTTTACGCATTACGTTCAGTTCGTGGAGGGCAAAAACGCGCTCAACAAAGTTTTCCCGCAGTACCGGATCGTGCAGGCGACCGTCTTCTTCGACGGGCAGCCAGGGGAAAGTTTCAAGGAGGGCGGCGGTGAACAGCCCGACACCCTCCTTGCGGCCCCGGTTGCCGTTTTCGTCGTACAGCCGCACGCGCTCCATGCCGCAGCTGGGGGATTTTGCACAGACGATAAACCCCGACAGATCGCCGATTTTCGGCAGATAATCTGCCGTAAATGCGGCCATCTTCTGCGTGACGTCATCGTGGGGCGCTTTGCTGAACCGCATTTCTGTCTCGCCGCCGGTGGTCATCACCAGGCGCAGCGCCGGACGAGGCGTGGGCAGGCCGATAGCCATTTCGGGGCATACCGGGCGGAAAGCGACCCACTGCGCCAGCTCATCCATCACAAAGCCCATACGCTTATGCCCGCCGTCAAAGCGAACGGCGGAACCGGTCAAACATCCGCTAATACCCAGCACAGGTTTTGTTGTCATGGTGTGCACCTCCCGATCTTATATCTAAAAGTTACACAACAATGCGAGTTTGTCCAAGTATTGGCGGGATTATTTTTTAATCGTCTTTAAAATCAAGAGCAATCAGCTGCCCTTGTAGGTTGAGTAACCGTACTGGCTGAGCAGAAGCGGGATGTGCAGTTTTTCATTGGTGCGGGTGACGGTGAACAGCACCGGCACTTCCGGGAAGAAGGAGCCCAGCTTTTTGCCGTGGAAGTAATCGGCGGTTTTGAAGGTCACTTTATACACGCCAGGTGCCATATCCTGATCCTGCGGATAAAGCGATTTAATGCGCCCGTCGTGGTCGGTTTTACCGCTGGCAATCGGGGTCCACTTGTCCTGCTCCTGCTTCTCCAGCGTAACGGTCACATCCGCTGGCGGCATACCGGTTTGCTGGTCCAGAACGTGGACGCTCAGGGTGCCTGCCGGGGCGCTGAATGCGGCAGGCGCGAAAGCCATTGCAGCCAGCATCATCAGAGGGAGTGTCTTTTTCATCGTGTTTTCCTGTTGAGTTGTCGGTGACAGGAAAACGTTAGCACTCGCTGCGCGAAAAAATATTCAACTTTTCGTGAAGATTGCCACAGCAGAAAATAATCAGAGGATAATTACCTCAAGGGAAACCTGCTGCTGCCACTGCGCAACCTGCTTTTTCCGCGCGGCGGTGAGTTTGCCGCTGGTGACCAGCAGCCATTTGCGATCCGGGAAAATTTCCGGGGCCAGCGCGGCAGGGGGAACCGGCAGGATGTCGATGCGGTGGCCCTGGCCGGTGCGCGTTAACGCTTCGAGCCAGATTTCACACGGGTCGTTGAGGTACCAGCCGCTGATGAGAACGTTATCGCCCGGCGCTTTTTTATCGCCCTCAAGGCAAAACGAGGTATAGGCGATGAGGATGCCGTCGAGGATCTCACGCAGCGTCATGGCGGCGGCGACGTTGGCCGATATCTGGCTGCGCAACGGACGCAGCACGTTAGTGACCAGCTCTGGCCTTGGGTATTCGCGTCCGGCGTCGTAAATCATCTGACGCAGGGATTCAATTTTCCCCTCCTGCAACTTTTGCATCATGGCCTGTTGCAGGGTTTGCCAGTTATTGGCGCGGCGCGGCGCAGGGCGTTCCAGCAGTGATTTAACCTGACCGATGGGTACGCCTTTTTTTACCCAGTCGAGGATTTTCAGCGCCTGCTGAACGTCCTCATCGCTGTACAGGCGGTGACCGCCGTCCGTACGCTCGGGTTTGAGCAAGCCATAGCGTCGCTGCCACGCCCGCAGCGTGGTGGCGGTGATGCCGCTGAGTCTGGCGAATTCGCCGATGGAGTAAGCCATGTCTGCATCCGAAGAGAAGGAGTTGTCTCAATATACTACGAATATTCTCCGACGGGATGAAGCGCCGCACGGGTGCGCTACACTTAACGTCCAACCGCGTAAATGAAAGGAGTTCTCATGAGGCTATGGCCTGTAGTTACCGGTGTCGCCATTGCGCTGACTCTGGTTGCCTGTAAATCTCCCACGCCGCCGAAAGGCGTGCAGCCCATTACCGGCTTTGATGCCAGCCGCTATCTCGGCAAATGGTATGAAGTCGCCCGACTGGAAAACCGCTTTGAGCGCGGTCTGGAACAGGTCACCGCGACGTACGGCAAGCGCAGCGATGGCGGTATCAGCGTACTGAACCGCGGCTATGATCCGGTGAAGAACAAATGGAATGAGAGCGAAGGAAAGGCGTACTTTACCGGCGAACCGACTACGGCTGCGCTGAAGGTATCGTTCTTCGGCCCGTTCTACGGCGGCTATAACGTGATCAAGCTGGACGATAAGTACCAGTACGCGCTGGTCAGCGGCCCGAACCGTGACTACCTGTGGATTTTATCGCGCACCCCGACCATTCCGGATGCGGTAAAACAGGACTACCTGAACACCGCACGCGGTCTGGGCTTCCGGGTCGATCAGCTGGTGTGGGTGAAGCACTAACCTACTGATACGAAAAGGTGATGCTTGCCAGGGCATTGGCCGAGCCGGGGACCAGGTCTCCGGTTCGGATGTACTGCGCCTGGAACGGCAGGGATAGCGTTTGTGCTGCGCTGGTGGTCTGGATGAAAAACTGTCCCGTCGTGCCTGCGGCCGAGCTGTCTGGCCCCATCATCAGCGGCCCGGTACCGTTATAGAAAAACTGTACGCCAATGCCGGAGGCCGTGGAGTCCCCGGTCAGCGTCACGACCGACGAGGTATTTGACGGTGTGGTCTGATCGGTCATCACTGCGTTAACCGCCACGTTCTCATCGCAGGTCAGGCTGACGTTAAACTCCCCCGACGGTGAGGTGCTGCCTACGCTGGGCAGCGTGTGAACATCAATGGTGCCCAGGTCGACGTTGGCGCTTTTTGTGCCTACCGTGCAGCCGCTTGCCGTCACCGTGATGGTGGTGGGGTTGATGATCACCTGCGCGGTTTTCACTTCGTTGTTATAGGCCGTCAGGATCGCCGCGTTAATGGTCGGGGTCTGGTATACGCCGGATTTCAGCGGAACGCCGGTCTTGATAAACGTCACTTTTGCTGACCAGCCCAGTGCGGTGGCGTAACCGTTAGTCCCATCGGCCGGATAGCTCTGCGTAATGCCCGTCTGCATCGGCACATAGGTGGTGCCGTTATAATCTTTGAGCCCAAGAATGAAGCCGATGCCGGGCACGCCCGTTTCAAATACCATGTAATTTGCGCCATCAAGAATAACCGTGATGCCGGTGGCGGTTATACTGCTGCTCGGCTCCAGCGTCCCTTTGGAGCAGGTAAATACCAGGCCGCACCAGAACACTTCCGAGACGCTCGCAGAGGCGCTCCATTCAGAGCCGATCGTCTTTCCAGGCACGATGGAGTCTGCCGGGCCGGACCATGACATGGGTGTTGGCGAAAGGGTGATATCCGATGTCCAGGAGAGGGCAAGTGCCTGAGAGGACATAAAAAACAGGGCTAAAAACAGTAAACGCATTATTGATACTCCGTCGTCCAGGTCGCCACTGCCGAAACGTCTCCGGCATTGACCGGCGCACCCGTGGCGGTCAGTCGCGCATAGAAGGTCATTTTTACGCTGTCATCCCCCGCCGCGCCGTAAGCAGCGGTTTGGGTGTCCAGCGGGATAAGTACGCTGTCTTTATCCAGAATCTGCACTGCCACGCCGGTCGCGCCACCGTCAGCGACTTTCAGAAGCTGCGGGTTTTCGTCATCCGGCGTACCGCTGAAGCGGATTTTCACGCCAGCAAAGGTGGGGCCGCACGCTTCAAGGGTGAGCGTGAAGGGCGTTTTGATATTGCTGACCGCCCCCGCCTCGCTAAATTGCTTCACGCCGAGGGTGCCCAGCGGCACGTTTTGCTCCTTCGAATCTTCCGAGACAATGCAGGTATTGCCGATCACGTTGCCGGTCACGGAAACCAGCACGTCATAGCCGCGCGCGGGGACGGTGATGACCATCAGCAGGATCAGGGGGAGGAAACGGACGGTTACTGACATATGGCCTCCTGGGAATAAAGCCCGGTGCGGGCGTGATAATTCTGCGGGTTCAACGCATAGCGGATCGTGCAGCGCTGGGCGCTGTCGCGTCCCCATACGGCATGCAAGGTTCCCTGCGCTGACAGGCCGGTCAGATACACGCTGCCGCCGTCGCCGACGATACCGCTGGCTTTGTCATCCTCTGACGAGACCAGCGTGCCGAAGGGGAGCACGTCTTTAGCGTGACGTACGATAAACATCGCTTTTGCTCCCTGACGCGTGGTGAGGGTGGCGCGAACCAGTGCCCCGTCGGTGGGGATTTTATTGGCGATGGCGTTCTCAAGTTCCACGTCATTGCCCACGGTGGTGACATCCAGCGCAACCTGATTAACGCGATACGGCGTGGCGTACGGGATCACCGCATAGCCCCGGCTGTCGGTTTTGATGCCCTTGTGGTTGAGCACGGCGACATGGCTGGCGCCCGGGGCTTTCACCAGAATATTGGTGTTCCCGAGCGGCTGGCTCAGCGTCAGACCATCCTCATGCAGCACCGCTCCGCCGCTCATCCCGTAGCTGAGGTTGCGGGAGTCACCGGCGTAGCTGTAGCCCAGGTTATAGTCTCCCCACGCGCCCTCGTATTGCAGCGCGGCATCGCCGCCGTAGTGCTGCTGCGCGCTGTAGCGCTGGTTGACGCTATAGAAAAGATTCTCCTGCCCCGGCAGATAACCACTGACACCGGTACTGGCGGTGGTGCCAGCGGGATCCGCATGGGTAGCGGTAAAACGGAGACGGGTCGACAGCGCCGGATTACCCAGCGGCACCGACAGGGACAACGCGAGGATATTGTCTTTCTTGTTGTCGTACAGGCCAGAGCTACGCTGGGCGCTGATGCCAAGCGACAGGTTACGAAACGTCGCGTTCCACGCGAACTGCAAACTTTGCGTGGTTTTTGACGTATTCCAGTAGGTTTGTTGATCCCAGGACAGCGACAGCGCGCCGTATTCGCCCATCGGCTGCGACAACAGCAGCTGATTTTTTGCCTTACGCGACATATGCAGGTTGTAAACCGTGTCGTAGTGAGTGGTGACGGTGCCATCGTCTTCCACGGTCTGTTCTGGCGCTCCGCCCGCCATGCCTTTGTAAGTGGTATCGCTGAGGGTATAAAACCCTGCCGTTGAGTAACGCAGCGAGAAGAAATTGACTCGCGTACCGATATCGTTCAGCAGCTTGCTGTACCGCAGGCGCACCGAATCACCGGTGTAGTGCTGGTTATCAGCCAGCTGGCTGCGGGCATGGGTGAGGTCGAGAGAGTAGGCGCCAAAGCGGCCGAGATTCTGCCCGATCCCGAAGGCCAGGCCGGTGTAGCGATCGGAAAACTGCGCCCCGCCATAAAACGTGAGGCCGTATCGCCAGCCCAGGAACAGCTCGCCCTGCGCGAAGGAGGGCGAGATCTGATTGCCCGCAGGGCGGTATTTCCCCGCACCCAGAGCATATTTGACCTGACCGTTACGCACCAGATTCGGCACGCTGGCAAAGGGCAGGGTGTATTGCGTCTGGCTACCGTCGCTCTCCTGAATGGTGACCGCGAGATCGCCGCCGGAAGAGGTCGGATAGAGATCTTTCAGCACAAACGCCCCCGGCGGAACGGAGGTTTGATAGATGACGTTACCGTTCTGGCGAACCGTCACCGTGGCATTGCTGCGCGCGATGCCGCGCACTTCAGGCGCGTAACCGCTCAGGCTGGCGGGCAACATATTGTCATCGGTCTTCAGGGCAATCCCACGCAGGCCAACGGCGTCAAACACCTGCGAGGAGGTGAACGTTTCACCGGCGTAAACCTGGGCACGCAGGGCGCGGATATCCCGCTGTAGCCAGGTCTGGACGTGGGTGAGCTCGTTACTCTCTTTGGTCCACGTGGTGAAATCACGCAGCCGCCATGCGCCCAGGTTGGCGCCGCTGTTCAGGCTCACAAACAGCTGTTGTTCCCGCGTGCGCGTCTCGCCCCGGTAGTCATTATTCGCGCCATTGACCACATAGTTCAGCCACGCGGCAGGGATGCCGGACTCCCAGCTCTCCGGGCTGACGTATCCGCGCGGCAGAGCGCGCATCGCGCTTTGCGGTACGGTGAAGTTGAGGGTAAGCGTCCTCTGGTCAAAATCAAACCGGGTATCGGCGAATGACTGGGTTAAAAAAATGCAGCGCTGCGCAGGCGGCAGCTCACCCCCTTTAGCCTGACGGCTGTCGATGCCAAGTGCGGCGAATTGTGCAGGCGTAAGGCACGGCAGGGCTTCACCAGCGGTGCTTTCAGCGACGCGAAACGTGACGTTACCTGTGAACGCGAACTGGGTATTGATATACACGTTAAGATTGTACTCGCCCGGCGGCAACGCGCTCCCGGCGTTGACCCAGGCGAGATCGGCGCTGTTGGCGCGCTCGCCGTTGAGAAACGCAGGATTAAATTGCAGCTCGCTTTCGGCAGCCACGGCTTGCCGAATCACCAGGGCGATCGCCGTGGCGCACAGGATTTTAATTTTCATGTGGTCACGCCTTACTGTTTTTATTATTGGGACAATGACGTGCGGGTGACGGGCGTCCAGGCCCCATAATCGTTAATCGTCTGGTAGCTCATGCTGCTCGCATGGCTGAAGGTGTCTGCCAGCATCACGCTGGCTTTCGGCGGTACCATGACGGGCGATACCGGCCTGCCATCAATTTTCACGTTAATGGTGGTGAGGTAATACGGCGTTGGGTTGGTCAGCGTGACCTTGCCCGCGCGGTAGGCGCCGGCAAGGTTTTTCCATGCCTCCCCTGCACCTTCCCTGAGCCGCTCCGGGCGATAAAAGACCTTGATGCGGTTGGCAGAGGCGAATTGCAGCGAATTGCCGGAACCGTTTTTAACCTGCTGTGGGATAGCTTTGACCGTCATCCAGTACAGCGTCTCGCGATCGGATGGCAGGGCGTTGCCGCTGAACATGATTTTCACCGCGCTTTCGCTGGCGGGCTTCATGACGTACAGCGGCGGCGTGATGACGAAGTCGTTGGTACGGCTCCCTTTCTCGTCTTCCATCCATGACTGGATCAGGAACGTGGCATCAGGGTGGGTATTTCTTACCTGCATCATCGTCTGCGTAGCCGCGCCTGCGTAGACCAGCCGCGTTGCGCCTAACCCCACGCCGCCTGCGTACACGGCGGATGAACATAACGTGCCAGCCAGACAAATCCATGTGTTTACGCGCATTGTGCGTCTCCTGAAAGCTGAGTCAGACCCGGCCAGCAGACCGGGCCTGAAGATTACGAATAGGTCACGGTGTAGGTGGCGACCGCGCTGGCATCACCCGCCGTGGCGTTGCCCAGTGGGGAGTAATATTTCGCGCTGAAGTTCAGGGTGTTCGCCCCCGCACGCAGGGGGATCGCTGCTGCCGGCTCACCCAGCCTGACGACGTTGCCCTGTTCGTCATAAAGACGGATAGCGACATGCTGCGCCGAGCCCGCGCCGCCGTTTACTCCCGCGGCCAGGCTATTGACATCGGTACTGTCCGGCGTACCGGTGAAGGTGATAGCCACGGTCGTTGCGGCGATGGGGTTATTTTCCGTGGACGCGGAGGTATCGGCGATTTCGCAATCCTCCAGCGTGATGGAGAAGGCTTTTGCGGTACTGGCTTCACTGCCTGCGGCAGCCAGCGTGGCGGTACGCACTTCCCCCATGTCGACGTCGATATTGGCGCTACCGGCGCTGATGGCACAGGCGGAGGTCACCACTTTACCGCTGAAGTTAACCGTGCCGCCGCTGGTGGTGGCGGCCAGTGCTGAGCCCGCTGGCAGCAGGGCGGCAATGCTTAATGCCAGCAGAGAATGGCAAGTAAGGCGTGCTTTCATTTCATAGTTCCTTGGTTTTTTTATTACGAGATTTGCTCTGAAAGCGGCAGGTCTAACTGGTTAAAAAGACCAGCAAATCTGTCTTATTCCTGAGCCCGAGTTTCCTTATCGCTGAGCTTTTTAAGGCGCTCACGCGGCGATAAGAAAGTTTCTCCAGTTCTGCGATGTAACGTATATCCAGTCCGTTCCTGAGTTCCTTTAATACCCTCCTTTCTCCAGGCGTCAGCGATAACGCCGCTGGCTGCTTTTGGGGCCGATAATGGCTATCGACCATTTTTGCTAGCTTTATCCGCCACTGATAAACCGTGTTCTGTAGCGAGATATAGGCATCAATATCTTCCCGGACCCATAACAGGGAATGGGCAGAGGTTGAGTACAGGCAGATCATCACTTCAGGCTGCGTGGCTTTGATTTTTTTTAAATATTTCAGTGAGTCATACCCTGTATGGTATTTCTCTGCGCCAGATATAAATAAGATATCGATACGAATCGACGACAGCGCCTTATCCAGTTGCTGATAACCTCCTTCGATGATAATGATGTGAAGGTCGTCGCGGATGCTGCTTAATAATGTTTTAATGCCGTTTCTTGCATAATGATCGCCGCCCATCAGTGCAACAGTTATATGCTGTGTTATTTGGCTATTGTTCGTCATGTTATTCCTCGATTTATAATAGTAATCAGGCGAATTATTTATAAGGTTATCGCCAGTATTCTCGAAGCAATGACGTATTGCATAGTGTAGGCCTACTATACGTCGGCCAATAAAGAGGTAATCTGAATTAATCTAAAATTGTATTAATTACTAAGATCGAGACCGGTTACGACGCTTCCCTCTGATTGGTCTTATTCCGCTTCGCTTTCTGTAAATTATGATAGCCGCTATTTTTAATGAAAATTTAGCTTTGATAAATGTTTTGTAAGGAGTTTGTCGTCTGGTGTCAGTGCGGGTGTGAAGTTGCTGACGGGGAATAACAATTTACGAATGTTATCATCGATAAAAACTGATAGAAAGGTGGCTGAAAAGCATACAAAAACCATATAAGTTATTGATATTGGTCAGGTTGAGAAAACTTAAGGCTTAAGGGTGCTGAATATTTCAGACACGCATGTCCGTGGCGTACAATGTTTTTTTTATGTAGATATTTGTCAATGTCAAGAGGCGAGGAGTGCGCCAAAAGGTGAGGCTCTGATAAATGAGATGCTGCCGGTAGTCAGATACTTCTGTGGAGCGGAAATTCACTTCACAAAACATCATAATGAGGATGATCGCGGATGAAGTGGCTCTGCAAGCCGCATTCTACAAGGGTTGAGTTCTTATGCAGGTTCAGTGAAGCTTAAGGGATGAAATATAAATTAAGATTTTTCGCCAATGGCGAAGATATACAGCATGCCGTTAATCAGTCACATTAATCCCGACGTGAATGTCATCCCATACATGCGGTGACCCAGGTTCAACATCTGTTAACCGGAGAATTCATACTGCCCCTATGCATAAGCATTACATTATAAATAATATCGTCGAATTTCATCCTGCGGCCAGCACGTTACGTGATATCAACAATCCTGACCGTGTGGTTGTGTTAAATTCGCCAGCAGGCCGATGCCTGTTGTTATTAATCGACAGAGCGGGGTCGATTGTCACTCAGCAAGAGTTCCTTGATATTGTCTGGCAAAGCCGCGGCATGCTTGTCTCCTCCAATACCTATTACCAGAACATCTCCATCCTGCGCAAAGGGCTCAAAAAGATTGGTTTTGAAACTGACCCTATCGTTACCATTCCGCGGATTGGGTTGACGCTGGCAAGCGACACGCAAATAACCGTCAGAGAGTCTTCACCTGTCGCGCCTCAACCCGCAGAGGAACAATGTGTGGAGGCGCCAGCGATCGAGGAGGTCTCTGCATCCTCCGCGCCAGCAACGCCCGTTGCCAGGAAGCCCACGCGCTGGCTGGCTGTTGTCATGGGGCTATTGATCGTCCTGGCCGGGGCAGGCGTGACGGGATATATGAACGCCACAGAAAACCGTTTTGTTGAGGATTACCGTTTTGCGGCATCCGTCGGAGCCTGTCGCGTTTATCTTGCGAACGACATTCAGACTCACGCTGAACGCGCTTCCGCGCTGACCTATGTGGAACAATTCAAGGCTGAATGCGCGCAATATCCCTGGGTTTACATCAGCTGGTACGCTCTGCTTCCTCGTGCATCGGTTATTCGCTGCGACCGGCCAATGAAAGAACCGAACCGCTGTATATCTGATTATTTCCTGAAGGATAGCTAGCATGACTCGTTTTCGGCAGATGCTGTATATCATCGTGACGGGCCTCGTCATGGCAGGCGTGCTGACGGGCTATTACCTGTGGCACCGAACTTACGTTCAGCCTTTTTCATGCCAGGCTAATCTGGTCCAGCACCATCCGGATGAGACGCTGACGGTCTGGCTGAATTACACCTTCGACGGGAAATTCGGCACCCTGAGCATGAATGGCCGGGCAAAGAGCGATCCGGGTAAAACCATCGACAGGAAAATTTCCTTTCGGGTGGAGAGACAAGATCATCTCTATTTGCTGACGTCAGAAAAAAATATGACGTTCCCGGACGATAATGTTGACGACAGCTGGCTGGAAAAATATGAACCGCAATTTTTTGTCTATCCGGGCAAGAGTATTTATATGCGGATCAATGAACAACATAATGGTAACTATATCTTTACCTTAGGAACATTACCGACATATGTGTGTCGTGGTTCAAAAAAAGAATGATATAAACGAGAAAAACATTATATTTTCCTCCCGTCTCATTTATGCTTGATTTAAAATATCAGCATTATCTTAGAAATATAAAGTGCGACAGATCATGTTGCGATAATGTAATTAATTTTAAATTTGGCAAGTAAATGAAAAGTGTATTTGACTCCTCCGATGGGGGAAAATCAGTACCGGAAAAGTGTCTGCATATTGGGTTGATATTATGGCCCCGTTATTCACTCCTGGCCGTCTCCGGATTGCTGGAGGCGCTGCGTTATGCAGCGAAAGCTCAGGATAAATTAGCATTTAAAATCAGCCTGATAAGTGAATTTCCTGATATCCCGATTATCAGCAATGCGGGGATTATCATGAGACCGGATTCCACCCATGCGCCGCCGGACAGTTTTAACTACCTTGCTGTTATCGGCGGTGAATTGCAGTATCTGGACTTAGGGTATCAGGGGGATAAAGCGTATCTGGCACATGCCCACCATGCCGGGGTTCCGCTCATTGGCATTGGCACCGGCAGTTTTGTCCTCGCACAGGAAGGATTGCTGAATGAACGACGAGCGTCCATCCATCCTTTCCACCTTGATGCATTTCGGCAGGCTTTCCCGCTGGTTTATGCTGAGCAAGGGTATGATTTCATCGACGATGGCGATGTGCTGACCTGCCCGGGCGGTATTTCCACCCTGACGCTGGCAACTGAGCTTATCCGCGCCCATGCCGGGGATGATATCGCCAGCACCACCTGTCAGCGTTTGTCGCTCGTTCCGCATGAAATTGCCACCCCGCGTCCGGCGAATCTTGCGCTTATCCCTGACTCGCGGTTGCGCCGCGCCGTCATGCTGATTGAACAGTTCCTGACCCGGCCGCTCACCACCGCCGGGCTTGCGCGAGAAGTGGCATTGAGTGAACGCCAGCTCAACCGTCTGTTTCACGCAGAATTCGGCAAAACGGCCCGCGAATTTATCCGCGGCGCCAGGCTGCGCTATGCTTGCTGGCTGCTGAAGAACTCGCAGCAAAGCGTGACGGATATTGCGCAGCGGATGGGGTTCAGCGACTGCGCGCATTTTATTCGTCATTTCCAGATGGAGTATGGCTGTACGCCTGGCGTATGGCGCACGTCGCAGAGCTGAATGTCATTACATTGCTGCCCTGAAACTTTACTCAACCGGAATATCACCATGAAAATAGAAGCCGCACACCCTTCACAATTTGAACGCCTCGTCGCAGTCTGGGAGTCGTCCGTTCGCGCCACGCACCGCTTTTTGCAGGAAAGCGATATCGCGGCGCTGCGTCCGTTATTGCTCAACGCATATTTGCCTAATCTCAGGGTTGTGATTGCCCGGGATGACGTGGGTATTATTCACGGCTTTTTGGGCGTGGATAAAAATCGCATTGAAATGCTGTTTGTGGATGATGCGAGCCGGGGGAAGGGTATCGGGAAAATGCTGCTGCAATATGCCATTGCAGAATTCGGCGTAAATGAAGTGGATGTGAACGAGCAGAATCCGCAGGGGGTGGCGTTTTATCGTCATATGGGGTTTGAGCAGGTCGGGCGCTCGGCACTGGACGGGCAGGGGAATCCGTTTCCGCTGTTGCATATGCGGTTGAGTGGACAGGCTTAACGCCCTCTTCTGTAAAAGAGGGAGCCTGCAAGCTAGTTACTGGTTATTTGCCCGATAATTACGCCGCGCAATTTTTCGCCATCAAAGTAATAAGAGACGGTATTGTTCTGAACAAATCCATCCTGTACAGGTGTCTCCTGATAAAGCAGGATCTTTTTTCTGTTGCCGATTGCTTTTTTGCCGAACAATTCAACTAAATCCCCGTGAGTGGCATTTAACAATGGAACGCCAGAGACTGAGACACTGACTCGTTCCGTTGTATTCACACACTCTTTATGGATGCCATCCCTGGATATGGCTAGCGCAGTTAACAGCCCTGCACCCATTTCGTTATCTGAAATGAACCAATAATTGGTGCCATCGTCGTCATGAAGGCAGATCCAGTGCGCGGAGCTGTCTTTCTCCACGTATGTACTGAAAATCTGAGACAGATGAGTAACTTCCATCTGAACCGTTTTCTTGCCGATCGTGATGGTCGGGGAAAGGGGCACTATGGTTGAAATTTCCGTCAGCGAGCCGTCTTCATCGTAATACTGTGTTGCGAAGCCGGTCATTTCTGATGCTGAGACGTGCGAACTGACTGCAACGAGTAATGGCAATGAACAAATTAAACGCTTCATTTGACAATCAACACCGTATCGTTGCTTTTCCAGATGCTTCTTCTCGCACTCAAAGGAGCAATAATGCAGCCCTCTGAAGAGTCATCAGGGTGCAAACTGCTTTTGCCATGAATTTTAAATGAGTCTCTGCCACACATATCATTTGTCGAGTAGGGCGTGAGGCTGAGGGTATATTTTCCTGTGTGGGCAGAATTATGAGGGGAACCAATTGTGTATTTCCCTCGAGGTAGAGGCCCACTGTTTTTTACACATTCTTGAGATGGATCGTTTTTGTAACCACTTGCTCCTGCATAATCTGCATCGAACTGATAAACACCATCAAGATAAAATTTGTGCTCTTTTACATTATATTCCCAGGACATACTTTCTCCTTAAGCGCGTTCCTTCCAGGTATCAGAATGAATGATGTTTCCATCCATGTAATGCCATGTTATTTTTTCATATGTTAGATCAACATATTCACAATGTGTATAGCGTTCGTTTTGCAGTAGTTTAATGTCAAACATGAGTGGTTCAATTTGAACTACTCTTGCATTTTCTAAAGTTGTCTTAAAGTAAGCCTCTTCGAGCCCGTTATAGTTGATCCTGTAAAATATAAATTCTGCTCTTGTTAGTGTTTGTCCAGTGCTCAAGGCCTTGTATAGATATGAGGATGAGGAATCAATCTCTTTCATGAATGCATAGGTGCTACAAATACGTTTTGAAGTGATTTTTCCGGAGTGCTTATCAATAGGTTGTTCGATTGAGTGCATAAATTCAATAACTTCTATTGAGCCTTCGCGATCTTTTACATCGACAGAGCCTTTAATTCTCCGGCCTGCATCGTCCTCAAGCCATAAGTAAACAGGTATAGCCATCTCAATCTCCTTTTATAGACTGAGGGAAACTACGCTTCATTATGGATTTAAATTGTGACATTTATTTCAAAATAGAAAAGAAAATAAAATATGGAAGTGGGACTTAAAATTGCTCTTTGCGATGTATAAGTTTCTCAAATATATTTACAAAAATTATAACATTGAATTATGATTTCGTTGCCATCGTAAGATAAATGCTAAGTAAAAATAGCATCAGGTATTGAAATGATGAATGTCATCAAATATTGAACTTGTAAGTTAGCATTACATGTTGGGTTCGATTGCTTTTTGGATGTTATGGAAGAAATCTGGCATTCTATATTGTTTTTTATGTTGGCTGCATGCCCAGCAGCCAACTTGATAACAGTGGGAACGGTTATGATAATTGCAGGCTCGCCAGCGTGTTCTCGATCTGGCATAACTTTGCTTTAGTGCGTTTGTAATCGTCCAGAATCCTTTGCTCCTGCTCGTTATACGCTACCAGAACGATGCACCCTTTCATGACCTTTACCGTGACCTGCTGTCCGGTATCAAAACCCGCCGCGCGCAGCCACTTGCCGGAAAGGATGATTTTTGGCGTAGATTTGTCGTAAACATTCGGGCGGTATCCCACAATTAACGAACGCTCGGTTCCGGATTGGTCGGTGTCTGGGGTAGAATGCGAATCAGCCATAATCAACTCCTTGATAGTTGGTGAGGTTAGACGCCCTTTAGTGCTCCAACACTGCTGGGCGTTGTCAAAATTCCGAATCCATGTGGTAGGTACCACGTGCGAATAAATTAACCGAAGTGGTACCTACCATGCAAGAGAAAAAGAAACCAAATTTTGACCGCACTAAGAGCACGATGAAGAACATACGTTTCGAGGATGAGCTTTTGGAGCAGATCGAGAAGGCGGCGGGGAAAGGGAATTTTAGTAAATGGGTGAAGGAGGCTTGTAGGTTAAGATTATTATCTAGCCAAAGAGAGTAGTAAATATGGAAATATTAATTGATGAATCAGGTTCATTTACTCCTGAAAGTGAACTAGAAAATTCTTGGAGTGTAGTTGCTGCTTATATTTGTCCAGAAACTGAAAAAAGGAAATATAGGAATGCCCTCAATAATTTAAAAAAAAGGAATGGTTTGGGCAGACAAGAGATAAAATTAGTTAACATTAGTGAAAGTAACTATATTTTGTTTCTTCAAGAAATTTCGCAGCTGAACGGTAGTCTTTTTTGTGTTGTAACAGACTCATATTATAATAATAAAAGCTTTATCGAAAATCATAAAGATACGCATGTGAAAACCATAGTAAATAGTATTGAGCAGATGCGTTATCACGAGGGGAAACTTGCTCAACATTTGATGGCAAAAGAATTATTGTCTGTATCTCTCCCACTTTATATTCAGTTGATGTGCCAAATAAGATTAGTGCATACAATAATCTCCCAATCTGTAAATTACTATGCACAACGACAACCACAGACGTTAAAAAAATTCAAATGGCGTTTAGATCAAAAACAGCCGTCTCACAAAACTAAGTATGAGTTGATATTTGAAAAATTTTCACCAGCTTTGTTGCAAATGTATACCCTTGAAAACCCTTTAGGTATAGTGAATGGTTTTAACTATAAATATATGAGAGAGTTTATTTATAATGAAGGAGAGATACCTAATTATCTGATCGAGAAAAAAACATCCTTAGCTAATAGCCGCGCTTTTAACATCCAAAAAATATTACGGGATGACATTAGCTATGAGGATTCAATGAAAAATGACGGTTTGCAAGTTATAGATCTTTTGGCTTCTGGTATGCGTAAGCTTTTAAAAATGAGATTTGCAGATAATACTTTAATAGCCAATCTACTCGGCAGTCTCATGATACAGCAGCAATATAATAATCCGCCCATAGACATAATTGTTTTCGATGAAAAATCTGCTGCTTTAAGAAAAGAATTAGATGAGCTTGTAAAAATATTAATTAAAAACTCAAAACGAATGATACGTTGAAGTAGGTAAAATATTTGGCGGAAGATCACAGGAGTCGAACCTGCCCGGGAACGCTGGCGCCCCCAACTGGATTTGAAGTCCAGCCACCTCACCGGAGATGACGATCTTCCGCGCCTGCATTGCTACATGGAGGCGGGGCGCATTATAGCTACTTTCAGGCATTTACCACATACCCCACACCACTTTTTTCACCTCTCTTTTGACCTGAATCCCCCTGTTTCAGCTAATTCTTAAGAAAATCCTCAGGTTAGCATTTCGTGCTCATCAACTTTTATCCCGATCACAAAAAACAAGAAACGTAATCTCTTAACCAGAAAACGCAATACCCGCTCCTGAAACAATGGTTTAAAAAACGGTAACCGGTCTCAGCGCCCCCTACAGCGTGAAGGATAAAAATATGAGCGATGTACTGTCAGTAAAAGAGAAGATTGGCTACGGCATGGGAGACGCCGCCAGCCATATCATTTTTGATAACGTTATGCTTTATATGATGTTTTTCTACACCGATATTTTTGGTATTCCCGCCGGGTTTGTCGGCACCATGTTCCTGCTGGCCCGCGCGCTGGATGCGATCTTCGACCCGTGCATGGGGCTGATTGCCGACCGCACCCGCAGCCGCTGGGGCAAGTTCCGTCCATGGATTTTGTTTGGCGCTATCCCGTTCGGCATCGTCTGCGTGCTGGCGTATACCACGCAGGACCTGAGCCTCAACGGCAAAATGGTTTACGCCGCCATCACCTACACGCTGCTGACCCTGCTCTATACCGTGGTCAACATCCCGTACTGCGCGCTGGGCGGCGTGATCACCAACGACCCGACGCAGCGTATCTCCCTCCAGTCCTGGCGCTTTGTGCTGGCGACGGCGGGCGGCATGCTCTCTACGGTGCTGATGATGCCGCTGGTGAACCTGATTGGCGGCGACGATAAAGCGTTCGGCTTCCAGGGCGGGATCGCCGTGCTGTCGGTGGTCGCGTTCCTGATGCTGGCGTTCTGCTTCTTCACCACCAAAGAGCGCATCCAGGTGCCGCCGAGCACCACCTCCATGCGTGAAGATCTGCGCGACATCTGGCAAAACGACCAGTGGCGTATCGTCGGCGTGCTCACCATCCTCAACATCCTCGCCGTCTGCGTGCGCGGCGGCGCGATGATGTACTACTGCACCTGGATCATGGGCTCGCCGGAGGTGTTCGTCGCCTTCCTCACCACCTACTGCGTCGGTAACCTGATCGGCTCCGCGCTGGCGAAACCGCTCACCGACTGGAAGTGCAAGGTGAGCATCTTCTGGTGGACCAACGCCGCGCTGGCGGTGGTCAGCGTGGCGATGTTCTTCGTGCCGATGCATGCCACCGTGCTGATGTTCGGCTTCATCTTCGTTATCGGCGTGCTGCACCAGCTGGTGACGCCGATTCAGTGGGTAATGATGTCCGATACCGTCGACTACGGCGAATGGACCAACGGCAAACGTCTGACCGGCATCAGCTTTGCGGGCACGCTGTTCGTGCTGAAGCTCGGCCTGGCGCTGGGCGGGGCGATGATCGGCTGGATGCTGGCAGGCGGCGGCTACGACGCGGCGGCCAAAACCCAGAACAGCGCGACCATCAGCATCATTATCGGCCTGTTTACCCTGGCCCCGGCGGTCTGCTAGGTGCTGAGCGCCATCATCGCCAAACGCTACTACACGCTGAAAACCCCCTTCCTGACCAAAATCCTGGGCGAGCTGGCACAGGGCGCGCGCCGTAATCAGCAGGAGTTTGAAAACCTGCCGGTCAGCAAAGAATTAAAGAACTAAGAGGACGAGAGCATGAAAATCAGTGATGGAAACTGGCTTATTCAACCGGGCCTGAACGTGACCTGTCCGGTGCAGGTATTCGACGTGGAGCAGCAGGGCAATGACCTGATGGTGTATGTGGCGCCGCGTGACGTGCGCGAACGCACCTGGCAGCTCGACACGTTGATGTTCACGGTGCGCCTGTTTGCTCCGCAGGAAGGGATTGTGGGGGTGCGCATCGAGCACTTCCA
This sequence comes from Enterobacter cloacae complex sp. IR5459, assembly GCF_049238005.1. NCBI lineage: Bacteria > Pseudomonadati > Pseudomonadota > Gammaproteobacteria > Enterobacterales > Enterobacteriaceae > Enterobacter > Enterobacter cloacae complex sp. IR5459. The sequence continues at coordinate 156,863 of NZ_JBMKIG010000007.1, forward strand.
GGGCACGCTGAACAACGGCCCGCACTATCCGCTGAACGTTCTGAAGGATGCAAAAGTTGAGATTGAAAACAACGCCGAATTTGCCGAGCTGAAAAGCGGCAGCGTCAGCGTGCGCGTTACCAAAGGCGAGTTCTGGGCGCTGGATTTCCTGCGCAACGGCCAGCGCATTACCGGCAGCCAGCTGAAAAACAACGGCTACGTACAGGACAGCAATACCGATCGCAACTATGTGTTTGAACGTCTGGATCTGGGCGTGGGGGAAACGGTCTACGGCCTGGGCGAGCGCTTCACCGCCCTGGTGCGCAACGGTCAGACGGTCGAAACCTGGAACCGCGACGGGGGCACCAGCACCGAGCAGTCCTACAAAAATATCCCGTTCTACCTGACCAACCGCGGCTACGGCGTGCTGGTGAATCATCCGGAAAACGTCTCGTTTGAAGTCGGCTCTGAAAAAGTCTCCAAAGTGCAGTTCAGCGTGGAAGGGGAGTATCTGGAGTACTTCGTGATCGACGGCCCGACGCCGAAAGAAGTGCTGAACCGCTATACCCGCTTCACTGGCCGTCCGGCGCTGCCGCCTGCGTGGTCGTTCGGCCTGTGGCTGACCACCTCGTTCACCACCAACTACGACGAAGCCACGGTAAACAGCTTTATCGACGGCATGGCCGAGCGCGACCTGCCGCTGCACGTGTTCCACTTCGACTGCTTCTGGATGAAGGCCTTCCAGTGGTGCGATTTCGAGTGGGACCCGGTGACCTTCCCCGATCCGGAAGGGATGATCCGCCGCCTGAAAGAGAAAGGGCTGAAGGTCTGCGTGTGGATCAACCCGTACATCGGCCAGAAATCCCCGATTTTCCGCGAGCTGAAAGAGAAGGGCTACCTGCTGAAGCGCCCGGACGGCTCCCTGTGGCAGTGGGACAAATGGCAGCCGGGGCTGGCGATCTACGACTTCACCAACCCGGACGCGTGCAGGTGGTATGCGGACAAACTGAAAGGCCTGGTGGAGATCGGCGTCGACTGCTTCAAGACCGATTTCGGCGAGCGTATCCCGACGGACGTGCAGTGGTTCGACGGATCCGATCCGCAGAAGATGCACAACCATTACGCCTACATCTATAACGAGCTGGTGTGGAACGTGCTGAAAGAGACGGTGGGAGAAGAAGAGGCGGTGCTGTTTGCCCGCTCCGCGTCCGTGGGTGCGCAACAGTTCCCGGTACACTGGGGCGGCGACTGCTACGCCAACTATGAATCGATGGCCGAAAGCCTGCGCGGCGGGCTGTCGATTGGCCTGTCCGGCTTCGGGTTCTGGAGCCACGATATCGGCGGGTTCGAAAACACCGCTCCGGCGCACGTCTACAAACGCTGGTGCGCGTTCGGGCTGTTCTCCAGCCACAGCCGCCTGCACGGCAGCAAATCCTACCGCGTGCCGTGGGCGTACGATGACGAGTCCTGCGATGTGGTGCGCCACTTCACGCAGCTGAAATGCCAGCTGATGCCGTACCTGTATCGTCAGGCGGCTCTGGCGCGTGAGTTCGGCACGCCGATGCTGCGGGCGATGATGCTGGAGTTCCCGGACGATCCGGCGTGTGACTATCTTGACCGTCAGTACATGCTGGGGGATTCAATGATGGTGGCGCCGGTGTTCTCCGAGGCGGGCGATGTGCAGTTTTACCTGCCGGAAGGGCGCTGGACGCACCTGTGGCACAACGACGAAATCGAGGGTAGCCGCTGGCATAAGCAGCAGCACGATTTCATGAGCCTGCCGGTCTATGTGCGCGACAACACGCTGCTGGCGCTCGGCAATAATAACCAGAAGCCGGACTATGCGTGGCACGAGGGGACGGCCTTCCAGCTTTTCAACCTGAGCGATGGCGCAACGGCGGTGAGTGAAGTGCCTGCGGCGGACGGTTCCGTGTTGTTTACGCTGAAGGCGTCACGTCAGGGCGACGTCGTGACCTTTACCGGCACGGGAGATGCGCAAAACTGGTCGGTGTGCTTGCGCAACGTGCAGAAGGTCGGCGGCGTAAAAGGCGGTTCACATGCGGGCAGCGAGTGGGGTGTGGTGGTGAAAGCGGAGGGGGATGAGGTGGTGGTGCACCTCTGAGCCGTAAAAATGCCCGGTGGCGCTTCGCTTACCGGGCCTACATGAGATCGTAGGCCGGGTAAGGCGAAGCCGCCACCCGGCTATTTACTGTGCCGGAGCCACCGTCGACACCACACCACCCGTCATCGTCTGTTGCACCTGCTGTTTATCCATATTCACCGCGCTCAGCTTCCCGTTCACCGTCGGCTTCAGCGGCGCATTCGCCTGCACGCTTCCGCTGGCGGTGAGCTGAATATTGCCGTCGCCCGCAATCGGCAGCACTGGCCAGCCCCACTGCTGCAAAACGTTGAGTGGTACACCGCGCCCGTTCAGGCTCACGGTGGTTTGTCGCTGTGGCAGCTGTGACACGGTGGCGGTCGCTTCCAGGATCCCTTTCTCGGTAAAGGCGCTCAGGTCGGTAATATTTACCGTTGCGGCGTTGGCATTCAGCGCCAGCGACGGGCGACGCACGTCGACGCGGTTAAAGGTCGCTGCCGCCCCGTTGAGGGTTGCGTTACCGCCCCACACGCCCCACTTGTGATCCTGCGCCAGCCGCAAATTAGCGCCATAACCGTCGAGGGAGGTGATCTGCCACGGGAACGCCGGATCGATGTCGATCACCAGGTTGCGGCTCAGGCCGAATTTTTTCAGCGTCACGCTGTTCAGCCATGCCGGGAGCGGGTCCATCCACAGCGTTTTCCAGTTTTCCGGAAGCGTATATTCCAGCCCGGCAATCGCAACGTCGTCCAGCACCAGCGCCTGACCCTCGCGCAGCCAGTTGCCGGAGGTGCGCACCATGCCCCCTTCCCAGCGGGAGGTGAACTGACGCAGCGCAATGCCCTGCGGGGAGAATTCCGCGTTCAGGATAGGGTCAAACAGATGCAGCGAGCCGTAGATAAATTCGCTGGCGTTCATGGATAACCGTCCCTCCTGGCTTTGCCAGTCACCTTTACTCAGGGTGAGGTTACGCAGGCTGAGATCGAGGTCGGTTACCGCCCAGTCTGGCCCCTGTAGACGGGCATCGGTCACTTCCAGCCGCCCAATCTGTAACGAAGGCAGGGTGGAGAGAGGGGCGAAGAAATCCAGCAGCGATTTGTCGCTTTGCAGGCGGATCTCATTCAGACGCAGGGTGTTGATAACCCAGCCACCGTCGGCATTACGCAGAGCCGAGCCCGTAAGCGAGCCGCGCGCCATATCGGCACCGATGGTATTCAGCGCCACCTCTTTGCCGTTGAGTTGTCCCTGAATCAGCACGTTGTTGGCCGGTATGCCGTTGAGGGTGAGCGACCCGGCGCTCATCTGGATTTGCGCATTTTTCCCCAGTACGTTCCCCGCCTCGGGCTGCCACGGGCTGACGCCGCCGGTCACCTTTTGCGCACTGAGATCCCACTCCGTATTCGGGCTGTTAAAGGCCATGTTATTCAGTTGCAGACGGTCGGCCTGGAACGGCAGCGGCGCCGTCTGCGGCGATAAATTCAGCGTGCCATCGAACAGGGTGATGGCATCCATATGCAGCGGGTCGGTGATCTGGCGGCTGCTTAAGCCAATATCCACTTTTTTAGCGACCAGCGTGGCCGGTTTGCCATCTCGTCCGAAGGTAACGTTTTCCAGAAGGATGTGAGAAGGGGATGAAAAGCGGTGATCCATCAGGTCAAAGTTGAGCTCGTAATCGGTATTCACCGTGATCCAGCTGCTGACCTGCGATGCGCCCCAGCGGGTCTGGAGCAGAAAATAAAAGGCGAGCACTACAATGAGCAGGGCTACCAGAAGATAGATAAGCAGCTTTCCAATAAATTTCATGGTCTTCCTTCCCGCGAAACGCACATAAGGGTGTTATGCACGATTTATGCGCAATGCTCAAGGCGGGAATGGTGTAAAGAGATGTCACGGCAGGCATTGACAGCCTGCCGTGTGGGGATCAGTTCTTTTCAGGCGGGAAAATGAGATTCAGCACGATAGCGGTAATACCGCCCGCGGCGATGCCGGAAGAGAGCAGGTTTTTCACCCAGTCCGGGGCAAACTGCAAAATCATCGGCTGCTGGGAGACGCCAAGCCCTACGGCGAGAGACAGCGCAATAATCATGATTGCGCGGCGGTTCAGCGGCTCGCGGGAGACGATACGCACGCCGGAGGCCGCGATGGTACCGAACATGACCAGCGTCGCGCCGCCCAGCACCGGCTCGGGAATGTGCTGTACAAATCCGCTTACCGCCGGGAACAGGCCGAGGACCACCAGCATCAGCGCCACCACGAAGCCCACGTAGCGGCTGGCCACGCCGGTCAGCTGGATCACGCCGTTGTTCTGGCCGAAGCAGGAGTTCGGGAAGGTGTTGAACACCGCCGAGACAAACGAGTTCAGTCCGTTCGCCAGCACGCCGCCTTTAAGACGTTTCATGTACAGCGGGCCGGAGACCGGCTGCTCGGACACGTCGGAGGTGGCGGTGATATCGCCAATGGTTTCCAGCGAGGTAATCATAAAGACCAGCATCAGCGGCAGGAGCAGACTCCAGTCAATGCCCAGGCCATAGTAGAGCGGCGTTGGCACGGTAATCAACGCGCTGTTGGTTGGGGTGGTGTTCTCCGGGAGCATACCCAGCGCCCACGCCAGCAGGTAACCGGCCGCCATGGCGATCACCAGCGATGCCACGCGCAGGTACGGGTTACGCTGACGGTTAAGCAGAATAATGATCGCCAGCACCACGCCTGCCAGCAGCAGGTTTTTCGGCGCGCCGAAGGTATGGTCGCTCATTGCCGCGTAGCCGCCCCCGATGGAGGTCAGACCCACCTGAATCAGCGACAGGCCGATAATCATCACCACCACGCCGGAGACCAGCGGGGTAATCACCCGGCGCGCCAGGTGCAGAACGCGGGAGATGAACATCTCTGTGCAGCTTGCCAGCATCAGGGTGCCGAAAAGCGCCGCCATCATCGTCGGGACATCTGCGCCGCCGGTTTTCAGTGCCGTACCGCCCATGATCAGCGGAGCCACAAAGTTAAAGCTGGTGCCCTGAATCGACAGCAAACCTGAACCCACCGGACCCCAGGCTTTAATTTGAATGATGGAGGCCACGCCGGAAGCGAACAGAGACATACTGATGATGTGTTGCGTATCCTGCGCCGGTAACCCTAGCGCCTGGCAAATCAGCAGAGCCGGCGTGATGACCGCAACGAACATCGCCAGCAGGTGCTGGCAGGCGGCAAACAGGGTTTGTGGCAGCGGGGGACGATCTTCAAGGCGGTAAATCAGTTCGCTGTTTTGCTTCTGCGCAATCGGTTGCGCATCAGCAGACTCCAGAGTGTTAACAGACATCGGCGGCAATCCCACGGTGGAAAAGCGGGCATTTTAGCTGACCACCTGGTAAAAGCAAACGATTGCCAGCAAAAAAAAGAGAGAAAATCTGCCGGTGTGAGCAGCTTTTCTACAACGAACAGCAAAAAAAAATTACACTTTTCGCGCCGGCGGCTCATGACGAGCATCACCCGGCCCAGGATAACGCCGCGTGTGTATGGAATACGCGCATAACAGGAGCCTTTTATGATTCATCTCGATACGTTGTCGACCCTTGTTGCCGCAACGCTGGTTCTTCTGCTTGGTCGCAAGCTGGTACACAGTGTTTCCTTTCTGAAAAAGTACACCATTCCTGAACCCGTCGCCGGTGGTTTGCTGGTGGCGCTGGCCCTGCTGGTACTGAAAAAAAGCATGGGCTGGGAAATCGATTTTGATATGTCCCTGAAAGATCCGTTGATGCTGGCCTTCTTTGCCACTATCGGCCTGAACGCTAACCTCGCAAGCCTGCGTTCGGGTGGCAAGGTGCTGGGCGTGTTTCTGATTGTTGTGGTGGGCCTGCTTCTGATGCAAAACGCCATCGGCATCGGTATGGCGTCATTGCTGGGGCTGGATCCGCTGATGGGTCTGCTGGCGGGGTCGATTACCCTGTCAGGTGGCCACGGAACTGGCGCGGCGTGGAGCAAGCTGTTCATCGAACGCTATGGCTTTGAAAACGCAACGGAAGTGGCGATGGCCTGCGCGACCTTTGGCCTGGTGCTTGGCGGGCTGATTGGCGGCCCGGTGGCGCGCTATCTGGTGAAACACTCCACCACGCCGGAAGGCAGGCCAGACGATGAAATGGTGCCGACCGCATTTGAAAAACCGGACGTTGGCCGTAGTATCACCTCGCTGGTGATGATTGAAACCATCGCCATGATTGCTATCTGCCTCACCGTGGGCAAAATCGTTGCGCAATGGCTGGCGGGAACGGCTTTCGAACTGCCAACCTTTGTCTGCGTGCTGTTTATCGGGGTGATCCTGAGCAACGGTCTGGCGCAGATGGGCTTCTACCGCGTCTTTGAGCGCGCAGTGTCCGTGCTGGGGAACGTCAGCCTGTCGCTGTTCCTGGCGATGGCGCTGATGAGCCTCAAGCTGTGGGAACTGGCCTCGCTGGCGCTGCCGATGGTGGCGATCCTGGCGGTACAGGCCGTGTTTATGGCGCTGTATGCCATCTTTGTTACCTGGCGCATGATGGGCAAAAACTATGATGCGGCGGTACTGGCAGCGGGTCACTGTGGGTTTGGACTGGGGGCAACGCCAACGGCCATCGCAAACATGCAGGCGATCACTGAACGGTTCGGTCCGTCGCACATGGCGTTTCTGGTGGTGCCGATGGTGGGGGCATTCTTCATTGATATCGTCAACGCGCTGGTCATTAAGCTCTACCTGATGCTGCCGATGTTTGGCTGATCGTCAGGCGTTGGAATACCGCTCGGTTTCCGGCATCCAGCGTTCAATTAACGCTGCCGCCTGTTCGGGGTAGCGTTCATGAATATGACGCGCAAGGCGTTGTACTTCGGGGATCATGGCCTGATCGCGCAACAAATCCGCCACTTTAAATTCGGCGTTACCCGTCTGACGCGTGCCCAGCAGTTCACCCGGGCCGCGGATCTCCAGATCTTTTTGCGCAATGACGAAGCCGTCATTGCTGTCGCGTAATACCTGCAAACGCATCTGCGCGGTTTTCGACAGCGGGGCTTTGTAGAGCAGCACGCAGTGAGAGGCGATCGCGCCACGGCCCACGCGGCCTCGTAGCTGGTGGAGCTGCGCCAGGCCCAGGCGCTCCGGGTTCTCAATAATCATCAGGCTGGAGTTCGGCACGTCCACGCCCACTTCGATAACCGTGGTCGCAACGAGTAAATGCAGTTCACCCTGTTTGAACGACTGCATCACCGCCTGCTTTTCGGCAGGCTTCATGCGCCCATGAACCAGACCGACGTTCAGCTCCGGCAGGGCGAGCTTTAACTCTTCCCATGTGGCTTCGGCAGCCTGCGCTTCCAGCAGCTCAGACTCTTCAATCAGGGTACAGACCCAGTAAGCCTGACGTCCTTCGTGGGTGCAGGCGTTGCGCACGCGGTCAATGATGTCGCTGCGGCGCGTGTCCGGAATGGCGACCGTTGTCACCGGCGTACGACCCGGGGGGAGTTCGTCGATGGTGGAGGTATCCAGATCGGCATAGGCCGTCATCGCCAGGGTGCGCGGAATCGGCGTGGCGGTCATGATCAGCTGATGCGGGTGGAAGCCCTGTTGCAGACCTTTCTCCCACAGCGCCAGACGCTGATGAACACCAAAGCGGTGCTGTTCGTCGATAATCACCAGCGCCAGGCCGTTAAACTGCACCTGTTCCTGGAAAATGGCGTGCGTGCCGACAATCATCTGCACCTGCCCGCTGGCTATCGCCTCCTGCTGCGCAAGGCGCGCTTTGCCCTTCTGCTTCCCGGCCAGCCAGCCCACTTCAATTCCCAGCGGGGCAAACCAGTTACGGAAATTGTTGGCGTGCTGCTCGGCCAGCAGTTCCGTCGGTGCCATCAGCGCCACCTGCTTGCCGTGGGCGATAGCGCGCAAAGCGGCCAGCGCGGCGACCAGCGTTTTACCGGAACCCACATCGCCCTGCACCAGGCGCATCATCGGCACATCCAGCGCCATATCGCGTTCGATCTCGGCAGTAACGCGCTCCTGGGCGCCGGTGGGTTTAAATGGCAGTGAGGCCAGCAGCTTATCTTTGAGCTCATCACGCTGGCTTAATGGCTGCGCGTGGAAACGCTGCGCACCTGCGCGCAGGGCCAGCATGCTCAGGTTGTGAGCCAGTAATTCCTCAAGGATAAGACGCCGTTGGGCGGGGTGTTTACCGCTCTCTAAATCAACAAGCTGAAGCGTTGGCGGTGGGCGGTGCAGGGTGCGCAACGCCTCTGGCAGGCTCATCATGCCCTGCGCCAGCTCCGGCGGCAGCAGCTCGTTAATGGCGCAGGTATCGAGCAGCTCCAGCGCCTGGTCGGTGAGCTTGCGCAGCGTAGCCTGCTTAATGCCTTCAGTGGTTGGATAGACCGGCGTGAGCGTCTCCTGTAGCTCAGGTGAGCTGAGATCGCCCTGCACGCGGTATTCCGGGTGGATCATCTCCGCGCCGTATTTGCCCCGTTTGGCTTCACCGTACGCAAGTACGCGTCGTCCAGTGGCAAGGCTGTTTTTCATTGCCGCATTGAAGTTGAAAAAGCGCAGGGTAAGAATACCGGTGCCGTCGCTGATCTGGCAGGTCATCATCCTGCGTCCGCCAAAGGTGATGTTGCAGTTCAGCACTTCCCCTTCAACGGTGGCGTAAATAGCGGGCAGCAGATCGCCAATTTTATAAAGCTGAGTACGGTCTTCGTAACGCAGGGGGAGGTGGAGCAGGAGATCCTGCACGGTGTGCAGGCCAATCTTCGCCAGTTTACTGCTTTGTGCCGCGCCCACGCCCGTCAGGCTGTTGAGCGGTATGGCGTCCAGCAGGCGGCCTTTCATGATTTACCCTGCGTACTGCATGGTGGACCACCACTCGGCATCGGCTTCAATTTCGCCCTGCGCGTTGACGTGGGGGTAAGGCAATTTCTTCTGCTTCGCAACGCGAGCCAGAACCGGATAGCCACCTTCAAACAGCAGGCGCTGCTGCTCCTCTTCCGGCAGCATACTGTTGCTGCGCTCGTACATTCCGGCATTCTGACGCTGGCGCTGCGCTTCATACAGGATCAGCGCTGAGGCGACCGACACGTTGAGTGACTGGACCATGCCAATCATCGGAATGATGATGTCCCGATCGGCCAAATCCAGTGCTTCCTGCGTGATCCCCGTTTTCTCCTGGCCCATTAAAATACAGGTCGGACGGGTGTAGTCGATCTCACGGAAATCCACGGCTTTAGCAGAGAGGTTGGTTGCCAGAACCTGCATGCCACGCCCTTTCAGGTGCGAGACCGCTTCACCAATAGTCTGGTGAGTTTTCACGGATACCCAGCTGTTGCTGCCTGCGGCGGTGGAGGCCATGGTACGCATACGTGCGCCTGGCCAGACGGCGTGGACTTCATGCACGCCGACGGCATCTGCGGTGCGGACGATAGCAGAGACGTTATGAGGTTTATGGACCTGCTCCATGCAGACCGTCAGATCAGGCTGACGCCTGGCGAGCATTTCGCAGATTCGCTCGTAACGTTTTGAATTCATAATGCTAGTTTCGGTTACGGGTGACTTTAATGACATCCGGCATCACGCGGATCTTGCGCATAATATTGGCCAGATGCACGCGGTCACGGGCGGTCAGGCGAATAAAGGCGCTGTAAACGCGGCCATCTTTTTCTTCCGTATTCAGGCTTTGAATGTTGGACGAGGCCGTGTTAATCGCTGCCGTCAGGTTCGCCAGTGCACCCTGGTGGTTGAACATATCCACCTTGATTTCAGTGATAAATTCCTGCGCCGTCTCTTTATCCCACTCGACCGCCATGAACTTCTCAGGCTCTTTCTGATAGCCACGGATGTTACGGCAGGATTCGTGGTGGATCACCAGCCCTTTACCCGGGCTGACGTGCGCAATAATCGGGTCGCCCGGGATAGGACGGCAGCATTTGGCGAAGGTGATGAGCACACCGTCAGCGCCTTTGATCGGCAGGTGACCATGATTTTGCGTGGTGGCAGGAACGGCTGTCGTTTCACCTTGTTGCAGGTTCTTCGCCACGACCACGCTCATGGCGTTGCCGAGACCAATCTCTGCCAGCAGGTCATCCAGCGAGGCGAGCTTCATACGCTCCAGCTCATGCTGAATGTTTTCTGGCGGGATCTCTGCCAGTTTGCGGCTGCCACCCAGCGCGTGATTGAGCAGACGACGCCCCAGGCTAACGGAGTCGTCGCGCTTGAGGTTTTTCAGCAGCTGGCGGATTTTTGCGCGCGCTTTTGAGCTCACGACAAAGTTCAGCCAGGCGGCGTTAGGACGTGCCCCCGGCGCGGTAATGATCTCCACCGTCTGTCCGCTGAAGAGCGGCTGCGACAGCGGATAAGGCTGCCTGTCGACGCGGGCACCTACGCAGGCATGGCCGATATCGGTATGCACGGCGTAAGCGAAGTCGACCGGTGTCGCGCCCGCAGGCAGTTCGACAATGCGCCCTTCCGGCGTGAAAACGTAAATCTCATCCGGGAAGAGATCGGATTTAACGCTCTCGATAAATTCAAACGAGCTACCTGCGCTCTGTTGCAGCTCCAGCAGGCTCTGCATCCAGCGCTGGGCGCGGATTTGCGCGGTGGTGCTGCTTTCACCACCGTGCTCTTTATAGGCCCAGTGTGCCGCGACACCCATTTCCGCCATCTGATCCATGTCTTCGGTACGAATTTGCACCTCAACCGGAACGCCGTGCGGGCCAATCATCGAGGTGTGCAAAGACTGGTATCCGTTCGCTTTTGGAATGGCGATGTAATCTTTGACGCGCCCCGGGCGTGGCTTGTACAGGCTATGCATCTGCCCCAGCACGCGGTAGCAGGTGTCCGAGTCGTGGACGATCACGCGGAATGCGTAGATATCCATGATCGAGTGAAAACGCTGCTCTTTGAGCACCATTTTGCAGTAGATAGAGTACAAATGCTTTTCGCGACCGCTCACGCGGCACGGAATGCCCGCTTCCTGCAAACGCCCTTCGATTTCAGAGAGGATCTTTTGAATCATCTCTTTACGGTTACCGCGAGCGGCTTTCACCACCTCTTTAATCACGCGATAGCGGTTCGGGTACAACGCCTCAAAACCCAGCTCTTCCAGCTCGGTTTTAATGTGATGAATACCTAAACGGTGCGCCAGCGGACTGTAGATTTCGAGGGTTTCACGGGCGATGCGGCGACGTTTATCCGGGCGAAGTGAGCCCAGCGTGCGCATATTGTGGGTGCGGTCAGCGAGTTTGATGAGGATGACGCGGATATCCTGCACCATCGCCATGATCATCTTGCGAAAGTTTTCGGCCTGCGCCTCTTTCTTGTCGCGGAATTTCAGCTTATCAAGCTTAGAGACCCCTTCCACCAGCTCGGCAACGCTTTTGCCAAACAGCTGTTCCATGTCCTGGTAGGTGGCAGGGGTATCTTCAATCACGTCATGCAGCAGGGCGGCCATCAGCGTTTCGTAGTCGAGTTTCATCTCGGCCAGAATACAGGCCACCGCTACCGGGTGCGTGATATAGGGTTCACCGCTTGAACGTGTCTGGCCCTCGTGAGCGTCACGTGCAACGAGATACGCCTGCTGAAGACGCTTAATCTGGTCTTCAGGCAGGTAGGTTTGAATCAGTTGATTCAGGCTTTCAAACAGATACAAGGGCGACCCGCAGGTTTAATTAACGACGACCTTCAGCAATAGCGGTAACAGCTTGTAATTCAGCGGCTTCCTGCTCTTGCTGCTCCTGGCGCTCACGCACGTCGAGGATCTGGTTGTTGATCAGACCTTCTTCGATTTCGCGAAGTGCAATAACGGTGGTTTTATCGTTTTCTTCCGGTACCAGCGGATCTTTACCGCCTACCTGCATCTGACGAGCGCGACGCGCGGCGACCAGCACCAGGTCAAAACGGTTACCAATTTTCTCTACAGCGTCCTGAACAGTTACGCGTGCCATACTTAAAATGCTCCACAGGTGAAGAAATGACTGGGCATGATACTGAAAGTGGGTTCAGTCTGCCAACAGTTTGGTGATTAATGCGTCATGTCGCTGCTTCTGGCGGCTCATACGCAGGCGTTCTGCGCGAAGGATAGTTTTGAGATCGCTCAGCGCGGAATCAAAATCATCATTCACAATAAGGTAATCATATTCCGCGTAATGGCTCATTTCTGCAACAGCCTGCGCCATACGCTTCGCGATAACTTCTTCGCTGTCCTGGCCGCGACCACGCAGGCGGCGATCCAGTTCATCTTTCGATGGCGGTAAAATAAAGATACTGCGCGAATCAGGCATTTTCTTACGAATTTGCTGCGCGCCCTGCCAGTCGATATCCAGGAACACGTTCACGCCGGTCGCCAGAACCTGCTCAATGGTTTCACGCGAAGTACCGTAGTAGTTACCGAATACTTCTGCGTGTTCAAGAAACGCGTCTCTGCCAATCATCGCTCTGAATTCGTCGTGATTCACAAAGAAATAGTGTTCACCGTGCACTTCACCCGGACGCGGTGCTCGCGTGGTGTGAGAAACAGAAACCTGCGTATCGTACAACGGTTGGGTTTTTAACAGTGCCTGAATAAGGCTGGATTTACCCGCGCCACTAGGGGCAGAAACAATATAAAGCGTGCCTTGAGCCATGAGAGTCTTTTGTATGTGTTAACGAAGAAGTCCTACATACGGGCTTATTATACACGTCGCCGCTGTGTGACGTAGCCTTTGTCACACTTTTTCCCGTGGATGATTAAATTTTGCGTGCCGTTTTCAGCTTTTACCTTCTTTTTGCTGCAATAAAAACAATGCGCTGAAGCGCGCTCGTAAAATGCAATTTTGCAGCTGGTCTGCGGCTCCCGGGCAGGGTATACCCTTCGCAAAACAGGGAGGGGTAATAATGGTGAAATGGATAAGCATACTGATGATCTTCTTAAGCAGCGGGGCGATGGCTATCTGCCCGGTCTGGTCACCGGCTAAAGCCGGGCAGGAGATCGCGGCCCTGAAGGCGCAGCTGACCCGCTGGAATGATGATTACTGGAAACAGGGCAGCAGCGAGGTGAGCGACGACGTTTACGACAGGCTTAACGCCCGCTTAAAACAGTGGCAGCGCTGTTTTCACGATGAACCGCTGCACGACGATCTTCCAGCCGCCAGTGGGACGGTGAAGCATCCCTTCGCCCATACCGGCGTGCATAAGGTAGAAAGCAAGCAGGCGCTTAGCCGCTGGATGGCGACGCAGCAGGATCTCTGGGTACAGCCAAAGGTGGATGGTGTTGCGGTCACCCTGGTCTACAAAAACGGCAAGCTGGCGCAGGCGATCAGCCGGGGCGACGGCTTTCAGGGGGAAGAGTGGACGGCACAGGCGCGAATGATCCCCGCTATTCCGCAAACACTGGCCGGGCCGCTTGCCAACAGCGTGTTGCAGGGGGAACTTTTTCTGCTGCGCGAGGGGCATATCCAGCAGCGGATGGGGGGGATGAACGCGCGTGCGAAGGTAGCGGGGGCGATGATGCGCGCGACCGATCGCGCAGCGCTGAAGCAGACAGGTATTTTTATCTGGGCCTGGCCGAACGGCCCAAAAGTGATGAAAGCACGCCTTTCCGCGCTGGCGGAGGCTGGTTTTACCCTGACGGCGCGCTATACCCTGCCGGTTAAAAACGCGGCTGACGTGGAAGCGCAGCGGACGGCCTGGTTTAAGGCTTCGTTGCCCTTCGCCACGGATGGCATCGTGGTCCGCGCCTCGGCAGAGCCGCCGGGCGAGGAGTGGCTGCCGGGGGAAGGAAGTTGGGTCGTCGCATGGAAATACCTTCCTGTGGCCCAGGTGACGGAAGTCAAAGCGATTCACTTTACCGTTGGCCGTACCGGGCGGATCACCGCGATTGCGCAGCTTGAGCCGCTGATGCTCGACGATAAACGCGTACAGCGCGTCAGCTTAGGGTCAGTTAACCGCTGGCAGAGGCTGGATATTGCCCCCGGCGATCAGGTGCTGGTAAGCCTGGCGGGACAAGGTATTCCCCGGCTGGATAACGTGGTGTGGCGCAATGTGGATCGCCGTAAACCACAGCCGCCCTCATCGCGCTATAACGGCTTAACCTGTTTCTATGCCTCACCGGAGTGCATGGAGCAATTTTTTGCCCGGCTGACGTGGCTAAGTTCCAGGCAGGCGTTAGATATTGAAGGTATGGGCGAATCAGGATGGCGGACCCTCTATCAGGCGCATCGGTTTGAGCACCTCTTCTCCTGGCTACAGCTCACGCAGGCGCAGCTCACCGCGACGCCGGGGATATCGGCATCGCATGGCGCTGCGCTGTGGCATCAGTTTAACCTGGCGCGGGAGCGTCCTTTTATCCGCTGGATCACCGCGATGGGAATACCGCTGGCCCGGTCGACGCTCAAGGCGGCAGGGGATCGCACCTGGCAGGCGCTGATTCAGCGAAGCGAAGCGGAGTGGCGGCTGCTACCGGGTGTCGGGCAGGAGAAAGCCCGCCAGATCGTAAACTGGCTGCATCAGCCTCAGATTGATGCCCTGGCAAAGTGGCTGGCCGCAGAGCACATCGGTGGATTTTAATCTGCATGCGCTCCTGAACAGACTGGCGAGGGAGGAAAACATTTTCGCTGCCGTGAAATAGCGTATTTATGAGACGCGGTTTATATACGCAGTAATTATGAATATAAATGAATTATTCATGATAAATATATTTTGAGGAAATATTATTCCCGATCCTGATTTCAGGGTTTACTCTGCTTGTGTTTTTATTTTTCTCGAGAGGTTGGTTTAATTGATCTCAATCATTATTAATCGAGAACACTAGCCGGTAATGAAGGCGTTATAGGTGATGTAGTCTGTTTGCTTGACGTGGTTTTGCTTTTAATTTCAGTTGGTTAAATGTTTAATTAATAATATATTGAGTTTTTTCTGGTTAACAATTGGTCATATTTATTCTGCCGGAAATCATTGCGTCAAATTATTATAAGAATTATCTTATCCAAAATTTTTAAGGTAGTTACCGCTGGGGTGCATTTTGCATCACTTCTGCGTTTTCCTTTCTTTTTGCACCCCGTGAGGGAGTTAACTATCTGAACTCCAATTGAAGCAATTAAGGGTACCGAAATATATCCTGGCGGTTTATATGCGCTGGTGTTCAGAGCCCAGGGCTTTTACATGGATGATTTTCCGTCCCTGTCGGGCCGGAATTCAGCCCCGGGCTTTATGCCCGTTAACCGGGACCTGGTTTCCAGGTGCTCATATTTTCCTTCATTTGAATGAGGACCAAAAATGAAAAGGACGCTTTGTACAGTGCTGACGGCACTCACGCTGGCGACTGCCTTGCCTGCTATAGGCGCTACCACCGAAGCAGGTAGCACCAGCGCAGCAACAACCGGAACAACAACCGGAGCAACGGTGGGAACTACCGCTGGCACTACGGGGGGACTGGCGGCAGGGGCGATTGGGACAACCGCTGTTGTCACCACCGCTGCGATTGCCGGCGTAGCGACGTTAGCCGTTGTCGCGGCAAGCGACAGTGGCGATGACTCAAGCAATGGTACTTCCACGACGACAGTTACCCGCTAAGGCTGGTGCGCAAGGCGATATAGCCTTGCGCTGAACAGCGCAACGACTTGACCCGGCGTCGATATCAAAGCCGGGTATTTGATTGATTTCAATGTTATTTAATCAAGGATTTCTGGTGAGACTGTTTATTCTGCTCATCGTGACTCTGCTGATCCAGGGGTGTACGCCGAGCCAGCAGAGCATTATTGAGACCTTTAACGCCAGTCTGGACGGGCGCCAGGATGTGACGGTAACGGACGGGCAGATTCAGGCGCTCCCATACTCAACCATGTACCTGCGACTGGATAATGGCCCGAGGATCCTGGTGGTTCTCGGATACATCGAACAGGGAAACAGTAAATGGTTATCGCAGGATAATGCGATGATCGTCACGCATAACGGTCGCCTTATCCACACGCTCAAGCTTCCTTATAACCTGCTTGAGGTAACCAATCTTGAGCACGATCCGCTGCGCCACACGCCGCAGCTCCGCGACGGCAGCCAGTGGTCGCGTGATGTGCGCTGGCAGGAAGAGGGGCGGTATCGCTCCGCACACCTGACCTCGCGCTTCTCCCTGAGCGGGACGGAAAACCTGACCCTTGCCGGAAACACGCTACGTTGTCAGGTCTGGCAGGAGGCGGTGCAGGCCGACGGCCTCGATCGTCGCTGGCATAACACCTTCTGGATTGATTCCGCTACCGGCCAGGTACGCCAGAGCGAACAGATGCTCGGCGCGGGCGTATTCCCTGTCGCCATGACGATGTTGAAGCCCGCCCCATGAACAGACTCAGAAAATGGTTACCTGGCGTAGGGCTATCTCTCTTCAGCCTGTCCGCCTTATGCGCAAGCGTCGTTACCGTGCATCAGCCGGGCAAAACGTGGTCTGCTGAACCGGCTGATACGCTCTCCCGGCTGGTCACCCAGCCGCAGCTGAACAACGTCTGGTGGCAGGGGGCTGTCATCGCAACCCCTTCCGCCACGCTGCGCGCGCAACAGACGCAACAGCAGGTGCTGGCGTCGCTTTCAGCCTGGCAGAATCGCGCCGATGACGAGCGGATCGCGACCATTCGCGCTGTCGCTGCACAGATCCGCTCCCTGCGGATCGTCGGGCGGCAGTTTGTCAGCCTCGACCCAGATGCCGTGCGTACCGACGCCCGCGGCGATCGCTCCCTTGAGGGCCGTTACGATCTGTGGCTCTCTCCTGCGCCCCGTACCGTCACGCTGATGGGGGCGGTCGTCACGCCGGGGAAACGGGCCTGGCGACCGGGCGCAAGCATCCGGGACTACTTACAGGGGCAGTTGCGGCTGGCCGGCGCCGACAGGAATAACGTAACCGTTATCGATCCTGACGGCAGTACGGTTGTTGCGCCGGTGGCGTACTGGAACGCACGCCATATTGAAGCAGAGCCGGGCGCTGTTCTGTGGGTGGGGTTTGATCCCCGGGCGGTACCGGACGATTTTACCGGTCTGAATGAGCAAATCATTGCGCTCCTGACGCGGCGGATACCTGACTGATGAACAAACTTTTTTTACTGAGCGGCCTTGCTCTGGCGATCTCTTCTGCCTGCCACGCGGAGCTGCGTACCTGGCCCGATCCGACCGGACCGTCACAGTCCGATTTTGGCGGCACCGGCCTGATGCAAATGCCCGACGCGCGCTTTGGCCGGGAAGGGGAATTCAGCGTCAACTACCGCGATAACAACCAGTACCGTTTTTACTCCTCTTCGGTCGTGCTCTTCCCGTGGCTGGAAGGGACAATTCGCTATACCGACGTCCGCACCCGTAAATACAGCAGCGACGAGGATTTCAGCGGCGATCAAAGCTACAAGGATAAGTCGTTCGACTTTAAAGTTCGTCTGTGGGAAGAGGACTATAGCCTGCCGCAGGTGGCGCTCGGCAAGCGTGATATTGCAGGCACCGGCCTGTTCGATGGTGAATATCTGGTTGCCAGTAAAATGGCCGGACCGGTCGATTTTACCTTTGGAATAGCCTGGGGATATCCCGGTAATAGCGACAACGTGGGTAACCCGCTTTGCCATGACAACAATAAGTATTGCACCCGCGGCGAGTCGCATGATGCCGGAGATATCAGCTTTAGCGATATGTTTCGTGGTCCGGCGTCTCTGTTTGGCGGCCTCCAGTATCAGACGCCCTGGCAGCCCCTGCGCCTGAAGCTTGAGTATGACGGCAACAATTATGCCGATGATTTTGCCGGCTCCATTAAGCAGTCGAGCCATATTAACGTGGGGGCGGTCTATCGCGTTGCCGACTGGGCCGATCTCAACCTCAGCTACGAGCGCGGCAATACGCTGATGTTTGGCTTCACCCTGCGGACCAACTTTAACGACCTGCGCCCCGCGCTGCGTGATAACCCGAAACCGGCCTGGCAACCGGCACCGGCAGGCGAGACGCTGGACTATACCTCTGCGGCGAACCAGCTCACCGCGCTTAAGTACAACGCAGGCTTCGATGCGCCGGAGATCCTTCAGCACGGCAATACCTTATACATGACCGGCGAACAGTATCGCTATCGCGATCCGCGCGAAGCGGTGGATCGTGCCAACCGTATTCTGATCAATAACCTGCCCGACGGGGTCGACACGATCGCTATCACCCAGCAGCGTGATCATCTGCCGCTCGTCACGACGCAAACCGATGTCGCCAGCCTGCGCAAACAGTTGGCGGGGCAGCCGCTCGGCCAGGAGGAGGCGCTCAGGCAGCAGCGCGTCGAGCCTGTGGATACCACAGCATTCGGGCGTGGCTACCGTATTCGCGCCGATCGCTTCAGCTACAGCGTTAAACCGACGCTGGCGCAGTCGCTGGGCGGTCCGGAAGATTTCTATATGTTCCAGGTGGGGGTGATGGCCAGCGCCAGCTACTGGCTGACCGATCGTCTGCTGCTCGACGGCGGCGTGTTCGCCAACCTCTATAACAACTACGACAAGTTCAAATCCTCGCTACTTCCCGCTGACTCCAGCCTGCCGCGCGTCAGAACCCATATTCGCGATTATGTCAGCAATGACGTCTACATCAACAACTTACAAGCCAACTATGTCGATGCGCTGGGGAACGGCTTCTATGCCCAGATTTATGGCGGCTACCTCGAAACCATGTACGGCGGCGTGGGAGCAGAGGCGCTCTGGCGCCCGCTGGATAGCAGCTGGGCGCTGGGCGTGGATGCGAATTACGTCAAGCAGCGCGACTGGGACGACATGATGCGCTTCACCGACTACAGCGTGCCAACCGGATTTATCACCGCCTACTGGAACCCGGCGAAGCTCAACAGTGTGCTAATGAAGCTGAGCGTCGGGCAGTACCTGGCGAAGGATAAAGGCGCCACCCTCGACGTCGCGAAGCGATTCGACAGCGGCGTGACGGTAGGCGTCTGGGCGGCGCTGACCAACGTCTCGAAAGAGGATTATGGCGAAGGTGGCTTTAGCAAAGGCTTCTACATCTCGATCCCGCTTGATCTGATGACGATCGGCCCAAATCGCAACCGGGCGGTAGTCTCGTGGACGCCTCTCACGCGTGATGGCGGCCAGATGTTAGGCCGTAAATATCAGCTCTATGACATGACGTCAGAACGCGAAACCCCGGTAGGGCAGTAGTACCGGATGAAACAGGCATTACTTAACCAGATGATTTTCCTGAATGAAAAACGTTAAATTTTCCGTGCTGGCGTTGGCTATGATGGCGTTAAGCGGTTGTACTATCGTACCGGGCCAGGGACTTAGCACCCAGGGCAAAGATATTATCGATCTGCCTGACAGCAATTACGATCTGAATAAGATGGTCAACGTCTATCCCCTCACGCCGGGGCTGGTGGAGCAGTTGCTGCCTGGCAAAGTCGACTCCCGCGCGAATCCTGAACTGGATCGCCAGCTTCAGAACTACCAATATTGCATCGGCGTCGGCGACGTGCTGATGGTTACCGTCTGGGACCACCCGGAGCTGACCACCCCCGCAGGTCAGTACCGCAGCGCCAGCGATACGGGCAACTGGGTGAATGCCGATGGCACGATCTTCTACCCCTATATCGGCAAAATCCGCGTCGTCGGCAAAACGCTGGCCCAGGTGCGCGATGAGATCGCCGCCCGGCTGGATTCGGTGATTGAGAGCCCGCAGGTGGATGTCAGCGTCGCGGCATTCCGCTCGCAAAAAGCCTACGTGACGGGCGAAGTGGCTAAGTCGGGCCAGCAGCCCATCACCAACATTCCGCTGACGATAATGGATGCGATCAATGCGGCTGGCGGCCTGACATCTGAGGCGGACTGGCGCCATGTGGTGCTGACCCACAACGGCCAGGACACGCACATTTCGCTCTACGCGCTGATGCAGCGCGGCGATCTCACCCAGAACAAACTCCTCTATCCGGGCGATATTCTCTTCATTCCCCGTAATGACGACCTGAAAGTGTTTGTCATGGGCGAGGTGGGTAAACAGAGCACCCTGAAGATGGACCGTAGCGGCATGACGCTGGCGGAAGCGCTGGGTAATGCACAGGGCGTGAATCAGGATATGGCCGACGCCACCGGAATCTTTGTGATTCGTCCGTTGCAGGGCAAGCAGAACGGCAAAATCGCCAACGTCTACCAGCTTAACGCCCGGGATGCCACCGCGATGGTGTTGAGCACCGAATTTCAGCTTGAGCCTTACGACATCGTCTATGTCACCACCGCGCCGCTGGTGCGCTGGAACCGCGTGATCTCTCAGCTTGTGCCGACCATTACCGGCGTACATGACCTGACTGAAACAGGGAGATATATCAGAACATGGCCAAACTAACGTTTAACGCCATCCTGGTGATCTGTACCGGCAATATCTGCCGCTCCCCCATTGGGGAACGGCTGCTGCGCCGGCTGCTTCCCGCTGCCCGGGTCGATTCAGCGGGAACGTGTGGCCTGGAAGGGCGCACCGCCGATTCACAGGCGACAGAGATCGCCGCCGAACGCGGCACCCTGCTTGAGGGCCACGTGGCGCGCAGGCTCACCCCCGCCATGGTGCGCGACTACGATCTGATTCTGGCGATGGAGCTGGAACATATCGAGCAGGTCACGGCTATCGCACCGGAGGCGCGCGGCAAAATGATGCTCTTTGGTCACTGGACGGGCAGAAAAGAGATCCCGGACCCCTACCGTAAAAACCGGGACGCATTTGAATATGTTTATGGGCTGCTGGAGCAGGCCAGTCTGGAATGGGCGAAACGGCTCAGTTAATCACACGGGATAGTTACGTTTTATGTCAACAAATAACCTTCACGCCCATGATGCGTCTGCCGCGAATAACGAGATCGATCTTGTGCGCCTGTTGGGTGAGCTGCTCGACCACCGAAAATTTATTCTCATCCTTACCGCGCTGTTCACGCTGGTGGCCCTGCTTTATGCGCTCTTTGCCACACCGGTTTATCAGGCCGATGCGCTGATACAGGTGGAACAGAAGCAGGGCAACGCGCTACTCAGTAACCTTAGCGAGTTCATCCCTGACTCCTCGCCGGAGTCGGCACCGGAGCTTCAGCTTCTCCAGTCGCGCATGATCCTCGGTAAAACGATTGATGACCTGAACCTGCGCACGCAGGTAAGTGAAAACTATTTTCCCCTTGTCGGACGCGGCTGGGCGCGGCTCACCGGCCAACAGCCTGGCATCGTCGATATCCGTATGCTCAATCTTCCCCCTGTTGCGGGCCGGGCGCAAAAGCTGACGCTGACCGTCGGCGAGAAGGGCCACTATCAGCTGGAAGGCGATAATGTGACGTTACAGGGCGTTGTGGGACAACCCCTGAGCGCGGCGAATATCGCCATTACCATTGCCGATATCCAGGCGAAGCCGGGTACGCAATTTACGATTACGCAGCAGAGTGAGCTGGAGGCCATTGACGCGCTACAGCTGCGTTTTTCCGTGAGCGAGCGCAGCAAGGACAGCGGGATGCTTGGCCTGACCATCACGGGAGAAGATCCCGATGAGATGGCCCGCGTGCTTAACTGCATCGCCGACAACTATTTACAACAGAACGTGGCTCGCCAGGCGGCGCAGGATGCGAAAAGCCTGCAATTTTTGAAGCAGCAGCTTCCGCAGGTACGCAGCGAGCTGGACCAGGCCGAGGAGAAGCTCAACCGCTATCGCCAGCAAAACGACTCCGTTGACCTGAACCTGGAGGCAAAAGCGGTGCTGGAGCAGATTGTGAATGCGGACAATCAGCTCAATGAACTGACCTTCCGGGAAGCGGAAATTTCGCAGCTCTACAAAAAAGATCACCCCACCTACCGGGCGCTGATTGAGAAACGCCAGACGCTGGAGCAGGAAAAAAACCGCCTGAATAAACGGGTATCGTCCATGCCGTCAACCCAGCAGGAGGTGTTGCGCCTGAGCCGTGATGTGGAGTCGGGACGCGTTATCTACCAGCAGCTGCTTAACCGCGAACAGGAGCTGAGCATCGCCCGGTCGAGCGCAATTGGTAACGTCCGCATTATCGATCCGGCCGTGACCCGGCCGCAGCCAGTCAAGCCGAAAAAAGCGCTGGTCGTCGTTCTGGGGGTTCTCCTGGGTCTGTTCGTCTCTGCGGGCTGGATCCTGGCGCGCAGTATGCTGCGTATGGGCATTGAAACGCCGGAGCAGCTGGAGGAGCACGGGATTAACGTCTATGCCACCGTACCGCTGTCAGAATGGCTGGCTAAAAAGATGCGTTTGCGTAAAAAAGACTTTATGTCCCCGGGGCTGCGCCATAAGACCAAACATATCCCCTTCCTGGCGGCGGATAATCCGGTCGATCTCTCCGTGGAGGCGATTCGCGGCCTGCGCACCAGCCTGCATTTCGCGATGATGGAGTCAGCGAACAATATACTGATGATCTCTGGCGCCACGCCTGACAGCGGTAAAACCTTTGTCAGCAGTACCCTGGCGGCCGTCGTGGCGCAGGCGGGCCAGAAAGTGCTCTATATTGATGCGGATATGCGTCGCGGGTATGCCCATGATCTGTTTAAGCTCGACAATACCTGCGGCTTGTCGGAGATGTTGTCCGGTAAGGCGGAGTATACCCAGGGCGTTCAGACCTTCGATAAAGGCGGGTTCGATACCATCGTGCGCGGGCAGATCCCTCCTAATCCGGCGGAGCTTCTGATGCATACGCGTTTCCAGCAGCTGCTGGACTGGGCGAATGAACGCTACGATCTGGTGATTATCGATACGCCACCGATCCTGGCGGTCACCGACGCGGCGGTTGTCGGCCGTCGCGCAGGCACCACGCTGCTGGTCGCCCGCTTCGGGATGAACAGCGTGAAGGAGATGCTGGTCTGTGTACAGCGTCTGGAGCAGAGTGGCGTCAATACCAAAGGGGTGATTCTCAACGGCGTCGTTAAGCGGGCAAGCAACGCTTACGGCTACGGCTATCATCACTACGGTTACAACTACTCGAGTAACTGATTATCCGGCGCCTGCCCGTTCTGACATTAATGCGCATTGTGTTTGTAATGAAAAACGGGCAGGCCCAGCTTCAGGCGCAATGCCAGCATACGCGCGGTGAAGCCAAACAGCAGGGTGGAGATAACCACCACATCGTGGCTGGTGACATAGTGCTGCAAGGCGACATAAAGAACTGCCGCGGCAAAGGAGATGCCGGCATACAGTTCCTTCTGGAAAACCAGCGGGATACGTTTGCAGAACATATCCCGCAGCACCCCGCCAAACACGCCCGTGATCACGGCAGCAATGGTGGCGATAACCGGGCCTTCACCCATATCGAGAGCGATTTGTGCGCCAATGATGGAAAAAACAATCAGCCCAAGCGCATCCAGCACCAGGAACACGCGGCGCAGATGAGGCATCACCGGGGCCACAATCGTGGTTAGCACGGCTGCCGTTGCCACGATAATGACGTACTCAGGGTTTTTTACCCAGCCGAGCGGATAATGGCCAAGCAGGATATCGCGTACGGACCCGCCGCCGAGCGCGGTGGCTGTGGCAATGATAATCACGCCGAAGGTGTCCATACGGCGACGTCCGGCAGCGAGCGCGCCGGTCATGGCTTCTGCGGTAATGCCAATAAGATAAAGAATGTGAAGCAGCATAAACCCTCCGGAATGAAGAGAAGGAGATTAGCGATTTGTGCGGAAGATCACGATTGAGATTTTCTAAGGTGAGGGAGTTTGCCCTACAGAAAATTATCAACGCATGCCAGGCAGGCTTGATATAAGGCGGGATAGAAAGGAAGTAGGGCTAAGAAAGGATTAGAAAAAGTAATGGGTGGTATGCGAGGCA
This sequence comes from Enterobacter cloacae complex sp. IR5459, assembly GCF_049238005.1. Lineage (NCBI taxonomy): Bacteria > Pseudomonadati > Pseudomonadota > Gammaproteobacteria > Enterobacterales > Enterobacteriaceae > Enterobacter > Enterobacter cloacae complex sp. IR5459. The sequence continues at coordinate 180,706 of NZ_JBMKIG010000007.1, forward strand.
ATACCACCCTGAAAGGAATTACTCGATATTCTGGATCTGCTCGCGCATCTGCTCAATCAGGACCTTCAGTTCAATCGCTGAATTGGTTACCTCTGCATTGATAGACTTAGACGCCAGCGTGTTCGACTCGCGATTGAACTCCTGCATCATAAAGTCGAGACGGCGGCCTACCGCTTCTTTCTTCTTCAGAATGTTGTAGGTCTCTTTAACGTGCGCTTCCAGACGATCCAGCTCTTCAGCCACGTCCACACGCTGCGCCATCAGCACCAGCTCTTGTTCCAGACGGTTGTTTTCCAGCTGGACTTCCGCCTCTTCCAGTTTGGCGACAAGACGCTCACGCTGCCATTGCAGCACTTCTGGCATATGAGCGCGCACTTTAGCGACTTCGGCGCTCACGCCCTCAAGGCGTTGCTCAATCATCGCTTTCAGCGCCTGGCCTTCGGTTTCGCGGGCAACGATAAAGTCGTCCAGCGTGCCGTCGAGTGCAGCCAGGATCTCAGCGGTAATCGCGTCCAGATCCTGCTCTCCGGCGGCCATCACGCCAGGCCAGCGCAGAATATCAACCGGGTTGATCTCGCCTTCATCGCTTTGCATTTTGACCCAGTTCGCCGCATTAACCAGCTGTTTTGCCAACTTTTCGTTCAGGATCAGTTCGCCCTGTGCACTGGCATCGGGCTCAAAACGCAGGTTACATTCCACTTTCCCGCGGGTCAGACGCGTACGGATACGCTCACGCACCACAGGCTCCAGGCTGCGGAACTGTTCCGGCATACGGAAATACGTTTCCAGATAGCGCTGGTTTACCGAGCGCATTTCCCAGGTAGCGCTACCCCAGCTACCCTTGATTTCACGCCGGGCGTAGGCGGTCATACTGCGAATCATAGACATTCCCGTTTTTAAAGGAGAGATGGGGGGATTATAGCTTTCAGGGGCTTCTCAGGATAGGAATAAGCGTCCTTTATCCGTATAATGCGCAGCCACATTCGTTTCAAGCCGGAGAATCCATCATGCGTCCAGCAGGTCGTAGCGCCAACCAGGTGCGTCCCGTCACCCTGACCCGTAACTATACAAAACACGCTGAAGGCTCCGTGCTGGTTGAGTTTGGTGACACCAAGGTGCTTTGCACCGCGTCCATTGAAGAGGGGGTGCCTCGCTTCCTGAAAGGTCAGGGCCAGGGGTGGATCACCGCCGAATACGGTATGTTGCCGCGCGCAACCCATACCCGTAATGCCCGTGAAGCGGCAAAAGGTAAGCAGGGCGGCCGTACTATGGAGATTCAGCGCCTGATCGCGCGTGCGCTCCGCGCCGCGGTTGACCTGAAAACGTTGGGTGAGTTCACCATCACGCTGGACTGCGACGTGATCCAGGCCGATGGTGGCACGCGTACGGCCTCTATTACCGGTGCCTGTGTGGCGCTGGCAGACGCCCTGAACAAGCTGGTTGCCGCCGGTAAGCTGAAAACCAACCCAATGAAAGGGATGGTTGCTGCTGTCTCCGTTGGTATCGTTAACGGCGAAGCGCTTTGCGATCTGGAATACGTTGAAGATTCTGCCGCAGAAACCGACATGAACGTGGTGATGACCGAAGATGGTCGCATCATTGAAGTGCAGGGTACGGCAGAAGGCGAGCCATTCACCCACGAAGAACTGCTCACCTTGCTGGCGTTGGCCCGAGGGGGAATCGAATCTATTGTAGCGACGCAGAAAGCGGCGTTAGAAAATTGATTTTAAGGCGACCAATGAGTCGCCTTTTTTTTGCCTGTAAGACTGAAAAGACAAAGGAGCAAATCCATGAAATCGTATCAGCGCCAGTTTATTGAGTTTGCGCTTAACAAGCAGGTACTTAAGTTTGGCGAGTTCACGCTGAAATCCGGGCGTAAAAGCCCGTATTTCTTCAACGCCGGGCTGTTTAATACCGGGCGCGACCTGGCACTGTTAGGCCGCTTCTATGCCGAAGCGCTGGTGGATTCCGGGATTGATTTCGACCTGCTGTTTGGCCCCGCGTACAAAGGCATTCCAATCGCAACCACCACGGCAGTGGCGCTGGCGGAGCACCATGACCGCGACGTACCGTACTGCTTTAACCGTAAAGAAGCCAAAACCCACGGTGAAGGCGGCAATCTGGTAGGCAGTGCGTTGCAGGGCCGCGTGATGCTGGTGGATGACGTGATCACCGCAGGTACCGCGATCCGTGAATCGATGGAGATAATCCAGGCTAACGGTGCAACGCTTGCGGGCGTGCTGATTTCGCTCGATCGTCAGGAGCGTGGGCGCGGCGACATCTCTGCTATTCAGGAAGTGGAGCGCGACTACAACTGCAAAGTGACGTCGATTATCACTCTGAAAGATCTGATTGCGTATCTGGAAGAGAAGCCTGAGATGGCTGATCATCTGGCGGCGGTGCGTCAATACCGCGAAGAGTTTGGCGTTTAATTCAATTGCCCGGTGGCGCTGCGCTTACCGGGCCTACCCGTTCGTAGGCCGGATAAGGCGAAGCCGCCATCCGGCGATGGCGTTACTGTAACTGAGCAGCCACTAACGGCCAGCGGGCGTCAAAATCGTCCGTTGGTCGATATTTAAACTCGCTGCGCACAAACCGGGAGAGCATCCCTTCGCAAAATGCCAGGATCTGGCTTGCCAGCAGGGTCTCATCCGTATTATATCCCTCGCCTTCCCGCATTTTCTTCTCGCGCAGAACCTGACGCAGCTGGGCTTCGATACGCTCAAAAAGCTGGTTTATACGGCCTTGCAGACGATCCTGTTCAAACATCAGCGCGTGGCCGGTCAGAATACGGGTCAGACCCGGGTTACGTTCACCAAAGCCCAGAATCAGCAGCACAATCAGACGCAGACGCGTGCTGGTGTCTTTTTCATCCTTCAGAATCAGGTTGATGCGCGTGATCAGGCTGTCTTCGATAAACTCGATCAGGCTGTCAAACATCCGGGTTTTGCTCGGGAAATGACGATACAGCGCCGCCTCTGACACGCCCACAGAGGCCGCCAGTTTTGCGGTGGTGATGCGTTGACTGCCGTCGCTGGATTCAAGCATCAGAGCCAGAGATTGAAGTATTTCTTCGCGACGATTCCTTTTCGCGGTTTGTTTTTCTGCCATGTTACAAAATACCCCTGAAAATAAGCACTTGTCAGGCTGGCAACCACACAGCGACCCGCAAACTGACGTTTGCGGTTTGTTATTGCATTATGGCGCTGTGAGATGCGTGTTTGTCGGGCGGTTATTTGCGCCCGGAATGGCCGAAGCCGCCTTCGCCACGGTCGGTAGCGTCGAAGTCTGCCACCAGGTTAAATTCTGCCTGCACCACCGGTACAAACACCATCTGCGCGATACGCTCGCCCGGCTCAATGGTGAAGCTGTCCTGGCCACGGTTCCATACGGATACCATCAGCTGACCCTGATAGTCAGAGTCGATCAGGCCGACCAGGTTACCCAGCACGACGCCATGCTTATGGCCCAGGCCAGAGCGCGGCAGGATCACCGCTGCCAGTGACGGGTCAGCAATGTGAATCGCCAGCCCGGTCGGGATCAGGGTCGTTGCACCCGGCGCCAGTTCTACGGCGTCATCGAGACAGGCGCGCAGGTCAAGACCGGCAGAGCCGGAGGTGGCATACGTTGGCAGCGGAAATTGCTCGCCAACGCGCGGGTCCAGAATCTTAACGTCGATTTTTTTCATCATAACGGGTAACGATCTCGTCCAGTAAGTGTTGGCCCAGGAGTTCTTTGCGCTCAAGCGGTAAGACTTTATCTCCATCCTGCCAGAAAAGGTGCAATGCGTTGCTGTCGCTGTTAAATCCTTGCGTGGACAGCGATACGTCGTTCGCGCAAATTAAATCGAGGTTTTTGCGGGTACGTTTTTGCCGGGCATATTCTTCCACATTATTCGTTTCTGCGGCAAACCCAACAACGTAAGGACGATGAGTTTTCAATGCGGCGACACCGGCAACGATATCCGGGTTCTTCACCATTTTTATTGTTAATTCATCGCCTTGCTTTTTAATTTTGGCGTCAGCAATAGTTTCGGCGCGGTAATCAGCGACGGCCGCACAGCCGATAAAAATATGCTGCTGTTGAGCATGTGCCTGTACGGCGGCGTTCATTTCCAGCGCGGTCGTCACATCAATACGCTGCACAAACGCAGGGGTGGTAAGCGACACCGGGCCGCTCACCAGCGTGACGTTCGCGCCGCGTTTGGCTGCCGCGGCAGCAATCGCAAAGCCCATTTTGCCGGAGCTGTGGTTGGTGATGTAACGCACCGGATCCAGCGGCTCGCGCGTGGGGCCCGCGGTAATCATGATGTTGAGATGTTGCAGATCGTTGACAGGCGAGAAATGGGCGGCGGCCATATCAACAATCGTTAATGGGTCGAGCATACGCCCTGGCCCCACGTCGCCGCAGGCCTGGCTGCCGCTGTCCGGTCCCCAAATCAGCAGGCCGCGCGAGGCCAGCGTGTCCAGATTGTGCTGGGTAGCGGCGTTGCGGTACATCTGCTGGTTCATTGCGGGCACAACCGCGACGGGCGCAGGCGTGGCGAGGCAAATGGTCGTTACCAGATCGTTCGCCATACCGGCTGCCAGGCGGGCAATTAAATCTGCCGTGGCGGGGGCAAGGATAACCAGATCGGCCCATTTCCCCAGCTCAATGTGGCCCATTGCGGCTTCGGCCGCCGGGTCGAGAAGGCTGTCGGATACCGGGTATCCCGAGACGGCTTGCAGGCTCAGCGGAGTGATAAAGGCTTTGCCGCCTTCGGTGATCGCGACCCGTACGTCGGCCCCGCGCTCGCGCAAACGGCGCACCAGGTCTGGCGTTTTATAGGCAGCAATACCGCCGCTGACGCCAAGAACGATTTTTTTACCGGCCAGGCTCATCATGATTCTTTCCTGTTGGGTTTCACCAGAGAGCGGGCATTTTATCACAATCCCTAAAACGGGGTGATGATGTCCTTAATTCACTTTGCGAGGCGTTACGCAAGAACGAAATGCCAGCATCGAACCCCGAATTTGCCTGTGGCAGCATAATGGCAAACAGAAGGAGGCCAGGCATGGAAGAGACTGAACTGCTGCTACCGCGTGAAAAAATGCTGCGTCATGGCGTCACGTTGTTAAAGGACGACGAGCTGCTGGCGCTCTTTTTACGCACAGGCACGCCGGGGAAAACGGTATTTACGCTGGCGAAAGAACTGATAGACCATTTCGGTTCACTGTATGGATTGCTGACCGCTGAGCTGGAGGCGTTTACGCACGTTGAGGGCATTGGCGTGGCGAAATATGCCCAGTTGCGGGGCATTGCCGAGCTGGCCCGGCGATTTTACAACGTGCGTATGGAGGAAGAAGACCCGATCCTCACCCCCGACATGACCCGCGAATTTCTGCAAAGCCAGCTCTCCGATCTGGAGCGGGAGATCTTTATGGTGATCTTTCTCGACAACAAAAACCGGGTACTGAAACATACCCGCCTTTTTTCGGGAACATTGAGCCATGTTGAGGTGCATCCGCGTGAAATTGTGCGGGAAGCGATAAAAGTGAATGCAGCCGGCGTGATCCTCGCGCATAATCACCCCTCTGGCTGTGCAGAACCAAGCAGAGCTGACAAAGCAATTACCGAACGTATTATCAAATGCTGTCAATTCATGGACATTCGTGTGCTGGACCATCTGATAATTGGCCGCGGAGAGTACATTTCTTTTGCCGAACGTGGCTGGATTTAGGCCTTTTCTCGCGATCCATCGGGATCTTTGTCTGTTCGGGACTTGAGCACACCGCCGAGTCAGCGTATACTACGCCACCTTTGAGAATCTCGGGTTTGGCATTTGGGCCTGGCAATCGAGAGTTCAATAGAACTATGCGATGACCGGGCTGTAAAGCCTGACGAGGCGCCGATACCCCATACGAAGCTCGAGCTAATTTGATTTTTGGAGAATAGACATGTCCCGAGTCTGCCAAGTTACTGGCAAGCGTCCGGTGACCGGTAACAACCGTTCCCACGCACTGAACGCGACTAAACGCCGTTTCCTGCCGAACCTGCACTCTCACCGTTTCTGGGTTGAGAGCGAGAAGCGTTTTGTCACCCTGCGCGTATCTGCTAAAGGTATGCGTGTAATCGATAAGAAAGGCATCGATACAGTTCTGTCCGAACTGCGTGCCCGTGGCGAAAAGTACTAAGTACTTAAAGAGGAAATAAATCATGGCTAAAGGTATTCGCGAGAAAATCAAGCTGGTTTCTTCTGCTGGTACAGGTCACTTCTACACCACCACGAAGAACAAACGTACTAAGCCGGAAAAACTGGAACTGAAAAAATTCGATCCAGTTGTACGCCAGCACGTACTGTACAAAGAAGCTAAAATCAAATAATTTTAGTCTCCTTGTATTGAAAAACCCCGCAACTGCGGGGTTTTTTGCATTCTGCATCTCAACGGAGGAACCATGCCTGAATTACCTGAGGTAGAGACCAGCCGCCGCGGCATTGAGCCCCATCTGGTTGGCGCGACTATTCTTCATGCTGTCGTTCGCAACGGGCGTCTGCGCTGGCCGGTGTCCGATGAGATCCACGCGTTAAGTGACAAACCCGTCCTGAGCGTGCAGCGCCGCGCGAAATACCTGCTGCTGGAGCTGCCTGACGGCTGGATCATTATCCATCTGGGCATGTCGGGAAGCCTGCGTATTCTTACCGAAGAGTTGCCTGCGGAAAAGCACGACCACGTTGATCTGGTGATGAGTAACGGCAAAGTGCTGCGTTACACCGACCCGCGTCGCTTTGGCGCATGGCTGTGGACCAAAGAGCTGGAAGGACACAACGTGCTGGCGCATCTCGGACCTGAGCCGCTCTCAGAGGCGTTTAACGCGGATTATCTCAAAGAGAAGTGCGCGAAAAAGAAAACCCCGATTAAACCCTGGCTGATGGATAACAAGCTGGTGGTGGGCGTGGGGAATATCTACGCCAGCGAATCGTTGTTTGCCGCCGGGATCCATCCCGATCGGCTGGCCTCCTCGCTGTCGGCGCAGGAGTGCGAGCTGCTGGTCAGAGTTATTAAAGCGGTACTGCTGCGCTCAATTGAGCAGGGCGGGACGACGCTGAAGGATTTCCTGCAAAGCGACGGGAAGCCGGGTTATTTTGCGCAGGAGTTGCAGGTTTATGGCCGTAAGGGTGAGCCGTGCAGAGCCTGCGGGACGCCGATTATTGCCACGAAGCACGCTCAGCGCGCCACGTTTTACTGCCGTCAGTGCCAGAAGTAGGGTTACTTTAGCTTTTCCATCAACGCCTGGTGGACGTTAACCGGCAGGAAGTGGGTAACGTCCCCGTGATGGCGCGCCACCTCTTTCACCAGCGAAGAAGAGATGAAGGACCACTCTTTGGAGGGCATCAGGAATACGCTCTCCAGCTCCGGCATCAGATGGCGGTTCATGTGTGCCAGCTGCATCTCATATTCGAAGTCTGCTACCGCGCGAAGACCGCGGATCAGGATATTGGCCTGCCGGTCACGGGCAAAGTTTGCCATCAAGTCGCTGAATCCGACGACCTCAACATTCGACAGATGCGAAATCGCATCGGTGGCAAGCTGCACGCGTTCGTTCAGGTCGAACATCGGCTTTTTGCTCGGGCTGGCGGCAATGGCCAGAATCACCTTGTCGAACATACACGCCGCACGGGTGATGATATCAAGATGACCGTTAGTGATCGGATCGAAGGTACCCGGATAAATCGCTTTTGTGCTCATGGCTCACGTTTTCTCTGAGTAGCCGCGGTTCAGCGCCCACAGCTCGGTGTATTTGTTAAAAGTATACTGGGCATTCACTACGGCCAGTAACCAGCCCTGTTTGCCGTCCAGCACGCCGCCACGCAGCAGCAGCGTTTTCAGAAACGCGCCCAGCGTGTGGGTGAAGATGCCGGTCAGCGTGGCCTTCTTGCCGCGCGCATGCCGCTCCTGTGCCCAGGCGGTGGCATAGTTCAGCTGTTTACGCTGGAAGCTGGCGAAATCGCGGCAGGTCAGATGAAGCAGATCGCCCGTCAGGGGGATGACCTGAGCGTTATCGCAGGCCAGAGACTCATGGACCAGGTTATCGTTGTACTGATAACGCTCGCGGGCATAGAGGCGCATCACGCGGTCGGGGTACCAGCCGCTGTGGCGCATAAAGCGGCCCAGGAAATAGTTACGACGCGCGATACTGTAGACCGCGCCAGGCTGTGGCGCGGCAAGCACCGTTTGAATGGCCTGTCGGAGTTCCGGGGTGACGCGCTCATCGGTATCGATCATCAACACGTAATCGCCCGTGGCGTAACCCTGCGCACGCTGACGCTGAATACCGTAGCCCTGCCAGTCGGTGTCGGTAAAGACTTTTGCCCCGGCTGCACGGGCAACGTCCGCCGTATTGTCCGTACTTCCGGAGTCGAGAATGACGATTTCGTCAGCCCAGGCAACAGAGGCCAGGCAATCCGGAAGCAGGTCGGCGGCGTTTTTGGCGATCATCACGACCGACAGACGCGTTGACATTAGTGGCTCCGCTGCGGCAGATAAGGTTGCAGAAGTTGCAGCAGACGGGTCAGTGCGCCCTGGTTCTGATGCAGGACTTCAACGGCGTGACGACCGTACCACAGGCGGTAATCTTCGTCAGTCAGAAGGGTTGAGACCTCTTTGACCACCGAGTCCGCATCGGTCACGGTGATTAAGCCATCGGCTTGCTGCAATTTCGCGCAGATATCTTTGAAGTTAAACGTGTGTGGACCCATCAGCACGGGAATGGCGTGGGCTGCCGGCTCCAGCGGGTTATGACCACCTCGCTCCACCAGGCTACCTCCAACAAAGGCGAGGTCTGCAATGCCGTACAGCAGCATCAGTTCGCCCATCGTATCGCCAATCACCACCTGCGTGCTGCCAGAGGGGATTTCGCCGCTGCTGCGCAGGGTAAAGCTGAAACCGCCTTTTTGCACCATCTCGCGGGCATCTTTAAAACGCTCAGGATGGCGAGGAACCAGAATCAGCAGTAAATCAGGGAATTTTTCCAGCAGCTGGCGGTGAGCCTGAAGAATAATGGCTTCTTCGCCATCATGGGTGCTGGTGGCAATCCAGACCTGGCGACGCGGCGCCCACTGACGACGCAGCGTTACCGCACGGGCGGCGAGTTCAGGGGTGACGGAAATATCGAACTTCAGGCTACCCGTGACCGCAAGCTGGTTGCGCTTCAGGCCGAGGGCGATAAAGCGCGCGGCATCTTCTTCGTTCTGCGCGGCGATCAGCGTGATTTTGCTGAGCAGGCGACGCATAAATTTACCCAGCTTGCCGTACCCTTTAGCCGAGCGTTCCGACAGACGCGCGTTGGCGATAACCAAAGGAATTTTACGGGCATGCAGGGCGGAAATCATATTCGGCCACAGTTCGGTTTCCATGACGATCACCAGTTTAGGGCGCACGGTATTCAGGAAACGGTTCATGGCGCAGGGGAGATCGTACGGCAGGTAGACGTGATGCACGTCTTTACCGAAGGCAGACATCACGCGCTCTGAGCCGGTTGGCGTCATCGTGGTGACGGTGATGGGCAGTGACGGATAACGGTGGCGCAGGGCACGCACCAGTGGAATGGCGGCCAGCGTTTCCCCGACTGACACGGAATGCAGCAGAATACCGTCCGGCGCCACTTTATTGCGGCAGTAGCCATAGCGTTCGGCCCAGCGTTTACGGTACGCAGGCGCTTTACGGCTACGAAGCAACAGTCGCAGCCAAACCAGTGGCTGAATGATGTAGAGCAGGGCGGTATACAACAATTCCAAGCGATTATCCGTTTTTTTAGTTTCGGCCGGGAAATTCTAAGCATTTAAGCGTGCTAAAGCTATCTCTTATGCCAGATACCGTTTTAAACGGAAGTAGCGTCGGCCCAGGCGCCAGCGCAAACGCGGGCTTTTGGCACTTTTCCAGATGAGCTTCCAGATCCCGGTGTCGAAGAACTCTTTGATTATCATTGCTTTCTTCGCCTCATCCTTCATGTTGTCGAAGGTATGAATAATTCCCAGACCCTCTTTGGCGATTTGCCAGTGGCAGGCCGGGATATTTTTCACTTTATCCGGGTAGCGCTGGTTAATGGCATCAAGCATCTTCAGTATCTTCATGTAATGGCGCGCAGAGCGAATCAGCGTGTCGTCATTATCCGGGGTGTGCGATACCGAGGCGGAGTGAATGTAGTAGTCGTAAAAGCGTTCGCTGGTGTACTGAACGCGTTCCGCGGCAAGCAGCACCTCAGTCGTCCACGGAATATCCTGATGGCGCAGGCCAGGCTCGAAACGGAAGCCGTGCTGACGAATAAAATCGTGACGATAGATATTCAGCCAGGTCACATGCAGGAACTTACGTGAATCCAGCGCCTTTTTTAACCATGCCGCACCATTCATGACGCCCGTTGAGGCGAGCTTATCTTCAGGGAAGATAGGGCGAGACGGTTTTTTGTTATTTTCCCAGACGTAGTTGCCATTGCAGGTGGCGACATCCAGGTTCTGCTTGACGGCCATATCCAGCAGACGCTGGTACATGCCGGGTTTGAAGACATCATCAATATCCGGGAAAGAGAGATACTGCCCGGTCGCAACCGCCAGGCCGGTATTACGCGCGATGGACACGCCCTGATTAGGTTGTTCAATAACCTGCATCTGTGGCAGCTTTTCGCGCCATTTTTCGACAATTTGCATCGAGCGGTCAGTGGAGCCGTCATTCACGATGATGACTTCCATACTGTCGATGTGTTGATTTACAAGGCAGGTAAAGAACTGATCGAGAAAAGCTTCACCGTTATAAACGGCAACCACCACGCTTAATAAAGGCGCTGAATTTTGCATATGAAACCTGATTATTTTTGGTTGTCGACCAAAGCAATGTATTGCTGGCAAATGGCGTTAATACCGAACGATGCGATCGTTTCGCGATCAACAACTGGCGGAGAGGCATACAATTCTGCCAGTGTTTTCGCCAGTGATTCGTCGGTTAACGCTGTCAGACCTCGCGCCAGGGGGCCAGTAAGGATCTCAGCAGGACCGCCAGGGCAGTTTGTACTCACCGGTGGGGTCTGACAGATAATGGACTCTACCAGTACATTACCAAAACCTTCGCAGTCGGAACTTAACACTAAAAGGCGTGCCCCTTTGATCCACGGGTAGGGGTTGGTTTCGAACGGGCGGAAGACGATCTTGTTTTCAATTCCCAGCTTAGCGGCAAGCTGTTTGAGCTGGTTTATTTTCGCGTCAGAACCTTTGCCCATCAACACCAGCGATGCGTCGATCTTGCTCAGCGCAAACGCCCGCAGCAGCCGGTCGTGACGTTTGTGTTCATGAAAACGGCCAACGTGGATAATGTAATCCTGCCCCTGCATCTCAAAGGGCGCTTCCGCCAGACGCTGAATTTCAGGGATATCAAAGGGGTTATGGATAACCGCTTTGCGCCGCAGGGGGATCGCGAGTACTTCAGAGAGGTCGTGCAGCACGGCGCCGGAAACCGCCACCACGTTGCGGTTTTCATAGGTATGCCGAATTTTATAATGCTTAAACCAGCGAGAAAGCCCGCTGCGATGGCGCAAATAGGAGAAGGAGAACATCCCGTGAACGCAGAACCAGACCTTATCCCGATCCAGCACGCGGCTGTGCGCCACGATACGGTCGGTTTTATGCAGATGCGAGAACACGACGTCAAATTTACCGCTGCGTTCTGCCTTCTCGATGGCGCGATCCAGCAAACGGGCGCGACGCGGGATCTCGGTCAGCTTCCGCCAGGGTTTTTTACAGGTATCCTGCACAATCTGAAAATCGATGCCTTCCGGAATGGCGTAGTCGCACACCTTCCGTAAGGAGAAAAGGGTGACCTGATGCCCCAGTTCTGTCAGTCCGCTGGAGAGGGTGAGAACCGTTTTTTCGGCTCCTCCACCGGGTAAACCATCAATAATCATTAGGATGCGCATTATTAATCCAGTAATTTTTGATAAAGCGAAATAAGCTGACTTGATAGTTTTTCAGGGGTTGCTTCTCTGACGCGTTCACGCGCCGCAAGCCCCATATTATTATTTTTTTCCAGTGAAGGGATGGACATGACGGCCTCCTTCAATGTGTGGATATCAAGTGCATCACAGTAAAACCCGTTCTGGCCTTGCTCAATAAATTCTGAACCACCGCAACTCTCTGACGTAATGACGGGCAATCCACATGCCATTGCTTCAAGTATGACGTTAGGGAAAGGATCATACAGCGTCGGCAGCAGTAAACCATCAGAAAGCTGATAAAATGGCAGCGTCTCTTTTTGCATCCCCAGAAAACGGATTTGCCTTTCACAGCCTAATGAACGGGCGAGGTCGCGATAACGGCTTTCCGCTTTATCCTGACCGACCACAACCAGCCACGCCGATGTTCCTGCTATAGCCCGAATAGCGCTTGCCAGCCCCTTGCGTTCAAACCCTGAACCCACGAAGCAGAAAATGACGGCATCAGCGGGTAAGCCAAATTGCTGACGCAGTACAGCGCGTTGTCTCTCTTCTGCCGGAACGAAGCGGCTGGAATCTATTGAATTATAAATCACATGTATCTTTTTTGCGTCAATATCAAAGTCTTCGACGATTTCGCGTTTGATCATCTCCGCATTACAGATAACGGCTTTCAACTCGGGAGCCTGGTACATTTCACGTTCTGCGTTCATCACGTAGCGGTGATAACGATCGTTCATAAGCAGCTTCGCACGCCAGGCGGGAAGAATACGCGTACGCTGTAGCAGCCAGCGTCGATGTACACCATCCCCGGCGCGGTAAATATCGCAGCCCGGAATACGTTCGTGGCTCTGGACAATATCAAACTGCTGTTGCTGCCACAGCGCGCGTGCGGCGTGTGCAAAGCCGCGCTCACGGCTGATGCGGCCCCACTTTCGTGGATCGCAAATATGAATATGCCAGTCGTCCTGCTTTTCGCCCTGCCACTCGCGGGTGATGACGTTGAGCTCAAGATTTTGATTGCTCAGCGCGGTAAGTGCCCTGGAGACAAAACGTTCTGCTCCTCCATCCGGACGATATTTTTGGCGCACAATGGCCAGACGATGAAGCTTCATTGCAGGTATCTCCTTGCGGCGGAGACGACAGCATCAACGGGGATGGCGTCGAGATAACGTTCCGTCGTTTTTGTATCAATGGCGTCAGGGTTGGGAAGCGGGCCGTAGTTACCTGCCCAGATGACCTCGCCGTTAACCTGCCATGGCGACCAGAACGTCAATTTTGACGGGCCAAACAGCGCCACGCAGGGCGTCTGAAGGGCGGCGGCCATGTGCATGGGTACGGAGTCAACGCCAATGAACAGGATCGCGTGATCGATTAGCGAGGCCAGCTGGCGCAGGGTTAACTGCCCTGCCAGCGATACAACACCCGTCTGCGGGGAGGCGGCAAGAATGCGGTCAATCATCGCCAGCTCTTTCTTATCCGGTCCCGCCGTAAGGACGATAGTGTGGCCGTCCTGCTGCAACGTGGCGATAGTTTGCGCCATTTTGCCTTCGTCCCAGCACTTAAAGAACCAGCGTGACGTGGGTTGAATAACGATGTAGCGGTCTCCCACGCCCTTTTGTGTCAGCTTTTGGTGAGCATGGCGCCAGTCATCCGCGCTGTAAGCCATGGTGACGGTAGGGTTGGCCATTACCGGCAGCGCTGACAGTATGGAGAGATTTTGTTCAACGGTGTGCAGCGACTGATGGCTGGCGACCGAGACCAGTTCACTGTGACAAAAACGCCAGAAGGCATTCTTGCGCTTGTTAAAAGCGAACCCGAGCCGAACCGGTGCGCCGGTGAAGCGGGTAACAATCGCGCTGCGCCACTGATCGGCAAGATTGATCACCAGATGATAATGCTGAGCGCGTAAAGCACGAAGCAACTGCCACTCTTTTTGCAGGTGCTTCAGCGTCCCCAGCTGCTTCCATTTACGATCGATACCATAGATCGTCCCGATTGCCGGATGCGCGGCGAGCATGTCTCGCGTCTCTTCATAGAGAAGCACGTCGATTTGGGCTTCAGGCCATTTCTGGCGTAATGAATTGATGACGGGGGTGGTGAGTAACATGTCGCCATGATGGCGAAGTTTGATCAGTAAAATGCGCAAATCAGGCGTGTCAGGTAAGTTATTCATCATCATCTTATCGGCGTTGTACTATTGGCAATTCTAATAGACCTGGTAACGACTTGCACTCTTTCTCCATAATGTCAGGAATTTCCCTGGAAGGGTTTACTCCTGCTTTCGGGCGTGCGTAACATAGCGCTAACTATTTTGTCTTGCGGACTTATTATGAAAAAACCAGCGTTTATCATCACGATCGATACCGAAGGGGATAATCTCTGGCAGAACCACCGGGTGATCAAAACGGAAAACGCGCGCTACCTGGCGCGGTTTCAGGCGCTTTGTGAACGCTTCGGCTTTAAGCCCGTCTGGCTGACCAACTACGAGATGGCCGTCGAACCGGTATTCATTGAGTTCGCGAAAGAGGTCATAGCCCGCGGCCAGGGTGAGGTGGGAATGCATCTCCATGCCTGGAATAGCCCTCCGGAGCACGATCTGACCGGTGATGACTGGCGCTGGCAGCCTTATCTGATTGAGTTTTCAGACGAGGTCATGCGTGAGAAAGTGCTGTTCATGACCCGCTTACTGGAAGAGACTTTCCAGACAAAAATGCTCAGCCATCGCGCCGGGCGCTGGGCATTCGACAGCCGTTACGCCCGGTTGCTGATTGAGCTGGGGTATCAGGTAGATTGTTCCGTTACGCCGCGCGTGAACTGGCGCAACGCGAAAGGTGCCCCGCAGGGTAATGGCGGAACGAATTACCAGCATTTTCCCGATCGCGCCTATTTTTTGGACGTAGACGACATTTCCCGGCCGGGAAACAGCCCTCTCCTCGAAGTGCCGATGAGTATCCAGTATAAACACCCGGCATGGCTGAATTCCCTGAAGCAGGGTTACGATCGTCTGCGCGGTAAATACCGTTCTCCGTCAGTTAACTGGTTACGCCCGTCCGGCGGTAACGCGCAGGAGATGATTAAGGTTGCGCAGCAGTGCCTGGCTCAGGGGAATGACTACGTAGAGTTCATGCTGCATTCGTCGGAATTTATGCCTGGCGGCAGCCCTACTTTTAAAGACCAGGCCGCGATTGAGGGACTGTATCAGGATCTGGAGCAGCTCTTTACCTGGTTATCAGATAAGACCGTGGGGATGACGCTTGCGGAGTTTTACCAGTACAAAAAATAGTTATGCCCGCCAGGCGGGCATATTTATTATTGCTGCTTTGTTTGTGAGAAAGGTGTACTTAACGCAAACAAAATCATAAAGAAGATTAAGGCTTCTGAACTGAGCAGTATGACATCCGTCAGTCCATACAAAAGCAAAAGAAGCATTGACGTTAGCAGCAGCGCGTTTCTGTTTCGTAGGGCATACGCAATCATCGAAACGAAGAAAAAGAGCATTACCGCTACGCCGGGGATCCCCTGCAAAGAGTATTTCTCAATAAATTCATTATGCAGATGAACTTTGATGTATTCGAGTGCACTGCCAAGGTGCGGATGTCCGTCTTTAATATACTGCCGCGTCCACGCTTCACGCTGTTCCAGCGATTGCCCTAACGGATGCGCAAGACCATTCTCGATCCCGACAGTCCACATCGAAAAACGTGCGCCCAATGACGTGCGGTCAAAACCTTGTTGATAACGTTCAACCTCACGTTGGGTTTGTTTAATTTTCGGCGAAATCAATGGCTTGTAGCTAACGATTACAACGCCTGCAACAATGCATAGAAAGATGAGGGCGGATTTAAGATGAATCTTTCTGAAATGATAAAGCGTGAGCACAATTGCCAGAAGCAGATATAAACCCATCGCAGCACGGGTCCCCGTCAACAGTATGACGAAGTAAGAGATTAATATAGTGAAGCCCGCAACAACATACAGCTTCACGTTCTGTTGAAGGTAAAGACTGTATACGAAAGCCAGTGACAGGACAGAATAAACATAGGCTGAAACGGTGGCACGGTTAATTGCCATCTCAACGCGAGTCATACCTTGTGAGGCCTGCCACAAGCCATACCCTGTGGCGAGCACAAACCCTAAGGCCGTTGCGAAGAAGAAAAATTTCCTGAAGGTGTCCTTATCGATATAAAACTTAAAGCGGTCAATATAGAAAATCAGGACACTCGCTAAAATTAATTTTTTGCTGGCACCGAGATAGTCGCTGTAAAGGTTGAGTCCCTCGTTATGATACTCATAGAGTAAATACCAGCCGAGGTTAAGTAATCCAATCAGCAGAATGGGCAGCGCTATAGTAAAAGGTCGCAGAGTGATTTTTTTATATTCGAAAGCCAGGCCAATAATACTGACGTAAATAGCAATATAGAAAAACTCTCTTTGCTTCCCTGAACTGACTAAAGCCAGTATCAAAGAGATGAGGCTCAAAGCGATCGTCAGTTGATAGAGCCGTGGTTTTATTTTTTCCATAATGCCTCAATAACCCTTTTTTTATAGCTAAAACGAACATCGGTGGAGAGGAAAAAAGACAATGTATACATGGCCTTTACGCGTTGTTTCACGAGCTGCAATTGTTGGTCTGTCAGACAGGACCGATGGTTGCTGTAAATATCAAACCAGTGGCAATTGACGAGATGTTTGTAGCGTGACGGAAATGTTCTTTCCATCTGTAACGTGCATTCGACAAGCGTTGAAATTTTGCTGGCGTCCAGAGTGCTCGACAAACTGTCGCGACGCTTGATGTAATAATAATGCCCCTGGCGTTGATAGACTATTTTGTTCGATAGCATCAGCATTCCAGGGAAGACAGCGAAATCCTCATAACATAACATCGGAGGAATAGGGTTACTCTCGTACAGGCTACGATGAATAAACTGGCCAATGAGATGCGCCTGAAAGTCTTTATGGCGCAAGAAACGAGCGACTGCTTCATGTTGTGGCAATGGCACAGGATTAAATCCCTGCCAGTCTGAAGTCATTTTCCGGGGATCGCGAATCTCAAGCAAACGTGTCAGTAACATATCCGGACGTTGCGCTTTCAGGAAGGCTATTGCGTCCCCGAGGCTGCCCGGCTTTAAGCAATCGTCACTGTCGAGCATCGTAATATACTCTCCCGATGCCAGCGCGACAGCGCTGTTTCGTACCCGGCCTACGTTACGAAAGTTCACGGTGCGCGTGATGATCTGAGGAAATTTCGGCGACCACTCTTCAATTATTGCCTGCGTGGCATCCTCAGAACTGTCATTGAAAATAATGACTTCAGTGTCCTGACCGATTGCTGCCAGCAGGCTTGAAAGCGTGGCGTGCAGCGTAGCTTCAGCGTTATGCGCAGCAATAATGACGCTTAAAAAAGCCATAAAAATTAGTTTCCTTGAGCGTCGGTAGCGCTAGCCAGTGAGCGGGCTTTGGGTAATGTACGGACAAACTGCTGAAGATCGTGTAACGCGGAGTCAGTGACAGAGAATAGCGCTTCCCGTTCTTGCGGGAAGTAATAGCGCGTTTCAAACACATAAGAACAAATGTTGTCGTCATTCCCGATCAGCATCACATTGCCAAGCGGACGCTGTTCGTAATGACAACACGGTCCAAACAGCAGGACCACCGGCACGCCGACGGCGTCTGCGATATAGACATTCCCCGAGTCAGACGCGATATAGCAGTCCATCTTTGAAATGGCCCAGGGAAGCTCTTCTAGCGAAATTTTGCCAATAAGATTAATAAAATTAGGGATTTCACCGTAAAGGCGGGTGATATCATCCATCCACGACTGTTCGTTTGGCGCGCCGAAGACATAAAACTCGCAGGGTAAATCAGCGAGTTGATCAACAATCCGCTTCCAGATACCCGGAGGGACGGTTTTGGCTTTATTGCCTGCCGCAATACTGATGCCGATGCGGATAACGTCAGGTTTATCAAGAATAGCCGGCCAGGTCGTCGGCTTGAAGAGCGGCTTTGTGGCGTGCTTGGGAGAGTCTTGCCATGTGAGCGAGCGGTCGGCCAGTTTCAGGTAGTTCGTCACCGAAAGCGTTTTTTTGCCATGCTCAACGGTACCGTCGGCCGCGAGATAGAAAATCCCGTGATACCACCTGCGCGTGTAAATGCTTAAAAATTGTTTGTTTTTGGCATTGCAGACGGCGGCAAAAAAGAGGTTCACGCTGTTGGGCTGTAGCAGGTAGACGTTGTCGTAGCGGTTCATGATCCTGCACGCGAAGCACAGTTTACGCCACAGGTTGCGCTTATGCTGCTCAATAAAATAGATCTGCTCGATAGTCTCATCATGCTTCGCCAGCGCACCAACGCTGCGACTGATCAACACATCGCTTTTTTGCAGCCAGGCCAGAAGAGGCGTCGCATTAATAAAGTCACCGATTTTGGCTGTTTGAATGACAAGGTTCTTGCCCGTGTCCTTTCGAAACAGCTTCCGGATGAGTTTCACCGGAAAGAGTAAAATCAGCAGAAATACATAACTCATGGGTTAAATATCCCTGTTGGAAAGCCGATGGCTGCCCTGTAAAAATGAAAAAATAGCATCTGCGCTAATATCCTTCGTTTGTTGCGTAGGGCTGACCATCTGATGCTGGTTTTTACCGTAACCCCCGATCAACCCCGGATCGGTCGGGCCGAAAATCGTGATATTAGGTCGATCCAGTGCGGCGGTTAAATGGCTTAACCCTGTATCCACAGAAACGACGGCGTTTGCGCCCGCCAGCTGTGCGGCAACTTGCGCCAGCGTGAGTTTGGGTAACACCTCGACATGGGAAAAACCGGCTGCCAGACGCTCCGCACGCTGACGCTCATGTTCAGCGCCCCACGGGAGTTTAATATGGATACCGCAAGGTTGCATTAGTTCAATCAGCCTTCGCCAGTGCGTTTCCGGCCAGTGCTTATCGTCGCGCGTTGTGGCATGCAGGAACACCAGATACGGCGCGGCATGCTCCTCCGTCTCGCGCAAAAAATGCTGTGCAATAGCGTAGTCACCCTGGGCTTCAGGTTTTGCATAGCCCAGGCTTTTCGCGAACAGCTCGCGGGTGCGCTCCACGGCGTGCTGTTGTTTCGCAATATGGTGTCGACGGTTATAGAACAGGCTCGCCAGCGGTTCGCGGGCGGTTTGCCAGTCCATGCCGTGCTTTACGCCATGCGCCAGACGCGTGACCAGCGCGGCGCTTTTCACCAGCCCCTGGGCGTCGACGATCGCGTCGTAACGCCGGGCCTGCACCGCTTCGCGGAAGGCTTTGCGTTCGGCTTTAATCGGTGCGGAGAACCACGCTTTGCGCCAGCGGCGAATGGCCACCGGGATCACGCGATCAACCGCTTCATGCCAGGTGGGGATCTGCGCGAAGCCTTCTTCCACCACCCAGTCAAAACGGATGCCGGGAATGGCCCGCATGGCGTCCGTCAGCGACGGCAGCGTATGCAGAACATCACCCATTGAGGAGGTTTTAACGATCAATACCCGCATCCGTTATCCTTCTTCGCTCAACAGCAATGCGTTGAGTTCTTCAAGGACGCGCTGCGGCGTGATGTCGATCAGGCTCTGATGATAGCCTTCTGCGGCATCGCCTTTACGCACCTTGTGGTAGCCGGTGATTAAACGGATCACGCGCGCCT
The DNA here is from genome assembly GCF_049238005.1 of Enterobacter cloacae complex sp. IR5459. Classification (NCBI taxonomy): domain Bacteria; kingdom Pseudomonadati; phylum Pseudomonadota; class Gammaproteobacteria; order Enterobacterales; family Enterobacteriaceae; genus Enterobacter; species Enterobacter cloacae complex sp. IR5459. The sequence goes on from NZ_JBMKIG010000007.1 coordinate 200,326, forward strand.
TGTGCGACAGCGGCGGCGTGAAGTCCGGGCTGCTTGGGCCATACAGCGCAACCAGGGGACGATCCAGCGCGGCGGCGACGTGCATTAAACCGGAGTCGTTCGTCACCACGGCTTTACAGGCGGCAATCAAAATAACCGCCTGCTCGAGCTGCGTTTCCCCGGCCAGGTTTCGGCACCAGGCCTGTTGCTCGGTACTGAGCGTGGCGAGAATTTCATTGCCCGCCTCATGATCTTTCGCCGAGCCAAACAGCACAATCTGATAGCCTTCATCGATAAGCTGTTTCGCCAGCTCTGCATAGTGATAGTGCGGCCAGCGTTTTGCCGGACCAAACTCCGCGCCAGGGCAGAACCCAATCATCGGGCGTTCGGACGAAATGCCAAATGCGTTGCAGGTGTGGGATTTCTCCCCATCGCTTACCTGGAGCTGCGGCCACAGCAGCGGCTGCGGCAGATCTTTCGCGCTGCGCATCACGCCTTTGTCGTAGGCCAGCGCCACGTAGCGCTCGACCATCAGTGGCCAGGCCTCTTTATCCAGCACACGAGCATCGTTCAGCAGGCCGTAGCGCATTTCACCGCGCCAGCCGGTACGATGCGGGATGCCCGCAAAGAAGGGCACAAGGGCAGATTTGAAGGAGTTAGGTAGCACGTAGGCGCGGTCATAGCGTTTCTCGCGCAGGCTGTGGCCGAGTTTGCGGCGTTCACCGATTTCCAGCGCCCCGTGGCCGAGCGGCATCGGGATCGCCTCGTTCACTTCCGGCATACGCGATAACAGCGGACGGCACCATGCGGGTGCCATCACGTCGATTATCGCCTGGGGATAACGCGCCTTGAGCGTGCGATAGAGACTTTGCGACATCATCATGTCGCCCACCCATGACGGGCCGATCACCAGAATTTTCATACTTATGCGTCGCGGTTCAGCCAGGCCATATATTCCGTTACGCCTTCGGCAACGGTCTTGAACGGCTTGTCGTAGCCTGCGGCGCGCAGGTTAGTCAGGTCCGCCTGAGTGAATGCCTGGTAGCGGCCTTTCAGCTTATCCGGGAACGGAATGTACTCGATGCTGCCTTTCCTATGGTACGCCAGCGTCGCGTCTGCCACCGCCTGGAAGGATTCCGCGCGGCCGGTGCCCAGGTTGAAAATGCCGGACACGCCATTTTCCAGGAACCACAGGTTCACTGCCGCCACGTCGCCCACGTAGACGAAGTCACGCTTGAAGCCGTCGCTGCCTTCGAACAGTTTCGGGCTTTCGCCGTTATTTAACTGGGTGTTCAGGTGGAACGCCACGCTCGCCATGCTGCCTTTGTGGCCTTCGCGCGGCCCGTAGACGTTGAAGTAGCGGAAGCCGACAATTTGCGAGTTCGCTTCTGGCAGGATCTGACGCACGTACTCATCAAACAGGAATTTGGAGTAACCGTAGACGTTCAGCGGCTGCTCATATTCGCGGGATTCGATGAAATCTGAAGTGCGCCCACCGTAGGTTGCCGCGGAAGAGGCATACAGGAACGGAATTTCACGCTCCAGGCAGTAGTGCAGGAGCTCTTTGGAGTACTGATAGTTGTTATCCATCATGTACTTGCCGTCCCACTCGGTGGTGGAGGAGCACGCACCTTCGTGGAAGATGGCTTCGATCTCGCCGAACTCTTCACCCGCCATAATCTGGATAAGGAAGTCTTCTTTATCCATGTAGTCAGCGATGTTCAGATCCACCAGGTTCACGAACTTGGTGCCGTCTTTCAGGTTGTCCACCACCAGAATGTCGGTGATGCCTTTGTCATTGAGGGCCTTAACAATATTGCTGCCGATAAAGCCCGCGCCGCCAGTAACGATGATCATAACTGTAACCTTTGAAGTATGAGTCGGGGAGTATCCCGAACGCTAATCTCTTTATCATATCATCACAATGCTCAGGCTTCAGCCATTCACCGATATGCAGCAGGGGTACGCGTGATTTATGCTGCAAAAACGAGAAGAGATACTGCGTCATCTCGTCATGAACTATTGGTTTGGGTAATATGTGCCAAAATTTGCCGAGTCTGGAGAATTGCAATGCGTGGTGATTTTTACAAACAGTTAAACAGCGACCTCGAGACCGCACGTGCGGAAGGGTTGTTCAAAGAAGAGCGTATTATCACGTCTGCCCAGCAGGCGGACATCACCGTTGCCGACGGCAGCCATGTGATCAACTTTTGCGCGAACAACTACTTAGGTCTTGCGAATCACCCTGAGCTGATTGCCGCGGCGAAAAGCGGCATGGACACCCACGGTTTCGGTATGGCCTCCGTTCGCTTTATCTGCGGTACCCAGGACAGCCACAAGCAGCTTGAGCAAAAGCTGGCGAACTTCCTCGGAATGGAAGACGCGATTCTGTACTCATCCTGCTTCGACGCCAACGGCGGTCTGTTTGAAACCCTGCTCGGCGCAGAAGATGCGATTATCTCCGACGCCCTGAACCACGCCTCCATCATCGACGGTGTTCGCCTGTGTAAAGCGAAGCGTTTCCGCTACGCCAACAACGACATGGTTGAGCTGGAAGCCCGCCTGAAAGAGGCCCGTGAAGCCGGTGCCCGCCACGTGCTGATCGCCACCGACGGCGTGTTCTCCATGGATGGCGTGATCGCCAACCTGAAGGGCGTGTGCGATCTGGCGGATAAATACGACGCGCTGGTGATGGTGGATGACTCTCACGCGGTTGGCTTTGTCGGCGAAAACGGTCGCGGCTCCCACGAATACTGTGACGTAATGGGCCGCGTGGACATCATCACCGGTACGCTGGGCAAAGCGCTCGGCGGCGCGTCTGGCGGTTATACCGCTGCGCGTAAAGAGGTGGTTGAGTGGCTGCGTCAGCGCTCCCGCCCGTACCTGTTCTCCAACTCCCTGGCGCCGGCGATTGTGGCTGCCTCTATTAAAGTGCTGGAGATGGTGGAATCCGGCGCTGAGCTGCGCGACCGCCTGTGGGCTAACGCCCGCCTGTTCCGTGAAAAAATGAGTGCCGCAGGATTCACCCTGGCCGGTGCTGACCACGCGATCATTCCGGTGATGCTGGGCGACGCGGTTGTCGCGCAGCAATTTGCTCGTGAGCTTCAGAAAGAAGGGATTTACGTGACCGGGTTCTTCTTCCCGGTGGTACCAAAAGGTCAGGCGCGTATCCGCACCCAGATGTCTGCGGCGCACTCGCCTGAACAAATTGAACGTGCGGTGGAAGCCTTTACCCGCATCGGCAAACAGCTGGGCGTAATTGCCTGAGGACGTGTGATGAAAGCGTTATCCAAACTGAAAGCGGAAGAAGGGATTTGGATGACCGACGTACCGGAGCCGGAAGTCGGTCATAACGATCTGCTGATCAAAATTCGTAAAACCGCCATCTGCGGTACTGACGTTCACATCTACAACTGGGACCAGTGGTCGCAAAAAACTATTCCCGTGCCAATGGTAGTCGGCCACGAATATGTCGGCGAAGTAGTCGGCATCGGCCAGGAAGTGAAAGGCTTCAACATTGGCGACCGCGTCTCCGGTGAAGGCCACATTACCTGTGGTCACTGCCGCAACTGTCGCGGTGGGCGTACCCACCTGTGCCGCAACACCGTCGGCGTGGGCGTGAACCGTCCGGGCTGCTTCGCGGAATACCTGGTGATCCCGGCGTTTAACGCGTTCAAAATCCCGGACAATATCTCTGACGATCTGGCCTCCATCTTCGACCCGTTCGGCAACGCGGTACATACGGCGCTCTCCTTCGACCTGGTGGGGGAAGACGTGCTGGTCTCCGGCGCAGGCCCCATCGGTATTATGGCGGCAGCCGTGGCGAAGCATGTGGGTGCGCGCAACGTGGTGATCACCGACGTGAACGAATACCGCCTGTCGCTGGCGCGCAAAATGGGCGTCACCCGCGCGGTGGATGTCTCGAAAGAGAGCCTGACCGACGTGATGGAAGAGCTGGGCATGACCGAAGGCTTTGACGTGGGTCTGGAGATGTCCGGCGCGCCACCCGCGTTCCGCACCATGCTCGACACCATGAACCACGGTGGTCGTATCGCGATGCTGGGTATTCCGCCGTCAGATATGTCCATCGACTGGAACAAAGTCATCTTCAAGGGGCTATTCATTAAGGGCATCTATGGCCGCGAGATGTTTGAGACCTGGTACAAGATGGCCGCGCTGATCCAGTCTGGTCTGGATCTGTCCCCGATTATCACTCACCGTTTCTCCATCGATGAGTTCCAGCAGGGCTTTGACGCGATGCGTTCCGGCCAGTCAGGGAAAGTGATCCTGAGCTGGGATAAATAATGAAAAAGGGGCCAGCGGCCCCTTTTTTTACTGATTCTTTTTCTCTTCGTCCGTCAGGTAACGCACCTTGCGGGTGTAGTCCTGACCTTTGAACAGCAGTTTGTTATCCGGCGATTCCAGATAATTCTGCCACTCGGAAAGCGGGAAACCACCGTGCGCGCCAATCACTTCTTTCGGCACAACGGCTTCCTGACCGCCGATCTTCTTGGAGACCGGCCAGTTCATCCAGTCGCCCAGGTTAACCGTTTTTACATCCAGCATGTCCAGCAGCGCAGCGAGCGGCAGCTGATCGGTCGGCGGCTGCGTATCGTCCATCAGCTCCCAGGTATCCTGGAACAGCGTCAGCCACAGCGGGCAGATACGGCGCCAGGTCTTTTTGGTGGCCGCAAGAAACGCGCCGTTAACGTGATCGACCAGATACGGGCGCACCGTTTCTTTGTAATATGCCGGCACTTTCTCCGCTGGCGCACCGTCCAGCTTGGCAATCATTTTGCCCTGACGGAAGCTGGAGTAGATGTGCATATCCGCCATGTTGATCTCTGGCATTTTAAGCAGGTTGAGATCGGAGTCGATCATCAGCACCCCTTCACCGCGCGCCTGCAACGGAGCATTAAGCTTCACCAGACGACTGAGGTAGATTTGCTTATAGCGGTAGTCTTCTTCACGTTTTGGAAGCGTGAGGGTCACAACGCGGGTTTTTAGCGGCAGCTCGCCGAAAGCGGATTCAGGCTGATCGCTGACGATAACAATCTCGCTGACGTCGGTGGCGTAACGCTCTGCAAAGGTCGCTGATAATAACGCCTCTTCGACGAAATCCGCGCCCGTACACGGGATCACGATGGAATCAACCGCAACGAGATCGCGCGTGACCGGAAGGGAAGCGTAGGGAATGTTATGACGCCCGGTAATGTGGCGGTAGCGAGCATTCAGGAATTTAAACATGTTCTTCTCGTTTGGTTATTGCGCGCCAAGAACGGCCTCGACACCGTTAACATAGCTTTCAATGGCATACATGTTGCAGACATTCTGGTGTGCGGCAGCGGCGAGCCGGGCGCGCAGAGCAGGATCCTGCCAGATATTATCCAGATGTTGAGCAAGTTGCGACACGTCGCTCCAGGGAAACAGCAGGCCGGTCGACTCATGATCGATCAATTCTGCCGTGCCGGTCACCTTTGAACCAATCACGGGAATATTCAGCAGCATTGCCTCCAGCACGACGCGCGGCAGGCCTTCGCTCTTCGAGGCCAGAATAAATGCGTCAAAGGTGGCGAGATAGTCAAAAGGCGTGTTCTGGAAACCGGTAAAAATGACGTGCTCAGCAATACCCAGCGCGTCAGCCTGTGCCGTCAGCGCGCCGCGCTCCGCCCCTTCACCGACCAGCACCATCTTCCATTTTGCCTGCGGGTGCCTCTGGCTGAACTGTGCCAGCGCCTCCAGCGTATGGTGGTTGGCTTTGCGAGGGATTAGCGAGCCAATGCTGCCGAACACAAACGTGTCGTCATCAATGTTCAGGCGCTGGCGCATCGCGCGTCGGTCGGGCAAAGGCTGGTGGATGTCGATAGCATTGTTGACCGTGGTACACAGCGCTGGCCGGACGCCATGCTGAAGTAGCACACGTTCAACGCCGTGCGAGACGGCGATGATTTTTGTGGCATGGGCATTCACCAGCTTCACCAGCGGCGGGGTCAGCACCGGTTCAATCCGGCAGTGCTGGATTATCCGCGCATGCAGGTTTGCGCCCGCCAGATACCCTTCTTCGTTAGAGCCTGGCTGGTTGTTCATATACAGCGTATCGAAACCACCTTCCCTGAAAATGGTCTCGATCTTGCTGACGTTGGGGCGAATGCGCCACAGGGTATCGATATGTCGCGTAAATGCTTTGCGCGCCGAACGCGAGAAAAACAGCAGACCACGTCCCGCTTCTTTCAGGAGTTTTGCCCATGCCGGTTGCTTACGTTGAGGGATAACGAGTAGAGGTATCCCAATGCTATTGAGCACCTGGCCTATCGTTTCACCTTCAGCACGACTATAATCACTGTAAAAACAACAAGTAATGTCGAATTTTTCGCGGTTGATTCGCTTCAGAAGCTCAAGCATACTGTTGGTACCTCCCCCCCATTCTTTGCCCGTGTCCAGGAGGAGGATTTTACGTTTTTGCGGCATGTCTGAATCCGTATGCTACCCTTCATCTGACCGCATTATAAAGAATTTGTTGAAATAAAATAGATTTTTTGTATTTCTTTGTCTTTTTATAAGAAAACGTTTTAAACGCGCTTATTTTAAAAGTGTGATTTAAGACTTTAATCGCCTCTTCTCAATTAGATACTATTAGCGAAAGTATTTATGTTGTTATTGAGAGAGTGAGAAAATGTTTAAAATAACGGTCTGCTTATTAACGTTTAACTCCGAAAGAACGTTGCACGATGTTATTCCTCCTCTTTTAAAAATAGCGGATGAATTCGTTGTAGTTGATTCCGGAAGTACAGACGCAACGATATATATTTGCCAGAGTTATGGATTGTCGGCCATATTCAAAAAATATAGCTGGCACGGCGAGCAGATGAACCATGCCGTATCCCATGCACACAACGACTGGGTGCTGTGCATGGACAGCGACGAAATACTCGATCAAGAAACCGTTGATGCTATTTTAAAATTAAAAATGGGCGATGAACCCGAATCGGATATGGCGTGGCGGATATGTCGTCACTGGTTTGTTCTGGGAGAAAATGTCCGAACGATTTATCCCGTCTCATCACCGGATTATCCGGTGCGTCTTTTTAACCGTACGCAGTCGCGATTTAATAACCGGCCAGTAGACGATCAGGTCGAAGGTTTTCTCCGTTCTGAACGTATTCCTGGCTATGTCAGACATGATACGTTTTATTCACTGCATGAACTTTTCAATAAATTAAACGGATATACCACTCGCCTGGTTCAATATCAGACGATACGTCCCTCTCTTGGTCGCGGCGCGATCAGCGCTATCGGCGCATTTTTCAAATGGTATCTGTTTAGTGGTGCCTGGCGTCAGGGCAAAGTGGGTGTGGTGACAGGGTTTTATGCCACGGCGTACAGTTTTTTGAAGTATTTCAAGGCCTGGTATCAGAATCGGGAAAAGAAAGAGTCCGTTGCAAAAGAGCAGTCGGACTCTTATCTGGCAGAATAGGCGTTAGCCGATCAGGCTTTTTTTCCCCAACCCTGCCACTGTTGCTGGACGTATTTAACCAGCGTACTGCTGCTGATGCTTTCGCCAATCACCGTGAAGAAGCGGGTTGCATAGACCGGTTCAGGCGGCTGTTTCAGCGTGCAGTTCTTCACGCCGCGGAATGGATTACGTGGCCGCGTTGCGGGTGGTTGCGCGCTACCCGGACGAGAAGTATCCACCTGAGGTTCATTGAGCAGATCGCTCGGACGCACCAGCGTGATATCGGCGGGTAAGCCCGGCAACATTTGCTGCAAAACGCGAACGGTAGATGGATGCGGATGCCCAATGGCAATCGCCGAACCGTTACGGCGCGCCAGCTGTACCGCGCGGTTGAACTGGACGCGGATATCCGCTTCGTTCTGGGAGTCATCCAGGAATACTTTGCGCTTGATGACTTTCACGCCCGTTCCCTGAGCGGCACGCATCGCCTGGCTGTTGCCGATGGTCATGCTGTCGAGGAAATAGAGGTTGTAACGCTCCAGCGCCTGCATCACTTTCAGCATACCGTACAGGCTGGAGGTCATCGCGCTGCCCATATGGTTATTCAGACCCACGGCATACGGCACTTTATTGTACGCATCGCGGATGATGCGATCGATCTCGTCGCTGCTCATGTCCGGGCGCAGGGTATCTTTTTCCAGCGGCTGCTTGCTGAGGGGGGCCATCGGCAGATGGATAAGGACCTGATGGCCGCCATTGTGCGCTTTGGTCGCCATTTCATGCGCGTGAGGCGCATTAGGCAGGACGGCGACAGAGATGGCTGACGGCATCGCCAGCACCTGATTTTCATAGTGTGGTCGATAACCGAAGTCATCAATCACAATCGCGAGTTTGCCTGCATAAACCGGTGCAGCCAGCGCCAGTGCGCTGACTACGGAAAAAACAATTCGACGAAATTGAAGCAAAACTTATCTTCCCAACCACGGCTGTGGATTGACCGCCTGACCCTGACGACGAATTTCGAAATAGAGTGACGGGCGGCCCTGACCGCCACTGCTGCCCACAAGGGCAATGGGTTGACCCGCGCGCACCTGAGTGCCAACGCTGACCAGCGCACTCTGGTTGTAGCCGTAAAGACTCATGTCGCCTTTACCGTGTTCAACCACCACCACGAGCCCATAACCCTGTAGCCAGTCGGCCAGGATCACGCGGCCATCGGCGATGGCTTTCACTTCGCTACCTTCAGACGCACCGATAACGATCCCCTTCCAACGTAGCTCACCCTGCAACTGTTCGCCATAGCGATGCAGGATCGTACCGCGAACGGGCCAGTAAGCCTGACCACGCGGGGAGCCGAGGCCGCCGGTACGGGACATCAGGGAACGTTCATTTTCAGTCGGTTTGTAGGTGGTGCCTTTCCGGGAGGCTTCCTGCTGCTTGTTACGCACCGCCTGCGCTTCGCGCGCTTCTTTTTCGGCGCGCGCTTTGGCCGCGGCTTCTGCCCGGGCAATGCTGTTACGCAGTCTCGATTCGTTGGCGCGCATTTCGCTCAGCTGGCTTTGTCCTGCCTGGATAGAGGACTCCAGCCCGGCGAGCGTCTTCTTACGCTCATTGCGCGCCTGCTCAAGCTTCTCCTGCTGCGCCTGCTGATCGTAGAGCAGCGTTTGCTGCTGGCTCTGCTTCTCTTCCAGCTCGGCTTTTTGCGTGGTGACTTCTTCGCGCGTCTGTTTCAGCTGCGCAATGGTCTCCTGACGCGCCTGGTTAAGATAGCCGAAATAGGCCTGTAAACGCTGGCCTCGCTGGCTCTCTTCACCGCTGAGGATCAGCTGAAGACCTGTGTGTTCACCCTGACGGAAAGCAGCATCAAGCTGTGCAGCAAGGTTCCGCTCCTGGGCATCGCGCTGACGCTCCAGTTTCGCAATCGACGCGTTCATTTCATCGATTTGCTTATTGAGCTGGGCAAGGGTGTTTTGTGTTTCACGCAGCTTACGCGCGGCGGCGGAAATGGCCTCTTCCTGCTTTTTAAGCTGGGCGAGCAGGGTGGCGCGCTGCTGTTGCTGCTGACGTACCGCACGCTCTTTGGCGGCGATATCGGCCTGAATGGATTTAAGCTGATCGCGGTCATCCGCGTGGGCGGATGCGGCGCACAGCAATACGCCAGCGCTGAGTGCGCTGGCGCAAAGCAGAGGTCTGACTGATAACCGAAGCGGCTTCACGACCCATGTGATTGAAAAAATCGCCTTTCCCCTCATGGGGAGCGATTATTCCACGATGAACAGCGGCTTGCCAGTCATCTCTTCAGGGATTTCCATACCCATCAGCGACAACATGGTTGGCGCGATGTCGGAAAGCTTGCCGCCTTCCACTGCTTTCACTGATTTATCACCCACATAAATCAGTGGAACAGGCAGGTTGGTATGGGCGGTATGTGCCTGACCGGTTGCCGGGTCACGCATCTGTTCTGCGTTACCGTGGTCAGCGGTAATCAGCAGTTGGCCGCCTACGGATTCAACCGCTTTCGCAACCTGCTCAACGCAGTGGTCCAGCGCTTCAACCGCTTTAACGGCTGCTTCCATCACGCCGGTGTGGCCCACCATATCGCCATTCGGATAGTTACAGATGATGGTGTCGTATTTACCGCTTTGGATCGCGGCCACCAGTTTTTCGGTCAGCTCCGCAGAGCTCATTTCTGGCTGGAGATCGTAAGTGGCGACTTTCGGTGAGTTAATCAGGATGCGGTCTTCGCCTTTAAACGGCTCTTCTACGCCGCCGTTAAAGAAGAATGTCACGTGCGCATACTTCTCAGTTTCGGAGATGCGCAGCTGCGTTTTGTCATTTTTCGCCATCCACTCGCCGAAGGTGTTTGCCAGCGAGGCGGGCGGATACGCGCATGGGGCTTTGATATCCGCTGCATATTCGGTCAACTGGATGAAATCAATTTTCGCCACTTTCTTACGGGCGAAACCGTCAAAATCGCTGTTGACGAAGGCGCGGGTGATTTCGCGCGCGCGATCGGCACGGAAGTTCATGAAGATCAGCGCATCGCCATCTTCCATGGCGGCATCGGCCTGGCCTTCAGCGCGGATCACGGTTGCCTTCACAAATTCGTCGTTTTCATCACGCGCGTAAGCCGCTTCCAGGCCTTCAACGGCGGTCGGGAACTGGAACTCGCCTTTTGCCAGGGTCAGCAGATCATAGGCTTGCTCAACGCGGTCCCAGCGGTTGTCGCGGTCCATGGCATAGTAACGACCAATGATGGACGCCACGCGGCCTTTGCCCAGTGCGGCAAATTTGTCTTCAAACGCTTCAAGAGAACCTTTTGCGCTGCGTGGTGGCGTATCGCGACCATCCAGGAAGGCGTGCAGATAGATTTTTTCCGCACCGCGCTCAGCGGCCAGTTCTACCATCGCCATGATGTGATCTTCGTGGCTGTGAACACCGCCCGCAGAGAGCAGACCCATAATGTGAACGGCCTTGCCTGCGGCAACGGCTTTATCAACCGCTCCGGTGAGCGTTGGGTTGGCAAAGAATGTACGTTCTTTGATTTCAACGTCCAGGCGTGTCAGGTCCTGATAAACGATACGGCCCGCACCCAGGTTAACGTGACCCACTTCTGAGTTGCCCATCTGACGATCCGGCAGACCCACTTCCAGGCCAGACGCATCAATCAGGGTGTGGGGACGTTTTGCCCATAGCGCATCCATAACCGGGGTTTTGGCGTTGAAAATGGCGTTATCCTGTTGATCTTCACGGTAGCCATAGCCATCCAGAATCACCAGTACCATAGGTTTTTTAGAAACCGACATTGCGACAACCTCATGCTCAAGAGACAAAAAATTTGCGTAATTTTACTACAGCTGAATCGATAAAATAGCCGCAGAAGATCAAAGAAAGCGCGGGGGCAAGGCTGTTCTCAGGCCATTTTGAGGCTTTTTTTACGTGGCATGCCGCAGAAAATAGATTAGCTTTATGTCGCTGGCTGTATTTGCCACAGCGCACAGGTATACTCCTGTCCTGGTTTTTTTAATCACTTAGTCGGGAGTTGTTACCCCCCATGCAAGAAATTATGCAATTCGTTAGCCGCCACCCGGTTCTGAGCATCGCGTGGATTGGCCTGCTGGTCGCTGTACTGTTCACCACATTTAAAGGACTGACGTCTAAAATTAAGGTGATCACCCGCGGTGAAGCGACACGTCTGATCAACAAAGAGGACGCCGTGGTTGTCGATCTGCGTCAGCGCGACGATTTCCGCAAGGGCCATATTGCAGGTGCTATCAACCTGCTGCCAGCGGAAATTAAAGCGAACAACATTGGTGAGCTGGAGAAGCATAAAGCTCAGCCGATTATTGTTGTTGACGGCACTGGCATGCAGGCGCAGGAATCTGCCAACGCACTGCATAAAGCAGGCTTTGAAAACGTAACGGTGCTGAAAGAAGGCATCTCCGGCTGGAGCGGGGAGAATCTTCCTTTAGTGCGCGGTAAATAAGGAGTTAAGTGATGGCCAATATTGAGATCTACACCAAAGCAACGTGCCCGTTCTGCCACCGAGCGAAAGCGCTGCTGTCCAGCAAAGGCGTAAAGTTCAAGGAACTGCCGATCGATGGTGACGCGATTAAACGCGAAGAGATGATCCAACGCAGTGGTCGCACAACGGTTCCACAGATTTTTATTGATGCGCAGCACATTGGCGGCTGTGATGACTTGTATGCGCTCGACGCCCGTGGTGGACTCGATCCGCTGCTGAGCTAGAGACTTTAGGACAATTAAAAAGGGTTTTTCCATGTCAGAACAAAATAACACCGAGATGACTTTCCAGATCCAGCGCATCTACACCAAGGATGTCTCTTTCGAAGCGCCAAATGCGCCGCACGTTTTCCAGAAAGACTGGCAGCCAGAGGTTAAACTTGATCTGGATACCGCATCCACCCAGCTGGCGGATGATGTGTATGAAGTCGTACTGCGTGTCACCGTGACCGCCTCTCTGGGCGAAGAAACTGCGTTCCTGTGCGAAGTTCAGCAGGGCGGTATCTTCTCCATCGGCGGCATCGAAGGCAACCAGATGGCGCATTGCCTGGGTGCATACTGCCCGAACATCCTGTTCCCGTATGCGCGTGAATGCATCACCAGCCTGGTTTCTCGCGGTACATTCCCGCAACTGAACCTCGCGCCAGTAAACTTTGATGCGCTGTTCATGAACTATCTACAGCAGCAGGCTGGCGAAGGTGCCGAACAACATCAGGATGCCTGATGAGCACTGTTAATGCGTCAATGACTGTGATCGGTGCCGGCTCTTACGGCACCGCTCTTGCCATCACGCTGGCAAGAAATGGTCACGACGTGGTCCTGTGGGGCCACGATCCAAAACATATCGCGACGTTGCAACACGACCGCTGCAACGTGGCGTTTCTCCCGGACGTTCCGTTCCCTGACTCTCTCTATCTGGAAAGCGACCTCGCGACCGCGCTGGCGGCCAGCCGCAATATTCTGATTGTGGTGCCAAGCCACGTGTTTGGCGAAGTCCTGCGTCAGATTAAGCCGCTGATGCGTGCGGATGCGCGTATTGTGTGGGCGACGAAGGGGCTGGAAGCGGAAACCGGACGTCTGTTGCAGGACGTTGCCCGCGAAGCGCTGGGAACAGCGATCCCGCTGGCGGTGATCTCGGGGCCGACCTTTGCCAAAGAGCTGGCTGCGGGCTTGCCGACGGCGATCTCGCTGGCGTCCACCGACCAGGCATTTTCAGACGATCTTCAGCAACTGCTGCACTGCGGCAAAAGCTTCCGCGTGTACAGCAACCCTGATTTTATCGGCGTACAGCTGGGCGGTGCGGTGAAGAACGTCATTGCCATCGGGGCCGGGATGTCTGACGGCATCGGTTTCGGCGCGAATGCGCGTACGGCGCTGATCACCCGTGGTCTGACCGAAATGTCCCGCCTGGGCGAAGCGCTGGGTGCCGATCCGGCCACCTTTATGGGAATGGCAGGGCTAGGCGACCTGGTGCTGACCTGCACCGATAACCAGTCGCGTAACCGCCGCTTTGGCATGATGCTCGGACAGGGCAGCGATGTAAAAAGCGCGCAGGAGAAGATTGGTCAGGTGGTTGAAGGCTATCGCAATACCAAAGAAGTTCGCGAATTGGCGCACCGTTTCGGTGTCGAAATGCCAATAACCGAGGAAATTTATCAGGTATTGTATTGCGGAAAAAATGCGCGCGAGGCAGCATTGACCTTATTAGGTCGTGCGCGCAAGGACGAGCGCAGCAGCAATTAGCCGGGAAGTATCGTCACCTGAATGACCCAGCCAGCGCAGAACTGGCTGGTCATTAACTATCGTCTGGAGCAAGCAATGCCGTGTGAAGAACTGGATATCGTCTGGAATAATATTAAAGCCGAAGCCCGAGCTTTGGCCGACTGTGAGCCCATGCTGGCCAGTTTCTATCACGCGACGCTACTTAAGCACGAAAATCTCGGCAGCGCCCTGAGCTATATGCTCGCCAATAAACTGGCTTCCCCTATCATGCCTGCTATTGCCATTCGCGAGGTGGTGGAAGAGGCCTACGCCGCAGATCCGGAGATGATTGCTTCTGCCGCCTGCGACATTCAGGCCGTGCGTACGCGTGACCCGGCGGTGGATAAATACTCCACGCCGCTACTGTATCTCAAAGGATTCCACGCCTTACAGGCGTACCGCATCGGCCACTGGTTATGGAATGAGGGACGCCGCGCGCTGGCCATCTTTCTTCAAAACCAGGTTTCCGTGACCTTCCAGGTCGATATTCATCCGGCGGCGAAAATTGGCCGCGGGATCATGCTCGACCACGCCACCGGCATTGTTGTCGGTGAAACGGCGGTGATCGAAGATGACGTGTCGATCCTGCAATCCGTTACGCTGGGCGGTACCGGTAAAACCAGCGGCGATCGCCATCCGAAAATTCGTGAAGGGGTGATGATTGGCGCGGGTGCTAAAATCCTCGGCAATATTGAAGTCGGACGCGGCGCGAAGATTGGCGCGGGGTCGGTTGTGCTCCAGCCTGTACCGCCGCACACCACCGCCGCTGGCGTCCCGGCGCGCATCGTCGGTAAGCCAGACAGCGATAAGCCGTCGATGGATATGGATCAGCACTTCAACGGTATTCACCACACCTTCGAATACGGCGACGGCATCTGAACGCCGGAACAGCCAAATAAAAAAGCCCGGTGAGTCAATGCACCGGGCTTTTGATTAGTTGCGGTATAACACTTTGATAATGTGATAGCCGAACTGCGTATGCAGTGGGCCGGTTGGCTCCAGCACCGGGCAGGAGAAAACCACTTTATCAAATGCCGGGACCATCTGGCCCTGGCGGAACTCGCCTAAGTCACCACCGCGTTTGCCTGACGGGCAAATCGAGTGTTTCTTCGCCAGTTTGCCGAAGTCGGCGCCGTTTTTAATCTGTTCGAGCAGATCCTGTGCCAGTTTCTCTTCTTTAACAAGGATATGCAGTGCTGCTGCTGTTTTTGCCATGATCGTGCCTTGAGTCGACTAGTTTACGGTCGGTATACTACCACGCGTTTTTCCTCCTCTCCCGACTTTCATTGAGTGATCATTTATGCGTTTAAACCCCGGACAACAACAAGCTGTCGAATTCGTCACCGGACCCTGCCTGGTGCTGGCGGGAGCGGGATCCGGTAAAACACGCGTGATCACCAACAAAATCGCCCACTTAATTCGGGGTTGTGGATACCAGGCGCGCCATATCGCGGCGGTCACCTTTACCAACAAAGCGGCGCGTGAGATGAAAGAGCGCGTCGGCCAGACGCTGGGCCGTAAAGAGGCGCGCGGGCTGATGATCTCCACCTTCCACACGCTGGGTCTGGATATTATCAAGCGCGAATACGCGGCGCTGGGCATGAAGTCCAACTTTTCTCTCTTTGATGACACCGACCAGGTGGCGCTGCTTAAAGAGCTAACGGAAGGGCTGATCGAAGATGACAAAGTGCTGTTGCAACAGCTGATCTCGACGATCTCGAACTGGAAAAACGATCTGATGACGCCGGCCCAGGCAGCGGCAAGTGCCAAAGGCGAGCGCGACCGCATCTTTGCCCACTGCTACGGTCTGTACGACGCGCATATGAAAGCCTGTAACGTCCTGGATTTCGACGATCTGATCCTGCTGCCGACGCTGCTGCTTCAGCGGAATGAAGAGGTGCGCGAGCGCTGGCAGAACAAAATTCGTTACCTGCTGGTGGATGAATACCAGGATACCAACACCAGCCAGTACGAGCTGGTAAAGCTGCTGGTAGGGCAGCGTGCGCGCTTTACCGTCGTAGGCGATGACGATCAGTCGATTTACTCCTGGCGTGGCGCACGTCCGCAGAACCTGGTGCTGCTGAGCAAAGACTTCCCGGCGTTGCAGGTGATTAAACTGGAGCAGAACTACCGTTCCTCCGGGCGTATCCTGAAGGCGGCGAACATCCTGATTGCCAATAACCCGCACGTCTTTGAGAAGCGCCTGTTCTCCGAACTGGGTTACGGCACCGAGCTGAAAGTCCTTAGCGCCAATAACGAAGAGCACGAAGCGGAGCGCGTAACCGGCGAGCTGATTGCCCATCACTTCGTCAACAAAACTGAATACAAGGATTACGCGATCCTCTATCGCGGTAACCACCAGTCGCGCGTCTTTGAAAAGATGCTGATGCAGAACCGCATCCCCTACAAAATCTCCGGCGGTACGTCGTTCTTTTCGCGTCCGGAAATCAAGGATCTGCTGGCCTATCTGCGCGTGCTGACCAACCCGGATGACGACAGCGCTTTCCTGCGCATTGTAAATACGCCGAAGCGCGAGATTGGCTCTGCGACGCTGCAAAAGCTGGGTGAATGGGCGATGACCCGCAACAAAAGCCTGTTCACCGCCAGCTTCGATATGGGGCTGAGCCAGACCCTGACCGGGCGCGGCTATGAGGCCTTAACCCGCTTTACCCACTGGCTGGGTGAGGTGCAGCGTCTGGCTGAGCGCGAGCCTGTGGCGGCAGTACGCGATCTGATCCACGGCATTGATTACGAATCCTGGTTGTATGAAACCTCCGCCAGCCCGAAAGCGGCAGAGATGCGCATGAAAAACGTTAACCAGCTCTTCAGCTGGATGACCGAAATGCTTGAAGGATCTGAGATTGACGAGCCCATGACCCTGACGCAGGTGGTCACCCGCTTCACGCTGCGCGATATGATGGAGCGCGGGGAAAGCGAAGAAGAGGCCGATCAGGTTCAGCTGATGACGTTACATGCCTCGAAAGGGCTGGAGTTCCCTTATGTCTATCTGGTGGGGATGGAAGAGGGCCTATTGCCGCACCAGAGCAGCATTGATGAAGATAACGTCGACGAAGAGCGCCGTCTGGCCTACGTTGGGATCACCCGTGCGCAGAAAGAGCTGACGTTTACGCTGTGCAAAGAGCGCCGTCAGTATGGTGAGCTGGTGCGCCCGGAGCCGAGCCGTTTTCTGCTGGAGTTGCCTCAGGACGATCTTATCTGGGAGCAGGAGCGTAAAGTCATTACCGCTGAAGAGCGTATGCATAAAGGGCAGGCAAACGTGGCAAACATTCGCGCGATGCTGGCAAAAGCCAAAGAGAAGGGATAACTATTTGTAGGCCGGGTAAGGCGAAGCCGCCACCCGGCACGCTTCAAGGGTCACTTCACATCAAGCGCCCAGTGCACATAGCTCTGCCACTGGTACTCCTGCTCAATCAGTTCCGCCCCAAGGGGATGATCCTCAAGCCAGTTTTCCGGTAGCGTCAGCGTCAGTTTCTCCTCGTCTGCCGCCAGCGTAATGGCTGGCAGCAAATCATCTCGACGCCGACTGGCAAACAGGATCGCCAGCCGAAGCAGACGACACAGATGCTCCGCCACGCGCGGCGGCACAGCGTTCTGCTGGTGAAGGGAAGAGAGATCGACGGCGTTAGTCTGATTCAGCAGCAGGGTGGCCAGCAGCTTCTTCTGGGCGGGCGTATAACCCGGCAAATCGAGATTACGCACCAGCCAGGCCGCGTGCAGCGGTGCCTGCTTGTACTCCACGCTGAGACCAATTTCATGTAGCGCACAGGCGCTTAGCAACAGATCGCGGCTTAACGGTTCAATATCCCAGCTTTTTTTCACCTGATCGGCAAACTGTGACGCCAGTTGACTCACTCTCTGCGCCTGGTCGGTATCCACAATAAAGCGGCGTTGAACGTTACGCAGCGTACGGCTACGGATGTCCTGATCGACCGACTGGTGCAGCATTCCGTAGACCAGACCTTCACGCAGCGCACCGCCTGCCAGGGTCATACACTGGATATTAAGCTCGGTGAAAATGGCAATCAGTATGGCGAGCCCACTGGGGAAAACCAGCGCGCGTTCAAGCGTCAGCCCTTCTATTTCAAGCTCTTCCAGACGACCACACTGGATGGCGCGCTGTTTAAGCTGCTGGAGTTTGGCAAGCGTGATCCGCTCGTCCATCCCCTGTGCCATCATGATTTCCTGCAACGCCTGCACGGTTCCGGACGCGCCGACACACACTTTCCAGCCGTGATAGCGCAGTTCGTCCATGACCGGGCGCAGGACCGCACGCGCCGCGTTTTCCGCCTCGTCAAAATTCTCTTTGGCAAGGTTTCGATCGGTAAAGTAGCGTTCCAGCCAGGTCACACAGCCCATTGACAGGCTGAAGAGCGACGTCGCCTGCGCGCCTGTGCCCGTGACCAGTTCGGTACTGGCGCCACCGATATCGACCACCAGACGACGATCGTCGCCGCCGGTCGTATGCGCCACACCCTGATAAATCAGACGCGCTTCTTCTTCACCGCTGATGACCTGCACCGGACAGCCCAGAATTTCCTGTGCTCTGGCAATGAAATCGCCAGCGTTAACCGCCAGACGAAGGGTCGCCGTGGCAACAACGCGAATTTGACTGAGCGGGATATCCTGTAAACGTTCTGCAAACAGACGCAGACACTGCCAGCCACGTTCCATGGCTTCCGGGGAGAGATGATTATCGCTGCTCAGGCCCGCCGCGAGGCGGACCTTGCGCTTAATGCGCGTCAGCGTTTGTATGCTTCCCGCCACCTCGCGCACAACCAGCATATGAAAACTATTCGAACCGAGATCAATTGCCGCATAAAGCGAGGTGGAGCTGAGCATATTTTCTTAACCTGAACGACGACGATTACGCGGTGCACCGCCGGAACGACGCGGGCCATTGCCGGAGCGTGGACGTGTAAGGCGCTTAGGTGGCGGCAACTCGCTTAACAGCGCTTCCGGATTGTATTTGCTCTGTGGAATAGAGTGACCGATGTAGGTCTCAATGGCCGGAAGGTTCAGCGCATACTCTTCACACGCAAGGCTGATGGAGTGACCGCTTGCGCCTGCACGACCAGTACGACCGATACGGTGTACATAGTCTTCACAGTCATCTGGCAGGTCATAGTTAAAGACGTGCGTCACGGCTGGAATGTGCAGGCCACGGGCCGCCACGTCGGTCGCGACCAGAATATCAAGGTCGCCACGAGTAAATTCGTCGAGAATGCGCAGGCGTTTTTTCTGCGCCACGTCGCCGGTCAGCAGACCCACACGGTGACCATCTGCCGCCAGGTGTCCCCAGATATCTTCACAGCGGTGTTTGGTGTTCGCGAAGATAATCGCGCGATCCGGCCACTCTTCTTCGATCAGGGTTTGCAACAGGCGCATTTTCTCTTCATTAGAAGGATAAAAAAGCTCTTCTTTAATGCGGTGCCCGGTTTTCTGCTCCGGTTCTACTTCCACATATTCCGCATTGTTCATCTGCTCGAATGCGAGTTCACGTACGCGGTATGACAGGGTTGCGGAAAACAGCATGTTCAGACGCTGGTTTGCCGCAGGCATACGGCGGAACAGCCAGCGGATGTCTTTAATGAAGCCCAGATCGTACATGCGGTCTGCTTCATCCAGCACCACGACCTGGATTGCGCCGAGGTTGATATGGTTCTGTTTGGCGTAGTCGATAAGACGGCCGGTGGTCCCAATCAGGATATCGACGCCGCTTTCCAGCACTTTCAGCTGTTTATCGTAGCCGTCGCCGCCGTAGGCCAGGCCAAGTTTCAGGCCGGTGGCTTGCGCCAGGGGCTCAGCGTCTGCGTGGATCTGTACCGCCAGTTCTCGCGTCGGGGCCATAATTAGCGCGCGCGGCTGGTTAACTTTGCGGTCTGCAATCGCTGGGTGAGAAAGTAAATAATGAAACGTTGACGTTAAAAACGCCATCGTTTTGCCAGTACCGGTTTGCGCCTGCCCTGCAACATCGCGACCGGCCAGCGTCAGCGGCAGGGCGAGAGCCTGAATGGGCGTGCAGTTATGAAACCCTTTAGTTTCAAGGGCTTCGATCACCTTTGGGTGCAGGGCGAAGTCGGAAAACTTCTGTTCTGTTAAATGTGTTTTGCTCATAGTGTGGTAGAATATCAGCTTACTATTGCTTTACGAAAGCGTATCCGGTGAAATAAAGTCAACCTTTAGTTGGTTAATGCGACATCAACACGTCGTTGGTGGAGACAAAACCAACGTACCAGGCTTATTCCTGTGGAGTTATATATGAGCGATAAAATTATTCACCTGACTGACGACAGTTTTGACACGGACGTACTTAAAGCTGACGGGCTGATCCTCGTTGATTTCTGGGCTGAATGGTGTGGTCCTTGCAAAATGATCGCTCCGATTCTGGATGAAATCGCTGACGAATATCAGGGCAAACTGACCGTTGCCAAGCTGAACATCGACCAGAACCCGGGCACCGCGCCAAAATACGGTATCCGTGGCATCCCGACCCTGCTGCTGTTCAAGAACGGTGACGTGGCAGCGACCAAAGTGGGCGCACTGTCCAAAGGTCAACTGAAAGAGTTCCTGGACGCTAACCTGGCGTAAGGTTTCTCAGCTGAGCGTCCAGAGCGCCTAATTAACGGCGAGATCTGGACGCCCGGCTTTAGTCGTGCTAAGTTAGCTATGACTACGTTTTAAACATATCTTGTTGTTTGAATCTTGTTTTACCCGATACTTCCCGTTGTTAACATAAACAGTGCGTGAAGTTGCTAGATTCCGGGCTTGTCACTCAATCCGTCTTGTCGTTTCAGTTCTGCGTTCTTTCCCTGTGACCAGACAGCGAACAGACATGAGGTGATGGCCGCTAAACAGGCATGGATGACCCTGCCATACCATTCACAACATTAAGTTCGAGAATCACCCCGAGTTTAAGAACCCACACCATTATGAATCTTACCGAATTAAAGAATACGCCGGTTTCTGAGCTGATCACTCTCGGCGAAAATATGGGACTGGAAAACCAGGCTCGTATGCGCAAGCAGGACATCATTTTCGCCATCCTGAAGCAGCACGCTAAGAGTGGCGAAGATATCTTTGGCGACGGTGTGCTGGAGATACTGCAAGACGGATTTGGTTTCCTCCGCTCCGCAGACAGCTCCTACCTCGCCGGCCCTGACGACATCTACGTATCCCCTAGCCAAATCCGCCGTTTCAACCTCCGCACTGGTGACACCATTTCAGGTAAGATTCGTCCTCCAAAAGAGGGTGAACGCTACTTTGCGCTGTTGAAGGTTAACGAAGTCAACTACGACAAACCGGAAAACTCCCGCAATAAGATCCTGTTCGAGAACTTAACGCCGCTGCACGCGAACTCTCGCCTGCGCATGGAGCGTGGTAACGGGTCTACTGAAGACTTAACCGCGCGTGTGCTGGATCTGGCATCGCCAATTGGTCGTGGCCAGCGTGGTCTGATTGTAGCGCCGCCAAAAGCCGGTAAAACCATGCTGCTGCAAAACATCGCGCAGAGCATTGCTTACAATCACCCAGACTGTGTGCTGATGGTGCTGCTGATTGACGAACGTCCGGAAGAAGTGACCGAGATGCAGCGTCTGGTGAAAGGGGAAGTGGTTGCGTCTACCTTCGACGAGCCTGCTTCCCGCCACGTTCAGGTTGCGGAAATGGTTATCGAGAAGGCGAAACGCCTGGTTGAGCACAAGAAAGATGTGATCATCCTGCTCGACTCCATCACCCGTCTGGCGCGTGCCTACAACACCGTGGTGCCGGCTTCCGGTAAAGTACTGACCGGTGGTGTGGATGCCAACGCCCTGCATCGTCCGAAGCGTTTCTTCGGTGCGGCGCGTAACGTGGAAGAGGGCGGTAGCCTGACCATTATCGCGACGGCGCTGATCGATACCGGCTCCAAAATGGACGAAGTTATCTACGAAGAGTTCAAAGGTACAGGCAACATGGAACTGCACCTTTCTCGTAAAATCGCAGAAAAACGCGTCTTCCCGGCGATCGACTACAACCGTTCCGGTACCCGTAAAGAAGAGCTGCTTACCACTCAGGAAGAGCTTCAGAAAATGTGGATCCTGCGCAAAATCATCCATCCAATGGGCGAAATCGACGCAATGGAATTCCTCATCAACAAACTGGCGATGACCAAAACGAACGACGATTTCTTCGACATGATGAAACGCTCGTAACGCAAATAATCCCAGTAAACGCCACGTTTTTACGTGGCGTTTTTTATTTATGGACTATACGCTATTACCACACACTCCCAATTTTGACCTGTCGGTGCGACAATAAGAATGTTTGCACAGTCAAAGAAATAATTGATTGAAAAACATACAAAGGGAGTTGTGAGAAGCCATCTTTAATCCTTCTGAGGCAGTGGCTTCATGGTTATACTTCCGGGACTAACATTTGTTGAGAGCAATCCATTGTGAATCTACTCACTGCAGTAACTGAGCTGATCAGTATTTTTTTATTCACAACCTGTTTTTTGTTCATTGCGCGCAAGGTAGCAAAAAGAATTGGGTTAGTGGACAAACCGAACTTCCGTAAACGTCATCAGGGGCTTATTCCGCTGGTGGGCGGCATTTCGGTATACGCAGGCATCTGTTTCACATTCGGGATCGCGGATTATTATATCCCCCATGCCGCACTCTATCTGGCATGTGCCGGTGTGCTGGTACTGGTCGGCGCCCTTGATGATCGTTTTGATATCAGCGTGAAGTTCCGCGCGACGGTACAGGCGGCCATTGGCATCATTATGATGGTGGTAGGCGGCCTCTATCTCAGAAGCCTGGGCTACGTGTTTGGTCCCTGGGAGCTGGTGCTTGGGCCATTCGGCTTCTTCCTGACGCTGTTTGCCGTGTGGGCGGCTATCAACGCCTTTAACATGGTTGACGGTATAGACGGTCTGCTTGGTGGGCTGTCCTCTGTTTCGTTTGGCGCGATCGGCATCATCTTATGGTTTGACGGCCAGTACAGCCTGTCAATGTGGTGCTTTGCTATGATTGCCGCCATCCTGCCATACATCTGCCTGAACCTGGGTGTGTTAGGGCGTCGCTATAAAGTCTTTATGGGCGATGCGGGCAGTACCCTGATTGGCTTTACGGTTATCTGGGTCCTGCTGGAAACCACGCAGGGTAAAACGCACCCTATCAGCCCGGTAACGGCTCTCTGGATTATCGCCATCCCGCTGATGGACATGGTCGCTATTATGTACCGCCGTCTGCGTAAAGGAATGAGCCCGTTTTCTCCCGATCGGCAGCATATTCACCACCTGATTATGCGCGCCGGCTTCACGTCTCGTCAGGCATTTGTGTTGATTACGCTTGCGGCTGCTATTCTGGCTGCGATTGGCGTTGCCGCAGAATACGCACATTTCATTCCTGAATGGGTAATGTTGGTATTATTCTTGCTAGCATTTTTCATGTACGGTTACTGCATCAAGCGTGCATGGAAAGTCGCGCGTTTTATTAAACGTTTAAAACGCAGGATGCGTCGGAACAGTGGCAAAAACACAACATTAACTAAGTAAAACCGGGACTATGATGACTCAACCGTTGGCGGGAGCGAAATCAGTGGGCACTGAGAACGAGCTGGATATTCGTGGTTTGTTTCGCGTGTTATGGCAGGGCAAACTGTGGATTGTAGGGATTGCCCTGGGGTTCGCGCTGTTAGCGCTTGCTTACACCTTCTTTGCAAAACAAGAGTGGAGCGCCACGGCGATCACAGACCGACCAACGGTGAATATGCTTGGAGGCTACTACTCCCAGCAGCAATTCCTGCGTAATCTTGATATCAAGGCCAATCTGGCGACCCCGGATCAGGCCTCGGTGATGGATGAATCCTACAAAGAGTTTGTGATGCAGCTGGCGTCGTGGGATACACGTCGCGATTTCTGGTCCCAGACGGACTACTACAAGCAGCGCATGGTCGGTAACAGCAAAGCGGATGCCGCGCTGCTGGATGATCTGATTAATAACATTCAGTTTATGCCTGGCGATGTGCTTCGTAACGTTAGCGACAGCGTGAAGCTGATTGCGGAAACGGCGCCGGACGCCAATAACCTGTTGCGTCAGTACGTTGCTTTTGCCAGCCAGCGCGCGGCCAGCCATTTGAATGACGAGCTGAAAGGCGCCTGGGCTGCGCGCACTATCCAGATGAAAGCGCAGGTCAAACGCCAGGAAGAGGTCGCTAAGGCCATCTTCGCCCGTCGCGTGCATAATCTTGAGCAGGCGCTGAAGATTGCGGAACAGCACAATATTTCCCGTAGCGAAACGGATGTTCCGGCGGACGAACTCCCGGATTCAGAAATGTTCCTTCTTGGTCGCCCAATGCTTCAGGCTCGTCTGGAAAATATCCAGGCCGTTGGCCCTGACTTTGACCTTGATTACGACCAAAACCGCGCCATGCTCAATACGCTCAACGTCGGTCCAACGCTGGACCCGCGTTTTCAGACCTATCGTTATTTAAGAACGCCTGAAGAGCCTGTAAAACGCGATAGTCCGCGTCGCGCATTCCTGATGATCATGTGGGGGATTGTGGGCGCACTGACTGGCGCTGGCGTAGCGTTATTGCGTCGCCGCACAAACTAAGAACGCCGTCTACGATGAAGGCTGTGACCTTCATCGTCTAATCGAAGAGAATCGATGTGAAAGTACTAACCGTATTTGGCACCAGGCCGGAGGCCATCAAGATGGCGCCTCTGGTTCATGCGCTGGCCAGAGATCCTGATATTGAAGCGAAAGTGTGCGTGACTGCCCAGCACCGTGAGATGCTCGATCAGGTCTTAACCCTCTTTTCTATCGTCCCGGATTACGATCTCAATATAATGAAACCGGGACAGGGACTGACGGAAATAACCTGCCGTATTCTGCAAGAATTAAAGCCTATTCTGGAGTCGTTCAAGCCGGATGTAGTGCTGGTGCACGGCGACACCACTACTACCGTGGCAACCAGCCTGGCCGCGTTCTATCAGCGTATCCCCGTTGGTCATATTGAAGCGGGTCTGCGTACCGGCAATCTCTATTCCCCGTGGCCGGAAGAGGCCAACCGTACGCTCACCGGTCACCTGGCGATGTACCATTTTGCGCCAACCGAGAACTCACGCCAAAACCTGCTGCGCGAAAATATCAGCGACAGCAAGATCTTCGTCACCGGCAATACGGTCATTGATGCGCTGATTTGGGTGCGTGACCGCGTGCTGGCTAACAGCGAGCTTCAGGCAGAACTTGCTGCGCGCTATCCGTTCCTGAACAACGGCAAGAAAACGATTCTGGTGACGGGCCACCGCCGCGAAAGCTTTGGCCGTGGCTTTGAGCAAATCTGCCACGCGCTGGCTGAAATCGCCGCGCAGAACGAGGATGTGCAGATTGTCTATCCGGTGCACCTCAACCCGAACGTCAGCGAACCGGTCAACCGTATCCTGGGTCACGTGGAAAACGTGCTCCTGATCGAGCCGCAGGACTATCTGCCATTTGTCTGGCTGATGAACCACGCCTGGCTGATCCTGACCGATTCTGGCGGCATTCAGGAAGAGGCGCCCTCCCTCGGTAAGCCGGTACTGGTGATGCGTGAAACCACCGAACGCCCGGAAGCGGTTACTGCCGGTACCGTGCGTCTGGTGGGAACGGATCCGCGTCGTATTGTCGAAGAGGTCACGCGCTTACTGCATGACGATGAAGAGTATCAGGCGATGAGCCGGGCCCACAATCCGTACGGTGACGGGCAGGCTTGTGGTCGTATTTTGCACGCACTTAAACACAATCGGGTAACGCTATGAGTTTTACTACCATCTCTGTTGTTGGTCTTGGCTATATCGGGCTGCCTACTGCGGCGGCCTTTGCCTCTCGTCAAAAGCAGGTCGTTGGCGTAGATATCAACGCGCACGCGGTGGAAACCATCAACCGTGGCGAAATTCATATCGTGGAGCCCGATCTCGATCGCGTGGTGAAAAAGGCGGTGGACGGTGGCTTCCTGCGCGCCAGCACCACGCCGGTAGAAGCCGATGCGTACCTGATTGCGGTTCCAACGCCCTTTAAAGGCGATCATGAGCCTGACATGGTTTACGTCGAGGCGGCGGCAAAATCCATTGCGCCTGTGCTGAAGAAAGGGGCGCTGGTTATCCTTGAGTCCACTTCACCTGTTGGGGCAACCGAGCAGATGGCACAGTGGCTGGCCGAGGCGCGTCCCGATCTTAGCTTCCCCCAGCAGGTGGGCGACCAGGCCGATATCAATATCGCCTACTGCCCTGAGCGCGTACTGCCAGGCCAGGTGATGGTGGAACTGATTAAAAATGACCGCGTGATTGGCGGCATGACGCCAGTCTGCTCCGCGCGCGCCAGCGAGCTGTATAAAATTTTCCTTGAAGGCGAATGTGTGGTGACCAACTCCCGCACCGCCGAGATGTGCAAACTGACCGAAAACAGTTTCCGCGACGTTAACATCGCGTTTGCGAATGAACTGTCGTTGATTTGCGCCGATCAGGGGATTAACGTCTGGGAACTTATTCGTCTTGCCAACCGTCACCCCCGCGTGAACATCCTTCAGCCGGGGCCGGGCGTGGGTGGGCACTGCATCGCGGTCGATCCGTGGTTTATCGTGGCGCAAAATCCGGAACAGGCACGCCTGATTCGCACCGCGCGCGAAGTAAACGACCATAAACCGCACTGGGTTATCAACCAGGTCAAAGCCACGGTCGCGGATTGCCTGGCCGACAGCGGCAAACGCGCCAGTGAGCTGAAAATTGCCTGCTTTGGTCTGGCATTCAAACCGAATATTGACGATCTGCGCGAAAGCCCGGCGATGGAAATTGCCGAAATGATCGCTGCCTGGCACAGCGGTGAAACGCTGGTGGTTGAGCCGAATATTCATGCGTTGCCGGCAAAACTTGCCGGTCACTGCACCCTTACCGCCCTGGATGACGCGCTGGCGACGGCGGATGTGCTGGTGCTGCTGGTGGATCACAATGCGTTTAAAGCGGTTTCCGGTGATGCCGTACGTCAGCAGTATGTTGTTGATACCAAAGGCGTGTGGCGTTGAGTATCCTCAACGGCGTGCTGGAGTCTCTTGAGTGGGAAAGCGCATTTTTTGCGCGTCCCTCAGCGATAGTGCGTCTGCGCGACAATGCCCCTGCGTTGCAGGATGCAGACTTCAGTGCCTGGCAGCGCGTACAGGCTAAGATCCCGGCGGACCGCGCCGATCTGCTGGACGCCCTCCAGCAGCACGGATTCCGGCTGGTCGAGGGCGAGGTTGATCTCTCTGTTACCGTGGCTCGCTACGCCTCACCGGGCGCGGAAATTGCAACGGAGCAGGATATCCCCACGCTGCGCAAGATGGCGGCGCTGGCCTTCGCTCAGAGCCGTTTCCGGGCGCCCTGGTATGCGCCCGATGACAGCGGTCGCTTTTATGCTCAGTGGATAGAGAATGCGGTCAAAGGCACGTTTGACCACGTCTGTCTGGTGTTCCGTACTGACGGGGGACAGATTCAGGGTTTTGTTTCGCTTCGCAGGCTCACCGAGCACGAGGCGCGCATCGGACTGTTAGCCGGGCGCGGCATGGGCGAGAAACTCATGCAGGCGGCGCTGCACTGGGCGGAGCAACAACAGGTATCGACGCTGCGGGTCGCAACCCAGATGGGCAACACCGCTGCGCTTAAACGTTATATTGCGAGTGGTGCCAGCATCGACGCCACCGCCTACTGGTTATACAGGTGACAAGATGATTCCATTTAACGCGCCTCCCGTTGTGGGCACTGAACTTGATTACATGCAGTCGGCTATGGGCAGCGGCAAGCTCTGTGGCGACGGCGGTTTTACCCGCCGCTGCCAGCAGTGGATGGAGCAACGTTTTCACAGTGCCAAGGTGCTGCTGACGCCGTCCTGTACCGCATCGCTCGAGATGGCGGCGCTGCTGCTGGATATCCAGCCTGGCGATGAAGTGATCATGCCGAGCTACACCTTCGTCTCCACGGCGAACGCGTTTGTCCTGCGCGGGGCGAAAATCGTGTTTGTGGATATCCGTCCGGATACCATGAACATCGACGAAACGCTGATTGAAGCGGCGATCACTGACAAAACGCGGGCGATTGTGCCGGTGCATTACGCGGGCGTGGCCTGTGAGATGGACACCATCATGGCCATCGCCAAAAAGCACAACCTGTTTGTGGTGGAAGACGCCGCGCAGGGCGTGATGTCCACCTACAAAGGTCGCGCGCTGGGCACCATTGGTCATATCGGCTGCTTTAGCTTCCACGAAACCAAAAACTACACCGCAGGCGGCGAAGGTGGCGCGACGTTGATTAACGATCGTGCCCTGGTGGAGCGTGCGGAAGTGATCCGTGAAAAAGGGACCAACCGCAGCCAGTTCTTCCGCGGTCAGGTAGATAAGTACACCTGGCGCGATATCGGCTCAAGCTACCTGATGGCGGATTTGCAGGCCGCGTATCTCTGGGCGCAGCTGGAAGCGGCAGAGCGAATCAATCTGCAACGCCTCTCCCTGTGGCAAACCTACTACGACGCGCTGGAGCCGCTGGCAAAAGCCGGACGTATTGAACTGCCGACTGTTCCGGCAGACTGCATCCACAACGCTCACATGTTCTACATCAAGCTGCGCGATAACGACGATCGCAGCAAGCTGATTGCCTGGCTGAAAGAGGCGGAAATTATGGCGGTATTCCACTATATTCCGCTGCACTCCAGCCCGGCTGGCGAAGCCTTCGGGATGTTTGCCGGTGAAGACCGTTACACCACCAAAGAGAGCGAACGTCTGCTCCGCCTGCCCCTGTTCTACAACCTCGCGCCGGTGAACCAGCGTACGGTGATCAATTCGCTTCTGAGTTATTTCGCCTGATATGTCTCTGGCAAAAGCGTCGGTGTGGACGGCAGCGTCCACGCTAGTAAAAATTGGCGCCGGGTTACTGGTCGTCAAGCTGCTGGCCGTCTCATTTGGTCCGTCAGGCGTTGGGCTGGCAGGGAACTTCCGCCAGCTGGTC
This sequence comes from Enterobacter cloacae complex sp. IR5459, assembly GCF_049238005.1. NCBI lineage: Bacteria > Pseudomonadati > Pseudomonadota > Gammaproteobacteria > Enterobacterales > Enterobacteriaceae > Enterobacter > Enterobacter cloacae complex sp. IR5459. Next base: position 229,056 of record NZ_JBMKIG010000007.1, read on the forward strand.
ACGGTGCTTGGCGTGCTGGCGGGAGCCGGGATATTCAATGGCGTCACCAAATACGTCGCGCAGCATCATGACGATGCCGAAAAGCTCCGCACGGTGGTGGGCACCTCCTCGGCTATGGTGCTGGGCTTCTCTACGTTGCTGGCCGTCGTCTTTTTGCTGGCGGCGGCACCCATCAGCCAGGGGCTGTTCGGACACACGCATTATCAGGGGCTGGTGCGCCTGGTGGCGCTCGTTCAGATGGGGATCGCCTGGGCAAACCTGCTGCTGGCGCTGATGAAAGGCTTCCGTGATGCCGCCGGGAATGCGCTGGCGCTGATCCTCGGCAGCATCATCGGCGTTATCGCCTACTACTTTTGCTATCGGCTGGGCGGCTATGAAGGCGCGCTGCTGGGGCTGGCGCTGGTGCCTGCGCTCGTTGTCATTCCGGCAGCGTTTATGCTGATGCGCAGAGGCAATGTCCCGCTGAATTACCTGAAACCGCAGTGGGACAAGATGCTGGCGGGGCAGCTCGGTAAGTTTACCCTGATGGCGCTCATCACTTCGGTAACGCTTCCCGTTGCCTACGTGATGATGCGAAACCTGCTGGCAGCGCATTACAGCTGGGATGAAGTGGGGATCTGGCAGGGCGTGAGCAGCATTTCAGATGCTTACCTCCAATTTATTACGGCTTCCTTTAGCGTCTATTTACTGCCAACCTTATCGCGCCTGACTTCCAGGCAGGATATTGCCCGCGAGATTTTTCGCTCCCTGCGTTTTGTATTGCCGGCGGTTGCGATCGCCAGCTTTACCGTCTGGTTACTGCGTGATTTCGCCATCTGGCTGCTGTTTTCGGCGAAGTTTACCGCCATGCGCGATCTGTTTGCCTGGCAACTGGTCGGCGATGTGCTGAAAGTGGGGGCATACGTTTTCGGCTATCTGGTGATTGCGAAGGCTTCGCTGCGGTTGTATATCCTGGCAGAGATCGGCCAGTTTGCGCTGCTGACGGCATTTTCTCACTGGCTGATCCCCACCCACGGTGCGCTGGGGGCGGCTCAGGCCTATATGGCAACTTATATCGTTTATTTCGCTGCCTGTTGCGGCGTATTTTTACTTTGGCGTAAACGCGCATGACTGCACTGATACACATACTGGGATCGGATATCCCGCATCACAACCAGACCGTTCTACGTTTCTTCAATGATGAACTGGCATCCGGCACGCCCGATGCGCGCGAGTTTATGGTCGTTGGACGCGATAACGGTCTGAGCGCGGCGTGTCCGGCATTGCACATCACCTTCTGGCCAGACAAAGCGGCGCTGACCAAAGCCGTTGTCGCGAAAGCTAAAGCGGACCGAAGCCAGCGTTTCTTCTTCCACGGACAGTTCAATACTGGCCTGTGGCTGGCGCTGTTAAGCGGCGGGATAAAACCTTCCCAGTTCAGCTGGCATATCTGGGGAGCGGATCTCTACGAAGTCTCACGTGGCTGGAAATTCCGTCTTTTCTATCCGCTGCGTCGTCTGGCCCAGGCGCGCGTGGGCTGCGTTTTTGCTACCCGTGGCGATCTCAACTATTTTGCTAAACAGCACCCGAAGGTTCGCGGGGAGCTGCTCTATTTTCCGACCCGTATGGATCCGGCGCTGAACACCCTGGCGAATGACGCGATTCGTGAGGGCAAACTGACCATCCTGGTGGGAAATTCCGGCGATCGCAGTAACGAGCATGTCGCGGCGCTGCGGGCGGTACATCAGCAGTTTGGCGATACGGTGAACGTAGTGGTGCCGATGGGCTATCCCGCTAATAACGACGCCTACATCAATGACGTTCGCCAGCAGGGGCTTGCGCTGTTTAGCGCGGAAAATCTGCACATTCTCAACGATAAGCTGGAATTTGATGACTATCTCGCGCTCCTGCGAAAATGCGATCTGGGCTATTTCATCTTTGCCCGTCAGCAGGGGATTGGTACGCTGTGTCTGCTGATTCAGGCGGGCGTACCGTGCGTGCTCAACCGCGAAAACCCGTTCTGGCAGGACATGGCCGAACAGCATATTCCGGTGCTGTTTACCTCTGACACGCTTAATGTCGAGGTCGTACGGGAAGCGCAGCGTCAGCTCACGCTGGTGGATAAAAATAGCATCGACTTTTTCAGCCCGAACTACCTCACGCCGTGGCACCACGCGCTGCGTATTGCTTCAGGAGACAACGCATGAGCCAGTTGCAATTTAGCGGCTTGCTGGTGGTCTGGCTGCTGAGCACGCTGTTTATCGCCACGCTCACCTGGTTTGAGTTCCGGCGCGTACGTTTTAACTTCAACGTTTTCTTCTCGCTGCTGTTTTTGCTGACCTTTTTCTTTGGCTTCCCGCTGACCAGCATCCTCGTGTTCCGCTTTGATGTTGGCGTCGCTCCGCCGGAAATCTTGTTGCAGGCACTGCTCTCTGCGACCTGCTTCTACGCGGTGTATTACGTCACCTATAAAACGCGCCTGCACGCGGCGAAAGACACCGCACCCCGTCGTCCGCTGTTTACCATGAACCGGGTAGAAACCCATCTGACGTGGGTTATGCTGATGACCATCGCCCTCGTCAGCGTGGCGATTTTCTTCATGCATAACGGCTTTTTACTGTTTAAGTTACAGTCCTATAGCCAGATTTTCTCCGCCGAAGTCTCTGGTGTCGCGCTCAAGCGTTTCTTCTATTTCTTCATTCCGGCGATGCTGGTGGTCTTTTTCCTGCGTCAGGACAGCAAAGCCTGGCTGTTCTTCCTGGTCAGCACCGTCGCATTTGGCATTCTGACCTACATGATCGTCGGCGGCACCCGCGCCAACATCATTATCGCCTTCGCGATTTTCCTGTTTATCGGCATTATTCGCGGCTGGATCTCGCTGTGGATGCTGGCGGCGGCAGGCGTCTTTGGCATTGTGGGGATGTTCTGGCTGGCGCTGAAGCGCTACGGACTGAACGTGGCGGGCGACGAAGCGTTTTATACCTTCCTGTATCTGACGCGCGACACCTTCTCGCCGTGGGAAAACCTGGCATTGCTGCTGCAAAACTACGACAAAATCGAATTCCAGGGGCTGGCGCCGATTGTTCGCGATTTCTATGTCTTTATACCGACGTGGCTGTGGCCTGACCGTCCCGGTATTGTCCTGAACACGGCGAACTACTTTACCTGGGAAGTGCTGAACAACCATTCGGGCCTGGCGATTTCCCCAACCCTGATTGGCTCGCTGGTAGTGATGGGCGGAACGTGGTTTATCCTGCCGGGCGCGATCGCGGTCGGGTTGATAATAAAATGGTTCGACTGGCTATATACGCTGGGTAACGAAGAGACCAACCGCTACAAAGCCGCTGTTTTGCACAGTTTCTGTTTCGGTGCCATTTTCAATATGATCGTTCTGGCGCGCGAGGGGCTGGATTCATTCGTCTCACGCGTGGTGTTCTTTATGGTCGTTTTCGGACTCTGTCTGCTGCTGGCAAAACTGCTGTACTGGTTGTTTGACAGTGCAGGGCTTGTGCACAGACGTGAGCCACAGGGCAGCACAACGCTGTCGCAAGTCTGAGTAGGGATTATCATGACGGATACAACTTCAGCCCCGCGTTATGCGCTGCGCGGGCTACAGCTGATTGGCTGGCGAGACATGCAGCACGCGCTGGATTTCCTGTTCGCGGACGGGCAGATGAAATCGGGCACGCTTGTGGCCATCAACGCAGAAAAAATGCTGGCGGTTGAAGATAATGCGGAAGTGAAAAGCCTGATTGAAGCCGCGGAGTTTAAATACGCAGACGGTATTAGCGTGGTGCGTTCAATTCGTAAAAAGTTTCCAGACGCTAATGTGTCTCGCGTGGCGGGAGCTGACCTTTGGGAGCGGCTTATGGAACGCGCAGGCGCTGAAGGCACACCGGTATTTTTGATCGGCGGCAAGCCAGAGGTGCTGGCGCAGACCGAACAAAAGCTGCGTAACCAGTGGAATGTTAACATCGTGGACAGTCAGGATGGCTATTTCAGGCCGGAAGATCGCCAGACGTTATATGAGCGCGTACGCGACAGTGGGGCGAAAATTGTCACTGTCGCCATGGGGTCGCCGCGCCAGGAAATTCTGATGCGCGATTGCCGTCTGGTCAGCCCGGATGCGCTCTATATGGGCGTCGGCGGCACCTACGACGTCTTTACCGGCCACGTTAAGCGTGCGCCCAAAGTCTGGCAAAACCTGGGGCTGGAGTGGCTCTACCGCCTGCTTTCTCAACCGACACGAATCAAACGACAGATCCGTCTTCTGCGCTACCTCGCCTGGCACTACACCGGGAAAATGTAATCAATATGCAGCGCGATCTGCTGTTCGCGCTGCAACGCCCCCTGCAAAGCTGCTGAATTTCTGTGCAATGCATTCATTTTTTTAATGCATTGTTTGCCATTTGCCAGAATTTAAGAAACCATTCGCTCCGTATTTCAGTACCCCTCAAAAACAATACCCGGCAATAAGTCGGGAAACAGCAAACACAACCGAGGAATTATGGCAGAGAAAAAACCGGAGCTTCAGCGTGGGCTGGAAGCTCGACATATTGAATTGATCGCGCTGGGCGGGACTATCGGCGTTGGCCTGTTTATGGGCTCGGCAAGCACGCTGAAATGGGCGGGGCCTTCCGTCCTGCTGGCGTATATTATTGCCGGACTGTTCGTCTTCTTCATCATGCGCTCAATGGGCGAAATGCTGTTCCTGGAGCCGGTAACGGGCTCTTTCGCCGTTTACGCCCACCGGTATATGAGCCCGTTCTTTGGTTATCTCACGGCCTGGTCGTACTGGTTTATGTGGATGGCCGTCGGGATTTCGGAGATCACCGCCATCGGGGTCTACGTGCAGTTCTGGTTCCCGGAGATGGCCCAGTGGATACCTGCGCTTATTGCCGTAGGGCTGGTGGCGCTGGCGAACCTTGCCGCCGTTCGTCTTTACGGTGAAATCGAGTTCTGGTTTGCGATGATCAAAGTTACCACCATCATCGTGATGATTGTTGTGGGTCTGGGTGTCATCTTCTTTGGCTTCGGTAACGGCGGGCACGCTGTCGGTTTCGGTAACCTGACCGGGCACGGCGGCTTCTTTGCGGGTGGCTGGAAGGGCTTTCTGACGGCGCTCTGTATCGTTGTCGCCTCCTATCAGGGCGTTGAGCTGATCGGCATTACCGCCGGTGAGGCGAAAAACCCGCAGGTCACACTGCGTAGCGCGGTAGGCAAGGTGCTGTGGCGTATCCTGATTTTCTATGTGGGCGCGATCTTCGTTATCGTGACCATTTTCCCATGGAACGAGATCGGCACCACCGGCAGCCCGTTTGTCCTAACTTTCGCTAAGATTGGCATCACGGCGGCAGCCGCCATTATCAACTTTGTGGTACTGACGGCGGCGCTTTCCGGCTGTAACAGCGGAATGTACAGCTGTGGGCGTATGCTTTACGCGCTCTCGCAAAACAAACAGCTGCCGGCTGTGATGGGCAAAGTCTCCCGCGTAGGTGTACCGGTGGCGGGCGTAGCCGTGTCGATTGTGATTTTGCTGATTGGCTCTTGCCTGAACTACATCATCCCAAATCCGCAGCGCGTGTTTGTTTACGTCTATAGCGCCAGCGTGCTGCCGGGGATGGTACCGTGGTTTGTCATTTTGATTAGCCAGTTGCGTTTCCGGCAGGCGCACAAAAAAGCGATCGCCAGCCATCCGTTCCGCTCCATTCTGTTCCCGTATGCGAACTATTTGACGATGGCGTTCCTGATTTGCGTATTAATTGGAATGTACTTTAATGAAGATACCCGCATGTCGCTGTTTGTCGGGATGATCTTCCTGGCTGCCGTCACAGCTGCATATAAACTTTTTGGCCTGGGTCGCCGTGGCTCCGCCCATAAAGTGGAGGAATAAGCGGCAAAATGTGCAAACCATAACCAAACGCGCATTTTTTTCAAAAAAGCACTAGACAGCGGGGACGGAGGTACGTAATATCCAGCCCCGCAACGGCGCTAAGCGCCCGTAGCTCAGCTGGATAGAGCGCTGCCCTCCGGAGGCAGAGGTCTCAGGTTCGAATCCTGTCGGGCGCGCCATTTTAGTCCCGGCGCTAGAGCTGCGGTGGTCTGAGAAGTAGTCAGAACCGCGTGAAAGAATACAGTGGTGGCTATAGCTCAGTTGGTAGAGCCCTGGATTGTGATTCCAGTTGTCGTGGGTTCGAATCCCATTAGCCACCCCATTATTGAAAGAGTTGTGAATTGCGAAGGTGGCGGAATTGGTAGACGCGCTAGCTTCAGGTGTTAGTGTTCTTACGGACGTGGGGGTTCAAGTCCCCCCCCTCGCACCACGACTTTTAATGAGTTGAACTAAAAATTCAAAAAAGCAGTACATCGGCGAGTAGCGCAGCTTGGTAGCGCAACTGGTTTGGGACCAGTGGGTCGGAGGTTCGAATCCTCTCTCGCCGACCAATTTTGAACCCCGCTTCGGCGGGGTTTTTTGTTTTCTGCGTTTTTTTATCCTGTAGTCATTTCCCGACAACACCCCACATCCTTGTCGCGATTCAGCGACATATAAACCATTAATATTTAAGTATTTATTATTTTACCTCTTAACCTGTCTCCTTGTGGCGACAGATCACCGACTTTAGCGCGATGTTGTATGGCTTCAGGCGGTTCTTAACAGCATAATTTCCTTTTATCTTAAAATGTTGCGCGATGTAAAAGTTCTGCGTGTAAACCTGGCACATTACATGCAATAATATGCGTGTAGATGCTCATTCCATCTCTTATGTTCGCCTTAAGGCCTCATAAACTCAGGAATGACGCAGAGCCGTTTACGGTGCTTATCGTCCACTGACAGATGTCGCTTCGGCCTCATCAGACACCATGGACACAACGTTGAGTGAAGCACCAAATATGTTGTCTTACAGACCTGTTTTAACGCCTGCTTTTATAGCAGGCGTTTTTTTATGCCTTATTCACGATAATGGGCCAGGACCAGCGCCACCAACAGCAGTGCGATAGCAGAGACAGCATATAGCGTCTGAGCCGCTCCCAATATCGTCGCTGTCATTGCGGCGAGGCCCGTAAAAAGGGAAGCGCTCAACGTTTGCCAGCGCCAGGCCTTACCGCTGGCAGCGGATATCTGTATAGCCTGAAAATTACTCAGTACCCCAAACGTACCCGCCGCAAAAACGATATTCGACGCCAGATGCGCGATAAAGATCATCCCCAGCGCAAGCACGACCCATGCGGATAAAAACGGAAGCAACCCATAGGCTGCCAGAAAAAGAGCAAGACAGCTAAGTAGCAAAGGCGATCTTGCTGCAAAGCGCGTCAGACTCTCTTTTCTGAGCAGCAAGGGGCCACAAAGCTGTCCCAGACTTCTGGCAAAAAGCAAGGGCAGCGCAAGCCCAGCGGCATTCTCGGGGTTGATCTGCTGCGCCAGTGCTGGCAGCAACGCCATTGCAGGCGAGCCTACGGCAGCAAGGGCAGGCAAAATCAGCAAACTGCGTTTTTGTCGAAGGGTCAGAGTTTGCCAGCGCAATGCCACAGGTTGAGGGTCCCCGACAGGCAACGATGCTGGACGCGCTACATACTGGCGTTCTGCGAGAAATAGCATGACCAGCGATCCCATAAAACTGGCGGCGTCGATGACCAGTAAGGCGAAGACCGGGATGCGCTGGAACAACACCACACCCAGCCCGGTTCCTAACAAAACCTGGGAGGCAAAAATCACATTTTCCAGACACGTTGCCGCAGGCAGTTCTGCCTCATGCAGTCCGCGTTTAAACAGAAGCGTTAACGCAGGCCAGCTCATCCCGCTCAGCAACGCTTCTGTGGATTGCACCGCAAGCAGCGCCGGTATGCTGTGGTAATGTGCGCCTGAAAGGGGAAAGAGCAGGGCGAGCAAGCCCAGCCATTCGGTCAGCATCAACAGGTAGAGAGGTGAAAACCGCTGGTACAGCTTTTCACCAATCAGGCTGCCGATAAAACCGGGCACCGTAGCAAAAAGGAAGGCGAGGGTTAACAGCGCTGACGGGGCTGACCACTGTAACAATAATCCGAAAACAACAACCTGGGTTAAGCCATTACCCAGGGCGCTAAAGATAAAGGCGCAGGCCAGCAGGCGGAGCCAGCGATGGCACCGCAGCGCTTCGAAAAGCGCATATAAAAGCGAGTTCATGACGATATCCTTTCAGAAACGGTTTATTCCACGCCGGTAAGCGCGTGTGCAAAAAAGGTTAAGGAAAAGACATCGTTACATTGGCGGGTTCGTTTGCAGGTAAGTGTTAAAAGAATGTAGCAGGAGAAATGAGATAAAAAAAGGAGGCCATCTGGCCTCCTTTTAATTACTGCTGCGTTCCGTTATTTTGCAACGTCAATAACAGCCCATCACGGCGCATAGCTGCGGCCTCTTCCGGCTTGTGCTGCTTGTCCAGCGAATCAGCAAGCCAGGCGTAATCAAATGCGTCCGGGCGTTGCTTCAGCGCGGCGCGGAAGGCGAGACTCGCCTCCTGCCACTCGCCGTGTTTCATCAGAGACTGGCCCAGCGTACTCCACAGCAGCGGACGATCGCCCACGGTTTTGATCTGCTGGCGCAGTGCTTTTTCAATTTGTTCCGGATTGTTGGTTTTCAGACGCGGGATGACCATCACCAGGCGGTCATCATACTGTCGCTTGAGACCGTCGAGGAGGATCTCCTGCGCGGTGTCATGGTCGTCACACTCAATCAGATGTTCTGCCATCGCAACCTGAAGAGGAACCTGCTGGCGCGTTTTGCGGCTCTGGTTTTTCCACCAGGTTTTCAGGCCGTCGCTGCCGAGATCGGCGCGCGCCTGATCCATCAGGCCAATCCAGGCCAGACGCTGAAGTTCATCACGATGTTCATCATCACCCACGTCGGCTTTCGCCATGGAAGGGATAATGTCCAGCAGCGAGCCCCATGCACCGGTCCGAATATATGCCTGCTCAGCAAGACGCAGCACTTCCGGATGACGAGGGGTAATTTCCAGCAGACGGTCAACGCCGTGACGTGCGGCATGGTTTTCATTGCGCGCCAGTTGCAGACGAACGCGGGTGATCTCAACCGGAATCGGATCCTTAGTAGAGAGCTCAGACGCGCGTTCAAGATGCTGATTGGCGCGGGCCTCATCGCCTCGCTGTTGCGCCGCCTCAGCGGCCAGCAGATAGTTAACAACCGGCTGTTCTGCATGGTCGGCATTTTTCGACATCAGCTTTTCAACCTGCTGATAGTCGCCTTCGGCCAGCTTCAGCAATGCCTGCTCGGTCTGCTTACGGGCGCGACGGCGCTTACGGCCAACGAACCAGCCGCGCGTATGTACGCCGGTACGGAAAATACGACGCAGGAGCCACTCCACTGCCAGCAGAACGACCACACCCAGGATCAGGATAATCACCAGCCCTGTTACGCTGGTTTCGATGTTGTAGTTATCGGTCTGGATCAATACGTAACCCTGGTGACCCGCAAGCATCGGCCCCAGTACAATCCCGGCGATCAGCAGGATGAAGAGTAAGAAGACTTTTAGCATCATTACTCTCCTTGCGGCGCGCTTTCAGGCGCTGGCGCGGCGGCAGGTGCTTCAGCCGGACGCTCTGCCGGAACGCCCGGCTGGGCCAGCAAGTTACGCACGCGCGTCTGCATGATCTTCTCCAGAATCGGCTGGCTTTCCAGCTTGTCCGGTACGTTCATGGTGATGTTTTGCTGGCTCAGCTTGTCGATATCCTCAAGGAACGCGGTCGTGGTTGCATCATTGGTATCGTAGTAAGCACGTACCCAGGTTGAAACGTTATCCAGCGCCTGTTTGTAGGTCTCTTCCTGGTGACGCGGCACGGCCTGCGCCGCGACCAACAGGCGGGAACGAATGTTTTCGCGTAGATAGACGTCCTGGTTCGGTGCCAGCAGCGGCACGGCAGTTTCATCGCGGCGGCGAATGGTTATAAAGCTGTCCATAAAGTTCTGCCAGCTCTTTTGCAGGTTGATACGCCATTCGCTCAGGGAACTGGACAGCTCGGTACCGTCGGAATCCATCGGAGAGTCATCGTCGTTGTTATCGGCCAGCTGAAGGTTATCAATCTGGTTCGAGAGCTGATTCACCTTAAGGATGATACCGTCGTAGTCGACCTGAGAAACCGCGGACAGGCTGGCGATATCTTCCGTAATAGCGCGGCGTGCGTTGATGAGGCTCGGATCGTTCATATCAGCCAGGCTTGCGTCGGCGCTTTTCAGCAGCGCGGCGGCGGTGGTGACATCCTGATCGCTCCAGAGCTTGCGCCCGGCCAGTTTCACCAGAAAATCGGCCTGTGAAAGTAGCCATGTTTTGGCATCGGTTCCCGAAATTGTGGCGACTTTTTCCTGCACTTCGCTCAGCTGTTTGGTCAACTCTTCACGTTTGCTGTTCGCGTCGGCGAGGGCGGCAGCCTGCTGTTTGATCACACCTTCCAGCTCAGCTTTTTGCGTCTCCTGCGCTTTCTGTAGGGCAGTGATTTGGTTAACCAGCGCGTCGCTGGTGGCCGTCTGGTTGGTGCCTTGTTTCTTCACCAGTCCGTAGAGACCCACGCCTGCGGCCAGCGCAATCGCGATGGCAATCACGCTCAGCGTGAGGCTGGTTTTATTGCTGCCGTTTTTCTTCTCAACGGTTGTGTCTGTCGTCTCTGGCTGTGACGTGGTGTCCACAGTCTCCCTGGTCTCTTCAACCACGGCGGAGGATTTTTCGTGTTCCGTCATTATGGCTTCCCATTTGAGAGTTATTGTAATGCGCGCAGCAGCGCATCGTTGTCGGCGTTTTCAGCGATCCGAATATCCTGCCAGCCCAGTTCCCGGGCGTGGTTCGCCAGACGCTCACTGACGACCAGAAGCCGACAGCGGAGTAACCAGTTTTCGCGATACCAAAGCGGAATCAGCGACCAAAGCTGTTGTAACATTTCACCGCTGGTGACCACCAGCGTATTAATACCGCGGGCGTGCCAGCGCATTGCTTCTTCCGCGCCATCATAGTGTTTTGCACAGCGCTGATAGCACTCCACAAACGTCACGTCTGCGCCGCGTTCGCGCAGCGTCTCGCCCAGCAGTTCGCGGCCACCGTTGCCGCGCAAAATAAGTGTGCGCTTTCCCGCAATGTTTTGTAATTCAGGTAATTGTAGCAAGACTTCGCTGATTTCCCGATCTAACGGGTAACGAACATCGATTCCGCTCGCGGTATGTAAGGCCAGCGCCGTAGTGCGCCCGATGGCGAAATAGCGGGGGGCGTGAGGCCAGCGAACGCCCTGTTGTTGCAGCTGCGCATGGGCAAACTCCACGGCATGCTGCGACAGCGCAAAGAGCAGATCGCCTTCCTGCAAGAGACGCATCTGGTCAGCGAGCTCAGGCAGCTCGCGACCGGGGGAGAATTCAATCAGCGGAAAACTCCAGGCCACCTGCCCCAGTGCGCGCAGACGGCTCACTAACTGCTCTCCTGCGGGAGAAGGGCGGGTGACAAGTATGCTCATGCAGGGGGCTCTCCGTTATAGACCTCGGCCAGAATTTCACGTGCGCCGTTATTCAGCAGCTCTTCCGCCAGCGATACGCCAAGCGCCTCGGCATCTTGCGGTTTGCCGCGACGTTCACCGCGAACCATATGCGAGCCGTCCGGCGCGCCAACCAGCGCACGCAGCCACAGTTCACCGTCAGTTAATTCAGCATAGCTGCCAATTGGCACCTGACAGCCTCCTTCGAGGCGTGTATTCATCGCGCGCTCGGCTTTTACGCGAACGGCGGTATCGTCATGATTCAGCGGCGCCAGCAGTGCCTGAGTGCGCACATCATCCAGACGACACTCAATGCCGACGGCGCCCTGGCCGACGGCGGGCAGCGACAGCTCCGGCGGCAACGCCACGCGAATGCGTTTTTCCAGCCCCAGGCGTTTCAGGCCCGCAACCGCAAGAATAATGGCATCGTAGTCGCCGTTATCCAGCTTGCCAAGGCGTGTGCCGACGTTCCCGCGCAGCGAACGGATCACCAGATCCGGGCGACGTTCAGCCAGCTGACACTGGCGGCGTAAACTTGACGTGCCGACCACGCTGCCTGCCGGCAACGCATCGAGCGAGTCATAGCGATTAGAGACAAACGCATCGCGCGGATCCTCGCGCTCGCAGATGGTCACCAGCCCCAGCCCTTCCGGGAACTCAACGGGCACATCCTTCATCGAATGCACGGCGATATCGGCGCGGTTCTCAAGCAATGCCAGCTCCAGCTCTTTGACAAACAGACCTTTTCCGCCCACTTTGGCCAGCGGCGTATCCAGTATGACATCGCCACGCGTAACCATTGGCACCAGCTCAACGCGTAATCCGGTGTGGCAGGCTTCCAGGCGCTGCTTAACATAATGTGCCTGCCAGAGTGCAAGAGGACTTTGGCGTGTGGCAATTCTCAAAACATTGTCTAACATGCTTGTTACCGTCATTATCAATCGCTAACCATCCTAACATTGTTGACACTCGGATGGCAGTTTTACGGTTGATGAAGAGTGAGAGGGACAGGGCGGCGTATTCGTCAGCCATCGCCGTATTCAGGAATTTACACGTACAGAACGGTGCTACACTTGTATGTAGCGCATCTTTCTTTACGGTCAACCGGCAAGGTGTTAAATTGATCACGTTTTAGACCATTTTTTCGTCTGTACCACCAGAAAAGCAAAAGGCGAAAAAAGGGTAACGGTTATTTTTTGAAATACTGCGGGTCCGCTGCTTTTTCTGTTCTGACTGGCATGCGACACCCGGAAACATCAGGCGATACGTCTTGTACCTCTATATTGAGACTCTGAAACAGAGACTGGATGCCATCAATCAATTGCGCGTGGATCGCGCGCTTGCTGCCATGGGCCCTGCTTTCCAGCAGGTATACAGTCTTCTGCCGACATTGTTGCACTATCACCATCCGCTAATGCCGGGTTACCTCGATGGTAACGTTCCCCAGGGCATTTGCCTCTTCACGCCTGATGAAACCCAACAGCATTACCTGACTGAACTTGAACTCTACCGTGGTATGCCGCCGCAGGATTCGCCGAAAGGCGAGCTGCCGATTACCGGGGTTTACTCCATGGGCAGCACATCATCGGTTGGGCAAAGCTGCTCTTCTGACCTGGATATCTGGGTCTGCCATCAGTCCTGGCTCGACAATGAAGAGCGCCAGCTGTTGCAGCGTAAATGCAGCCTGCTGGAGAGCTGGGCGGCGTCGCTCGGCGTGGAAGTGAGCTTCTTCCTGATTGATGAAAACCGTTTCCGCCATAACGAAAGCGGCAGTCTGGGTGGTGAAGACTGCGGCTCGACTCAGCACATCCTGTTGCTGGATGAGTTTTACCGTACTGCCGTTCGCCTGGCCGGGAAACGTATTCTGTGGAATATGGTGCCGTGCGATGAAGAAGAGAATTATGACGACTACGTCATGTCGCTTTACTCGCAGGGCGTTCTGACGCCAAACGAGTGGCTGGATCTGGGCGGCCTGAGCTCCCTGTCCGCCGAAGAGTACTTTGGCGCAAGCCTCTGGCAGCTTTATAAGAGCATTGATTCACCATACAAAGCGGTGCTGAAAACCCTGCTGCTGGAAGCTTACTCCTGGGAATACCCCACGCCGCGCCTGCTGGCGAAAGATATTAAACAGCGTCTGCACGACGGGGAGATCGTCTCCTACGGGCTTGATGCCTACTGCATGATGCTGGAACGCGTCACCGAATACCTGACAGCCATTGAGGACGCCACGCGTCTTGACCTGGTGCGTCGATGTTTCTATCTCAAAGTTTGTGAAAAACTGAGCCGCGAACGCGCCTGCGTGGGCTGGCGTCGTGAAGTCGTCAGCCAGTTAGTCAAAGAGTGGGGATGGGACGAAGCGCGTCTCGCCATGCTGGACAACCGCGCCAACTGGAAGATCGATCAGGTGCGCGAGGCGCACAACGAGCTGCTTGATGCGATGATGCAGAGCTACCGCAACCTGATCCGCTTTGCCCGCCGTAACAACCTTAGCGTTTCTGCCAGCCCACAGGATATCGGGGTGCTGACCCGTAAACTGTACGCCGCGTTTGAAGCGTTGCCGGGCAAGGTTACGCTGGTTAACCCACAGATTTCGCCTGACCTGTCTGAGCCGAATCTGACCTTTATCTACGTGCCGCCGGGCCGCGCAAACCGCACCGGGTGGTATCTGTACAACCGTGCGCCAAGCATGGATTCGATCATCAGCCATCAGCCGCTGGAATATAACCGCTATCTGAACAAGCTGGTGGCCTGGGCCTGGTTTAACGGCCTTCTCACCTCACGCACCCGGTTGTTTATCAAGGGTAACGAGGTGGTCGATTTAGCCAAGTTGCAGGAGATGGTGGCGGATGTCTCGCACCACTTCCCACTGCGTCTGCCTGCGCCGACGCCAAAGGCGCTCTACAGCCCGTGTGAGATCCGCCATCTGGCGATCATCGTCAACCTGGAATACGACCCGACGGCGGCCTTCCGCAATCAGGTGGTTCACTTTGACTTCCGCAAGCTGGACGTCTTTAGCTTCGGCGAGCAGCAAAACTGCCTGGTGGGTAGCGTGGATCTGCTGTACCGCAACTCGTGGAACGAAGTGCGTACCTTACACTTTAACGGCGAGCAGGCGATGATCGAGGCGCTGAAAACGATCCTCGGCAAGATGCACCAGGACGCCGCACCCCCGGACAGCGTGGAGGTGTTCTGCTACAGCCAGCACCTGCGCGGCCTGATTCGTACCCGCGTGCAGCAGCTGGTGTCTGAGTGCATCGAACTGCGTCTCTCCAGCACCCGTCAGGAAACCGGGCGCTTTAAAGCGCTGCGCGTCTCCGGCCAGACCTGGGGCCTGTTCTTTGAGCGCCTGAACGTGTCGGTGCAGAAGCTGGAGAACGCCATTGAATTCTACGGCGCGATTTCACACAACAAACTGCATGGCCTGTCGGTTCAGGTGGAAACCAATCACGTTAAGCTGCCGCAGGTGGTGGATGGCTTTGCGAGTGAAGGGATTATTCAGTTCTTCTTCGAAGAGTCGGGCGATAATGCCGGGTTTAACATCTACATTCTGGATGAAACCAACCGTGCCGAGGTGTATCACCACTGTGAAGGCAGCAAAGAGGAGCTGGTGCGCGACGTCAGCCGCTTCTATTCGTCTTCGCACGATCGCTTTACCTACGGCTCAAGTTTTATCAACTTCAACCTGCCGCAGTTCTACCAGATTGTGAATGTGGATGGGCGAGCGCAGGTGATCCCGTTCCGTACGCAGGCGATTACCACTGCGGCGCCCGCTAACCAGGAAACTGCGCCGCTGTTGCAGCAGTATTTTTCCTGAGGCTTTTCGCCGGGTGGCGCTATCGCTTACCCGGCCTACGGTTCGAGCCGCTGTAGGCCCGGTAAGGCGTAGCCGCCACCGGGCAACAAAACTACCTGAAACTCACGTCCTCACCCGCCTGCGCGGTCGCTGCCTGCTCCAGCAGATCCCAGAACGTTTCGCCGCTGCGGTCGCAGACCCACTCGTCACCTTTCAGATCAAAGTGATAGCCGCCCTGTTTCGCCGCCAGCCACACCTGGTGAAGCGGCTCCTGACGGTTAATAATAATCTTGCTGCCGTTTTCGAAGCTTAAGGTCAGGATCCCGCCGTTGATTTCACAATCGATATCGCTGTCGCCGTCCCAGTCGTCGATACGCTCTTCGATGGTCATCCACAGGGTATCGGCAAGGCGATGAAATTCACTGTCGTTCATGGTTTTATTCCTGTTTTTTCGTGATGGCGGCAGTATAACGCTAAATAATTCCCGTTGCAGGAAAGCGGCAAACTCTTGCTTTTGTGTCTTCTCCTGCGATGATAGAAACAGATTTGAACTTACGGGCAACCTCTACATGAAAAACGTCTTCCGAACGCTTGTCGTTCTTGTCACTCTGTTTAGCCTGACCGGCTGTGGACTGAAGGGACCACTGTACTTCCCGCCAGAGGATAAAAACGCACCACCGCCGACAAAACCGGTGCAAAGTGGTATCGAGTCATCTACGCCGGATACCAACGATCGCGGCAATAACGGCGGCCCGACTCAGGTCAATCTCTGACAATTACGTTCTGTACCCGCGCAATGGAGCAAATGATGCAGTTCTCTAAAATGCATGGCCTTGGCAACGACTTTATGGTCGTCGACGCGGTAACGCAGAATGTCTTTTTCTCCCCGGAACTGATCCGTCGTCTGGCGGATCGACACGTGGGCGTGGGGTTTGACCAGCTGCTGGTGGTGGAGCCGCCTTACGATCCTGACCTGGACTTTCACTATCGCATTTTTAACGCCGACGGCAGCGAAGTTTCCCAGTGCGGCAACGGCGCGCGCTGTTTTGCCCGCTTTGTACGGCTGAAAGGGCTGACCAACAAGCGCGATATCCGCGTCAGCACCGCCAATGGCCGGATGGTGCTCAGCGTCACCGACGACGAACTGGTGCGCGTGAACATGGGAGAGCCGAACTTCGAGCCCTCTGCCGTGCCGTTTCGCGCCAACAAAGCGGAAAAGACCTATATCATGCGTGCCGCCGAGCAGACAGTATTGTGCGGCGTCGTCTCAATGGGTAACCCGCACTGCGTGATTCAGGTGGATGATGTGCAAACCGCGGCGGTTGAAACGCTCGGCCCGGTGCTGGAAAGCCACGAGCGCTTCCCGGAGCGGGCGAACATCGGTTTCATGCAAGTGGTGAAGCGTGAACATATTCGCCTGCGGGTTTACGAGCGCGGCGCGGGCGAAACCCAGGCCTGCGGAAGCGGTGCCTGTGCGGCGGTGGCCGTCGGTATCTCACAGGGGTTACTGGCAGAAGAGGTTCGCGTGGAATTACCAGGCGGTCGGCTTGATATCGCCTGGAAAGGAGCGGGTCATCCACTGTACATGACTGGCCCGGCGACACATGTTTATGACGGGTTTATCCATCTATGAAGCAACCAGGGGAAGAACTGCGGGAACCTGTAACAGAGCTGGACGACAGCACTGTTGTGGATTATCTGCTGCACAATCCTGAGTTTTTTATCCGCAATGCACGCATCGTCGAACGGATGCGCGTGCCGCATCCGGTTCGCGAGACCGTGTCGCTGGTTGAATGGCACATGGCGCGCTCGCGCAACCACATCAATCAGCTCGAAGAGAACATGACGCTGCTGATGGAGCAGGCCAGCAATAACGAAAGCCTGTTCTACCGTCTTCTGCACCTTCAGGCGCGTCTGGCTTCCGCACACAGTCTCGAAGAGTTCCTCAACCGCTTCCACCGCTGGGCGCGCGAGCTGGGGCTGGCAGGCGCGACGATCCGTCTCTTCCCTGACCGCTGGCGCATTGGCGCGCCGTCCGGGTTTACCCATCTGGCGCTGAGCCGTCAGGCGTTTGAGCCGCTGCGCATTCAGCGTCTGGGCCATGAGCACCATTATCTGGGGCCGCTCAACGGGCCAGAACTGCTGGTGATGCTGCCGGAAGCCAAAGCTATCGGCTCGGTGGCGATGTCGCTGATGGGGCGCGATGGTGACCTGGGCGTGATGTTATTTACCAGCCGCGACGCGCATCACTATGAACAGGGGCAGGGTACGCAACTGTTGCAGGAGATCGCCCTGATGTTGCCTGAGTTGCTGGAGCGCTGGATTGAGCGCGTATGACGGACGGACTGCTCGCCACTGACGTCATCCGCTTTCTGCGCTATCTGGGCGTAGAACGCCAGCTCAGCCCTATTACGCTGCTCAACTATCAGCGTCAGCTTGATGCCATCATGCAGATTGCCGATGAAATCGGCCTGAAAAGCTGGCAACAATGTGACGCCGCCACGGTACGCGGGTTCGTCGTGCGTAGCCGTAAAAAAAATCTCAGCCCGGCGAGCCTGGCGCTCCGGCTCTCTGCCCTGCGCAGTTTCTTCGACTGGCTGGTCAGTCAGGGCGGTCTGAAAGCCAACCCGGCAAAAGGGATCGCCACGCCGAAAGCCCCGCGTCATCTGCCGAAAAATATCGACGTCGACGACGTAAACCGCCTGCTAGATATCGATCTTAACGATCCGCTGGCCGTTCGCGACCGCGCAATGCTGGAGGTGATGTACGGCGCGGGCCTGCGTCTCTCTGAGCTGGTGAACCTCGACTTGAAGCACCTCGATCTGGAATCCGGCGAGGTGTGGGTGATGGGCAAGGGCAGCAAAGAGCGCCGCCTGCCGATCGGCCGCAATGCGGTCTCCTGGATTGAGCACTGGCTGGACCTTCGCGGGCTGTTTGGCGCCGACGAAGATGCGCTGTTCCTGTCGAAACTCGGCAAGCGGATCTCGGCGCGTAACGTGCAGAAGCGCTTTGCGGAGTGGGGCATTAAGCAGGGGCTGAACAGCCACGTTCACCCCCACAAGCTGCGCCACTCCTTTGCGACGCACATGCTGGAATCAAGCGGCGACCTGCGCGGCGTACAGGAGCTGCTTGGTCACGCGAATCTGTCGACCACCCAAATCTATACCCACTTAGACTTCCAACACCTTGCCTCGGTGTATGACGCGGCGCATCCACGCGCCAAACGGGGGAAATAATGCGTTTTTACCGCCCACTTGGTCAGATCTCAGCCCTGACGTTTGATCTTGATGACACCCTTTACGACAATCGTCCGGTGATCCTGCGTACCGAGCAGGAGTCGCTGGCGTTTGTGCAGAACTACCATCCTGCGCTGAAAACAATGCAGAACAAAGATTTCCAGAAGCTGCGTCAGTCCCTGCGGGAAACCGAGCCGGAAATTTATCATGACGTGACCGAATGGCGCCGCCGTGCGGTTGAGCAGGCGATGCTCAATGCCGGCCTGAGCGCGCAGGACGCGGCCACGGGTGCCGAAGCGGCCATGGAAAACTTCGCCAAATGGCGCAGTCGGATCGACGTGCCGCAGGAGACCCACGACACGCTGGCGAAGCTCGCCGAAAAGTGGCCGCTGGTGGCCATCACCAACGGCAACGCTCAGCCTGAACTGTTTGGTCTGGGGAACTATTTTCAGTTCGTGCTGCGCGCGGGCCCGCACGGACGCTCGAAGCCGTTCAACGATATGTATCATCTGGCAGCGGAAAAACTGGATTTGCCGCTCGGTGAGATCCTGCACGTGGGCGACGACCTGACCACGGACGTCGCCGGGGCGATCC
Organism: Enterobacter cloacae complex sp. IR5459; assembly: GCF_049238005.1. Lineage (NCBI taxonomy): Bacteria > Pseudomonadati > Pseudomonadota > Gammaproteobacteria > Enterobacterales > Enterobacteriaceae > Enterobacter > Enterobacter cloacae complex sp. IR5459. The sequence continues at coordinate 248,160 of NZ_JBMKIG010000007.1, forward strand.
GCTGCGGCATGCAGGCCTGCTGGATCAAGCCGGAAAATGCCGATCTGATGACTACCCCGGATAGCCGTCTTCTGCCGCACGTGGAAATTTCACGGTTGGCATCCCTCACGACGCTGATATAATCATCAATTGTTCTGTATAAATTAACAGGGTTTTGGCGAATGGAAACATTTGCCTGCCCGCCATGACGTGACGGTGCCAATGGACGTTTCTTACCTGCTCGACAGCCTTAATGATAAACAGCGTGACGCGGTTGCCGCCTCGCGTACAAACCTGCTGGTACTGGCTGGAGCGGGCAGTGGTAAGACGCGCGTGCTGGTTCACCGTATCGCCTGGCTACAGAGCGTGGAGAACTGTTCGCCGTACTCGATTATGGCCGTGACGTTCACCAACAAGGCGGCGGCGGAGATGCGCCACCGTATCGCACAGCTGATGGGCACCAGCCAGGGCGGCATGTGGGTTGGCACCTTCCACGGCCTGGCGCACCGTCTGCTGCGCGCGCACCATATGGACGCTAACCTGCCGCAGGATTTCCAGATCCTCGACAGCGAAGATCAGCTGCGCCTGCTGAAACGCCTGATCAAGGCGATGAACCTCGACGAGAAGCAGTGGCCGCCGCGTCAGGCGATGTGGTACATCAACGGTCAGAAAGACGAAGGGCTGCGTCCGCATCATATTCAGAGCTTCGGTAACCCGGTCGAGCAGACCTGGCAGAACGTCTACAAGGCCTATCAGGAAGCGTGCGATCGCGCCGGTCTGGTGGATTTCGCCGAACTGCTGCTGCGTGCCCACGAGCTGTGGCTGAACAAACCGCATATCCTGCAACACTACCGTGAACGCTTTACCAACATCCTGGTGGACGAATTCCAGGATACCAACAACATCCAGTACGCCTGGATCCGCCTGCTGGCCGGGGATACCGGCAAGGTGATGATCGTAGGCGATGACGACCAGTCTATCTACGGCTGGCGCGGCGCGCAGGTGGAGAACATCCAGCGCTTCCTCAACGATTTCCCCGGCGCGCAAACCATCCGTCTGGAACAGAACTACCGTTCTACCAGCAACATTCTGAGCGCGGCCAACGCCCTGATTGAGAACAACAACGGGCGCCTGGGTAAAAAGCTGTGGACCGATGGCGTCGACGGCGAACCGATTTCGATTTACTGCGCCTTCAACGAGCTCGACGAAGCCCGCTTCGTGGTGAACCGCATTAAAACCTGGCAGGAGAACGGCGGCGCGCTGGAGCAGTGTGCCATTCTCTATCGCAGCAACGCCCAGTCGCGCGTGCTGGAAGAGGCGCTGTTGCAGGTGAGCATGCCGTACCGCATTTATGGCGGTATGCGCTTCTTCGAACGTCAGGAGATCAAAGATGCGCTCTCGTACTTGCGTCTGATTGCCAACCGTAACGACGATGCGGCATTTGAGCGCGTGGTGAACACACCGACGCGCGGCATCGGCGATCGTACGCTGGACGTGGTGCGTCAGGCTTCGCGCGATCGTCAGCTCACGTTGTGGCAGGCATGCCGCGAGCTGTTACAGGAAAAAGCCCTCGCCGGGCGCGCCGCCAGCGCATTGCAACGCTTCCTGGAGTTAATCGACGCGCTGGCGCAGGAAACGGCCGACATGCCGCTGCACGTCCAGACCGACCGGGTGATTAAAGATTCCGGCCTGCGCACCATGTACGAGCAGGAAAAAGGCGAGAAGGGCCAGACCCGTATTGAGAACTTAGAGGAACTGGTGACGGCAACGCGCCAGTTCAGCTACAACGAAGAAGACGAAGACCTGATGCCGTTGCAGGCATTCCTCTCTCACGCCGCGCTGGAGGCGGGTGAAGGGCAGGCCGATACCTGGCAGGATGCGGTTCAGCTGATGACCCTGCACTCCGCGAAAGGTCTGGAGTTCCCGCAGGTGTTCATCGTCGGGATGGAAGAGGGGATGTTCCCGAGCCAGATGTCGCTGGATGAAGGCGGGCGTCTGGAAGAGGAGCGTCGTCTGGCCTACGTGGGCGTGACCCGTGCGATGCAGAAACTGACTCTGACCTACGCGGAAACCCGCCGCCTGTACGGGAAAGAGGTGTATCACCGTCCGTCGCGCTTTATCGGCGAACTGCCGGAAGAGTGTGTGGAAGAGGTGCGCCTGCGCGCCAGCATCAGCCGTCCGGTCAGCCATCAGCGTATGGGCTCGCCGATCTCTGAAACCGACACCGGTTACAAGCTGGGCCAGCGCGTGCGCCACTCGAAGTTTGGCGAAGGCACCATCGTCAACCTGGAAGGCAGCGGCGAGCACAGCCGTTTGCAGGTAGCGTTCCAGGGGCAGGGGATCAAATGGCTGGTGGCAGCCTATGCCAAGCTGGAAAGTGTGTAACTTTCAGAAAAGTATCACTATTTTGTAATAATCTGCTAGCCTTATACGTTGAAGGTCAATTAATGCCCTTCAGCGTTCCGTTGCGTGTTGACGCCACAGTTATTGCTGGCGTAACATGCGCGCACGATTACGCTAAGAGGACATTCGCCTTGGACACACCCAGTAGATACTGGCTCAATTCCCTGTCATCCAGGAACAACTCCTAAGGCTATCTCCTCTTGCTGATGGCCTTAGTGGTTGTCAGCGACTGCATCATTCCCGTCGCGCTGAGTCAGGCTGTTTAATGGTCTGAAACCCAATTTGTTTCTGTGTGCCCACCGAACTGTCCGATATTTTTTGCATTGGGAGTCCCGGTCATGTTGAGCGCATTTCAACTCGAAAATAACCGACTGACTCGGCTTGAAGCCGAAGAGTCACAGCCCCTCATTGATGCCGTATGGGTGGATCTGGTCGAGCCGGACGACGATGAGCGCCTTCGCGTACAATCTGAACTGGGGCAAAGCCTGGCGACACGCCCGGAACTGGAAGACATCGAAGCATCCGCCCGTTTTTTTGAAGACGAAGACGGCCTGCACATTCACTCCTTCTTCTTTTTCGAGGATGCCGAAGACCACGCGGGGAACTCCACCGTGGCGTTTACCATCCGCGATGGCCGCCTGTTCACCCTGCGCGAGCGCGAACTGCCTGCGTTTCGTCTCTACCGTATGCGTGCCCGCAGCCAGGCGATGATGGACGGCAACGCTTATGAGCTGCTGCTGGATCTGTTCGAAACCAAAATCGAACAGCTGGCGGATGAAATCGAAAACATCTACAGCGACCTGGAAAAGCTGAGCCGCGTGATCATGGAAGGCCATCAGGGCGATGAGTACGACGAAGCGTTGTCCACGCTGGCTGAGCTGGAAGATATCGGCTGGAAGGTGCGTTTGTGTCTGATGGATACCCAGCGCGCGCTGAACTTCCTGGTGCGCAAGGCGCGTCTGCCGGGCGGTCAGCTGGAGCAGGCGCGTGAGATCTTACGCGATATCGAATCCCTGCTGCCGCACAACGAATCCCTGTTCCAGAAGGTCAACTTCCTGATGCAGGCGGCGATGGGCTTCATCAACATCGAGCAGAACCGCATCATCAAGATCTTCTCGGTGGTGTCCGTGGTGTTCCTGCCGCCGACGCTGGTAGCCTCCAGCTACGGGATGAACTTCGAGTTTATGCCGGAACTGAAGTGGAGCTTTGGCTACCCGGGGGCGATTATCTTTATGATCCTCGCCGGGCTGGCGCCGTATCTCTATTTTAAACGCCGGAACTGGCTGTAAAAATCTGGCGGGTGGCGCTGCGCTTACCCGCCCTACGATCGAATTCCCTCTCCCTGTGGGAGAGGGTTAGGGTGAGGGCAACATCACAGCCCTTTGCGCACCCTGCGCTGGGTATAAATCGCATCCGCAACAAAGATGGCCAGCGCCACCCAGATAAAGGCGAACGTCACCATCTTATCCGCACCCGGCACCTCGCCGTAAAACACCACCGCCAGCAGGAACATCAGCGTCGGGCCAATGTACTGGAAGAAGCCCAACGTGGAGAGGCGCAGACGCGTTGCCGCGCCGGTGAAGCACAGCAGGGGAATCGTCGTGACCACGCCCGCGGCCATCAGCATCAGGTTCAGCGACCATGGGTTGCTGCCCATATGGCTGGTGGCGCTGTCGGCAATACCGAACAGGTAGATCGCGGCGACAGGCAGCAGCCACAGGGTTTCAAACAGCATTCCCGTCTGCGCTTCCACGGCGATTTTTTTACGCACCAGGCCGTAGAAGGCAAAGCTGAACGCCAGCCCCAGGGCGATAACCGGCAGTGAGCCGAAGGTCCACAGCTGTACCAGCACGCCGCAGAAGGCCAGAATCACTGCCACCCACTGCATCCGGCGAAAGCGCTCGCCGAGGAAAATCATCCCCAGCAAAATATTGACCAGCGGGTTAATAAAGTAGCCCAGGCTGGCTTCGAGCATGTGATGGTTATTCACCGCCCAGATAAACAGCAGCCAGTTTCCGCCAATCAGCACCGCAGAGAGGGCGAGCAGGAAGACCTTCTTCGGGGTTTTCAGCAGCGTTTTGACGCCTGACCACTGACGGCTGATACTCATCAGCGCAATCATGAAGAAAAACGACCAGATGACGCGGTGAGTGAGGATCTCGTCCGCCGGAACATAGGCAATAAGTTTGAAGTACGCCGGTGCTATACCCCAAATAAAATAAGCGGCAAGGGCGAGTAAAACGCCCTGCCGCGTCTGTTTAGCATCCATCGGGAAAATCCGTTACAAAAAAGTGAAGTAATTTTACCCGAATTTGCCGTCTCAACCCACCATATAAGTGGCGGTTGCGCTGGCGATATAAACCTGCTCCTCGTTATGCAGCTCAACGCGGGCGACGGCAACTTTATTCCCGGCGCGCAGCAGGCTGCTGGTACAGGTGAAGCGGTTTCCGCGTCCTGGGCGCAGGTAGTCGACGCGTAAATCGATGGTGCCCATGCGCGACAGGCGCTGGCGTAATTCATCTTCGTTGATGGTGTCGTGGCGCGTCAGCGTGCTGCCCACGCACACCAGACCGGCCGCCACGTCCAGCGCGGAGGCAATTACCCCGCCGTGCAAAATGCTTTGCGCCCAGTTACCGACCATCATTGGCTGATTATTGAAACTCAGCTGAGCGAAGTCTTTTTCGTATCGCTCCAGCTCAAGACCCAGTGCACGGTTGAACGGCATGTGGTACACAAAAATCTCGCCCACGAGCTTTAAGGTTTCTTCGGCGGTGAGTGTGGCTGACATCTGACGTGGCATCCTTGTTGTTAACAAAATGTTGATTTTATGCTTCAGGATAAAGGAATGCCACTTTAAGAAACGAGGAAGCGGAAGTTATCGCAGAAGTCTGTAGAATGCCCGGACAAAACTATTCATTAAATGTCACCATTTCAGGAGAACACCACCGATGCGGACGTATCTGGGTTGGTTACTGGCGGCGGTTGCGCTGCCCCTCACAGCATATGCGCAGGAAGCGACGATCAAAGAGGTGCATGATAAACCTGCCGTTAAGGGCAGCATCATCGCCAATATGCTTCAGGAGCATGACAATCCGTTCACGCTGTACCCGTATGACACAAACTACGTGATCTACACCCAGACCAGCGATCTCAACAAAGAGGCGATAAGCTCCTATAACTGGTCTGATAATGCGCGTAAAGATGAGGTGAAGTTCCAGCTCAGCCTCGCCTTCCCGTTCTGGCGCGGCATCCTGGGGCCGAACTCGGTACTTGGCGCGTCCTACACGCAGAAGTCATGGTGGCAGCTCTCCAACAGCGGGGAATCATCACCGTTCCGCGAAACCAACTATGAACCGCAGCTGTTCCTCGGTTTCGCCACCGATTATGAGTTTGCAGGCTGGACGCTGCGAGACGTGGAGGTGGGCTATAACCACGATTCCAACGGTCGTTCCGACCCAACCTCACGCAGCTGGAACCGCATCTATACGCGTCTGATGGCGCAGAACGGCAATTTCATGGTGGAAGTGAAGCCGTGGTACGTAGTAGGCAGCACCGATGACAACCCGGATATCACCAAATACATGGGCTACTATCAGCTTAAGGTGGGCTATCAGCTGGGTGACGCGGTGCTGAGCGCCAAAGGCCAGTACAACTGGAATACCGGCTACGGCGGTGCAGAGCTGGGCCTGAGCTACCCGGTAACGAAACACGTTCGTCTCTATACTCAGGTGTATAGCGGGTACGGCGAATCGCTGATCGACTACAACTTCAACCAGACCCGCGTCGGTGTGGGCGTCATGCTGAACGATATTTTCTAAGCTGCTCGAATGTTTTTGCGTTAAACGTTGAAGTTTCTCTCTCAGGCGCTGAAAATAGCGCCTGTTTCATTTCTGGCATATGGGGTTAACGTGGCGCAGGCGGAAGTATTGAATCAGGAATCGCTGGCTAAACAGGTTTTGCATGAAACCTTTGGCTACCAGCAGTTCCGTCCTGGCCAGGAAACCATCATTGAAACCGTGCTGGAAGGCCGCGATTGCCTGGTGGTCATGCCGACCGGCGGCGGTAAATCGCTCTGCTATCAGGTGCCCGCGCTGGTGCTTAATGGCCTGACGGTTGTGGTATCACCCCTTATTTCCCTGATGAAAGACCAGGTCGACCAGCTGCTCGCCAACGGCGTGGCGGCGGCCTGTCTTAACTCAACGCAAACTCGCGAGCAGCAGCAAGAGGTGATGGCCGGGTGCCGCACCGGACAGGTTCGCCTGCTGTATATCGCGCCAGAGCGCCTGATGCTGGACAACTTCCTCGACCACCTGGCGCACTGGAACCCGGTGCTGCTGGCGGTGGATGAAGCGCACTGTATCTCCCAGTGGGGGCACGATTTCCGCCCGGAATACGCCGCCCTCGGCCAGCTTCGTCAGCGCTTCCCCGAGCTACCGTTTATGGCGCTTACCGCCACGGCGGACGACACCACGCGTCAGGACATCGTTCGCCTGCTGGGACTGAACGACCCGTATATTCAGGTCAGCAGCTTCGACCGCCCGAACATCCGCTATATGCTGATGGAAAAGTTCAAGCCGCTGGATCAGCTCCTGCGCTACGTGCAGGAGCAGCGCGGCAAGTCCGGCATCATCTACTGCAACAGCCGCGCAAAGGTGGAAGACACCGCTGCGCGTCTGCAAAATCGCGGCTTTAGCGCGGCGGCATACCATGCCGGGTTAGAGAACCACATCCGCGCCGATGTGCAGGAAAAATTCCAGCGCGACGACCTGCAAATCGTGGTCGCAACGGTGGCGTTCGGGATGGGGATCAATAAGCCCAACGTGCGCTTTGTGGTGCATTTCGACATTCCGCGCAATATCGAATCCTACTATCAGGAGACCGGCCGCGCCGGGCGTGACGGCCTGCCTGCGGAAGCGATGCTGTTTTACGACCCGGCGGATATGGCGTGGCTGCGCCGCTGTCTGGAAGAGAAACCGCAGGGGCAGTTGCAGGATATCGAACGCCACAAGCTTAACGCGATGGGGGCCTTCGCCGAAGCGCAAACCTGCCGCCGTCTGGTGCTGCTCAACTACTTTGGTGAAGGGCGTCAGGCGCCGTGCGGCAACTGCGATATCTGCCTCGACCCGCCGAAGCAGTACGATGGCCTGATGGACGCGCGCAAAGCGCTCTCGACTATCGGACGCGTGAACCAGCGCTTTGGGATGGGCTACGTCGTTGAAGTGCTGCGCGGGGCTAACAACCAGCGTATCCGCGATATGGGTCACGACAAGCTGCCGGTTTACGGCATCGGGAAAGACCAGAGCCATGAGCACTGGGTGAGTATTATCCGCCAGCTGATCCACCTCGGCTTTGCCACGCAAAATATTGCCCAGCACTCTGCGCTTCAACTGACCGAAGCGGCGCGACCGGTCCTGCGTGGCGAGGTTGAACTGAAGCTCGCCGTTCCGCGCGTCGTCGCCCTGAAGCCGCGCGTGATGCAAAAATCCTACGGCGGTAACTACGACCGCAAGCTGTTCGCCAAGCTGCGTAAGCTGCGTAAAGCTATTGCCGATGAAGAGAACATCCCGCCATACGTGGTGTTCAACGACGCGACGCTGATCGAGATGGCCGAGCAAATGCCGCTCAGCGCCAGCGAGATGCTCAGCGTCAACGGCGTCGGCACGCGCAAGCTGGAGCGCTTCGGTAAAGAGTTTATGGCGCTCATCCGTTCCCACGCTGATGGTGATGATGAGGAGTAGTCAGCCGGGCGAAAAAGTGCCAGGATGGTGACTCACTGTATTATTTCCCCGCGAGCTAATTATGTTAATGCTATTTCTCACCGTGGCGTTAGTGCACATCGTTGCGCTGATGAGCCCAGGCCCTGATTTTTTCTTCGTGTCGCAAACGGCCGTCAGCCGCTCCCGCAAAGAGGCGATGATGGGTGTGCTCGGTATTACCATGGGCGTCATGGTCTGGGCGGCGGTTGCGCTGCTCGGTCTGAACCTGATCCTGGCGAAAATGGCGTGGCTGCATAACATCATTATGGTTGGCGGCGGTCTGTACCTGTGCTGGATGGGCTACCAGATGCTGCGCGGGGCGCTGAAGAAAGAAGAGAACAAGCCGGAAGAGCCAAAGGTTGAGCTGGCAACGGGCGGCCGTAGCTTTGTGAAAGGGCTGCTGACCAACCTGGCGAACCCGAAAGCAATTATTTACTTCGGCTCGGTATTCTCGCTGTTTGTGGGGGATAACGTCGGCGCGGGCGCGCGCTGGGGGATCTTCCTGCTGATCGTTGTGGAAACGTTCGCCTGGTTTACCGTTGTGGCAAGCCTGTTTGCCTTACCGGCGATGCGTCGCGGCTACCAGCGCATCGCGAAGTGGATCGACGGCTTCGCCGGCGCGTTGTTCGCCGGCTTCGGCATTCATCTCATCATTTCTCGTTAAGCATGACGCGCTGACGCAAGCAGCGCGCCAACCAGCATAAACAGCGAACCAAAGACTTTGTTCAGGGCCTTCATCTGCTTAGGCCCTTTGATCCACGCCGCAATTCGCTGCGCCAGCGTCGCGTAACCAATCATCACAATGATATCGACAATAATGGTGGTTGCGCCCAGCACCACGTACTGCATCACCTGTGGCTGATGCGGCACGATAAACTGCGGGAACAGGGCGGCGAGGAACACGATGCTTTTCGGGTTGGTCAGGTTAACGAACACCGCGCGCTTAAACAGGTGGCCGCGTGTTTGCGTCCGGGAGAGCGTATGCAGATCAATCGAGCCAGCGGCGCGCCACTGCTGAATACCCAGCCAGATAAGATACGCTGCGCCAGCCCATTTCAGCACCTCGAAGGCCAGCACCGAACGGGAGAACAGCGTGCCCAGACCAATCCCCACCAGCACAATATGAATGCCAAGCCCGGTCTGTAAACCGGCGATTGACGCCACCGCGCCGCGATAGCCGTGATTAATGGAGGTGGTCATGGTGTTGATTGCGCCCGAGCCAGGTGAAAGGCTGAGGATGATGGATGTCAGCAGGTAGGCGAACCACCACTCGAAGGTCATTTGAAACTCCCGGATCGTCTGTTTTTATGCCACAATACGCTATTGTTGAGTCATTTTGTGACCGGTGACGAAAAAAACGATATTCCCTGAATTACGGGGGGTGGAAACCCAATGTTTCAGCAGAAAAAGGACTGGGAAACACGAGAAAACGCATTTGCTGCTTTCTCCATGGGGCCGCTGACCGATTTCTGGCGCCAGCGTGAGGAAGATGAGTTTATGGGCGTCGGGGAAATCCCGGTACGCTTCGTTCGTTTCCGTGATGAAAAAAATGACCGGGTGATTGTGGTCTGCCCCGGGCGCATCGAAAGCTATATCAAATATGCCGAGCTGGCGTATGACCTGTTCCATCTGGGCTTTGATGTGTTAATTATCGACCATCGCGGGCAGGGGCTTTCCGGCCGGATGTTACCGGATACCCATCGCGGCCACGTGGATAACTTCAGCGATTACGTCGACGATCTGGCCGCGTTCTGGCAGCAGGAAGTGCAGCCCGGACCGTGGCGCAAGCGTTATATTCTTGCCCACTCCATGGGGGGCGCGATCTCGACGTTGTTTTTGCAGCGCCATAAGCACCAGTGCGACGCCATTGCGCTGACCGCGCCGATGTACGGCATTGTGATACGTTTTCCTGACTGGATGGTGCGCCATCTTCTCGACTGGGCTGAGGGCCATCAGCGCATTCGAGAAGGCTATGCCATCGGAACAGGACGCTGGCGGGCGTTACCGTTTGCCATCAACGTGTTAACCCACAGTCGGCAGCGTTATCGGCGCAACCTGCGTTTTTATGCCGATGAACCGCGTCTGCGGGTCGGCGGCCCCACCTGGCACTGGGTGCGGGAAGGTATTCATGCCGGTGAACAGGTGCTGGCAGGCGTAGGCGATGATGACACGCCGACGCTCCTGATCCAGGCGGAAGAAGAGCGTGTGGTGGATAACCGCATGCATGACCGCTATTGTGAACTTCGCGCCGCTGCGGGCCATCCCTGTGAAGGGGGTAAACCGCTGGTCATCAACGGTGCGTACCATGAGATCCTTTTTGAAAAGGACGCTATGCGCTCAGTCGCGCTCAACGCCATTGTTGAATTTTTCAACAGGCATAACTGATTATTGTTTTCCACCAGAGGTTGAAATCCCTATGTACCAGGTTGTTGCATCTGATTTAGATGGCACGCTGCTTTCCCCCGACCACACCCTGTCGCCTTATGCGAAAGAGACCCTAAAACTCCTGACTGCCCGTGGCGTGAACTTCGTGTTCGCCACCGGTCGCCACCACGTGGACGTGGGGCAGATCCGCGATAACCTGGAGATCAAGTCGTACATGATCACCTCTAACGGTGCGCGCGTACATGACACGGACGGCAACCTGATTTTTACCCATAATCTCGATCGTGACATCGCCACTGATTTGTTCGGCATTGTGCATAACAACCCGGATATCGTGACTAACGTTTACCGCGACGACGAGTGGTTTATGAACCGTCATCGCCCGGACGAAATGCGTTTCTTCAAGGAAGCCGTCTTCAACTACTCCCTGTATGAGCCGGGTTTGCTGGATCCTGAAGGGATCAGCAAGGTGTTCTTTACCTGCGAAAGTCACGAAGCGCTGCTTCCGCTGGAGCAGGCGATCAACGCCCGCTGGGGCGACCGCGTGAACGTGAGCTTCTCCACGCTGACCTGTCTGGAAGTGATGGCGGGCGGGGTGTCCAAAGGTCACGCGCTGGAAGCGGTCGCGAAGCGTCTGGGCTTTGAACTGAAAGACTGTATCGCCTTTGGCGATGGCATGAACGATGCCGAGATGCTCTCCATGGCGGGTAAAGGCTGCATCATGCAGAACGCGCACCAGCGCCTGAAAGATCTGCACCCGGAGCTGGAAGTGATTGGCACGAACGCAGACAACGCGGTACCTAAGTATCTGCGCAAACTGTTCCTTGAATAATCTTCATTTGATTGTTTATTGTTCAGATGTCAACTAAAGAGTTCGCTACAATGCCTCTCCTTCTTTTTGAGAGACAAGCATTGTGGCGCTACTCATTATCACCACTATCCTGTGGGCCTTCTCCTTTAGTCTGATTGGCGAATACCTTGCCGGATCGGTCGACAGCTACTTTTCGGTGCTGATGCGCGTGGGGCTGGCGGCACTGGTGTTCCTGCCGTTCCTGCGTACCCGCGGGCAGTCGCTAAAAACCATTCTGCTGTACATGCTGGTAGGCGCGATGCAGCTCGGCATCATGTACCTGTTCAGCTTCCGGGCCTACGTTTACCTGTCCGTCTCGGAATTTCTGCTCTTCACCGTGCTCACGCCGCTCTACATCACGCTGATTTATGACCTGCTCAGCAGGCGCCGCCTGCGCTGGGGATACCTGCTGAGCGCTGCGCTGGCAGTCATTGGCGCGGCGATTATTCGCTATGACAAGGTAAGCGATCACTTCTGGACCGGGTTGATGTTCGTCCAGCTCGCTAATATCAGCTTTGCCATCGGGATGGTGGGTTACAAACGCCTGATGGAGACCCGCCCGATGCCGCAGCATAACGCGTTTGCGTGGTTCTATATGGGTGCGGCGATTGTCGCGATTGCGGCATGGTTTATGCTCGGCAACCCGCAAAAGCTGCCGACCACCCCCGTGCAGTGGAGCGTTCTGGTCTGGCTGGGCGTGGTGGCGTCGGGGCTGGGCTATTTTATGTGGAACTACGGCGCGACGCAGGTAGACGCCGGAACGCTGGGGATCATGAACAACGTGCACGTGCCGGCGGGGCTACTGGTGAACCTCGCCATCTGGCAGGAGCAGCCGCACTGGCCGAGTTTCCTTATTGGGGGAACTGTGATCCTGGCTTCGCTGTGGGTACATCGCCGCTGGGTCGCTCCGCGCTCCGCACAAACGGAAGATGGTCGCACGCGTGGTTCCGCGCTGAGCGAATAAACGCTTCCGTAATTGGCTGACGTTGCTCGCCATCGCGCACGGCGGCGTACAGCCGGCTCCACAGTCCTTCACCCAGGGTTTTGGTAACCACCAGACCCTGGCGTTCAACCGTCTCGACCACCCAGTGCGGCAGCGCCGCAATCCCCATTCTGGCCGCCACCATCTGAATTAACAGCAGCGTGTTATCCACGCTTTTCAGCTGTGGGCTGATGCCCGCGGGTTGCAGGAAATGGCGCCAGATATCCAGACGACTGCGCTGTACCGGGTAAATCAGCAGCGTCTCCGTTGCCAGATCTTCCGGCGTGATACGCGTTTTGGCGGCCAGCGGATGGTCCGGGGCCAGCACCAGACGCACCTCAAAATCAAACATTGGCGAATAGTGCAGACCGCTGCGTGGCAGAATATCTGAGGTCATCACCAGATCCAGCTCACCCTGCTGAAGCGACGGCTGCGGATCAAACGTGACGCCGGATTTGAAGTCCATCTCCACCTGCGGCCACTTCTGGCGGAAGTTCTCAAGCGCGGGGGTCAGCCACTGAATACAGCTGTGACACTCAATGGCGATGCGCAGGGTGGTCTGCTGCGGCTCGTTGCAGGACTGCAACGCGCTGGCAATCTGCGGCAGCACCTGGTTCGCCAGCTGAAGCAAAATTTCGCCCTGCGGCGTAAAGCGCAAAGGCTGGCTCTTACGCACAAAAAGACGAAAGCCGAGGCGTTGTTCCAGATCGCTGAACTGGTGAGAAAGGGCAGACTGAGTCTGGTGCAGCGTGGCCGCTGCCGCCGCAAGAGAACCGCAGTTCCGCAACGCTTGTAGCGTTTTCAGGTGTTTAATCTCGATCATGAAAGTCCTTCACTTCGGCATGAACATTTTGCGCTTGAGGAATATACAGTACCTGCCAATTATAGAAGTGTAAACATCTGGACGTCTAAATAACGAATTTCTACAAGGGGTATGCCATGACAATCCGCACTCACACTCTCGGTTTCCCTCGCGTTGGTCTGCGTCGCGAGCTGAAAAAAGCGCAAGAAAGCTACTGGGCGGGTAACGCCACCCGCGAAGAACTGCTGGCGGTGGGACGCGAGCTGCGCGCGCGTCACTGGGATCAGCAAAAACAGGCGGGCGTAGACCTGCTGCCGGTGGGCGATTTCGCCTGGTACGACCATGTTCTGACCACCAGCCTGCTGCTTGGCAACGTGCCGGCTCGTCATCAGAACAGCGATGGATCGGTGGATATCGATACCCTGTTCCGCATCGGCCGTGGCCGCGCGCCAACGGGTGAGCCAGCGGCAGCGGCGGAAATGACCAAGTGGTTTAACACTAACTATCACTATATGGTGCCGGAGTTCGTTAAGGGCCAGCAGTTCAAACTGACCTGGACCCAACTTCTGGATGAAGTGGACGAAGCGCTGGCGCTGGGTCACCAGGTGAAACCCGTGCTGCTGGGGCCGGTCACCTACCTGTGGCTGGGCAAAGTGAAAGGTGAGCAGTTCGACCGCCTCAGACTGCTGAACGATATTCTGCCGGTTTATAAGCAGGTGCTGATTGAGCTGGGTAAGCGCGGTATTCAGTGGGTGCAAATCGATGAACCGGCGCTGGTGCTTGAGCTGCCGCAGGCGTGGCTGGATGCCTTCAAACCGGCGTATGACGCGCTCACGGGCCAGGTGAAGCTGCTGCTGACCACCTATTTCGAGGGCGTAACGCCTAACCTCGACACCATTACTGCGCTGCCGGTTCAGGGTCTGCACGTTGATCTCGTTCACGGCAAAGACGATGTGGCAGAGTTGCACAAGCGTCTGCCTGCGGAGTGGCTGCTCTCTGCCGGTCTGGTGAATGGTCGTAACGTCTGGCGTGCCGATCTCACCGAGAAATATGCACAAATTAAGGACATTGTCGGTAAACGTGAATTGTGGGTAGCCTCTTCCTGTTCCCTGCTGCACAGCCCGATCGACCTGAGCGTAGAGACCCGACTCGACCCTGAGGTGAAAAGCTGGTTTGCCTTTGCCCTGCAAAAGTGTGAGGAGCTGGCTCTGCTGCGCGACGCGTTGAACAGCGGCGACACGGCTACGATTACCCACTGGAGCGCTCCGATCCAGGCGCGCCGTCACTCGACGCGCGTGCATAACCCGGCGGTGGAAAAACGTCTGGCGGCCATCACTGCCCGGGACAGCCAGCGCCAGAGCCCGTATGAAGTGCGCGCCGAAGCCCAGCGTGCGCGCTTTAACCTGCCCGCGTGGCCGACCACAACCATCGGCTCCTTCCCGCAGACTACCGAGATCCGCGGCCTGCGCCTGGACTTCAAAAAGGGCAATCTGGATGCGAATCACTACCGCACCGGCATTGCGGAACACATCAAACAGGCGATCGTCGAGCAGGAACGTCTGGGTCTGGACGTGCTGGTGCACGGAGAGGCCGAGCGTAACGATATGGTGGAATACTTCGGTGAACACCTGGACGGCTTCGTCTTTACCCAGAACGGCTGGGTGCAGAGCTACGGTTCCCGCTGCGTGAAGCCGCCGGTGGTGATCGGTGACGTCAGCCGCCCGGAAGCGATCACCGTGGAGTGGGCGAAGTATGCCCAGTCTCTGACCGACAAACCGGTAAAAGGCATGCTGACGGGGCCGGTGACCATTCTCTGCTGGTCGTTCCCGCGTGAAGATGTTTCCCGGGAAACCATCGCCAAACAGATCGCCCTGGCGCTGCGTGATGAAGTGGCGGATCTGGAAGCGGCGGGGATTGGCATCATTCAGATCGACGAACCGGCGCTGCGTGAAGGCTTGCCGCTGCGTCGCAGCGACTGGGATGCTTACTTACAGTGGGGCGTGGAGGCGTTCCGCCTCAACGCGGCCGTCGCGAAGGACGACACGCAGATCCACACCCACATGTGTTACTGCGAATTTAACGACATCATGGACTCCATTGCCGCGCTCGACGCCGATGTGATCACCATCGAGACCTCGCGTTCAGACATGGAGCTGCTGGAGTCGTTCGAAGAGTTCGACTACCCGAACGAAATCGGGCCGGGCGTGTATGACATTCACTCCCCTAACGTGCCGAGCGTGGAGTGGATTGAATCGCTGCTGCAAAAAGCGGCCCAGCGCATTCCGGCGGAACGTCTGTGGGTAAACCCGGACTGCGGCCTGAAAACCCGCGGCTGGCCTGAAACCCGCGCGGCGCTGGCGAACATGGTGCAGGCGGCGCAGAATTTGCGTCAGGCGTAGTGGTGCTGGATTGCCCGGTTGGCGTAGCCGCCACCGGGCTTTTGGTATTACGCTTTCTTCCCGCCGTACTGGCTGAACCACGCCAGCATTCTCTGCCAGCCATCTTTCGCGGATTCCGCGTGATAGCTCGGACGATAATCGGCATTAAACGCGTGTCCCGCATCCGGGTACACCACGATTTCGGCCTTCGCGTTTGCCGCCCGCAGCGCGTGGCGCATGGTCTCGACGGTATCAAGCGGAATGCCGGTATCCTGACCGCCATACAGCCCTAGCACCGGGGCATTTAAATCGGTGGCGATATCAACCGGATGTTTCGGCGAGTTCAGCGTCTTTTCGCCCACCAGTTTGCCGTACCAGGCCACGGCCGCTTTCAACTGCGGATTGTGCGCGGCATACAGCCAGCTAATGCGTCCACCCCAGCAGAAGCCGGTCACCATCAGACGGTGCGGGTCGCCACCGTTGCGCGCCGCCCAACTGGCAACGTGGTCGAGATCGGCCAGTACCTGCGCGTCCGGCACTTTGCTGACCAGGTTGCTGAACAGCGTCGGGATGTCGCTGTAATCATTCGGATCGCCCTGACGGAAATAGAGTTCCGGCGCAACGGCCAGGTAACCTTCCAGCGCCAGACGGCGGCAGAGGTCGCGAATATGTTCATGAACGCCAAATATTTCCTGCACCACGATCACGATGGGCAGCGGGCCATCGGCAGATTTTGGCCGCGCGTGGTACGCTGGCATGTTCTCTCCCTGGGAGGGAATGGAGGTCTCGCCTGCGGTAATGGCTTCTTCAGGGGTTGAGACGATGGTTGAAGCGTGCGGGGCCGCAGCAGGTGCAAAACCGATTTTTTCAGTCATGGCATTCTCCGTACCAATGAATGGATTAGCGCAAAGATAAATATAGACACCAGGTTAACAACCCACAGTGCCTTATAGCGTCTATCTTTTGTGCAACACCCGGCGATATAACTTGTTAATGTGATGTGAATCACTATTTTATGGAAATTAGCTGCAATCATTTTCATTCATGGTGAGGTGTGTCACGAAATAATGCACATTGCTTCTGTAAAGTACCGTTTTACTTCTTCTGACAAACCGACCCACAGAGGAGTCACCTATGTCTAAGTCTGATGTTTTTCATCTCGGCCTCACTAAAAACGATTTACAAGGGGCTACGCTTGCTATCGTCCCTGGCGATCCAGAGCGTGTGGAAAAGATCGCCGCGCTGATGGATAAGCCGGTTAAGCTGGCAGCGCATCGCGAATTCACCACCTGGCGCGCAGAGCTGGACGGTAAAGCGGTGATCGTGTGCTCTACCGGTATTGGTGGCCCGTCTACCTCTATCGCCGTTGAAGAGCTGGCGCAGCTGGGCATTCGTACTTTCCTGCGCATCGGCACCACAGGCGCCATTCAGCCGCACATCAACGTGGGCGACGTGCTGGTTACCACCGCATCCGTGCGTCTGGACGGGGCAAGCCTGCACTTTGCACCGATGGAATTCCCGGCAGTGGCTGATTTCGAATGCACCACCGCGCTGGTTGAAGCCGCGAAATCCGTGGGCGCCACCACCCACGTGGGCGTAACTGCCTCTTCCGATACCTTCTACCCGGGCCAGGAGCGTTACGACACCTTCTCTGGTCGCGTGGTGAGCCGTTTCAAAGGCTCCATGGAAGAGTGGCAGTCGATGGGCGTCATGAACTACGAAATGGAATCTGCGACGCTGCTGACCATGTGCGCGAGCCAGGGTCTGCGTGCCGGTATGGTGGCGGGCGTTATCGTCAACCGTACCCAACAGGAGATCCCGAACGCTGAAACCATGAAGCAGACTGAAAGCCATGCGGTGAAAATCGTGGTTGAAGCGGCGCGCCGCCTGATCTAATTCTCTCTTCAGTGCTAAAAGGCCGACATGCTCGGCCTTTTCTTTTTGCGTAACGCCTCGCAGGAAAACCCTTTCAAACTGGACGTTCATACAGCACAATTCTATTTTGTGCGGGTTAGACGTGGATGCAGGGGGCATTGTGGATATCTCAATCCTGGTTTATGCGGTAGTTGCGCTGGTGAGCGTGGGGATTGGCTGGCTCATTTCCGGCTACCAGCATGCGCAGCAGAAAGCCGAACAGCTGGCAGAGCGCGAAGAGATCGTCGCCGAACTCAGCGCAACGAAACAACAGCTTGCGCTGAGTGACCACTGGCGCGACGAGTGCGAACTGCTCAATAACGAACTGCGCAATCTGCGTGATATCAATACCTCGCTGGAGGCCGATCTCCGTGAAGTGACCACCCGTCTTGAGTCCACCCAACTGCACGCCGAAGACAAAATCCGTCAGATGATCAACAGCGAGCAGCGTCTTAGCGAGCAGTTTGAGAACCTCGCGAACCGCATTTTTGAGCACAGCAATCGTCGCGTGGATGAGCAGAACCGTCAGAGCCTGAACAGCCTGCTGACGCCCCTGCGTGAGCAGTTGGACGGCTTTCGACGTCAGGTACAGGACAGCTTTGGTCAGGAGGCCCGCGAGCGCCACACGCTGGCGCATGAAATTCGTAATCTCCAGCAGCTGAATGCGCAGATGGCTCAGGAGGCGGTTAACCTGACGCGCGCACTGAAAGGTGATAACAAAGCGCAGGGAAACTGGGGCGAAGTGGTCATGACGCGCGTGCTGGAGGCCTCTGGCCTGCGTGAAGGATACGAATACGAAACGCAGGTCAGCATTGAAAACGATGCGCGCTCGCGGATGCAGCCGGATGTCATTGTTCGTCTGCCACAGGGCAAAGATGTGGTTATCGACGCCAAAATGACGCTGGTGGCCTATGAGCGCTACTTCAACGCGGAAGATGACTACACCCGCGAAACAGCGTTGCAGGAGCACATCGCCTCCGTGCGTAACCATATCCGTCTGCTGGGCAGAAAAGATTATCAACAGTTGCCGGGGCTGCGATCGCTGGATTATGTGCTGATGTTTATTCCGGTTGAGCCAGCCTTCCTGCTGGCGCTCGACAGACAGCCCGAACTGATCACCGAAGCGCTGAAAAATAACATTATGCTGGTCAGCCCCACCACGCTACTGGTGGCGTTACGTACCATTGCCAACCTGTGGCGCTATGAGCACCAAAGCCGTAACGCGCAGCAGATTGCCGATCGCGCCAGCAAGCTGTACGACAAAATGCGGCTGTTTGTGGACGATATGTCCTCGGTGGGGCAAAGCCTGGATCGCGCGCAGGATAACTACCGCCAGGCGATGAAAAAACTCTCCTCCGGGCGTGGCAATTTGCTGGCGCAGGCGGAGGCGTTTCGCAGCCTGGGGGTGGAAGTTAAACGCGAGATTAATCCGGAACTGGTGGAGCAGGCTACCGCTCAGGACGAAGAGTTTCGTCTGCGTGAAGGCGACGGTGAGCAAAATAGCCGCAATGAAGACAACGGTTTAGCGGCGAGTTTATCCCCCGAAGCGCAGCCGGCACGTTTCTTTCACGGTGGTTGAAACGTAGGGCAAATGCGCCCAATCTGTTACACTTCACGAACATTTGACTGATTAGCAGGCTCTGAGATGGTTGACGATTCACAAGACACAACGCACTTTGGCTTTCAGACTGTCGCCAAAGCGCAGAAAGCTGACATGGTGGCCCACGTATTTCATTCCGTGGCGGCGAAGTACGATGTGATGAATGATTTGATGTCATTCGGCATTCATCGCTTGTGGAAGCGCTTCACTATTGATTGCAGCGGCGTGCGCCGTGGACAAACGGTGCTGGATTTAGCCGGAGGCACAGGGGATCTGACCGCTAAATTCTCCCGTCTGGTTGGCGAAACCGGCCGCGTGGTGCTGGCGGATATCAACGACTCCATGCTGAAAATGGGACGCGAAAAGCTGCGTAACATCGGCGTGGTAGGCAACGTTGAATATGTTCAGGCCAACGCCGAAGCGCTGCCGTTCCCGGATAATACGTTCGACTGCATCACCATCTCTTTCGGTCTGCGTAACGTGACCGATAAAGATAAAGCGCTGCGCTCCATGTACCGCGTGCTGAAGCCGGGCGGCCGACTGCTGGTTCTCGAGTTTTCTAAACCGATTATCGACCCGCTGAGCAAAGCTTACGATGCCTATTCCTTCCACGTTTTGCCGCGCATCGGCGAGCTGGTGGCAAACGATGCAGAAAGTTACCGTTATCTGGCCGAATCCATCCGAATGCACCCGGATCAGGACACGCTGAAAGCGATGATGCAGGATGCCGAGTTTGAAAACGTGGAATACTTCAATATGACGGCGGGTGTCGTCGCGCTGCATCGTGGTTACAAGTTCTGAGTGGAGGTTTCCCGTGCCCATTAAACCCTTAGTCACCGCAGGCATCGAGAATGTACTGAATGCCTTTCTGTATCGCGCTCCGGCGCTGAAAACCGCACGTCAGCGGCTTAACGGAAAGGTGCTGCGCATCGTGTTAAAGGAGTTCTCGACGCCGCTTGTGCTGGTCTTCAGCGAACGCCGGCTTGACGTTCTGGGGGAGTGGGAAGGCGAAGCTGATTGCTCGGTAATTACGCACATGAGCGTCTTACCAAAACTGCGTGACCGTCAGCAGATGACGGCGCTTATTCGCAGCGGTGAGCTGGAGGTCGAAGGCGATATTCAGGTGGTACAGAACTTCCTTGCACTCAGCGATCAGGCTGAATTCGACCCGGCGGAACTGCTGGCGCCCTATATCGGCGACATCGCGGCTGAAGGGATAAGCAAAACGCTGCGCACGGGTTCCGCTTTCCTGCGTAAAGGTCTGCTCCGTCAACAGCGCTACGCTGCCGAGGTGCTGACCGAAGAGTGGCGTATGGCGCCGGGGCCTTTAGAAGTCGCCTGGTTTGCAGAAGAGACCGCGGCAGTTGAGCGCGCAGTTGATGCGTTAACCAAACGGCTGGAAAAACTGGAGGGCAAATGACGCCTGGTGAAATTCGGCGCCTCTATTTTATCGTTCGCACCTTTTTGAGCTACGGGCTCGACGAGCTTATCCCCAGAATGCGTATCACCCTGCCGCTTCGGCTTTGGCGTCGCACGCTGTTCTGGATGCCGAATCGCCATAAGGATCAGGAGCTGGGCGCACGCCTGCGTCTTGCGTTGCAGGAGCTGGGACCGGTCTGGATCAAGTTTGGGCAGATGCTCTCAACACGTCGCGACCTTTTTCCACCGCAGATTGCCGATCAGCTCGCACTATTGCAGGATCGCGTCGCTCCGTTTGACGGAGAGAGAGCTAAGAAACAAATCGAAGAAGCGATGGGCAATATCCCCATCGAGACCTGGTTTGATGATTTCGATATTCAGCCTCTGGCCTCTGCCTCTATTGCGCAGGTTCATACTGCGCGCCTGAAGGAAAATGGCAAAGAGGTGGTCATTAAAGTGATTCGTCCGGATATCCTGCCGGTTATCAAAGCAGACATGAAGCTGATTTATCGCCTGGCTCGCTGGGTGCCGCGTCTGTTGCCGGATGGCCGCCGTCTGCGTCCGCTGGAAGTGGTACGGGAATACGAAAAAACGCTGATTGATGAGCTTAACCTGCTGCGTGAATCGGCGAACGCCATTCAGCTGCGTCGAAACTTTGAAGACAGCCCGATGCTGTATGTTCCTGAAGTCTATTCTGACTATTGCAGTCAGAACATGATGGTGATGGAACGTATCTACGGTATTCCGGTCTCGGACGTGACGGCGCTGGAAAAACAGGGCACCAACATGAAGTTGCTGGCCGAACGTGGCGTGCAGGTCTTCTTTACTCAGGTTTTCCGCGACAGCTTCTTCCATGCTGACATGCATCCGGGCAACATTTTTGTCAGCTATGAGCACCCGGAAGATCCTAAATACATCGGCATCGACTGCGGTATTGTCGGCTCGCTGAATAAAGAGGATAAGCGTTATCTCGCCGAGAACTTTATCGCTTTCTTCAATCGCGACTACCGTAAGGTGGCCGAGCTGCACGTGGATTCAGGCTGGGTTCCGCCAGATACCAACGTGGAAGAGTTTGAATTTGCGATCCGCACCGTCTGTGAGCCGATTTTTGAAAAGCCGCTCTCGGAGATCTCTTTCGGACACGTCCTTCTCAACCTGTTCAACACCGCACGCCGTTTCAATATGGAAGTGCAGCCACAATTAGTTTTACTTCAGAAAACATTACTTTACGTTGAGGGCGTAGGCCGCCAGCTCTATCCTCAGTTAGACTTGTGGAAAACCGCGAAACCGTTCCTCGAATCCTGGATTAAGGATCAGGTCGGTATTCCAGCCCTGGTTCGCTCGCTTAAAGAGAAAGGCCCGTTCTGGATTGAAAAAATGCCTGAAATTCCTGAACTGGTTTACGACAGTTTGCGTCAGAGCAAGAACCTTCAGCACAGCATGGATAAAATCGCGCACGAGCTTCAATCCAGTCGCGTGCGTCAGGGGCAGTCCCGCTATCTCTTCGGAATTGGCGCGACGCTGCTGATAAGCGGCACGTTGCTGTTGATCAATCGTCCGGACTGGGAAATGATGCCAGCCTGGATTATGGCTGCCGGTGTGGTTGTCTGGCTTGCTGGCTGGCGAAAAACGCGCTGAATTAGCGTCGCTATCGAGAGATTGCATACGTATAATGCGATCTGACTAATTAATCATCTATCACTGGGGAACACGCATGGGTGGTATCAGTATCTGGCAGTTAGTGATCATTGCCGTCATCGTTGTGCTGCTGTTTGGCACGAAAAAACTCGGATCGATTGGTTCCGACCTGGGCGCGTCAATCAAAGGCTTCAAGAAAGCCATGAGCGATGATGAGAATAAGCAGGAAAAAACCAGTCAGGATGCTGATTTTACCGCTAAATCCATCGCCGATAAGCAGGACGAAGCCAAAAAGGAAGAGGCTAAACGTCACGATAAAGAGCAGGTGTAATTCGTGTTCGACATTGGTTTTGGTGAGTTACTGCTGGTCTTTGTGATTGGTCTGATTGTGTTGGGGCCGCAGCGTTTACCCGTTGCGGTGAAAACCGTCGTGGGCTGGGTGCGGGCACTTCGCTCGCTGGCAACTACCGTGCAGAACGAGCTGGCACAGGAGCTGAAGCTTCAGGAATTTCAGGACAGCCTGAAAAAGGTTGAAAAGGCGAGCATGGATAACCTGACGCCGGAGCTGAAAGCATCAATGGATGAGTTACGCGAAGCGGCTGAATCCATGAAGCGCTCATACAGCATTAACGATCCTGAGAAGGCGAGCGATGAAGCAAACACCATCCATAATCCGGTGGTGAAGGGCAGCGAAGAGCAGCGCGAGGGTGTGACGCCTTCCAGCGCGGAGCATCAGGCCGCTTCGCCAGAGCAATCGCCGCAGGAGCCCGAAGTGAAAAAGCAGGTGCCGCCGGAAGAGCCCGTGGTCAAAACGGCTGAGGTAAAACCCGCCGCGCCTGTTTCCGAATCATCCCCCTCGTCGAGTGATAAAGCGTAAACATGGCAGTAGATGATACTCAACCGCTGATTGCGCACCTCATTGAGCTGCGTAAGCGCCTGTTAAACTGCATTATTGCGGTTTTCCTCATTTTTTTATGTCTGGTCTATTTTGCCAACGATATCTATCAGGTGGTTTCCGCACCGCTGATTAAACAGATGCCGCTGGGCGCGACGATGATTGCAACGGACGTTGCTTCACCGTTCTTTACCCCCATCAAGCTGACCTTCTGGGTATCGTTGATTGCCTCTGCGCCGGTCATTTTGTATCAGGTCTGGGCATTTGTGGCGCCCGCGCTGTACAGGCATGAACGCAAGCTGGTTATTCCGCTGCTGGTGTCCAGTTCGCTGCTGTTTTACATCGGCATGGCGTTCGCCTACTTCGTTGTCTTCCCGCTGGCCTTCGGCTTCCTGACGCATACCGCGCCAGAAGGGGTGCAGGTGTCGACGGACATCGCCAGCTACCTCAGCTTCGTGATGGCGCTGTTTATGGCCTTTGGTGTCGCCTTCGAGGTGCCCGTAGCGATTGTCCTGCTCTGCTGGGTAGGGGTGACCACGCCTGACGATCTGCGTAAGAAGCGCCCGTACATCCTGGTGGGGGCATTTGTTGTAGGTATGCTGTTAACGCCACCGGACGTCTTCTCGCAAACCTTACTGGCGATACCGATGTACTGCCTGTTTGAAGTCGGCGTATTCTTCGCTCGTTTCTACGTCGGAAAGGGGCGTACCCGGGACGAAGAAGACGAGCCGTCTGAAGAGACCACGAAAGAATAAAACCAACCGCCCGTCAGGGCGGTTGTCATATGGGGATACGTATGTTTGATATCGGGCTTAACCTCACTAGCTCCCAGTTTGCGAAAGACCACGATGAGGTGGTGGCGCGCGCCTTTGCCGCCGGCGTGAACGGGCTGTTACTGACGGGAACAAATCTGCATGAGAGTGAGCAGGCACGGCAGATGGCGCAACGCTATCAACACTGCTGGTCCACCGCAGGCGTGCATCCTCATGACAGCAGCCAGTGGACGCATGAAAGCACTGAGGCGCTTCATCGTCTGGCGGCTACGCCAGAAGTGGTTGCCATTGGCGAATGCGGGCTTGATTTCAACCGTAACTTCTCGACGCCTGAAGAGCAGGAGAAGGCATTTACCGCCCAGCTTGCGCTGGCAGCAGAGCTGGAGATGCCGGTGTTTATGCACTGTCGCGATGCGCATGAACGTTTTATGGCGCTACTGGAACCCTGGCTGGAGAAACTGCCGGGCGCGGTGTTGCACTGCTTTACGGGCTCCCGTCAGGAAGCGCTGGATTGCCTGAACCGCGGGCTTTATTTGGGTATCACGGGCTGGGTCTGCGATGAGCGTCGTGGGCTGGAACTGCGTGAGCTGTTACCCGTTATCCCGGCCGATCGTTTGCTGCTGGAAACGGATGCGCCGTATCTGTTGCCCCGGGATATGCAGCCCAAACCGCCATCACGACGTAATGAACCGGCCTACCTGGGGCATATTGCTGAGCGAGTGGCGCACTGGCGGGGAGAAGATGCGCAGTGGCTGGCAGCACAAACCGATGATAACGTGCGTCGTCTGTTCGGCGTGCAGTTCTAAACTTTGCGGAAATCGGTGTTTTTCACGCTCTGCAACACCTCTTTGTTCAGCAGGTTGAGCAGCAGCATGGAGCGCGCTTCACCGTCCGGCTCAGCGAAGATGGCCTGTAAGCCTTCAAAGGCGCCTTCGGTGATCACCACGCTGTCGCCGGCATAAGGGGTTTCCGGATCGGTAATATCTTCAGGCTGCTGGTAGACAGAAAGCTGATGAATAACCGATGACGGTACTCTTGCCGGATGGGCGCCAAAACGCACAAAATGGCTGACGCCGCGCGTGGCACTGATCGTCGTGGTGTGGATCACTTCGGGGTCGAATTCGACGAACAGGTAATTCGGGAACAGAGGCTCACTGACGGTCGTGCGTCTTCCACGCTGCATTTTTTCAAGCGTGATCACGGGTGTCAGGCAGTTAACAGACTGACGTTCAAGATGTTCCTGCGCGCGCTGAAGTTGCCCGCGTTTGCAATACAGTAAATACCAGGCCTGCATAATCACTCTTCCCATTGTTCGGGGCGCAAGCATACCAAAACCCTGGCGGGATCGCTAAGGTGATTATAATGGCGAAAAAGAGAGTAAGTCGTGGAAGTTCACGCTAATTTAACAAAATTACAGCATCACGCGGTCTTACGCCGTATAATGAAGCGCTTACAGAGAGGCCATGATTAACTGCATGAAATACCACGATCTACGCGACTTCCTGGCGCTGCTGGAAAAGCAGGGCGAACTCAAACGCATTACGCTTCCTGTTGATCCGTATCTGGAAATGACAGAAATCGCTGACCGCACCCTGCGCGCGGGCGGCCCGGCGTTGCTGTTTGAAAACCCAAAAGGCTACACCATGCCGGTGCTGTGCAACCTGTTTGGCACACCTCGCCGCGTGGCGCTGGGGATGGGGCAGGAAGATGTCACGGCGTTACGTGAAGTGGGCAAACTGCTGGCCTTTCTGAAAGAGCCGGAGCCGCCAAAAGGGTTCCGAGACCTGTTCGACAAACTGCCGCAGTTTAAGCAGGTGTTGAATATGCCCACCAAACGCCTGCGCGGTGCGCCGTGCCAGCAAAAAGTGCTGGAAGGCGATGCGGTGGATCTGACCAAAATTCCCATCATGCAGTGCTGGCCTGAAGATGCCGCACCGCTGATCACCTGGGGCCTCACCGTGACGCGTGGGCCGCATAAAGAGCGTCAAAACCTCGGCATTTACCGCCAGCAGCTGATTGGCAAAAACAAGCTCATCATGCGCTGGTTGTCCCATCGCGGCGGGGCGCTGGATTTCCAGGAGTGGTGCGCGGCCCATCCGGGCGAACGCTTCCCGGTTTCCGTCGCGCTGGGTGCCGATCCGGCAACCATCCTGGGCGCGGTGACGCCTGTTCCTGATACGCTGTCTGAATATGCCTTTGCAGGGCTGCTGCGCGGCACCAAAACCGAAGTGGTGAAGTGCATCTCCAATGACCTGGAAGTACCGGCCAGCGCAGAGATTGTGCTGGAAGGTTACATTGAACAGGGCGAGCTGGCACCCGAAGGGCCGTACGGCGACCACACCGGCTATTACAACGAAGTGGATAACTTTCCGGTGTTCACCGTCACCCACATTACCCAGCGTGAAGATGCCATCTATCACTCCACCTATACCGGCCGTCCACCCGACGAACCGGCGGTACTGGGCGTGGCGCTGAACGAAGTGTTCGTGCCGATCCTGCAAAAGCAGTTCCCGGAAATCGTTGATTTTTATCTGCCGCCGGAAGGGTGTTCGTATCGCCTGGCGGTGGTGACGATGAAGAAGCAGTATGCCGGTCACGCTAAGCGCGTGATGATGGGCGTATGGTCTTTCCTGCGCCAGTTTATGTATACCAAGTTTGTGATTGTCTGCGATGATGACGTCAATGCCCGCGACTGGAATGACGTTATCTGGGCCATCACCACGCGTATGGATCCGGCGCGTGATACGGTGTTAGTGGAAAACACGCCGATTGATTACCTGGATTTTGCCTCGCCGGTTTCCGGACTTGGCTCAAAAATGGGACTGGATGCCACGAACAAATGGCCTGGCGAAACCGACCGTGAATGGGGTCGCCCGATCGAAAAAGATCCTGCCGTGACCGCGCGAATTGACGCGATCTGGGACGAGCTGGCCATAATGAATAACGGTAAGGCAGAATAAAACCGTTTAGCCCTATAGACTTCCCGACAGAGAGAGCGAATGACAACCTTAAGCTGTAAAGTGACGTCGGTAGATGCTATTACCGACACCGTATATCGCGTCCGTTTGGTTCCTGAAGCGGCATTCTCATTCCGTGCCGGTCAGTACCTGATGGTCGTGATGGACGAGCGTGATAAGCGTCCTTTCTCTATGGCCTCAACGCCAGCAGAGAAGGAATTTATTGAGCTGCATATTGGTGCGTCTGAGCTTAACCTGTACGCGATGGCCGTGATGGACCGCATCCTGAAAGAGCGTGAAATCGTGGTCGATATTCCTCATGGCGAGGCCTGGCTGCGTGAAGACGAAGACCGTCCGCTGATCCTGATTGCCGGTGGCACGGGCTTCTCCTATGTCCGCTCTATTCTGCTGACGGCGCTGGCGCGTAATCCAAATCGCGATATCACCATCTACTGGGGCGGCCGTGAAGAGAAGCACCTTTACGATCTGTCTGAGCTGGAGGCGCTGAGTGTAAATCATCCAAACCTGCGCATTGAGCCGGTTGTCGAGCAGCCGGAAGAGGGCTGGCGCGGGCGCAGCGGTACGGTGCTGACTGCGGTATTGCAGGATCACGGGACGCTGGCCGGGCACGATATCTACATTGCCGGTCGCTTTGAAATGGCAAAAATTGCCCGCGACCTGTTCTGCAACGAGCGTGACGCGCGGGAAGATCGTCTGTTTGGCGATGCGTTTGCGTTTATCTGATTGAGAGACCCGCTTCGGCGGGTTTTTTATGCTCGGGCAATAGCCTGGTGAAAATTTAACCTTGAAATGGGCGGCGCATTGCCGTTATTCTTGTTCCCGTTAAATTTCGCCCTCAGGAGCGCCCCCCAAAAATGAACAAACACGACTGATGAATTTCGATCCTTGCTCAACGCATCGCGTCCGCAGGGGATGTTTTGATTTCATTCAGGAGTGCTTATGGCTCATTTTGCGCAGTCCCCCTCTTTTATTTTGCATCAGGTCACCTGTCAGTTTGCGACGGGCGATATCCTTTATGGTCCACTGAATCTTTCTCTGGATGCGTCAGTGTGCGCACTGGTTGGCCGAAACGGCAGCGGCAAAACACGGCTGCTGCGTCTGCTGGCAGGGGTTGATGAACCCGCCAGCGGTCATATTGAACGCTTTGGTACACACGTCTACGTGGCGCAGCAGCAGGATATTTCTGCGGATACCACGCTTGCCGAACTGCTTGGTTACGATGCGATCTTTGCGGCGCGCACGCGCATCGACAGCGGTCATTATGAACCCGACGATCTCGACACGCTCGACGGTTATTGGGATCTGGCTGAACGGCTGAGCCAGGCTTTTATCGCTGCAAAACTTCCACCTTTTGACCCGAGTAAACGCGCGGCAGAGTTGAGCGGTGGCGAGCGCATTCGTGCCTTGCTGTGCAGCGCATTCACCGCGGATGCTGACTACCTGCTGCTGGACGAACCGACCAACCACCTCGACAGGCAAGGCCGCAAGTGGTTCTACGAGCAGCTTTCCAGGTATCAGGGCGGGGTGCTGGTGGCCTCTCACGACCGTGAGTTGCTGGCCCAGGTACCGCGAATCCTTGAACTGAGCGCGTTGGGCTTGCGCAGCTACGGTGGGAATTATGCTGACTATCGAACCCAGCGTGATGCTGAACAGCTGGCTGCCCGCGCCGCGCTGGAGCATGCTGCCACCGAGCGCAAGCGTACCCGCGCCCGTATGCATAAAGAGCATGACGACAGCCTGCGGCGTTCAGCCAAAACGCTTCGCACGGTCGACAGCCTTAACATCGCCTCGTTTGAACGGGTCAAATACAAAGGGGCGGCGAAAGAGCGTATTGGTTCCTGGAAAAAACAGCATAGCGATCAAAACCATGCTTTGAACGCTGCGGTCAACCAGGCACGCGAGCGGGTTGAAGAGGATAATGCGGTGATGTTTACCCTGCCGGGCAGTGAAATCCCGGAAGGGAAACAGGTGCTGGTGCTGGAAGAACTGGTGCTTCCGCACGTGCCTGTCCCACCGATAAACTGGCGAATGGATGGCCCGATGCGCGTGGCGCTACGCGGGCCGAACGGCTGTGGAAAATCCACGCTGTTGAAAGTGATGTTGGGCGAAACCGCCCCTGTTACGGGAACCTGTAAGGTCTCTGTCAGGTGTGCTTATCTCGATCAGCATCTTTCCCGGCTGGATCTGTCGCAGTCGGTGATGACTCACCTTAGCCTGGGCAATACGCCGCTCGAAGAGGGGGCGCTGCGTACCCGTTTAGCGCAGCTTCAACTGGGCGCAGAGAAAGTGACACTACCACTGGCCGAACTGAGTGGCGGCGAGCGCCTGAAGGCCGCGCTGGCCTGCGTATTGTGGCGTGAAGCGGCAACGCAGCTGTTGCTTCTGGATGAGCCGACCAACCACCTCGATCTGGCCTCTGTTCAGGCCATTGAAGCGGCCCTGGCCGATTATCCCGGCGCGCTGCTGGTGGTGTCGCACGATGAAGCTTTTCTGGCAGGGCTGAAGCTGACGCATGAACTGGTGTGGGAAGAGACGGGATGGCGATGTGAAAGCCTGTAAACACAAGCCCCCGCAAGGGCGGGGGCAAACAAACTTTATCAGGCTAACTGCTTGCGAAGGTCAGGGTTTGCCTGGATCAGGCGCATCAGCTTTAGCTCGGCTGGGGTAGGTTTTTCACGTTTTGACTCCCACTCCAGCACCATTGCTACGCTGACACCCATCGCTCTTGCGAATTCATCTGTTTTCAGGCCCGATCCTTTGCGTAAACGCTCAAATTCACTAAAAGGATTGGACTTTTGATTCAGGGTAACCGTCGGCGGTACATCTTTAAAAATAATCTGTTCCAGGCTGCTCAGCAGCTCAAACTCAGGATCTTTTAATTCCATTGAGAACTCCTCATAAATCACACATCGGGATCATGAACATCAGAGAGCCTGTTAAGAATAGTCCCTAAACCAGACACAGGATCGTCACGGCTGTGATTAATTGTGCGATAACGATCGCTTTACACGTTTCAGCTATATGGATAGTTATGCTAATTACCTGATTAGTCATATGTAGGGATGCACAGGTATTTTTTTGTAAATAGTCAGTACAAAAACGGGAATACCCGTTTTGCATGAAAACTCTATCTTGCAAGGCTGACCTGGACTATCCTTGTCAGCGTTGGGCACGCGTGTGCCGGTGTGCGCTTTTTGGGTGAAAGGAGTAATAAAATGGCGACAGGAAAGTCCTGCTCTCGCTGGTTTGCGCCTATTGCGGCGTTATTGATGGTTGTTAGCCTGAGTGGGTGTTTCGATAAAGAAGGCGATCAGCGCAAAGCGTTTATCGATTTTCTACAGAATACAGTGATGCGTAGCGGCGAGCGTTTACCAACGCTGACTGCGGATCAGAAAAAACAGTTTGGTCCATTCGTGTCGGATTACGCCATTTTGTATGGCTATTCACAGCAGGTAAGCCAGGCGATGGATTCCGGTCTTCGCCCGGTAGTGGATAGCGTGAATGCCATCCGTGTTCCACAGGATTATATGACCCAGCGCGAACCGCTACGCCAGTCAAATGGCGCGCTTGGGGTACTGAGCCAGCAGCTGCAAAATGCCAAAATGCAGGCTGATGCGTCGCGTTCCGCGTTGAAGCAGGGCGAGGATCTTAAACCGGTCTATGACCAGGTGTATGAGAAAGTCGTGACCAAGCCGTCAAACGCTTTGCAACCGCTGATCCCGGCGGCGCAGGTCTTTACTCAGCAGTTGGTCCAGGTGGGTGACTTTATTAGTGAACAAGGTACGCAGGTGAGCTTTGTCTCTAACGGTATCCAATTCCCGACCTCCCAGCAGGCGAGCCAGTATAACGCGCTGATCGGTCCGCTCGCGTCCCAGCATCAGGCCTTTAGCCAGGCCTGGAGCGCAGCGGTCGCTGCTACGGAATAAGAAAAACCCCCGCTTCGGCGGGGTTTTTTTTATGCTTGATGAAAATAACGCTTGTCATTCATCTACCACATCGGTATAACTATGTTCGTCGGTTTGTTACACAGACCTAAAGCAGTTTAGTAAAGCAGTCCAGATTGTTATCCATAGATACCCTTCGTAGTGACCCTTCCTTCATCGCTTAAAAATCTGTAACGCAATCCATCAAGCCGGAAGGCACAATATATTTGTTAATAAGGTAATTTCTATGTCTGCTAAAATGACTGGTCTGGTAAAATGGTTCAACGCTGATAAAGGTTTCGGCTTCATCACTCCTGACGATGGCTCTAAAGACGTGTTCGTACACTTCTCTGCTATCCAGAACGATGGCTACAAATCTCTGGATGAAGGTCAGAAAGTTTCCTTCACCATCGAAAGCGGCGCTAAAGGCCCAGCAGCTGGTAACGTTGTAAGCCTGTAAGCTTCCAGCCCAGTAGCACTAAATTCAAAAACCCGCCTTCTGGCGGGTTTTTTCGTTTCTACTGTTGTATCTGCGGGTTAACGCAGTTCTTATCCACTTTACCGCCGAGCGCGGCAATCAGGTTATCCACGGCGGTCGCCGCCATGTTGTAGCGTGTTTCATGAGTCGCAGAGCCGATGTGGGGCAGGGCGACAACGTTCGGCATGGTCAGTAGCGGAGAATCCACCGGCAGCGGCTCCTGTTCAAACACGTCCAGACCAGCGGCGTGGATCTCACCGTTTTGCAGTGCCTCAATCAGCGCCTTCTCATCGACCACCGGACCACGACCCGCGTTGATGAAAATGGCCGATTTCTTCATCTTTTCAAACGCCGCTTTGCCGATGAGATGACGCGTTTCATCCGTCAGCGGCAGGATCAGGCAGACAAAGTCGGCTTCCCGCAACAGCGTATCAAGCTCGCAATAAAGGGCGTTGAAACGTTCTTCAGCTTCACTGTGGTGACGGCGCGCGTTATACAGAATGGGCATGTTGAAGCCAAAATGCGCGCGCTGTGCCAGCGCCAGACCGATACGGCCCATCCCAACAATCCCCAGCGTTTTGCCATGAACGTCCACGCCGAACCAGTCCGGGCCAATGCTTTTGGTCCATTCGCCCGCTTTCACGCGCTCGGCCACTTCCACTACACGACGGGCGGTGCTAAGCACCAGCGCCATCAGCGTGTCGGCGACGGTTTCCGTCAGGGCATGGGGCGTGTGCATCAGCAGGATGTTGCGCGCGTTTAGCGCATCCACGTCGAAATTGTCGTATCCCACCGAAACGGTTGAGGTAGCACGAAGCTTCGGCATTTTCTCCAGCAGCGCTGCATCCACCTTTTCGCTCGAACCCAGCAGGCCCTCGGCGCTGGCAAACGCGTCGGCGTGCTGTGCCACGGTTTCCGGGCTGAGGTTCTTTACCCGGGTAACGGTAAAGTGTTCCTCCAGGCGTTTTTGCAGATCTTCAGGCAGTACTTTGTACAAAATGACGGACGGCTTCATGCTAATCTCCGTTGATTTTAAAAGGATTCAGGCGTGGCGTGCGCCGACGGGTAGCTGTTGATTATTAGCAGGCTTAACAATCAGAGTAAGCCATACCGAGGCAAAAAGCGCCACCCCCATAAAGATGTAAGAGGCCGACGGGCTGCCGGTGGCACCGTTAAGATAGCCCACAAACCACGAGCCAAAGAACGAACCCAGCGCACCCATACTGTTGATCAACGCCATCGCGCCCCCTGCGACGTTACGCGGCAGCATTTCCGGGATGATGGCAAAGAACGGACCATACGGGGCATACATGGCCGCACCCGCAATCACCAGCAGCGTATACGAAGCCCAGAAGTGGTTTGCGCCTACGGCCCAGGAGCCAATGAAGGCAAAAGCAGCGATCAGCAGCAGTGGCCAGACGAACAGCTTACGGTTTTGCAGCTTGTCCGATGCCCAGGAGACGATAATCATCGCGATGGTCGCAGCCAGGTAAGGCACCGATGACAGCCAGCCCACTTCCACCATGCCAAGGTTTTCACCGCCGCTGCGGATAATCGACGGTAGCCACAGCACAAAGCCGTACACGCCAATACTCCAGGTAAAATACTGTGCACACAGCAGAATAACGTTCCGGGAGCGGAAGGCTTCGCCGTAGTTACGCACCGCTTTAAGCCCCTGCTGCTCTTTATCCAGCTGCGCCTGGAGTGCGGCTTTTTCGTCTTCAGAAAGCCATTTCGCCTGGGCTGGCTTATCTTTCACCAACACCCACCAGCAGAAGGCCCAGATAATCGCGGGAACGCCTTCGATGATGAACATCTCGCGCCAGCCGAAGGACTGGATCAGATAGCCGGAAACCACCGACATCCACAGCACGGTGACCGGGTTACCGAGTATCAGGAACGTATTAGCACGTGAACGCTCCGATTTTGTGAACCAGTTGCTGATGTAAATCAGCATTGCTGGCATGACGGCCGCCTCAACCACGCCGAGAATAAAGCGAATAGCCGCCAGAGCAGGAATGTTATTCACCACGCCAGTAAGCGACGCACAGGCACCCCATAAGATCAGGCAGATGAAAATGAGCTTTCGCACGCTGCGGCGTTCAGCGTAAATCGCGCCGGGGATCTGGAAGAAGAAATACCCCAGGAAGAAGAGGGCGCCCAGCAGGGACGAAACCCCTTTGGTGATCCCGAGGTCTTCGTTGATCCCGGCGGCGGATGCGAAACTGAAGTTGGCACGATCCAGGTACGCCAGGCTGTACGTGATAAACACGATTGGCATGATGTACCACCAGCGTTTTACTGCATTGGTCGAACTGTTCATAGGCTTGCCTCTGTTGTTGAGGTTGTTGCCGCCGTTGTCTGTAGGGTACACGGTGGCTTAATTATCTGGTGCGGATTGCTGCCCTCACCCTGGTCCTCTCTCACGGGGAGAGGGAATTTAGACGCCGAGCTCTGCTCGTGTTGGTAATCCTTCGCTGTCGCCCTGCACCTGAATCGCCAGCGAACCAATTTTGTTGCCTCGCGCCACGGCCTGCGACAGCGGTTTGCCCTCCAGCAGGGCGCTGATGACCCCGACGGCAAACCCATCGCCCGCGCCCACGGTATCGATCACGTTGTCGACTTTTACCGCAGCGACAGCGCCTTGCTCACCGTCGGCAGTTTTAAACCATGCGCCGTCGGCACCGGTTTTCAGCACCACGGCTTTTACCCCTCTGTTGAGGTAAAAATCAGCAATGCCTTCGGGCGTGCTTTCGCCAGTGAGGATCATTCCCTCTTTTATGCCCGGCAGAACCCAGTCCGCCTGAAACGCCAGTCGGTTGAGTTTCTCAGCCATCTCTGCTTCGCTTTTCCACAGTACCGGGCGCAGGTTCGGATCAAAGGAGATGGTTTTGCCCTGCGCTTTCATTGCCGAAGCCGCGTGATCGAGTAAATCGTACGAGCTGGCCGAGAGCGCCGCCGCCACGCCGCTCAGGTGCAGGTGGCGCGCGGAGGAGAAATACGCGGCGTGATAATCATCCACGGAGAGATGGCTTGCCGCTGAGCCTTTGCGGAAATACTCCACGATGGGATCGGTTCCATTTTCAACTTTAGATTTCAGCTGAAAGCCCGTCGGGAAGCGTCCGTCGAGCGTGACGCCTGCGGCATCAATGCCCTCTTTTTTCAGCGAGTCGAGAACGAAATGGCCAAAGCTGTCATTGCCCACGCGGCTCACCCAGCCGACATTCAGCCCCAGCCGCGCAAGGCCGGTAGCGACATTCAATTCGGCGCCTGCCACGCGTTTGATAAAGTGCTCCACTGCGCTCAGCTCGCCCGTTTCGGTGGCGACAAACATCGCCATGGCCTCGCCGATAGTGATAACGTCCAGCGTCTTGTGCATGGTTTACTCCTCGCGCAGCAGGTTGACGTAATGGCGGGTGACGGCGGTGAGATCCGTCCCTTCGAGCGGAAATTCGATACCGCGCGGCGCGTCGGCAGGCAGTTGATTAAGCAGATCCCGCCAGCGAGAATCGGTCTGATCCGGCGCGACGGCGCGGAACTGCGCCTTATGCGGGACTGCGGCCTTCACATGAATATAGCTCACGGCGGGAGCCAGCTGACGTGCAGCCTCTTCCGGGGAGTCGCCAACCCACAGCCAGTTGCCCATATCGAACGTCAGTGTGACCGGCAGCGCCATTACCCGGCAGGCGGCTTTGAAGCGCTGCATCGGCGCGAGCTGCCCGCAGTCGGTCTGGTCGTTTTCCACCACCAGCGTCATGCCGCTTTCATCCAGCAGTGCGCGCAGGGCTTCAAGCGGTTGTTTGTCGCTGAAATGACCCAGCGAAACTTTAAGCCACAGCGCGTTCAGTGCGCTGGCTTCGCTAAGGTAGCGCGGAAGATCCGGGTTGAGGGTTCCATCGGGCATAAACAGGGGGGCCGGGGCGGAGTAGCACGCCAGTAAACCCAGCAGTTCAATGGACTCGCCCAGCGCAGGCAGGGCCATTAACTCGTCGTGGCTGAAGAGCTCTCGGCGGATTTCAACGCCATCAGCTCCTGCGCCGGCAATAACGGGAAGCATTGCCCGTTGACCGCCTGCCTGTCGCACCTGATCCGCACCATACGCGGCGGTGACCACCATAATTTTCCTGCTCATTTCCTGACTCCAGAGCGTAATCGATAGTATTACGCTAGATGGAACCGGTTCCAAAGAAAAGATCGGGATGCTGAATTTATGATCGCTGTCACGAAGGGGAAATTAACGGGCAGTAGAGCCGCGAACGATCAGCTCGCCAGAAAAAACCTGCTCGCGTACGGCGTCGCGGGTGCCTTCAATGCGGCGAACCACTTGTTCAACCGCGGCATAGCCGATCTGCCAGGTGGGTTGTTTGAGGGTGGTAATGCCTACGCCAGCAAGTTCAGCCCACTCCAGTTCATCAAAGCCGAGCAAGCCGATGTCGCTGCCCCAGTGCAGGCCAATGCGTTTAAGCGAGCGGGCAACCTGAAGCGTCAGCGCCCCGTTAGCGGAGATCACCGCCTTACGCATTCCCCGATGGCGGGTATGGAACTGGCGCAGGGTATTATCCAGCTGTCCGGCTTCATGGAGGGGGATTTCAGCATTTTCGGCGATCACACCGGGATAACGCGCCAGCGTGGCGCGAAATGCAGCCAGGCGGTCGCGGCGGGTGTTAACCATACCCAGCGGTTCGCTCAGGAACAGAATGGCTTCGAAACCCTGTTCAATCAGGTGCTCGGTGGCAGTGGTGGCCGCCTGGGTGTTATCCAGCCCGACCACATCGCAGGCAAATTCCGGGATTTTGCGGTCAATAAGCACCATCGGGAGAGACGATTGTTGCAGACGATTTAGCCCCTCTTCGCGCATCCCGACGGCATTGACCACGATCCCTTCCACCTGATAGCTGCGCAGCAGATCGAGGTAATGCAACTCCTGATCAACTTCGTTATTGGTGTTACAGACCAGCGGGGTAAAGCCTTTTTCCCGGCACGCCGCTTCGATGCCGCTGAGTACGTTAACGGAGTAGGGGTTAGTGATATCGGCGATGATAAGCCCAATCAGGCGGGTGCGACCCCGCTTGAGGCCGCGCGCCATCAGGCTGGGACGGTAGTCGAGATCGGCAATGGCTTGTTCGATCCGCGCCAGCAGCGCATCGGACAGCAGGTGTTTCTCGCCGTTGAGGTAGCGTGAAATGCTGGTTTTACCGGTTTTGGCGGCTTTCGCCACGTCGCTAATGGTGGCCCGGGTTGGTTTGATCATCGCTGATTTCCCTGAATTTAGTGAGAATACCTTAGCGGGAAAATCTGGCGAATCAAGCAATTTGCCGGGTGGCGGTCTGATGCCCTCACCCCAACCCTCTCCTACAGGAGAGGGCGCAAATACTAAAACGGCAACGGGGTTGCCGTTTTGCTTTTACCTACTGCACAGGACTCAACGTAATTTCAACGCGGCGGTTCTGCGCTTTGCCTTTCGCCGTGCTGTTGCTGGCGATCGGGTTAGCCGGACCCATGCCGCTGGTGCGGATGCGGTTCGCTTCTACGCCCTGGGTGATCAGCGAGCTGGCCACGGAATCGGCGCGCTGCTGCGACAGACGCATGTTCAGATCCTGGCTGCCGGTGCTGTCGGTGTAACCAATCACGTTCACGGCAGTTTTATTGTACTCTTTCAGCACTGCGGCCACGCCGGTCAGGGTGTTCGCGCCTGCGGGTTTCAGCGTCGCGCTGCTGCTGTCAAAGGTCACGTTGTTTGGCATGTTCAGGATGATGTTGTCACCGCTGCGCGTCACGCTCACGCCCGTACCTTTCATTTTGTCACGCAGTTTTGCTTCCTGCACGTCCATGTAATAACCCACGCCGCCGCCCAGGGCTGCGCCTGCCGCTGCGCCAATCAGCGCACCTTTGCCGCGATCTTTCTTGGAGGAGGAGAGTACGCCAACGCCAGCGCCCACCAGGGAACCAATACCCGCGCCAATGCCGGATTTGCCCGCTTCGCGTTCACCGGTGTAAGGGTTGGTTGTGCAGCCTGAAACAGCCAGTGCGCCGCTCACCAGAGCGGCAATAACGAGTACGCGTTTTTTCATCTTATTTCCTTAATCCTTTTTATTCTTTGCCACGACGGACGTGGCAGTGGATTATGACGTCCGGATACGGAGAAAATTCAGTGTATAACTCTGAAATTTGTCACAAACGATAAATTGCCTCAATGAAAGGCCGAAACACCTGCACGCAACCAGGAGCGCACGCTTTGAGCACCTCAACAAAAACCATTCTGACCGCCGCCCACTGGGGGCCGATGCTGGTCGAAACCGATGGCGACACTGTGCTGTCGTCTCGCGGGGCTTTGCCTTCGCGCCATCTCAACTCTTTACAGACCGTCGTTCGCGATCAGGTACACAGCAAGACCCGCGTCCGCTGGCCGATGGTGCGTAAAGGCTTTCTGGCGTCACCGGATAAACCGCAGGGTATTCGCGGGCAGGATGAGTTCGTGCGCGTGAGCTGGGACGATGCGCTGGCGCTGATCCATACGCAGCATAAACGCATCCGCGACAGCTATGGCCCGTCGTCCATTTTTGCCGGCTCCTATGGCTGGCGCTCAAACGGCGTGCTGCATAAGGCTGCAACCCTGCTGCAACGCTATATGAGCCTGGCCGGAGGATATACCGGCCATCTGGGTGATTACTCGACCGGCGCGGCGCAGGCGATCATGCCGTATGTCGTGGGCGGGAATGAGGTTTATCAACAGCAGACCAGCTGGCCGCTGGTGCTGGAGCATACAGAGGTGGTGGTGCTGTGGAGCGCCAACCCGCTCAATACCCTGAAAATTGCCTGGAATGCGTCCGACGAGCAGGGCGTTTCCTACTTCGATGCGCTGCGCAAAAGCGGCAAGCGCATCATCTGTATCGATCCGATGCGCTCTGAAACCCTGGATTTCTTCGGCAACAGCGCGGAATGGATCGCGCCGCATATGGGCACCGACGTGGCGATGATGCTGGGCATCGCCCACACCCTGGTGGAGAACGGCTGGCACGACACGGAATTTCTGGCGCGTTGTACCACGGGGTTCGATAAATTTGCCGACTATCTGACGGGACAAAGCGACGGTATTGCCAAAACCGCAGAGTGGGCCGCGGCGATTTGCGGCGTTAATGCCGTTAAAATCCGCGAACTGGCGACGTTATTCCATAGCCATGTCACGATGCTCATGTCCGGCTGGGGGATGCAGCGCCAGCAGTTTGGCGAGCAAAAGCACTGGATGTTGGTGACGCTCGCCGCGATGCTTGGGCAGATTGGCACACCCGGCGGCGGTTTTGGTCTTTCCTATCACTTTGCCAACGGCGGCAACCCTACGCGTAAAGCCGCGGTGCTGGCGTCCATGCAGGGCTCGGTGCAGGGTGGCGTGGACGCTGTGGAAAAAATTCCGGTGGCACGCATTGTTGAAGCCCTGGAGAACCCCGGCGGGTTTTATCAGCACAACGGTCAGGATCGCCATTTCCCGGATATTAAGTTTATCTGGTGGGCGGGTGGGGCCAATTTCACCCATCACCAGGATACCAACCGCCTAATCCGCGCCTGGCAGAAACCGGAGCTGGTGGTGATCTCGGAGTGCTTCTGGACTGCGTCAGCGAAACATGCCGATATCGTTTTGCCTGCCACGACCTCGTTCGAGCGTAACGATCTCACCATGACGGGGGATTACAGCAACCAGCATATGGTGCCGATGAAGCGCGTCGTGGCTCCCCGGGATGAAGCGCGGGATGATTTCGACGTCTTTGCCGACCTGAGTGAAATGTGGGAAGCGGGCGGGCGGGAGCGTTTCACCGAGGGCAAAACGGATCTGCAATGGCTGGAAACATTTTACCAGATTGCCAGCCAGCGCGGGGCTGCGCAGGGCGTATCCCTGCCGCCATTTGTTGAGTTCTGGGAGGCGAATCAACTCTTCGAAATGCCGGAAAGCGAGCAGAACGCGCGGTTTGTGCGCTTTGCTGACTTCCGTCGCGATCCGGAGAATCACCCGTTAAAAACCGAAAGCGGGAAGATTGTGATCTACAGCGAACGCATCGCCAGCTTTGGCTACGCGGACTGTCCGCCGCATCCGGCGTGGCTGGAGCCGGACGAATGGCATGGCAATGCGCAGCCGGGGCAGCTTCAGCTGCTGTCTGCCCATCCTGCCCATCGTCTGCACAGCCAGCTCAACTATTCGGCTCTGCGCGAGCAGTATGCGGTGGCGGGTCGTGAGCCGATCGCGCTGAATAGCGACGATGCAAAGGCGCGGGGGATTAACGACGGCGATCTCGTTCGGGTCTGGAACGCGCGCGGGCAGGTGCTGGCAGGCGCCGTGGTGAGTGACGGGATCCGCCCTGGCGTTTTCTGCATTCATCAGGGCGCATGGCCGGATCTGGCGCTGGACGAGGGCGGTATTTGTAAGAACGGCGCCGTAAACGTGCTGACCAAAGATCTCCCCAGCTCGAAGCTGGGGAATGGCTGCGCGGGGAATACGGCGCTGGCATGGGTGGAGAAATATGAGGGGCCGGCGCTTACCCTTACGGCGTTTGATCCGCCTGCCAGCTCATGATCCACGTCGGGTGTTGGGTATCATCCTGCCAGGCGCTGTCTTCGATGCGAAAACCCTGAGCATGATAGAAATTCACCGCCCGCACGTTTTTCTGGTACACCTCCAGGGTTAAATACGGGTAGTGCTGCTGAACGTGGTTCAGCAGCGCACGCCCAATCCCCTTTCCGATGAACGCCGGGGCGACAAACAGCGCCCCCACGAACTGGAACTGCATGACGCTGATAAAACCGCACAGGGTACCGTTTTCTTCCCAGACCCAGGTCTCGGCGGCGGGAAGGTATTCATCCCGCACTACCGCTTCATTCGCTTGCCAGTAACTTGCGTCGATAAACGGATGCGCCTCGGTGGTGCTCTCCAGCCACAGACTCAAAAGCGGCGCGGTGTTCTCACTTTGCCATTTGCGGATCATGGTGGCCCTCCGGATGGCAGAAGCAGCCCGTAATGTGGTCATTGACCAGCCCGCAGGCCTGCATAAAGGAGTAACAGATGGTGGTGCCCACAGACTTAAAGCCGCGTTTTTTCAGCGCTTTCGACAGGGCATCTGAGGCGGGGGTCGACGTTGGGATCTCTGCAAGCGTGGCGGCCTGCGTCACCTTCGGCTCGTTATCCACAAACGACCAGACAAATGCTGAAAAGGGTTCGCCATTTTGCTCCATCGCCAGATAAGCACGCGCGTTACCAATAATGGCCTGAATTTTACCGCGATGGCGGATGATACCGGTATCCAGAACCAGCTTTTGTACGTCGTCGTCGGTCATGGCGGCAACCGCAGCCGGATCGAACTGGTGGAAGGCTTTGCGATAGTTCTCACGCTTTTTCAGAACGGTGATCCACGACAGCCCGGCCTGCTGGCCTTCAAGGCAAATCATTTCAAATAGTTTTTTACCGTCGGTTTCCGGTACGCCCCATTCCTTGTCGTGATAATCGATATAAAGCTGATCCTGGCTTACCCAGCCGCAACGTTGCATAGGTCATCTCCCTTCCTGATACGGTAAACGCAAAAATTTCAATCTGCCCGGCTTGACGTGTCTGCTAAAGAGACAATAGTTAATACAGGGCTATACGCCCTAATACCTCTTCGAACAATGACATATATCGCCGAACTCGGCTCTTTCTGGAGTCGCTTTGATGATGATAAAAAAAATCAGTGGTCGCCATGCTGCTTCTGGCCTGGTGGGTGTTTCAGTCTGCCTGCTTTTTTGTCACACCGCTTTTGCGTGGCAACAGGAATATATCGTTTCAGATGCACAAAGTAATACGACGGAACGTTATACATGGGACGCCGATCACCAACCTCGTTATGAAGATATTCTCGCGGAGCGTATTAACCGCACGCAGAATGCTACGGGGTTTACCCTGAACGATCCCTCCGGTTCGGATGCGGAAACCGTTCTGAGCGTTGGCTGGAATTTTCCCGTGGCGGGACATTTCACCACCGGGCCCGTCATGGCGTGGCGCACTGATGGCGCCCCCCCTGTAACGGTGAATGCGTTTGAGGATACAACCACCACGCAGTCGCTTACCGATCCCCTCTGGCATGCCAGCGTGAACTCATTGGGTTGGCGTGTTGATACGCAGTATGGTGATTTACACCCCTGGGCGAAGATCAGCTATAACCAGCAAACTGAAGAAGAATATTTATATACGCTGGGATTGAGCGCCAAATTTTAAGGGTTGTTATTTTTTTAAACGATACGATAACATATTTAATACAATTATGACGGGGTCTGGAGCGATAGTGCCCACTAACAGAACAGCGCTTCATTCCCCGGCAAGGTCATTCATTCCAGATCCCAGGCATTTCATTCCTTCTCTCCTGCATTTCATTCCGTTTTTCCCCAACGCTATAAAGGTTTTGTTTATCGTTGTCCTCAGCGAATTTCCATAATTTATCTTGCAGGACACTGCCATGAACACATCAACTTATAACCGCACGCGTTGGCTGACGCTATTCGGCACCATCGTTACCCAGTTCGCACTGGGATCGGTCTATACCTGGAGCCTGTTTAACAGCGCCCTGTCCGATAAGCTCGGCGCGCCGATAAGCCAGGTGGCATTCTCCTTCGGCTTGCTGAGTCTTGGGTTAGCAATTTCCTCTTCCGTGGCGGGCAAACTTCAGGAACGTTTCGGCGTGAAGC
Organism: Enterobacter cloacae complex sp. IR5459; assembly: GCF_049238005.1. Taxonomy (NCBI): domain Bacteria; kingdom Pseudomonadati; phylum Pseudomonadota; class Gammaproteobacteria; order Enterobacterales; family Enterobacteriaceae; genus Enterobacter; species Enterobacter cloacae complex sp. IR5459. The sequence goes on from NZ_JBMKIG010000007.1 coordinate 290,014, forward strand.
GTGTAACCATGGCATCCGGGATCTTGCTGGGCTTGGGATTCTTCCTGACGGCATATTCTAACAACCTGATGATGCTGTGGCTGAGCGCCGGGGTGCTGGTGGGGCTGGCGGACGGCGCAGGTTATCTGCTGACGCTGTCTAACTGCGTGAAGTGGTTCCCGGAGCGTAAAGGGCTTATCTCCGCATTTGCCATTGGTTCATATGGCCTGGGCAGCCTCGGCTTCAAATTCATCGATGCGCATCTGCTGGCCTCGGTTGGGCTTGAGAAAACCTTTATGATCTGGGGCGTGATTGTGCTGGTAATGATCCTCTTCGGCGCCACGCTGATGAAAGATGCGCCGCAGCAGGAAGTGAAAACCGTTAACGGCGTGGTGGAGAACGATTTCACCCTCGCTCAGTCCATGCGTAAGCCGCAGTACTGGATGCTGGCGGTGATGTTCCTGACGGCCTGCATGAGCGGTCTGTATGTCATCGGTGTGGCGAAAGATATCGCGCAGGGAATGGTAAAACTGGACGCGGCGACGGCGGCGAACGCCGTAACGGTCATCTCTATCGCTAACCTCTCGGGTCGTCTGGTACTGGGTATCTTGTCTGACAAAATCGCCCGGATCCGCGTGATTACGCTGGGGCAGGTGATCTCCCTGGTGGGTATGGCAGCACTGCTGTTCGCTCCGCTGAACGAGGCGACATTCTTTGCGGCGATAGCCTGCGTAGCCTTTAACTTTGGCGGCACTATTACCGTCTTCCCGTCGCTGGTGAGCGAGTTCTTCGGCCTGAACAACCTGGCGAAAAACTACGGCGTGATTTATCTCGGCTTCGGTATCGGCAGTATTTGCGGTTCACTGATTGCCTCGCTGTTTGGTGGCTTCTACGTGACATTCTGCGTGATATTTGCCTTGCTGATTATTTCGCTGGCGCTGTCCACCACGATTCGTCAGCCGCAGCGCGAGGTATATAAAGAAGCGCATGCATGATTCGATAAAAAGGGGCCGCAGGGCCTCTTTTATTTATTTCTAAATCGCTTCCGGACTTGCTATTTTGTAAAAATCTTCATCGATTCACATTCTCTGCTGCCACTTTTCTTTCCTGCTGTGGTCTACTTATCGCGCTTGTAGACGTTTCTGATAACGGTTTCTCTCGCATCTACTTACTCTGTCAGCTTTCTCACTGAGATTCGGCGGGTCTTTATACCCCTTCCCCCAGGGTTGTTTGCATGAAATATATTAGGTCTCTTACCCAGCAAAGATTGTGTCTGATGCTGGCTGTCTATATCGGTTTGTTTCTGAATGGCGCGGTGCTGTTCAGACGAGTGGAAGGTTATTTCGAACACCTCACTGTAAGAAATGGAATTTTTGCCGCGATTGAAGTGTTTGGCTCAATTCTGGCGACCTTCTTCCTGCTACGTCTGCTCTCGCTTTTTGGCAGACGTACATGGCAGGTTCTGGCCTCGCTGGTGGTGATTATCTCCGCCGCCGCAAGCTATTACATGACATTCATGAATGTGGTCATTGGCTACGGTATTGTGGCCTCGGTGATGACCACGGACATCGACCTCTCGAAAGAGGTGGTGGGTCAAGGGTTCATCCTGTGGACGATTCTGACCTGCCTGATCCCGCTCTTCTTTATCTGGAGTAACACCTGCCGCTACACCCTGTTACGCCAGCTGCGTACCCGGGGACAGCGCATCCGCAACGTCGCCGTCGTTCTTCTGGCGGGTCTGCTGGTGTGGGCGCCTATTCGCCTGATGGAAAAACAGCAAAAAAGGATCGAAAAAGCGACAGGCGTGGATATGCCAAGCTACGGCGGCGTGGTGGCTAACTCGTATCTGCCGTCTAACTGGCTGTCGGCGTTAGGTCTTTATGCCTGGGCTCAGGCGGACGAATCCAGCGATGTGAAATCGCTGATTAACCCAACCAAAAAGTTCACCTACCAGGCTCCGGCTGACGGGCTGGATGATACTTACGTGGTCTTCGTTATCGGCGAAACGACGCGCTGGGATCATATGGGTATCCTCGGTTATGACCGCGATACCACCCCGAAACTGGCGCAGGAAAAGAATCTTGTAGCTTACCGCGGCTACTCCTGCGATACCGCCACGAAGCTCTCGTTGCGCTGTATGTTTGTTCGTGAGGGCGGTGCGAGTGATAATCCTCAGCGTACTCTCAAAGAGCAAAACGTGTTTGCTGTTCTGAAGCAGCTTGGATTTAGCTCCGATCTGTTCGCCATGCAAAGTGAGATGTGGTTCTACACCAACACCATGGCGGATAACATCGCCTACCGCGAGCAGATTGGCGCCGAGCCGCGTAACCGCGGAAAGAACGTTGATGACATGCTGCTGCTCTCTGAGATGGAACAGTCACTGAAAAACCATCCGCAGGGTAAGCATCTTATTGTTCTGCATACCAAAGGGTCACACTACAGCTACTATCAGCGTTACACGCGCGATTTCGCCAAATGGACGCCTGAGTGCGTCGGCATTAACAAGAACTGTAGCAAGCAGGAGCTGATCAATGCCTATGATAACTCGATTCTGTATGTGGATACCTTCCTCAGTCGGGTGATCGACCAGCTTCGCGATAAGAAAGCGATTGTGATCTACGCGGCCGACCACGGCGAGTCCATCAACGAGAAAGAGCATTTACACGGTACGCCGCGTAAGCTGGCCCCGCCTGAGCAGTTCCGCGTGCCGATGATCATGTGGATGTCGGATAAGTACCTGGAAAATCCGGACAAAGCCAAAATGTTTGCCCATCTGAAACAGCAGGCAGAGATCAAGGTACCGCGCCGTCACGTTGAGCTGTACGACACCATTATGGGCTGTCTCGGCTATACCTCACCGAACGGTGGGATTAACGAAAACAACAACTGGTGTAAACTCCCTGATAACACCACAAAAGCCGCGCAGTAGCTGGTCTGGCGAGAATATCGCCAGTTGAATGGCTTTTTGAAAATAAGGGATTGACGGGGGCGCACCTCAGCAGTAAGATGCGCTCCGCATTCGGCGAGTAGCGCAGCTTGGTAGCGCAACTGGTTTGGGACCAGTGGGTCGGAGGTTCGAATCCTCTCTCGCCGACCACATTCTAAAAAGGGCTAACCGCAAGGTTAGCCCTTTTTGCATTAACGCGTTACCCCGCACGAGTCCTCAAAATACCCCTTAGCCCTGCTTCCCCCTGCCTGCTTGCGGTTTTGTGACATAATCCATTGTATTTTTTTATATATAGTTTGATCTTTTTTCGCGTTGCTTATGGATAACCTCAGCATTTTTCGCTGTGCGTTTTAACGTTCGCGGTATTTAGTGCTCAGATAATCACCATCCTGTAAGAAAATTTACCCATTCTGAATAAAACTTAATCACTGAGTGTTGCGAAATATGAAGATAATTGTGCTGCATCATGGCGAGTAGCATAAATTTCTCTGCTGAAAACTCACGGTCAGGGTTTTTTTAATCTTTGTTTGCGGTTTCTCACACTCCACGTAAATCCCCGCCACCTGTATTGACGTTTTCACATTCTGTTGACAGATTGTAGGGCACGAGGGGCATTTCAGGGAGGATCTGCGCTGCAACTCAAACGCTCTTCTGAAAGGATTCTCTATCCCTTTTAACGCCTTCGGGCATCACCGACCGGACCGGGTAAAAAATAAATAAAGGTCAGGCGGCGTAACACAACAAAGCAAAACATCACATTGGAGCACAATAATGAGTATTTCCTTGAAGAAGTCAGGGATGCTGAAGCTTGGTCTGAGCCTGGTGGCCATGACCGTTGCAGCAAGCGTACAGGCAAAAACCCTGGTTTACTGTTCTGAAGGCTCTCCGGAAGGCTTTAACCCACAGCTCTTTACCTCTGGTACGACTTACGACGCAAGCTCTGTACCGATCTATAACCGTCTGGTTGAATTTAAAACCGGCACCACGGAAGTGATTCCTGGCCTGGCTGAAAAGTGGGATATCAGCGAAGACGGTAAAACCTATACCTTCCACCTGCGTCAGGGCGTGAAGTGGCAGGACAGCAAAGAATTTAAACCTACGCGCGACTTTAACGCCGACGACGTTGTGTTCTCCTTCGACCGTCAGAAAAATGCCCAGAACCCGTACCATAAAGTGTCTGGCGGCAGCTATGAATACTTCGAAGGGATGGGTCTGCCAGACCTGATCGCTGAAGTGAAAAAAGTGGACGATAAAACCGTCCAGTTTGTGCTGACGCGTCCGGAAGCGCCATTCCTGGCTGACCTGGCGATGGACTTCGCCTCGATTCTCTCTAAAGAGTACGCTGACAACATGCTGAAAGCCGGCACTCCGGAAAAAGTGGACCTGAACCCAATCGGTACCGGCCCGTTCCAGCTGCTTCAGTACCAGAAAGATTCCCGTATTCTGTATAAAGCCTTCCCGGGCTACTGGGGCACCAAGCCGCAGATCGACCGTCTGGTCTTCTCCATCACGCCTGACGCATCCGTGCGTTACGCAAAATTGCAGAAAAACGAATGTCAGGTGATGCCGTATCCAAACCCGGCTGACATCGCGCGCATGAAGCAGGACAAAAATATCAACCTGCTGGAGCAGGCGGGCCTGAACGTGGGTTATCTCTCCTTCAACACCGAGAAGAAACCGTTCGATGACGTGAAAGTGCGTCAGGCGCTGACCTACGCGGTGAACAAAGAAGCGATCATCAAAGCCGTTTACCAGGGCGCAGGCGTTGCGGCCAAGAACCTGATCCCACCAACCATGTGGGGCTATAACGACGACATTAAGGACTACACCTACGATCCTGAGAAAGCGAAAGCGTTGCTGAAAGAAGCGGGCCAGGACAAAGGCTTTACCGTTGAGCTGTGGGCGATGCCGGTACAGCGTCCTTACAACCCGAACGCACGCCGTATGGCGGAAATGGTTCAGGCTGACTGGGCGAAGATTGGCGTACAGGCCAAGATTGTGACCTACGAGTGGGGCGAGTACCTGAAGCGCGCCAAAGCGGGTGAACACCAGGCGGTCATGATGGGCTGGACCGGTGACAACGGGGATCCGGACAACTTCTTCGCGACCCTGTTCAGCTGTGCGGCAGCGAAAGACGGTTCTAACTATTCTCGCTGGTGCTACAAGCCGTTTGAAGATCTGATCCAGCCGGCGCGTGCGACCGACGATCACAACAAACGTATCGAACTGTATAAGCAAGCGCAGGTTGTCATGCACGATCAGGCTCCGGCGCTGATTGTTGCTCACTCCACCGTGTACGAGCCAGTGCGTAAAGAAGTGAAGGGCTACGTGGTCGATCCACTGGGCAAACACCACTTCGAAAACGTGTCTGTTGAATAATAAGTAGGGTGTTCTCCCTCTCCCTGTGGGAGAGGGCAGGGGTGTGGGGCGTGCATGCACCCCCTCACCCTAACCCTCTCCCACAGGGAGAGGGAATTTACATTTGTGAGCAATACAGACGTCACGCCACTGAGTGTGCGTCATCAGAGAGAATCCGGGTTATGTTGCAGTTCATCCTCCGACGTCTGGGACTGGTTATCCCGACGTTTATCGGTATCACCCTTCTCACTTTTGCCTTCGTCCATATGATCCCGGGTGATCCGGTGATGATTATGGCGGGCGAGCGTGGTATCTCCCCTGAACGTCATGCGCAACTGCTGGCTGAACTCGGCCTTGATAAGCCGATGTGGCAGCAGTATCTCCACTATATCTGGGGCGTGTTGCACGGCGATTTAGGGATTTCACTGAAAAGCCGTCTTCCGGTGTGGGACGAGTTCGTACCTCGCTTTAAAGCGACGCTGGAACTCGGTATCTGCGCCATGATCTTCGCGACCGCGGTAGGGATCCCCGTTGGCGTACTGGCTGCCGTTAAACGTGGCTCTATTTTTGACCACACCGCTGTTGGCCTGGCACTGACCGGCTACTCCATGCCTATCTTCTGGTGGGGCATGATGCTGATCATGCTGGTCTCGGTGCAGTGGAACCTGACGCCGGTCTCCGGACGCGTCAGCGATATGGTTTTCCTTGACGACACCAATCCGTTAACCGGCTTTATGCTGATTGATACAGCGATCTGGGGCGAAGAGGGCAACTTCATTGATGCGGTTGCGCACATGATCCTGCCTGCAATGGTGTTGGGCACCATCCCTCTGGCGGTGATCGTGCGTATGACCCGTTCCTCCATGCTGGAAGTGCTGGGCGAGGATTATATTCGTACTGCCCGCGCTAAAGGCCTGACCCGTATGCGCGTCATCATCATTCATGCCCTGCGAAACGCTATGCTGCCGGTGGTAACCGTTATCGGTTTGCAGGTCGGTACGCTGCTGGCGGGGGCGATCCTGACCGAAACCATCTTCTCCTGGCCGGGTCTTGGACGCTGGCTGATTGATGCGCTGCAACGCCGTGACTATCCGGTTGTGCAGGGCGGTGTACTGCTGGTCGCGACGATGATTATTCTCGTCAACCTGCTGGTCGATTTGCTGTACGGCGTGGTGAACCCGCGTATTCGTCATAAGAAGTAAGGGGCCATCATGTCACAAGTTACTCAAAATAAAGTGGTCACCGCACCGGTGCCAATGACGCCGATGCAGGAATTCTGGCACTACTTCAAGCGCAACAAAGGCGCGGTCGTCGGGCTGGTGTATGTTTCCATCATGATCCTGATTGCGGTGTTTGCGAACGTCCTTGCGCCGTATAACCCGGCTGATCAGTTCCGCGATGCGCTGCTGGCACCTCCTGCATGGCAGGACGGCGGAAGCCTGGCGCACCTGCTGGGCACCGACGACGTGGGTCGCGATGTGCTTTCGCGCCTGATGTACGGCGCACGCCTGTCGCTGCTGGTTGGCTGCCTCGTTGTCGTACTGTCGCTGATCATGGGGATCGTACTCGGCCTGGTGGCAGGCTACTTCGGCGGCATTGTTGATAACATCATCATGCGCGTCGTCGACATTATGCTGGCATTGCCAAGCCTGCTGCTGGCGCTGGTGCTGGTGGCGATCTTCGGTCCGTCGATTGGTAACGCCGCGCTTGCGCTGACGTTTGTTGCGCTACCGCACTATGTGCGTCTGACCCGTGCGGCGGTGCTGGTGGAAGTGAACCGCGACTACGTTACCGCCTCTCGCGTGGCGGGTGCCGGTGCGATGCGTCAGATGTTTATCAATATCTTCCCAAACTGCCTTGCGCCGCTGATTGTTCAGGCGTCGCTCGGTTTCTCTAACGCCATTCTTGATATGGCCGCTCTTGGCTTCCTTGGCATGGGTGCGCAGCCGCCAACACCGGAGTGGGGCACCATGCTCTCCGACGTGTTGCAGTTCGCGCAAAGCGCCTGGTGGGTCGTCACCTTCCCGGGTCTGGCGATTCTGCTGACGGTGCTGGCATTTAACCTGATGGGTGATGGTCTGCGTGATGCACTTGATCCCAAACTGAAGCAGTAAGAGGCACGAGATGGCGTTATTAAATGTAAATAAATTATCCGTGCACTTTGGCGACGAAGGCACACCGTTTCGCGCCGTGGACCGTATCAGCTACAGCGTTAATCAGGGCGAAGTGGTCGGGATTGTAGGAGAGTCGGGCTCCGGTAAGTCAGTGAGTTCGCTGGCGATTATGGGGCTGATTGACTACCCCGGCCGCGTGATGGCGGAAAATCTGGAGTTCAACGGTCAGGATCTGAAGCGTATTTCCGAAAAACAGCGCCGCCAGCTGGTGGGCGCGGAAGTGGCGATGATCTTCCAGGACCCCATGACCAGCCTGAACCCATGCTACACCGTGGGTTTCCAGATTATGGAAGCGATTAAGGTGCATCAGGGTGGGAATAAGAAAACCCGTCGCCAGCGTGCTATCGATCTGCTGAACCAGGTGGGGATACCTGACCCAGCATCGCGTCTGGACGTTTACCCGCACCAGCTTTCAGGCGGGATGAGCCAGCGCGTGATGATCGCCATGGCGATTGCCTGTCGGCCAAAGCTGCTGATTGCGGATGAACCGACGACGGCGCTTGACGTGACCATCCAGGCACAGATCATCGAGCTGCTGCTGGAGCTGCAGCAGAAAGAGAACATGGCGCTGGTGCTGATTACGCACGATCTGGCGCTGGTGGCGGAAGCGGCGCACAAAATCATCGTGATGTACGCGGGTCAGGTGGTGGAGACCGGAAGTTCGCACGATATCTTCCGCGCGCCGCGTCATCCGTATACGCAGGCGTTGCTGCGTGCGCTGCCGGAGTTTGCCCAGGACAAAGCGCGTCTGGCGTCACTGCCGGGTGTGGTTCCGGGTAAATATGACCGTCCGCATGGCTGCCTGCTGAATCCGCGCTGCCCGTATGCGACAGATAAATGCCGCGCCGAGGAGCCAGAGCTGAATCTGCTGGCCGATGGTCGGCAGTCAAAATGCCACTACCCACTCGATGATGCCGGGAGGCCAACACTATGAGTACGCACCAGGCCACCACGCAACAGCCGCTGTTGCAGGCTATCGACCTGAAAAAACATTACCCGGTGAAGAAGGGGATTTTTGCCCCCGAGCGCCTGGTAAAAGCGCTGGACGGCGTCTCCTTCAGCCTTGAACGCGGTAAAACGCTGGCGGTCGTCGGGGAGTCGGGCTGTGGGAAATCCACGCTGGGCCGTCTGCTGACGATGATTGAAACGCCAACCGGCGGCGAGCTTTACTATCAGGGCCAGGATCTGCTCAAGCACGATCCGCAGGCGCAGAAGCTGCGTCGCCAGAAAATCCAGATTGTGTTCCAGAACCCGTACGGTTCTTTAAACCCGCGTAAAAAAGTGGGGCAGATTCTGGAAGAACCGCTGCTGATTAACAGCAATCTGAGCAAAGAGCAGCGTCGTGAAAAAGCGCTGGCGATGATGGCGAAGGTGGGGCTTAAAACCGAGCATTACGATCGCTACCCGCATATGTTCTCTGGTGGTCAGCGTCAGCGTATTGCCATCGCTCGTGGGCTGATGCTTGACCCGGACGTGGTGATTGCCGATGAGCCGGTCTCAGCGCTTGACGTGTCCGTTCGCGCGCAGGTGCTTAACCTGATGATGGATTTACAGCAGGATCTGGGACTGTCGTACGTCTTCATCTCCCATGACCTGTCCGTGGTCGAGCACATTGCCGATGAGGTGATGGTGATGTATCTGGGACGCTGCGTGGAGAAGGGGACGAAAGATCAGATCTTTACTAACCCGCGTCATCCGTATACCCAGGCACTGCTGTCTGCGACGCCGCGGCTGAACCCGGATGACCGCCGGGAGCGCATTAAGCTGACCGGTGAGTTGCCAAGCCCGCTTAACCCGCCGCCGGGATGTGCGTTTAACGCCCGCTGCCGTCGCCGCTTCGGTCCGTGTACGCAGTTGCAGCCACAGCTAAAGGATTATGGTGGACAGCTGGTGGCCTGCTTCGCGGTCGATCAGGATGAAAACGGCGAAAAGCCGCATGCATAAATAAAAAAACCGGCGATAAGCCGGTTTTTTTACGTCTGAGGTCTACTTCCGTAAACGAATCTGGTCGACGGCGTGTTTCTCACTCTTGGTGAGGATCAGGCTTGCGCGTTCGCGCGTCGGCAGGATGTTCTCTTTGAGGTTGACGTAGTTGATCTCATTCCACAGCCCGGTCGCCACGCTGATAGCCTCTTCTTCAGAGAGCTGGGCGTAGTTGTGGAAGTAGGAATCCGGGTCGGTGAACGCCCCTTCGCGGAACTTCAGGAAGCGGTTGATATACCAGCGTTGCAGCAAATCTTCCGGCGCATCGACATAGATTGAGAAATCGACAAAGTCAGAGACAAACACATGATGCGGATCGTGAGGGTAATCCATCCCGCTTTGCAGGACGTTTAAGCCTTCCAGAATCAGGATGTCGGGCTGCACAACCGTTTTGTCGCCATCCGGGATGCGGTCGTAGATCAGATGTGAGTAAACCGGCGCGGTAACGTGAGGTACGCCCGATTTTAGATCTGAAACAAACTTTACCAGGCGGTGCATATCATAAGAGAGCGGGAAGCCCTTCTTTTTCATCAGGCCGCGTTCTTTCAACACCTCGTTGGGATGCAGGAAGCCGTCGGTGGTGATCAGCTCCACGCTGCGGTGTTCCGGCCAGCGGCTCAGCAGCGCCTGAAGCACGCGCGCGGTGGTACTTTTACCCACTGCCACGCTGCCCGCAATACTGATGATATAAGGAATACGTTGACCGTTCGTGCCGAGGAACTGTTCCAGTACGGCCTGACGACGCAAATTGGAGCTGATATAGAAGTTAAGCAAGCGAGAGAGGGGGAGATAGATTTCTGCCACCTCTTCCAGGGAGAGATCTTCGTTTATCCCTTTTAGCCGTGCGATTTCACCTTCCGTCAGTGTCATAGGGACGGAGTCACGCAGGGCTGCCCACTGGCTACGGTTAAACTGAAGATAGGGCGTCATTAACGTTTGCTCTTTTTTGCTCATAAGCATGCTTCTGTGAACCATCACGAAACGGCGGGTGCGGGCTCATCACATAGTTAATTTTGGACAATGGGCAGGAGGTTAACACCAGATGAGAGGAATAATAAGAAAAAATATGGGAAAGCGATGCTTAACCGGGCAGGTATCACGTGGGGCTATAGCGTGCCGAAATCAGGCGTTCATGTTGAATTTTTAACCGTGAGCGGATGAATTTACAGCGGTTAGCCCTGGTTTCGAATAAAATGTGAGCGAAAGAACGTTTTATGCAATTTTTTAGTTGCATGACTGCGCAGGTCTCCATAGAATGCGCGCTACTTGATGCCGACTTAGCTCAGTAGGTAGAGCAACTGACTTGTAATCAGTAGGTCACCAGTTCGATTCCGGTAGTCGGCACCATCAAGTCCGGTGGGGTTCCCGAGCGGCCAAAGGGAGCAGACTGTAAATCTGCCGTCACAGACTTCGAAGGTTCGAATCCTTCCCCCACCACCACTTTCTGGCAGCGTCAACGCCGCCGGAGCTGGTTGGAAAAATTGACCAGCTCGAACAGAAAAGAGAGAAATCTCTTTTTTTGTTACAGAAAGAACTGGGTAGCCGAGTTTCAGGATGCGGGCATCGTATAATGGCTATTACCTCAGCCTTCCAAGCTGATGATGCGGGTTCGATTCCCGCTGCCCGCTCCAATACGTGCTGATATGGCTCAGTTGGTAGAGCGCACCCTTGGTAAGGGTGAGGTCCCCAGTTCGACTCTGGGTATCAGCACCACTTCACTTCTCCCTCCCTTTCTCTCTGTTTCAATGTAAATGTATTCAACAGTTCAGGCATTTTCGCCTGGTTGATGTGGTGATATCACCGATTTATCCGTGTCTTAGAGGGACAATCGATGTCTAAAGAAAAGTTTGAACGTACAAAACCGCACGTTAACGTCGGTACTATCGGCCACGTTGACCATGGTAAAACAACGCTGACCGCTGCAATCACTACCGTACTGGCTAAAACCTACGGCGGTGCTGCTCGTGCTTTCGACCAGATCGATAACGCACCAGAAGAAAAAGCTCGTGGTATCACCATCAACACTTCTCACGTTGAGTATGACACCCCGACTCGCCACTACGCACACGTAGACTGCCCAGGCCACGCCGACTATGTTAAAAACATGATCACCGGTGCTGCGCAGATGGACGGCGCGATCCTGGTTGTTGCTGCGACTGATGGCCCTATGCCTCAGACTCGTGAGCACATCCTGCTGGGTCGTCAGGTAGGCGTTCCTTACATCATCGTGTTCCTGAACAAGTGCGACATGGTTGATGACGAAGAGCTGCTGGAACTGGTAGAGATGGAAGTTCGTGAACTGCTGTCTCAGTACGATTTCCCAGGCGACGACACTCCAATCGTTCGTGGTTCCGCGCTGAAAGCGCTGGAAGGCGATGCAGAGTGGGAAGCGAAAATCATCGAACTGGCTGGCTTCCTGGATTCTTACATCCCAGAACCAGAGCGTGCGATTGACAAGCCATTCCTGCTGCCAATCGAAGACGTATTCTCCATCTCCGGTCGTGGTACCG